>JAUIBR010000110.1 GCA_030427705.1 bacterium | reverse complement strand
CCGCCTCATCGTAGAGGTAGAGCGGGAAGTACTGCGAACCAACCATGTCCGTGGAATGGAGGCTGGGGAGACAGTCTGTTATGTAGACTGACCAAGTTGATCGGGTCTTCGATGAAGGGACGCCAATAACGACGTTTTCCGCATTGGGCGTCGGAAAGAGACGTGGGGTTTTGGAGAGCGTTTCATTGAAGTGACGATCGAAGTAGAGCCACTGCTTGAAGAAGGGACGGTACACGCTCCGGGTAAGATTCGTTGCATCGAATGCCAAATGCCTCCCTGACGCAAGGTTGCGCTTGAGGGCTCTGGTCCAACTTATCTTCGTAGGGTCGGTATCGATGAACTCAGCGACCTTCTCCTTACGACGCGATGATTCCAAGTCGGCATAAACGTCGAGGAAGCGATCGACCTCGGCGTTGTAGAACTCAGCCATCCGTTCCATGTTGTGCGCAACGACCGTGCGAGAACTGTTGTAACACCAAGCGTCGCGCCCAGTTACCACACCCAGCGTATAGGTCTCAAAGAGCGTGGGCTCCCCCGTTCCATCTTTGTTGCCCAACACAATAAACTCTGAAAAGTTTGCATTACGCTGATTGAGCCAGTCCCCGTGCGCATCAGGCTCAATGATACGCCATGCCTCCTCTGCCGAGATGCCGCCGAGGCTACCAAACTCCTGAATTCGCTCAAGTTTCGCGTCGCGTGTAAGGTAGTCTCCAATATCGTGGAAGAAGACGCGGCCATGAACATCGGCTTCCGGATTCTTGACGAGAAGCGTGATTGCAACGGGGGCTCGGCACCCCTCGCCAAAGACATTGCCCTTCTCCTTACGACGTTTTTCACCGGAAGTCCGCGCATTACCTCGTAAATGAAAGATGTAAAGGTCACTAAACTCCTCGACCAAGCAGCGACGCAGGCCATCGCCGAATTTTGCGTCCAGGGGGCGTCAACGTGCAGGAGTCCGTGGGGCTGTCGATCGACAAAGTCGATAAGTGTCTGAAGGTGGTTGCGGATAGAAAGGCTCTCGAAGTCTGGTGCGAAGCTGTTTGGGAAGTTGAGGATTGTGCTCATGATGTTCTCCATCTTGGGGTTGCAGGGCCAATCCCTGCGTGATGGGACGCAAACAGCGACGACGTGAGCGGATGGAGCGAAACGTTAGCCACGGACCGCTTAGGGAGTAGCGTAGGCCGAAAGGCCAAGTGCAGTGGCTTTAGCCATCCTGAGAGCGAACTTGTCGCCTTAGCGAGTACAGGCGCATGGTCAGGACCGAACAGGCAGGGGGCAGGCCTGCGAACACAGTGGACCGTAGCAAACAAGACCATCCATGCGACCAAAACCTGTACGACCCTCCAACGTCGAGTCGTTCACAAACGCGACGGAAGTTTTCGCAAATTTGAGAAATCTGTACGATGTCTCGGTTACTTGGGGTAGAATTCTTAATAATCTCAATTCCCAACCTAAGAGCGACATGGATCGGGCCCATAGAACTGAGCGATTTCAGGAGCTTTTCGTTCAAGGGATTGCCAATCTGGGGGATCATTTGTGCGAGTCGGCCACCTATGACTATGGGGTTGATGCATGCCTTAAACAAATGACCGTCCGAGAAGAAGCACAAGGGCTCCGAATTGCGCCGACAGGGGTCATTGTAGACCTGCAATTGAAAGCTGTGCTCAACCCAACCCAAAAAGCAGACGAAATCAAATATCCACTGCCAGTCAAGAATTTCAATGACATGGCTGCTCGACAGAGACAACTGCTCAACGGTGAAGTGCATGTACCGCTGTTTCTGATACTATTCGTGACGCAGGAACCATGTAGCGTTCATCTGCAGAACGAGTTGCGAATCCGAGGAACCGCCTACTGGTACAGGCACCGGGGAGTTGAACCGACTGGAAACTCCACGACCAAGACCATTAGTGTGTCGACCAAGCACATATTCGATATCAACGCGATTAACGACATGTTCACCTGTGCCTCAACTGGGGATTTTACGTGAATTACTCGGTACCAAGTAGATCGCGGCTCAATCAGTATCTACTGAATCGCGGATGGACGCGTGAAGAACGGTCCGATGTTTGGGTCTACACGGAGCCAGGGGACCACACCCAACCGTTTAGACTCAGAGTCCCACCGTCTGAGTCCTTGGATTTCGAAAGACTCGTGTTCCTCGCATTGCAGACCATTGGAGCGGCGGAAGGGCGATCGGCAGACGAAGTCGCTGCGGAACTATCAGAATGGGCGAGCGAGTCATTCGGTTTGCGATTTCTAAATGAACGAAACCCTTCCCTCGATGAAGTGGCTTTCGCAATACCGAAATTGCGCCAACTCATGCTGTACAGCGCTGCGGCCGAGATTGGACAATTCGACTCAATCGTCAGAAACGTGCCCCTCGAAGCCACAAAATTCGTGAAGGATTTTTGTGAGTTTGGTCACACAAGAAAAGAGAGCTTTGGGATACGCGTGGAGATTCCGGTCGATCCACAAACGCAGTTAGTCGAAGGGGGAGCGTCACCGATAGGCAGACGTCTGCTTCTGCGCCTAATGGGTGGCTTGCATAAACCAGAAGGCTACTTCTCATTGAACCTAGCACGTGTGTTCATGGAGTTGACGGAGAATCTTCATGCAGCACATGAGTACAACGCGAGCTTTTCTAGTTTTTATGGGACGTACGAGGGTCCTACTCGTGGCAAAGTCACTGCAGACATCTACCAATCGCTCGCCATACATTGCGACAAAATCGTTCGCGACCACGCTGGTGCTCGAGAACAGGTCATCAAAGGAAGGGTGAAATCCATTGCATGGCAAGACGACTTTCGTACAGCGGCCGATGCTACAATACTCTGGAAGCGACGGGGAACTCACACACTCAGCGTCAAGATGGTTCTGGACCGCGAGACGGCTCTAAAAGCTTTTGACTATGCGCGAGATGGGCTTGACCTTGCAGTAGCTGGCACATTGATTCGTCCAGTTCGGCAACACATATTGGAAAACCCAATAGTTGTGGAGTTTGGAGACCATGATTTATGAGTTGAACATTCAACCCAGACACAATGTGACCAAGATAAGTTTACATAAGTAAACTTATCGGACGTTATTTTGTAGTACCAAAATAGAGATGTCGTGCTGATACTACGAAGGCGAATAGCGACGCTATCTCTTGATATCCTGACTGCCTACAGGGAGCGTCACGTATGCTTGATGAAGATTTGCTAGAGAGGTTCTGCGATTCATTTGTGGGCTACGGAAATCTCGACGCGGATGTCTGGTTTATCGGCATGGAAGAAGGCGGCGGGCAGACCGAGGCCGAGATCACTAAACGACTTCAGAGCTGGCAAGACCTCGGGTCAGAATCAGTCGTGGATATCGTTAAGTTCGGGGAGTCGGTCGAGCTGGAAGAGCATATCCGTTGGTTTGTGAAACCAACAC
>JAUIBR010000075.1 GCA_030427705.1 bacterium | reverse complement strand
AGCCCCCAAGCCCCCGAGCCGGTAGCCTGGTAGCCAATAAATTCCAGGTTAGTTGACTGTTAGCCAAATGGTGATGGCAGCAGCTCCGCCACGTCCCTCAAGCAGTGGTTCGCGTCGTATTCGTGCTTTGCGTACTGCGTGAGCGCGTCGGTGAGCTCAACGTCGTCGGCCTTCAGTGCATCGATGGCTTTTCCGAACAGTTCGGCGGCGAAGTTTAGGGATTCCTCGACGCGTGGTTCGTTGAGTTCCGCGGCCAAATCTCGGCCCCAATCGCCCAGGCGGTTGGCGGCGGCGGTGCGGGTGCGGACGCGGCTGCGGACCATATTGGCGATATACGGCCAGAAGTTCTCATCGTGTTCGCGCTGCAGGAACTCGGGCAGGACTTCCAGGGCCAGCTGGCCCGTGTGGTAGTTCTCGCGGGTTTCGTGGAAGAACTCTTTCTTAGAGGTCGCATGCTTAGCGGCCCAGCGCAGCACGGTCATGCGCTGCTTGTTCAGCGATGCCGCCCAATCCGGTGACTCGCTGGGGCGGATGATACCCATGAAGTTCACGAAGACCTCGGAGTCGCCTTGAGGCTTGGTCTCACGCAGGTCGATGGTGCGGGTCTCGCTATCGGTGTGCACCGTGATCAGACGCTTGGCGCCCTGCTCTTCGTAGCCTGTGACCATGACTGGCTGCAGGGGTTCGACGCAGCCGATGGACACGATTGGGCGGTCCAATAGCAGTTCGTATTTGATGACCTTCCACAGCTCGTCATCGGCGATGCGCTCGATCTCCATGAGCTGCCAGCCCGTGTAGTAACCGACGCTCTCGAAGATGCCGTAATTCGTGAACAACTCGCCTTGGTCCGAGTACGTCAGCTCGTCATGCTGATTGACTTCGTGTGCGTACAGGTAGTTCGCGAACGGTGCGCTGGACACGCATAGAAGCTCGTCCAAGTCGATGTCGAGGCCCTGATACGCCATCGAGGCGTGGATGCACTCGACCAGTCCGCAAATCCCAGGGGTGATAGGACGCTGGTCCCATTCGATAGCCGCTGAAGCAGGTGTTTTCATGGTCTGCTAAACTTAAGAAAGCTGCGAAAGGAAAAGGGTTGCGAGTCCCAGGAACGCCATGAACCCGCAGATATCGGTGAAGGTGGTGACGATCACACTGCCGCCAAGCGCCGGGTCCTGATTCAAGCTCTTCAACACAATCGGAACCGCCGCGCCCGCAAAGCCAGCAATGCTGAGGTTTGTGAGCATAGCCAAGAACAAGACGCCGCCCAGATAGGGGTTGCCTTTCCAAAGGTACGTCACGCCAGCCGCGATGAGTCCGATGCCGGCACCGACCATTAGGCCGACCAGCATTTGCCGCGCGATCGCGCGTGCGCCTTCGGCCGCGTCCAGCTCGCCAAGCGCAATACCGCGCGTGATGACCGTCAGCGTCTGCGTGCCCGTGTTTCCGCCCATTCCGGCGACCACAGGCATCAATGTAGCGAGCACGACAACCTCGGTGATCGACGCCTCGAAGAGCGCGATGACGCTCGCCGCAAGGAACGCCGTCAAAAGGTTAAGCACCATCCAGGGGAATCGTTTGCGCACGGAAACCGTGACGGGTGTGCTGACACGGTCTTCGTCCGACAGAAACTGCATGCGATACATGTCTTCCGTCGCTTCCGCCTGCAAAACGTCGATGACATCGTCGACCGTGATGACTCCCAAGAGCGTGAAGTTGTCATCGACAACGGGAACGGCCAGCAAATTGTAGCGCGCGGTAAGCTCGGCGACCTTTTCCTGGTCATCCATAGGACGAACCGCCACTGGGTTAACCACCATGATGGCTTTCAAGGTCTGCTCGGGACGAGCAGCAATCATGCGGCGAAGCGGCACGACGCCCAGAAACGTACTGTGTTCGTTCACCACGTAGACGTAGCTGACGAACTCGCTGTCTGCGGCAAGTTCGCGAATCCGGTCGATCGCTTCGCCGACCGTGAAGTCTTCGTCGAGCGTGAGCATATCGTCGGTCATCAGCGAGCCCGCGGATTCCTTGGGGTATGCGCGGATGAATTCGATCCGTTTTCGGTGGTGTTCATCGCTGAGCAGCGCGATTACGGCGTCAGCCCGCTCGTTATCAAAGAGCCCCAACGTATAGACCGCATCGTCAGCAGCCATGCGGTCGACAAGCTTTGCGACCATATCGTTCTTCATCAACTCCAAGATGTCGACGAAGATGTCTTGCGGCAGCTCAAGCAACGTCGCCGCGGCCTGCTCCTGTTGGTACAGGACGTCGATGAACGACTTCTGCTCGGGCGGAGTGAGGTGCTTGAAGATGTCGGCCAGGTCCGCCGCACGGAACTTCTGCAACATGCGCACAACGCGGCCCTTAGCCCCATGGCGAAGGACTTTGCGAAGAAGTTCAATTTGTGTGGCGTTTACTGACATGGCTAGGTCTCTCTAGACACGGGGTAACTAACTATTCTTGGACGGGTTGTCCACCCATCGGGTTAACTACCTGCGGTGTTTTCTACTTCGTGTTCGCTTGGCCTGTGGCCAGCTCGGTTGTCTACCTGCGGTGTTGACTACTTCGTGTTTTCTTGGCCTTCGGCCAGTTGTCTTGGCCTTTGGCCAGTTTTGATGGGTCGAATAAATTCCGGATTGAGGTTGTTCGATGAAGTACGGTTGGCGCCTGACCTGAGGAGATTGTTCAATCCATCTTTGAACCACGGAACATAGCTGCGCGAAGCGCAAGCCAACACGGCGAAGCAGTAGATAACTTGGCGGAGCCAAAGAAAACTGCGCGAAGCGCAAGACAACCCCTAGCGAGCTTTGCAAAGCGAGCTAGATGGACTATGTTCCCCACCATTACGCGAATTTATTAGTTAACCGAGAATCGAAGGGAGTGTTCGATGATCCGTCTTGGTACCACCCGTTTGTGCGCGGGACTTGTGATTGCACTACTATCATTTGTTGTTGGTTGTTCTGGCGCAGAGCGCAGTTCGGCGATGACCACTGACGCAAACAAACTCACCGCCGCTACGGAGCAAGGTGACTTTGACAAGATGCTCGCCGATGCAGACGCTGCATGGCAGGCACGTGGAGACCGCGCGAAGCTTGAACAAGCTATTGCGACTTGGGAAAAGGCAGCGAAAACCGCATCGCCAAATTTGGATGAGGCAGCTCGTAAAGAGAAACTGGCCGAAATCTACACAAGCCTTGCCCGTGGTTACTACCTTCTGGCGGATAGCCACACCCGTCTTCAGGCTGAAGACGACGAGCTCAACGACCAGATGATGGGTGAGTTCGAGAAAGGCGTGACGGCTGCTGAGAAAGCGATTGCACTTCGCGACCCGAAGTTCGCAGCTGCAGTTGCCGCTGATGCAAACAACTGGAAGACGGCAGTGAAGTCGGCTGACCCGAAGGCTGCTGGCCCGCTGTACTGGTACGCAACCAATATGGGTAAATGGGCGTTGCTCGAAGGCATCGCGACGATCCTTGCTCGCAAAGACGACATCAAAGCGACCATGGACTGGATGATCCAGCAGGACGAAACGTACTTCTACGGCGCGCCACACCGATACTTCGGCGCGTACCACTGCAAAGTGCCCATCGGCGGCGGTGACCCACCAAAGGCGAAGGCATCGTTCGAGAAGGCAATCGAGATTGGCCCGAACTACCTGGCTACTCGAGTCCTGATGGCTGAGAGCTACGCGACGCTTGTTGGCGACCGCGAATTGTTCGAGACGCTCTTGAACGAAACGATTGCAGCAAACCCAGACGCTGACCCATCGATTGGGCCAGAGAACCGTTTGGAGCAAGCGAAGGCGAAGCGCCTCCTCGAGCGCGCTGACGACTTCTTCTATTGATTCCTAAGAACTTAAGACACTCAAGGACTTAAGATTTTTCGGGTTGGGCTAGACGCGAGTTAGATATCATGAAGTCACGAATTACTGCGAATATTGTAGCGTTTCTGGCAATCCTGCTGTTCAGCGGGGTCGCCTCTGCAGACGACAAAAAGGTTTACGAACTGAACCTTGGAACGGTTGCACCACCCAATACGCCTTGGGGCAAACAGCTGAAGTCGATGAAGAAGCGAATCCAGAAGGCGTCCAACGGACGCATCAAGGTGAAGCTGTTCATGGGTTCGGCCGGTGGTGAGGTTTCCATCGTCCGCCAGACCAAGAGTGGTCAGCTTCAGGCAGCTGGTGTGTCGACCGCTTCGGTCGCCAGCATCGCGCCTGAGATGAACGTCTTCGAACTTCCTTACTTGTTCAAGAACTCGAAGGAAGCCGACCGCATCATCGACAAGCACCTCTTCAATCCCGTGCGCGACCTGCTTCGCAAGTACGGCTTTGAGGTCTACGTCTTTGCTGAAAACGGATTCCGTAACTTCGCGACGAAGGGCAAGTGCATCACCAAGCCAGAAGACCTGGCCGACATCAAGATGCGCTCGCAGGAATCGTGGGTTCACGAAGAAATGTACCGCGCGCTGGGCGGAAACCCAGTTCGTATCGCTGTCCCTGAGGTCTTGAGCGCGATTCAATCGAACAACGTGCAAGGCTTCGACAACACGCCATTGTTCGCGATGGCGGCAAGCTGGCAGCAAGGTATCGACCACTGGACGCTGAGCGACCACATCTATCAACCTGCCGTTATCATGTATAACAAGAAGTGGTTCGACAGCCTGCCAAAGGACCTTCAAGAGATTCTGCTGGCTGACCGACAAGCTGAAGCTGACCGCGGCCGCAAGATGGTTCGCAAGCTTCACCCGAAGCTTGTGAAGAACCTGGGCGCGATGAAGATCAAGGTCTGCGAAATGACTCCAGCTCAAAAGGCTGAGTTCAAGAAGAAGACCAAGTCGGTTCACAAGATGTTCCGCAAGCGTGCCGGCAAGAGCGGCGCTGCACTTCTGGATATCGTCGAGAAGAACCGATAGAGCTGAAACAATAGTTTCGAACGAAAAGGCTTCTGGCTTCTGCCATTGGCCTTTAGTTTTAGGCGCTCCCGAGTGGTGCGCCACCTGCACGGAAGTAGGATATGAGCGACGAAGAGAAGTCGGAACCGGAAGAGTCCGACGCGGTTGATGAATCGAGCGAAATCGATGAGATCGATGAAGAATCGGATGCTTCGGAGGAGTTTAAGAACCCTCTAGAGGCTGACGACGGCCCTGCCCTGTCAGAACGACTTGGGGCCATTGGCGTTGTCGACCATTGGATTTACCGGGTCGAGACCGTCGTTGTCGTCACCTTCCTCATCTTGATGAGCATCCTGGTCTTCACCGATGTTGTGTACCAGCTGTCGGTGACGCTCAGTCAGTACTTCGATGCAGGCGACTCCAACGGCTACTCGCTGTCTGGCGTCCTCGCAGCCTTCGTCGGTGCGATGGGTTGGGCAGCCTCCAAAAAGAAGGACCGCCCCGCCGGCATGCGCGCAGGCATCGCACTTGGATGGATCGCAGGTTCGGCGCTCTTCGCGTATCTGTTGTTGGTCCTTGAAAGCTCAACGGTTTACCGACTTGTATTGGTCGCGTTCGCCATTCCAATCGCGCTGAAGTTCAAAGAGCTTGGTGAGTCGAAACGCCTGGGAGTGTTCATCGTAAGCGCGGTGATCGCTTTCATCGTTTTTGGAAATCTCCCAACCGGTTTCTCCTGGGCACAGTCTTACTCACTGTTGATGCTACTTTGGGTTGGCTTCCTGGGCGCAAGCATGGCTGCCCGTGAACGGCGCCACCTGCGGGTCGACCTGGCTCGCAAGACCCTACCACCCGAGAAGCTTCCATGGTTCAACACCGCATCGTATCTGGCCGCAGCCGCGTTTTCGGCCGTGGTGCTGTACCTGTCATTCGAATACATCTTTGGATTCCAAAGCTCGTACATCAAACCCATCTGGGAAGTTCCCAGCTGGATGCCAGCAGGCATGAAAGACGAGCTCATCAACGGATATCCGCTACCCGAAGACGCATCGGCCTTCCGACGCGCGCTGCAGGTCTTCTTCGCCCCCAGTGAGCCCGGAGAGATTCCGGATTGGCTGAAGGTGTTGGCAATCCCTGTGTCGTTCCTCCTGATTACACTTCGATTCATTGGTCACGCCGTCGTCTTTGCACGTATGGGCATCGCCGGAGAGTCTTACTCTGAAGTCGCGGGGGGCCACTAATGTTCACTACGTTCACGTTATCTGCGGCCTTCGGCCGCGTTTTCTTCGCGCTCTACGCGAGTTTTCTACGCCCTGCGGGCGAGTTTGCTTCTCGCTTCGCTCGAGTTTTGGCGTTTGGGTTAATCGCGGTTTCGTTAGCGATCCCGAGTGTCGGATTCTCTCAAGGTAAATCGCTTGAAGACCTGATGAATGAGGTCGACGAGGAGATTGCCGAAGAGAAGGCCGACACTCCTGATGCCGGCGCCGATTCTGGTGAAGTCGAGGGCGAAGGCGCTGGCGGCGAAGCCAAGACGCTTGAAGAAATGATGGGCGAGGTCGACGATGAGCTTGGCGAAGGCCAGAACACGGAAGTCGAAGACGAAGTTGAAGAGGCTGAAGAACCCGTCGAGGAGTTCCAAGCTCCTGAAGAGCCTCCCCTGCCCTCGTACTTCTGGTTTGGGCTCATCTTCCTGATCGTCGCTTTGATTGCGTTAGGCGTGCCCCTGTACGTCCTAATCGGCTCAATCACGATGTATTTGTTGTTCGTTGGTGGGGTCTTTGACGAGTTCCGACTCCTCACGGCCATCATCGAACAGACGCGTGGCCTCGCGGATCAGCCGGTATTGCTAGCGATCCCGTTCTTCGTCATCTCTGGCGCGATCATGACCGAAGGCGACATCGCCAAACGTCTCATCAACTTCGCGGAATCCGTGTTCGGGTTCCTCCCAGGTGGTTTGGCGATCGCGGCCGTATTCGCGTGTGTTTTCTTCGCAGCTATTTCGGGTTCATCGCCAGTCACCGTTATCGCGATCGGCAGCATCATGTACCCGGCGCTGATGAAGGCGAACTATCCAGACAAGTTCTCTACAGGACTCGTCACCTCAGCTGGTAGTTTGGGGATTCTGATTCCGCCGTCGATTCCGATGATCGTTTACGCCATCGTTGACCCAACGGGCCTGAAAGACCCAATCGGCTACGCAATTGCGAGCGCGGGTGGCGGCGACAGTAGCGTCAAGGACCTCTTCATCGCGGGTCTTGGGCCCGGCATGCTCATTGGTATTGTGCTCGCCCTGTACTCCATGCGAATTGGCATGCTCACCGGCGTTGAGCGCAAACCGTTCAACGGCAAAGAGGTCATCGAGAACCTGGGCGAAGGCATCTGGGCGCTGCTCCTGCCGGTCATCATTCTGGGCGGAATCTACTCTGGTGTGTTTACGCCCACGCAGGCCGCAGCCGTTGCCGTCATTTACGCCGCGGTTGTCGAGTTCTTCATCCATAAGAGTCTCGGAATCGAAGACATCCCGAAAGTCTTCCGCGAGAGCGCAGTGTTGATGGGAAGCTTGCTCATCATCATGGCCCTTGCGCTTGGCTTTAACCTTTATCTGGACCGCGCCAAGATTCCGGAAGCAGCCGTTGAGCTCATCTTAGAGATGAACCTGAGCGTGCTCGCATTCCTGCTTCTGGTGAACGTTCTGCTGATTATCGTCGGCTTCTTCATGGACATCCTATCCGCCATCCTGATTCTGGTGCCGCTGCTGGCGCCAGTCGCGTTTGGTTTGGGAATCCACCCATTGCACATGGCCGCGATTTTCATCGTTAACCTTGAGATCGGCTACCTGACGCCACCGATTGGTCTGAACCTATTCGTATCGTCTACGTTGTTTAAGAAGGGGATCGGCGAGGTCGTGCGTTCTGTCGTGCCGTTCGTGGGCTTGATGGCGCTGTGTCTGCTCCTCATCACCTACGTACCATCGATTTCGCTGGGGCTTGTGAGCTTGTCGAAAGGCGGAAGCCTCTGGGTTCCATGGCCGGACGAAAACGTCGAAGCGCCTGTTGAACCTGGCGCTGCACCTGGGATCGAGCCTTCACCGGACGAACAACCTGAGGCGGATGACGCGGTCGCACCGGCAGGTGATGCCAAGACGCTCGAAGACCTCATGAACGAGGTTGACGACGAAATGGACGATGCGGGTTCAGGCATGGAACCTGATGAGTCTAATGAGCCCAAGACGCTCGAAGAGATGATGGACGAGGTTGACGACGAGCTTGAATAGCTCGGGTTATCTTGGCCTTCGGCCAGTTTTCTTTTGGCTTCGCCAAGTTGTCTTTCGCCTTCGGCGAGTTTGCTTGGCCTTCGGCCAGTTTTATCCGAGGTGTTAGCAGCTTTGAGCCAAGTTGAAGAGACTGGGCGGGACCCCCTTTTGAGATTTTGGGACAGACTCCCAGTTCGACTCAAAGTGGTTGCAGTTCTTCTACTTGGCTGGCTGATACTGGCCTATTGGGTGTTCTATCGCCCTGCCCGTTGGTTGTTTCGGGCACTAAAAGCGCACCCGCGGCGCTTCGTGGTTGCGGTCGCAACCGTGATCTCGTTTTGCGTGGTTTTTAACCTGGTCGTCTTCGCGTTCTTCCTCGACCCGAGGGTCGAGCTACGTGGAAGCTCAAAAGAGTTCTTCTACATCAACACCTACATCTTCCTGTTAGTCCGTGGGCATGACGAGACGATCGCGGGCATGCATTCCGTCCTAGACAACGACCCCACGACTTGGTCGCTGAGCAATATCTGCACGTGGGCCAAGGACAACGATGAGCCTGAGCTATCGGCCAAATGCATGAGCATGGAAACCAGATAGAATCCAACTCAAACACGGTAGGCCAATCCTGCCATCAGCGTGGTGCTCTCGAGCTCAAACTCGAACACCTCCAACGAAACAGAAATGTCGAGGACACCGGTTTCCAGAGGCCGAGAAACAACCGCCTCCAGTTTAGGGTGGACCTCAATTTCCCTCCGCGATTTGGGGAGTCTCGTCTGCAACGCGAGTCCAAGCGAGTCGCTCACTTGCACCGCCAGCTTGGGGGCGAAGTACGCCACATGAGTGGTATTCCCTTCCTCACCACAATCGACATTTGGCGTAAAGAAGTGGGCCCCGCCCGAAATCTGGAACATGACGTGTTTGGATCGAATTGCAGAAAAACCGGATACACTGGCCACGTTGTCGGACTTCGGCCAACCATGCTCGCAAGCTTGTTCTGGGTTGATGAGATACTGACCAGACACTCCAACGTCTATCATGTCGAACGACCAGCCCGCCCCAAGGTCTAGTTCGACACCATTTGCCACCCTTGCGAGTTGACTAGCTGTGGACCACCCAACTCCCAACCTCACGGATTCTAGGGCAGACAGTTGTAGCGCTAGACCAAACATCGGTTGCCCCTCAACTAGTCCAACACCGTGTTGCTGTAATGAGGTAGTACCAATCGCATCAGCTGGACCAACATTCACCACCCCGCGAAGTTCAGTGAATGCGGGCTGCAGATAGAAACCAGATTCGGCGCTCGCCAACGATGGAATCAGACATCCAATCAGCGTAAGCATGAGTAGTACAGTTTTCATCTTGAGCTCATTCAAAGTCGATACGAGACGCCGACCATGGCCACGTTTGACCATTCGTCAATCGTCAGGGACTCAAACGATGCGGAGAGGTCGACAACTCCGACACCAATTGGAATCGAGTATACCGCTTCCAACTTGGGACGAATGGCGAACTCCTTTCCGGTGAATACTGCGGTCTGAAACGCGATGGCAAAGGCGTTGTTGAACTGCCATGCAACTCTAGGTTGCCCGAATATCAGGCCCCAACCACCGCCTTCGTACGCACAGTCGTAGGTCGTCGTGTAGAGATCGATACCACCGGACATCTCGACAGTAAGCTGGTCGAGGCGATACGCCGCAAAACCCGAAAAGGCATATGCGTCTGGCATCTCGCCGTAGCTTAACTCGCAACTTCGTCTCGAATTGCGTAAGTATCGGCCAGTCGCCCCAAAATCTAGTTTGTCGAACGACCAGCCTGCGCTGAGCTCGAACTCGATGCCGTCCGAGATGCGCCCGTAGACGTCCTCGGAGCCCCATCCGACGCCGACTCGGACGGCATTAAGGAACAGCAGATGAATGGCGGCGCCAAAGACAAACTGTTCATCCCAGTGGCCATCCAGTAGCCCGACCCCGTGTCGAGTTAGTCCATTAGAACTCCCAATCCCGTCCGCGGGTCCAGCCTCCACAACAACACCAAGGTCTGAATACGCTGGATTGCGATAGAAACCGGTTTCGGCGAACGCAGTGGTTGCTGAGAAACAAGCTAGAACTGTTATGACAACCAATAGTCTTTTCACGGTCACTCCACGAACGGTCGTGAAGCTACGTTGCGATTCGCGTGCCAACGCAATCACCAGCTTCTACGCCATTCTGCTGAAGATCCGCGGAGTAGACGCACTCCAAACATGGAGGGGATATCGTCCGTTGCCTAGTCGTCGACGAGGACGTCAAGAATGCCCAAACCAATCTCTGCAGCGCCGCTAGTCTGATCGTCCTGAATCACGTTGATGAGCGCGGCCAGAACCAATGGCCAGCGATACCCCTGTTCTTCGTCGATGAAACGAACTTGCACGGCCGACATGGAGTCGAATTGCGTGTCGAGCATCGCCATTCCAAACTCAATTTTGCCAAGCTCAACCCCGGACGCATCCTTCATTTCCATGCGCTCGCTGGTGAACCAGGGGTACTTTATCGTTCCTTCTCCCCCTTCCCATGTCGCGTCGTAGTGCGAAGACAGAGTGTTGTGTCGGAAGGTCAGCGTCCCTATGTCATCGCCAGCAACTGTGGCGATACGCCAGTTGCCACGCTTTTCGATCTTGTGGGTGACCAGACCATCCTCGTCCAAAACGGCGATTTCGACCTCCGCATCGCCACTGGCTTGCTTCGTCGGTCCCGAGAATCGGGCTCCAAACGAGCACATGACCTTGTTTCGTTTGTTGCGCAGTCCATAGAAACGCGAGTAATCCGCGCCGGCTATCTCAAAGTCCTCGCCGGCATCCACGACTAGAAAATCGAGGGCGAGCGCGTTCTCGATGCCCGACTGTTTCGACAGAATCTTCTGCCCCGAGTAGGCCGGAACCAAGTCTTCGATCATGACCCGCTCAGCAATCTTCCCCGGCTCGCTCGCTTCGGGTTGAGCTTCCTCGGCCGCGGGCGGGTTTTCTCCGTTCATGATGGCGGTAGCACGCTCAAGTTCAGCTGCCTCCCGTCGCAATCGCTCAACCACCAACCTCTCGACCGCTGCCCATTCAGCGCCGTCAATCTCGCCGTCACCATTGAGATCAAACTTGTTGAACACATCCAAGTCAGTACGAATCAGCTCGCGCATGTAATCGAGTTCTGCGACCAGTTTGTCGTGCGGTATTTCCATAGGTATCGCCCCGAAGTCTTGTGAATGACCTGCATCATAGTTCGCATTGAGCGTGGTCGCTACATGTACATCGCCTATTCATCCATTGCGTGTGCGAGGACCAACCATCCTTCTTCGCGCGTGACTTTGCGGGTGAAAACGCCTGCCGGGTGTTTGGCACACCTGTTGCTGATTCAATTTGTGATTCTCGATTTGTTTGAATTTCACGTCCCTCGAAACGTCTGCGCAGTCATGAAATTTTGCCGAATATCTCTACTCACCGGAGCAATCCTCCTGTTGAGCGCGTACCCGGCGGCAGCCCAGTCCGACGTCACGGTTGATTCAACGGCCCCTGCCCCGTTCAGCCCGGACTGGCTGGAGTTCGACGGCACCGTTGGTCTAACGGGCGCAAGCGAACAATTCGCTGGTTCCGACGCGTCCGCCCTGAATTGGGGCGGCGGCGAGCTGACCGGGCAGCTGAGCCTGCGTTTGACGGATTGGCATCGACCGGACTGCACGCCGTTCTGCGGCCCATTGTGGACGAATCGTTGGGGAGCTCGGGTCGACGCTTTCGCGCGCGGTATCGCGATCTCGGAAGGCACGGATGCTCCGGGATATCTGGACCTCCACGTGGACCAGAGTGCCGAAGTAGCCCTTTGGTTCGTGAGCATTGGCCAGGTGATTTCCTACCAACAAGACGCGACTTTCTATCAGACGTTCTGGCGACCAAACGCCAACACCATGACCGCGGGATTTACGTTTGGCGCCAACTTGCTGTCTGGTGTCGACGAAACCGCGGGCGTCGAAGTCATGGATCTTGATTTTGAGTTCCGGAAGCTGTCGATCGACAAAGACGACACATCGCCCGCCGAGTTTACGATCGATATCGCGCTCGTGAATGGATTTGCTGAGAATGGCAAGACGTGGTTCGAACAGTTTGGCCTCGGGTTGGTGCGGGTTGAAAACTACTACGTGCCGTTGGCCAAGCGTGGCGAAACGCGGGTGAGTCAGGAATCCCTCAACCTCACGTTCGACTTTCTGGGCGCACATGGACTTCGGTTTTGGGATGTTCCGTGGAAGGTCGATTCTACCCTTGGGATTTCTGGCATCTCGCCCATATCCGAGGTTCGCCGCACGACTATCACCGAAAACGGCGAAGTCGTGGACACCGACTACGAAGGCGGCCCATCCGTGGTCGCTCCGCATCTTTGGTTCGCCGTTCACCATGTGTCCAACCGTCAAGATTACCTGCTGACGCCGTCAGTTATCTTCGAGTCCATCCCCGACGACGCCAACTTCGGCATGGGTGCTGGGTCTTTCCAACGTTTGGATGCAAGCGGTTTTGCTGTCGACAACGGTGCTCAAATCGCGGCATACGCGCGGCTTCAGCTAACGCCCAACCTGATGCTGCGGTCCGAAGCGCTGGGAATCGCTGCAAAACGAAATCTCGTCAGCGCACTATCCACGCCGTTGCCCGTCGACGCGAACGAGACGTTTCTGATGGGACGCGCTGAAGTTGGCCTCTCGTGGGCACTTGGCGACCACATGCTGCTATCCGCGGACACCTGGGTTGAACACTCAGACCGTGAGACCTACTCGGAGAACTCAAACATCGGGATTACGACGAGGATTGGTGGAAGAGCCGGGGTTTTAGTGACGTACTGACGTAGTCTTGGCTCCGCCAGTTTTCTTTCCTGCGGAAGTTCTCTTGGCTTGCGCCAGTCTGCTTGCGCTTCGCGCAGCTTCGCCCCTTGTGAGCGCAGCGAACAAAGCAAACTCGCGAAGGCGAAGAAAACTCGCCGAAGGCGAAGAGAACTTTGAGCGCAGCGAACAAAGACAACTTGTGAGCACAGCGAACAAAGACAACTTGTGAGCAAAGCGAACAAAGACTCGGAATTTTTTCCCGTTCCGCAAACCTTCACTAACTCCCAGCATCCTATGTATAACTAACTTTCCGCACACAACCGTGAGTCGTTGACGTTGGCCAGTATCTCCAAGCCAAAAAACGCCAAACAAGAGACGTTTCGTCAGAAGTGGCAGCGCTGGATGCGCCCGCCCCGGCAGCTCTCTCTGACCACCGCGGGGAAGTTCTTCGTGCTCATTACGATCGGCGTCGGCTTCGGTGCGATCAATACCGGTCAGAATCTTTTGTTCCTGCTTTTGGGGATGATGCTGTCGCTGATGGTGGCCTCGGGCATCCTAAGCGAAGCGGTGCTGCGAGAGTTGCGCGCCACACGTCGAGCGCCGGGCCGAATCACGGCTGGAATGGCGGCGCCTGGGTCGTATCGAATCGAGAATCCTAAGGGATTTGCCTCGCTCAGCATCACCGTTTCCGACCGCAACGCAAAGTGCGTCGCCGGCCCGATGCGTGGCCAGCTACTTGGATATAAGTCGCCACGATGGTGGCAGTTTTGGAAGAAGACGCCGACTGACGCGGCATCCGTATCGTCTGGTTACACGCTTCGGCTCGCTGCGGGCGAAACGCAAACCGTCGATGCGCACTTCAATCTGCCCAGGCGCGGTCTCTACCAGCTTGGGCGAGTCACGATCAGCACACGATTTCCGTTCAGTTTGTTCGACAAGAGCCGCGATATCGATACGGACGCGACCGTGGTTGCGTTTCCCGTTCCAGACGACGCCGCAGATTGGGCAGCCAACGTCTACTCGAGGTTTGGTGATGTCGACGGAGGCAAGGCTGGCCATGGTGATGAGTTCTTCGCCTTGCGCGACTACCGACAAGGAGAAGACCGTCGCAGTGTTCACTGGAAGGTCAGCGCCAAACGTGGGGACCTCGTGGTCAAGGAGACCGAACTACGCGTTCAACGTGCCGTAGAAATCGTCTTCTGCACGCAGTACCCCGGCAAGCTGACGGTCGCAAAACTCAAGCAGTTCGAAGAAGGTCTGGCCAAAACGGCAGGACTCGTGGATGTACTCACGTCCCGCGGCTATCGCGTGGGTTTGACGACTTTGACCGAGTCCATTGCGCCCGGCGACGGTGGATTGCACGTCGATCGCATGATGCATGAGCTGGCTCTGGCTGAGCTCGAGGTTGGCGATTCGCCCATCGCGCGAAAGGACAAGTCCATCGGACGCATCGCAATTGGCTTTGCTGAGTCCGTTGCATTCGTTGAAGACCCTGACCTCGTTCTCGAGATCGGAGGTGCCAATGGATAGCATGCGGCGCCTGAATTTCCTGTTCGAGACCAGCCTCTACCTCATTCTTCTGATTCCTTTCGGCATGTTGTTGATCGGCGATTCCGTCAGCCTCCCGATGGGGATTGTGTTTGGCGTCGTCGGCCTCGCCAGCTGGTTTTTGCGCGGGGGAGCGCTGGCTGACCCTAAAAACCAGAAGTGGTGGAACCTCGGCATCATGGGTTACGTCGCCTACACGATGTTCCAGATTTTCTTCTCGGACGAAGCCATCCTTCAGACCGGGATTAACCTGGTCTTGGTGCTGGTGCTCATCAAGCTGCTGAGCCGTGCAGGCGGACGCGATGAGCTTCAGCTGTTCCTGCTCAGTTTCATCATGCTCGCCGCTGCGACGACCGTGAACGAGGACGTCTTATTTGGCGTCTTGTTCTCGTTCTATGTGCTCTTGGGCACGTTCTCGATGGCGGTGTTCCACTTGCGTGAGGAGCTTTCGGGACACCCGCGGCTGGCACTTCGCAATCAAAACCCCTTGAACCGGCAGTATATCGGCGTCCTCGCAGGTATCAGCTCCATCATCTTGGTGCTGAGCGTCGGCATCTTCTTCACGTTCCCACGCGTAGGATTAGGCTTCTTCCAGCCGCAATCACGCTCTGCGGATTCGATGGTCGGCTTCTCGGAAAGTGTTGAGCTAGGCGGACATGGCGTCATCCGCTCTAACCCTGAAGTCGTTCTACGGGTCGAATTCGCGGACGGTGTGCCACGCGAGGACCCGTTCTATTGGCGCATGATGTCGTTTGATGAATACGACGGCATTCGCTGGAACCGCACATTGCCCTCGAAGTCTTGGCCATTGCCGCGCGGGAAGAATCGCGTCCGGCCGATGCACAGTGTTTTCCCGGTCGAGGACCCGACCCTTGAGATGCAGATGTATCTCGAACCGTTGGACACCACGGTGTTGCCAACGCTTTGGCCAACCAAAGGTATCCGTCTGGGAGCCGGTCTGATTCGCGCGCCGGGCGCAAAATTTGAGTTTACGACGCCACGTCATGGGCGGCTGGCGATCGATCCTTACGGTGATATTCACCACAATTCGCACAGTCAGCTGGGCATCCCGTATTCACTATGGCGCGGCACACCTGGCGATGAGCCGACCCGTGTCGTCCGGGCGGGCGACCACTACTTGCAGCTACCGGACTCTTTCACCCCTCGGGCTCGAGCGAAAGCCCGAGAAGTCGCGGGCGAAGGGGTAACCTTGGCCAGGGTTGAGCGGCTAAACAAGTGGTTCCGAGATGAATTCCAATACACGACCGACCTGCCGAAAGTTGGCTCAAACCCTGTGGAATCGTTCCTCTTCGACACGCGACGCGGACATTGCGAGTACTTTGCGACTTCGATGGTCTTGATGCTTCGAGCCAATGGCATCAAAGCCAGGTTGGTGAACGGGTTCTTGGGCGGAAAATGGAACGCGGTCGGAGGATATCTGGCTGTGCGACAGGGCGACGCGCACTCGTGGGTTGAGTGGTATGACCCTGCACGCGGTTGGGTACCCACGGACCCCACGCCCCCAACCGAGAGCTGGTCTGACGGCTCGATCGGAGAATCATTGCGGCAGTATTACGACGCCGCACAGCTATCGTGGACCAAGTGGGTCATCGAATATGACCTCGCCTCACAGGTCGATTTCTTCCGTAAAGCATCAACCGTGTTTCGGCCAGATGGACTGCTCAAGGGCGCCGCCGAAGGACGTGCTGAACAGGAAAGCGATGAAGAAGCCTTCACGTTGGAATGGCGGTTTGTCTACATCCTCTCGCTGTTCGTGTTTGGGTTGCTGTCGTTTTGGCGAACACGTCGCCGTGTGAATCGCGGCGCTCGCTGGGGTCTTGTGGCATTCACAGCGACCTCATGGATGACGACATCCGCCGTCGTCTCGATGTTCTTGGACGGATGGAATCCCACAACTGCATTCGTGGGAGCAGGCGTGGCAGGCGCGGGGGCGCTGGCCGCGATCATGATGCGTGGGCGGACAAACGGGGCGATGTTGGCAACCTCCGCATTCGCGAAGGTCGAGCGCGCTGGCGCCGCTCGAGGCATTCACCGTGCAGATGATGAAGGACCGAAAGAGTATTTGAAACGTCTTGAACGCGAGATTCCTCAGGCTACATCGCAGCTTCAGGAGTTTTCGCGCATCTATCTGAAGGCACGGTTTAGCCCGCGTGCTCCAGTCGCCTCTGAGATAACTGCACTGAATGCTGCTGCGAAGGCTGCAGTCCGAGCACTTCGCCGGTAGAGTGAACCCGCAACTTTAGGAAGAGCATGAATTTGCCAGCAGAAAAGTCGACACCCGCTGTAGATCGTTTGCATGACATTGCCGAGCATGTCGGCCAGGTATTTCGCGGCAAACGGCAGGTCGTCCGATTGACGCTTGCGTCTTTGTTGGCACAAGGCCATGTGCTTTTGGAGGATGTCCCGGGTGTTGGGAAGACCACGTTGGCCCTCGCCTTGTCGCGCGCGCTGGGCTTGGACTTCCAGCGTGTACAGTTCACTTCCGATCTTCTTCCAACTGATATCCTGGGTATCTCGGTCTTTCATCAGACCAAAGGCGATTTCGAGTTCAAACCGGGCCCAATCTTTTCGAACCTGGTCTTGGCGGACGAAATCAACCGGACAACCCCACGTACCCAATCCGCGCTGCTGGAAGCGATGTCCGAGCGAAAGGTCTCGGTCGATAATGTCACCTACGACCTCCCGGACCCATTCCTTGTCATCGCCACGCAAAACCCGCTGGAGCATCACGGCACGTATCCTCTTCCAGAGAGTCAGCTGGACCGGTTCCTTGTGCGGCTTTCGATTGGCTATCCCGACCAGAGCGTGGAACGCGACATCCTATTGGAACGACGCGGTGGCAACCCGGTGTATGACCTTGAGCCGCTGCTCGGAGAGGGGGAATTCCTTGAGCTTCAAAAGCGCGCTGAGAAGATTCAGATGAGCGAGACAATCGCCGACTACATGCTGGCCATCGTCGACGCGACACGTACAGACCAGCGTATCCGCATTGGCGTCTCCACGCGTGGCGCTTTGGCGCTAAGCGCAGCATCCCGAGCTTTGGCAATGGTCGAAGGCCGCGACTTTGTGATTCCGGATGACGTGCGTGAATTGGCCGTTCCTTGCCTCGCACACCGCATCAGCTTGGCTGCGAGCCTGGGTGACAACTCGATGGCCCAGTCTGAGTCGGTCTTGGAAGATATCGTCGCGTCGATCCAAATTCCCACCTAGATAATTTGGGGTGCAAAATCGGCTTTCGTTGGCTAGTTTCCAAGCCATGAAGCTGTTTGTACTGTTTTTCTTACTCGTGCTTGCCATGCCTGCATCCGCGGCGGCGCAGGATATCAACTGGCATGCAGGTGGCGGTATCCACCTTGCGGGCTTCAGTGGCGTCGCAAATCGCACGCTCATCAACCCTGTGTTCGGTTGGCATATGGCCGGCGGCGCGCGATTCCCGAATTGGGGCGCCGGACTTCACATCGAACAGGACCTCTGGGTCGAGAACGAAGCCGACCTGAACCCGCTCGGCCGCTATATGAATCGCACCAACATACTGAGACTGTTGAAACATCGCCTGTACGCGCATGAGTTGCTCACGCGCCACCCCGAGATACTCGCGCGCCGTATCGCCGATCCCGTGGTGATCGTCGGCCTGGGCCGCTCCGGCACGACCCGCCTGCACCGCTTGCTGGCCAGTGACCCGAATTTCCTGCATCTCGAGTCCTGGGAATCAGTGTTCCCGGTGCCCTACCCCGAG
>JAUIBR010000019.1:70000-122576 GCA_030427705.1 bacterium | reverse complement strand
AGATTCGATTCACGCTTCCTTCAGACACTCGGTCGCCCTCGTGCCCTTGCGCTTCACTTCTCTTGATGTGACCTACTTGAGAGAGGACTTTCACCTCTAAATTGGTGCCCATGCCGGGCGTACGAAACGAAAAGGCCCGGGCAAAACACCCGGGCCTTTTGATAGTCATCTAAGACGTTACTTACGCGACATCGAAGCGATCGAGCATCATGACTTTGTTCCAAGCTGCGACAAAGTCGTTAACGAACTGCTCTTGCCCGTCATCTGCGCCGTAAACTTCCGAGATAGCGCGAAGCTGGTAGTGCGAACCGAAGACGAGGTCTGCGCGGGTCGCCGTCCACTTCACAGCGCCAGTGTTGCGGTCACGTCCTTCGTAGGTGCGGTCGTCCTTCTTCACCCAGACATTACCCATGTCCAACAGGTTGACGAAGAAGTCGTTCGACAGCGTTCCTGGCTTGTCCGTGAAGACGCCGTGGTCGTTGTTGCCGGCACCAAGCGTGCGCAAGCCACCGACCAAAACCGTCATTTCTGGAGCGGTCAGGCTCAAGAGCTGTGCTTTGTCGACAAGCATCTTCTCGGCATCTGCGTTCACGTCAACGCCGTGGAAGTTGCGGAAGCCGTCTGCGAATGGCTCAAGCACTGCGAACGAGTCTGCGTCGGTCATTTCGTCGGTTGCATCGGTGCGACCTGGCGTAAATGGAACCGTCACTTCGTAACCCGCTGCCCGTGCTGCACCTTCAACAGCTGCACAGCCACCGAGGACGATGAGGTCTGCCATCGAAATCTTGGTGTTTCCGGAGCTGTTGAAATCGCTCTGGATGCTCTCAAGCGCCGAAAGCACTTTTGCCAACTCAGCTGGGTTGTTTGCTTCCCAATCCTTCTGAGGTGCAAGTCGGATACGAGCGCCGTTTGCACCACCGCGAAGGTCGGTCTGACGGAACGTCGACGCCGAAGCCCATGCAGTGCTGACAAGTTGCGAGATGGTCAGGTCCGAATCCAGAATGGTCTGCTTGAGGCTCACCACGTCTTCGGCAGTGACCAATGGGTGGTCAACAGCTGGCGTTGGGTCCGTCCAGATGAGCGTTTCGCTTGGGACTTCAGCTCCAAGGAAGCGCACCTTTGGTCCCATATCGCGGTGGGTCAACTTGAACCAAGCGCGGGCGAACGCGTCTTTGAACTCGTCTGGGTTCGCGTGGAAACGACGTGCGATCTTTTCGTACGCCGGATCAAATCGCATCGCCAGGTCAGCGGTGGTCATGATCGGAGCGTGCGATTTGTTCGGGTCGTGTGCGTCCGGAACGGTACCCTGTGCTTCTGGGTTAGATGGCACCCATTGCTGTGCACCGGCTGGGCTCTTCGTGAGTTCCCAATCATACTTGAACAAGATGTCCAGGTAGGTGTGGTCCCACTCAATTGGGGTGTTCGTCCAAGCACCTTCGATACCAGAGGTCACGGCGTCGCCGCCGACACCGGTGTTGAAGTTGCTCTTCCAACCAAGACCCATCTGCTCGAGTGGCGCGCCTGCTGGCTCGCGCTCAAGGTTTGAGTCAGGTGCAGCGCCGTGGCACTTACCGAACGTGTGACCGCCGGCAACCAATGCAACCGTCTCTTCGTCGTTCATCGCCATGCGTGCGAACGTCTCGCGGACGTCCTTTCCGGATGCGACAGGGTCAGGGTTTGCGTTTGGTCCTTCTGGGTTGACGTAGATCAGACCCATCTGGACGGCGCCAAGTGGCCGGTCAAGCTCACGCTCACCGGTGTAACGCTCGTCACCCAACCAGGTGTCTTCCGTTCCCCAGTTGACGTCCATTTCTGGCTCCCAAGCGTCTTCGCGACCGCCTGCGAAACCGAAGGTCTCGAATCCCATCGACTCAAGTGCGACGTTACCCGTCAGCACGATGAGGTCGGCCCACGAAATCTGGCGTCCGTACTTCTTCTTCACAGGCCAAAGCAAACGAACTGCCTTGTCCAAGTTGCCGTTGTCCGGCCAGCTGTTCAACGGAGCAAAACGCAACGTCCCGGAAGCTGCGCCGCCGCGGCCGTCGTGGATACGGTACGTTCCAGCACTGTGCCAAGCCATGCGGATGAAGAATGGACCGTAGTGACCGTAGTCAGCTGGCCACCAATCTTTCGAGTCGGTCATGACCTTCTCAAGGTCAGCCTTCACCTCGGCGAGGTTCAGCTTTTTGAACTCTTCAGCGTAGTTGAATTCTGCGCCGTAAGGGTTCGTGTCTGGCGTATTCTGGCTGAGAATGCCGAGGTTGAGTTGGTTTGGCCACCAGTCCTTGTTCGAGCGGTTTTCGAACGTCGTATGACGAAACGCTCCGCTAAAAGGGCACTTCTTTTCGTTGCTCATTTGTGTCTCCAAAACGTGTTCTGAACGTGTTTGTGTGTGATTGTTGCGATCTGTGTACTAGGGAAAAGATGCGTTGCAAAGGGATTCGAAGCATTACAAATACTGTAATTTTTTCGCCTGCCTGCGATTCACACCTCGTCCCGATGAAAAATATGCGTTTCCCCGCATGAACTAATGGGATAACGGCTCTCACGGAGCGCACTATACGATCTCAGAACGATAGCTCCAAAACCAATAATCTATGCGACCAATAGGCAAGGGCTATCGCAATTTGTGCAATAGATGTGATCCTATTCAGAATAGGGGACTAGGCAGAGGGTTGACGGGTGCAACGGATGTTGGCGGCGTCCCAATCTTCTTGGTCGATATAGGTTGCGCCTTCCGCTGCGAGGATCTTCTGCAGCCGAACGGCTTCCTCGTCGTAGAAAGCTTGAAGTGTCTTCAGCGCGCTCTGCACGTCCTCAGCTTCGCGACGCGCGTCCGGCTTTTCCAGCAGTGCCAAAAATAGCGCTTGGAGATACGCCGATGACGTCCCATTGAGGAGCTCAGACAGCGGCGCGTCCAGGTCCTGTGGGATTTGGCGGAATCGCCGGCATGCTGAATACTCGATTCGGGGATTGGGACGCTCGTGGTGACCAAGCCAACCGAGCAAGTCCTCGAGCGCATCAAACGCCGCCCTCGTGACAACGCGCTTTCTGTATGAGCCAAACAGGGTGAAACCCTGGTCTTCCAGATTTGGCGGTTCCGTGGAGTACGCGATGGTCAGGTCGCGCCCTTCCCGCTTTACACCAAGACTTGGGTACATGAAGCTAAACGCACCAGCGACATTGAGCCGCGGATTCAACTCTTTGATCAGCTGGTCTTCAAGCAGGAGCGCGGCTAGCTCGTTATCCGTCTCTTCGAATTCAAGCCGAACGCTCCGGCGAATAATCCGCTTCATCTTGCGATGTGCTTTGGTTCGCTTCGCGTTTCGGTACTGACTGAGCCGAGCCCTCAAGTCCTTCGCCTTGCCGACGTAGACAACCCGATCTGAGTCACTGAAGAAGCGGTAGACACCAGGCTTCTTAGGCACATTGCCGATGAATTCCTTCCCAAACTTCTTGTCGAAGGTCTTGCTCATCAGTTCGTGGCGACCGCCGATTCCAATTGCGCGTTGGCGTTCTTAACCACGTCGGCAAACTTGGCCTTATCTGCTTCCGGCAGCTTGCGACGGGTCGCTCCATGGTAATCGATCGGGTCGATGACCTTGCCGCGCGCGCCGCGATTGAGTTGGTAGTGAAGGTGCGGTCCGGTGGAGCGCCCCGTGTTTCCAGACAACGCGATGACCTCACCGGCATTGACGCGGTCACCTGCTTTCACCTTGTTTTCAGAGAGGTGCAGGTACTTGGCGTAGACACCGTCGTCGTGTTTGATCTCGATGCAGTTTCCATTGGCCTTCCAGTTCCAATTCGCACGCGTCACGGTGCCTGGGAACGATGCCATCACCGGCGTCCCGACATCGACCTTGAAGTCCATGCCTTTGTGGTTCGGTCGGTCTTTCAGCAAGCTCGTAATCTGCTCGTAATCCTTCATGGGGCTCTTCTTCAGACGATGAGGCAATTCCACCCCTTCTGCCGACCAATACGACGGGTGCTTGTCACCGCTGGCCTTGAACTTATAAGCGGTCGTCTTTCGATTGAACTTCTGCGAGTGGAACCGCGCCGCCTCGATGACGACCGTATCGGACGTCCCCGTCGTCCATGCGACTTCAAGCTTATCCCCTGCCCTGAGATCGCGGCGAAGGTCATGGTCCCATACCAACAGTCGCGACACCGTCGCGCTCACGAAATCGCCGTACGGTGCCGCTGCCTTCGCGAGCGTCTGTGGAATGCTGCCCTGGATCGAAGCGATGGTAACCTGCGTGCCCTCGAGCTGAACGGGCGCTTCTTCGGCTTTTGGCTCAGGGTCGGCTTCTGCGACTTCTGGCTCGGGTTCGGTCTCTTCGAGCGCCGCTTCCTCATCCGCTTTGGGTTCAGGAGTCACGATCTCTTCCACTTCGGATGCCTGCGTGTTCGCGGACAAGGCCACGTCTGGTGCGTCCGTCTTAGACGAGACCAGCATTCCAACCAATACGATGTTCAATACGATTGAGACGGCAAGCCCGACGGTCTTGCCTGATGATGACACATCCATGTGTTCTACTCGGTAAGTTGTTGAATCGACGTCCTGTCGTTTGCCATTAGATCATGGACAGTGCGCATGTGCAAAGAACTACTCCGATTTGGGTTGTATTGTCACAGGAACTCTACTGAACTCCGAGCCGGACTCCGCTATCATAACGACCATTCGCACCCTTATTCTTCCCCGTGGGACACCATGAAACGCATTGGCCTGACCCTTTTAGTGGCTCTCTTCGTTGGTTTCGGTTGTGGCGACGACACGACCAGCAACTCGAACAACACCAATAATACGAACAACGCCAACAACTCGAATAACAAGAGTGAAGGGGTGTGTGGTGATGGTGTTCGGGACAGCAACGAAGTTTGCGACGACGGAAACACCGAAGATGGCGACGGCTGCGCGAGTAACTGTCTAATGGTCGAACCGGGATGGTTCTGCACCCCCAACGGGGACTGCGAGGTCCAAGACGTCTGCGGCGACAAAGCGTTGTCCGATACCGAATCTTGCGACGACGGAAACACCGAAGATGGCGACGGATGCTCCGCAGATTGCGGCACCATCGAAGACGGCTGGCGCTGCCCAACGCCAGGTGAAGCGTGTGTGAGCGCAGAATGTGGCGATGGCTTCGTCGTCGGCGATGAAGCGTGTGACGACAATAACCCCAACGACGGAGATGGCTGCTCGTCAACGTGCACCGTTGAAGCTGGATGGGTCTGCCTGCAGACCGGTGACTGCATCGCGCAGCAATGTGGCGATGGAATTGTCGCCGGGGACGAGGCATGTGACGACATGAACACGGATGACGGTGACGGCTGCCCCAGCAATTGCGCCGCGGTGGAGCCAAACTTCATCTGCCCAACGCCAGGACAAGCGTGCGAGTCCACCGTGGTCTGCGGCGACCGACGCGTAGGCCCCGGCGAACAATGCGACGATGGTAATACGGACAACGACGACGGTTGCACCGCGGATTGCGCGCTTGAACAAGGTTGGGAGTGTGCGATCGCTGGCGCAGCGTGCCGGGCGGCCGAATGTGGCGACAGTTTCCTGGCCGGTTTGGAACAATGCGACGACAACAACACCGACCCCAACGATGGCTGCTCACCGACATGCACGATCGAAAACGGATGGGCCTGCCCACCAAGCATGTCGTGCTTCCGAACCACGTGTGGCGACGGGATGAAAGAAGGCACCGAACAGTGCGATGACGGGAATCTGCGCCCGTTCGATGGATGCTCCGCCAATTGCACAAACGACCCCGACTGCTCGGGTGGAACATGCACGCCTATTTGCGGGGACGGTGTCATCCTGCCCGGCCCGAATCAGGAGCCATGTGACGACGGCAACACCAACGACGGCGACGGATGCTCGTCGACCTGCACTGTCGAATCAGGGTGGATGTGCAGCATCCAGCCCGAACCGTTGCCCAACACGTTTGTGCTTCCGCTTATCATTCGCGATTTCAAAGGAATCCAGTGGTACGACGACGACATGGTCGAGTACGGCCACCCAGACTTTAACGACCCGAACGATGGCAACGGCGTCATCTCGTTTGGGGTGGTGAAATCCACGCTGGGAGCCGCTGGCGTTCCAGAACTTTCGTATCAAGCCGCACCAACCAACGATGGGACCGGGCTTCCGAAATTCGATACCCGGTTTTTGGAGTGGTACGACAGCGCAAGCCCGTGGAACGTGGAGGTTCTGCGCTCTCTGACGCTCACCCGTCCAGCAAACGGAGACACGTTCGCCTACGATTCAACCGCTGAGGGTTTTGCTCCGCACAGCACCAGTGGTTTCTATCCAATCGATACTGCGGGCTGGATTGGACAAGGCGAAGCGCTCAGGACGTCGAGCGGGTCCGTCAACGACGGCGGCGACCACAACTTTAACTTCACCACAGAAACGCGTTTCTTCTTTGAATACGAGGGCGACGAAGTGCTGAGTTTCTCTGGCGACGACGACCTTTGGGTCTTCATCGACGGCGTGCTCTGCCTGGACGTTGGCGGCATCCATCCTGAAATCGGGGCCACCATGAACCTCGCCGACCCGACCCAAGAGGCCAACGCAACGCAACGCGGGATTGTTCAAGCATGCCGAGCCCATTTGGATTCCCTGGTGACGGCGCAAAATCCGAACCCACTTGTCGAGATGGTCATCTTCCACGCGGAGCGACACACGTCTGCCAGCAACTTCGAGATCGAGCTCACGGGCTTCGTCAAGAAGAGCTCGCAGTGTGTCGAGATGTGCGGCGACGGCGTCGTTACCCGCGGAGAGGTTTGCGACGATGGGGTTAACGATGGGTCGTACAATGGCTGCGCAGCAGACTGCTTGTCGTTTGGCGGATACTGCGGCGACATGGTGTTGAACGGGCCGGAAATCTGCGATGACGGGGTCGCCAATAACGACGGACGCTACAACGGGTGCAACCCAGACTGCACGCCTGCTGGCAACTGCGGAGATGGAGTCGTGCAGCCTCGCGATGAGGTCTGCGACGATGGCGTCAACGATGGCAGCTACGGCGGGTGTTCAAACGACTGTCAGATGCGCAGCCCGTACTGCGGGGATGGGGAAGTCAACGGCCCGGAAGACTGTGACGACGGCTGGGCGAACAACCTTGGTGAGTACGGTGGATGCAATCCGGATTGCACCCAAGCTCCTTACTGCGGCGATGGGATTCGTAACGGTGAAGAAGAGTGCGACGACGCCAATACGAACGACGGCGACGGATGCACCCGACAATGCGAAGCGCCGATTCTATGAGCGACCGAGCTCTGCGATGAGCAACGCCGCGACGACATAGATCGCGGCAGCCACGAACAACAACCAGCTGAAGCCGAGTGCGCTGGCCAAGATGATCGAGGTCGCTGACCCGATAACGCTCGCGAAACCGTTGAAACCCCAAGCAATCGGCAGGTAGCCGCCATCCACGGTGTCCAACCGGCGCATGCCTAATGGAAACGCAAATCCCAGCGCGAACCCTACGGGCACGACCACCAGGCACGCAGCCAAAAGCCGCATCCACTCGCCGAATGACAGCGCTAACTGGATCATGGGTCCGCTCGTCAGGGCGACGGCTGCGAGCACGAGCGCCGCTGCACCCACGGCAATGGGTGCCGACCTCAAATCAAGTCGTTGAGACACGGCTGCGCCCACCCCGCTCGACAAGAGCATCCCGGCCACGACAACGCCAAATGTGAGTGTTGGCGAGCCGAGGAACACGCCCAGGCGGTGCACCAAACCAAGCTCGGCATACATGTAACCGACACCCAACGCGGAAAAGAACAGCGCCACCTTTGCACCACGCGCCAGCCCCTCTGGAAGCGAGTCACGCCGAATCCACAACGGCACGCCGATGGCGGTAACGGAAACAAAGAACACCAGCACCAGTAGGATGAGCAACGACACTTCACTGACGGGCTTTCCTTCCAATGCCAGCCGGCCACCTTCGCCTGCGCCCAGAACATCCTTCACGTCGTCCAACGTGATTTCGGACCACTGCATGGTGATGTTGAAAAACGGCCTGTCATCTGTCGCTAGATTGAACTTCTCGGGATGTGTAACAGCCGTTATGTAACGGGGTTCCATAACGCCTTCGGTGACCGCCCATAGCGGACTTGCGCTGTGTGCAGGCATCTTCGAAACCACGCCTTCCAACACCGACGGGTCCTTCGCGACCAAGATACCCGCGGCAAACGACGAACCAGGGGAGCGTCCAAAACGAAATGCAACGATGCGGTTTTTGGGCTCCAAATCTTGTCGTCGAAGCGCTTCTGCAGCCGTCGCGACCAGCTTAGGTAGTTGCGCTTCAGGACGGGTGATGTGCAGAACTCCGCGGTCTGAGATTCGATCCAGGTAGGTGTCGAACGCCTCCAGTGTCAGAGTGTGACTCTCTGCAAGGTTCATCGAACCGGATGCGGTCGCTGCGTTTGAGATGGTGTGCGCACTTATGATGACGTCCCAGTGGTCGTCGCTCTGGCTCAGAAACGCCCGGGCTTCGTCGGCGACCAACTCGACCCGAGGGTCAGCAAAGATGCCTCCTACCCAGTCAGATTGCGTAGTTTGGACAAGGTCCACGATCGCCGGATTCAACTCGACAGCAGTGACTTTGGGAGCATCGTGCGTCAACGCCAACGCAACTTCCCAGCCACCGCCGGAGCCCAGAATAAGGACCTTGGGGGCGTCGACCTGCGCGAAACTCAATGCCAAGAAGTCCGTCGATGGTGGGTATTCGTCGATGGGTTTGGCGACGTGGGGCAATCGAGTCAGCGCAACCCCAGCATCGATCAAGATATCGCGTTGCCGGTCGGAAAACGCGACGACATCGATGCGGGCCAATGAGTTCCATCGAGTCTCTAACGTGCGGTCTGGGTCAGAAAGTAGATTTGCGATAGGAACCGCGCCGATGACCTTGTCTTCGGTCACGCGCAGCGGCACAAATGCGGCAAAGACAACACTGAGCAGGATCGCTCCCGTCATTGTCATCGCCGAGGTCTTCGACGGCGAGATGCAAACAGCTGCTCCGGCCGCCAGGACCGCGGCTAAGAGCAACGTCGCTTCGCCTCCGACAACACTGAATAGCAAGAGCGTCGCCACGGCAGAAATGCCTGCTCCGACAAGGTCGAACGCGTAAAGGCGGCCGGCCTGGTCCGCGTGATGAACCAGGATGATCCCGATGAACAATCCGTTGAGGAAGAACGGAAACATCATGGCCAGAATATAGACCAGACCCCAGACAAATTGGGTGGAATCAAGCCCGATACTAAAAGGGTCGAAGGGCACGAAGGCAAGGACCGCATAACCCACTAGGACCGCAGCGCTGAGGGCAGTCGCGACCGCTCTTAGACGTGAGGGAAGGCCTTCGGCTTTTGTGAGGCTCGGCCGAAGCACCATCACCATACCGCTGAGCCCAAAGCCCAACACAGCGCTGGATACAACCAGAAACGCGAAGTGGTACCAGAGCACAATGGACAGCGCGCGCACGAGCGCTACTTGGTAGCAAACCCCTGCCATCGCTATGCAGGTTAATGAAGCTGTCAGACCACGGGTCATCGGCTACGAGGCCTCAGGTGACTATTCGGCGCAATAGGCCAGGTAGCAAAACGCGACATCGGGCAGATTGTACAAGTAGAACCCGTTGCAGTTCACAACCTCAATGTCGTTGTTTTGCCAACACGTGTTGCTCGAGAAATTGTAACAAACCTGGCGAGTGACCACGCCATCAGCGACACTCGGATGGGCTCCATTCAACCACCCCTTGGCGCTTGTATCGCAGGTCGACCGGTCATCCGGCGGCGGCGAGGTTTGCATCTGTGTGCCGGCAGCACCGGTGAACCGGTACCAGCCAGAACCGGCCCAATCGCTTGATACGGCGCTGTCGGTTGAATCATCGCAAAGCGTTCCGCTTGCCATCGCATTCATGCTTCGGCCGGCCAAAGTCAGGTTGTTGTAGGGTTGAGTGCATTGAGAATCGATGGGAGAAGCCACACATACGCTGTTCGTACACACTTGCCCATTGGCACAGGGGGAGTTGCAGTTTCCGCAGTGATTGGAATCATTCGTGGTATCAACGCAAGCGCCGTTGCAATTCTGTTGACCAGTAGGACAAATCAGCGTGCAGGTGCCATTGATGCACTGTTCACCCGTCGAACAAACGTCTCCCCCAGCGCACGTCGTCGGGTCAGCGCCACAGAAGTTTCGCGCCGTCTGCGTATTGACGCAGGCATCGCCGCAGAGGGTCGGCGTTGAGCCACCGCACGAGAGTCCGCACGTGCCGCCGCTACACAGTTCGCCCGCCACACAGACGTCTCCGCCGGAGCAATCGCCTGGGTCGGCACCGCAGTTGTTTCGGTCCACATTGGTGTCGACACAACCTGAACCGCACAGCGTTGGTGTCGAACCACCACAGCTAAGTTCGCAGCTGCCGTTCACACAGACCTCTCCGGCCATGCAGACGGTGCCCCCCGAACAATCCCCGGGATCCGCGCCACAGTTGTTTCGATCTACCGATGTGTCGACACAGCTAGTGCCGCATAGCGTTGGCGTGGAACCTCCACAGGTTTGGACGCACGCGCCGCCACTGCAAACCTCGCCGGCGGCACAGACTGAGCCGCCCGAGCAATCCGTCGGGTCGGCCCCGCAATTGTTGCGATCGACACTGGTGTCGACGCAGCTCGTTCCACACAGCGTGGGTGTCATTCCACCACACGTTTGTTCGCAAGCGCCGTTCACACAGACTTCGCCGGCGACACAAACGCTGCCGCCCGAACAATCTGCCGCGTCCGCGCCGCAGTTATTGCGGTCGACGGTCGTGTCGACGCAGCTGTCACCGCAAAGCGTTGGTGTGGCACCGCCACAACCGAGCTCGCAGGCTCCCATGACACACTGCTCACCTGGACCGCACGCATTATCGCAGGTGCCGCAGTGCCTGGCGTCGTTATCGGTATCGATGCACGCTTCATCACACGTCGTATCAGTACATGGCGCGGCCTCGCACGCCCCCTCAACACAGAACTCCCCGGTCTCACAGGCGTTGTCGCACTCGCCGCAGTGTTCTTCGGTTGAGGACAGGGTGTAGCAACCATCACCGCATAACGTCTGCCCTGTCAGACAAGGCTCAGCGTTGTTGGTGTTGTTGACGTTGTTGGTGTTGTTGACGTTGTTGGCATTGTTAACGTTGTTTGCTCGGGACGTCTTGACGGTGTCACTGTCCGAGCACGAAATCAGCGCAAGGCTGATGCACAAGATGATGATTTTTAGCATGCGAGAATGCTAACACACGCCAGGCGCCTCGGGGAATAATCTGCATACGTCATCTTTGACGTACGCATGTTTACCTACATGTCCCTACCCTGATTGCAGTTCGGATGATTACTGCAAAATGGATGGCTGACCGATGAACAAGATGCGTAGTTTTGGTGCTCTCTTCGTTCTAGTTTTCTCGCTTCTCACCGTGGCATGTACTGGCTCCGTGGATGTCGAATCTGGTGAATCTCAAGTCACACTCGCGCTTCGCGACTCGGGTTTGGAGATCGTCGACATCCGAGACGCCACGGACTACGAGCAGGTGCAGACCCACTCGCATTCGACAGAGACGCTACGCCTTAGTTTCCGCCCCGATGACGGCTCAGAGGTGTACGAAGAAGACATCCCAGATGCGCGCGTCCTGGTCAGCGAGTTCGACGAAGACGGAAATCCGGACCCGGTTGAGGTCATCGCCGGTACTGGTCTGTTCGAGATTCGTATCCCGAAGACAAGCGGAACGCTCGAGCTGCGGTCAGAAACAGGCGACCTCGTAGGCCAAGTCGATTTCGACCCGTCGACGCTAGTCGAGCGGCAGTCGGAGTTGATGAACTCGGCCGATGTCGTTGGCAATCCTGTCAAAGTCGTCGACCACGGTTCAAGCCGCGACAAAATCGATATTCTGTTCCTGCCAGAGGGCTACTCACAAAGCGACCTTCGCCAGTTTCACAGCCACGTCAACAGCATCGTCACGAAGTTGAAGCGCAAGCCCGCATATCGTGACAACTGGACTGGTTTCAACGTTTGGCGACAAGACGTGAAATCTCGCTCGCGCAGCATCGGGTCGAATGGTCGACCGCGTGACACAGCATTCGAAACCGCAGGCGGAATCTCAGGCGTCGACCGATGTGTATTCTTCGCAAATTCTCGTGGACAGCAGGCTGCCAAGAACTTGGGCGACCGTGCCGGTGCCGATGTCGTCATTGTGCTCGCCAATCGCACGCAAACCGGCGGGTGCGCGCGAAACGGAATGATCGTTACAGCACGACCCGCGCACGTCGCCGAAACCGTGGCACATGAGATTGGTCACGCCCTGTTCGGACTGATGGACGAATACGACACACCACGTCCCGGAAACATCTGCTTTGTGGGCCCGAACGTCGCGAAGTCCGTCAACAACTTGCCCTGGCGTGACATGGTCACAACCAATCGCCTGCCAACTCCAACGAGTGCACGACGTGGCACGATCGGCGCGTTTGAGGGCGCTGGTTACTGCGCACGTGGACGCTACCGCCCGGCTCACGATTGCCTGATGCGGACGCTTGGCAAAGAAATGTGCCCGGTCTGCCGGCGTGAGGTGCAACGTAAGATGTCGCGCTACACAGGATCGAGCGGTTCGAGTTCATCAAGCTCGTCATCGAGTTCGAGTTCTTCCACTTCGAGTTCAATTTCCTCGCCGTCGGGCCTATCGCCGAATGGCCCCATCTCTACAACTGATGTGAGGCTGACGTGGAACCGGGTGTCGGGTGCAACCAACTACCAGGTGTCGATCCAAAAGCGCAGCGGCAGCAGCTACCGCGAGTTCGGCAGCGTCGAAACCAGCGGGACAAGCGCGCGCGTCACGCTTCGTGATGAAGGCGGGTACTACCGATTCACCGTCTCCGCCTGCAAGTCTTCCGGATGTTCGGCGGCCGCACAATCCGACTTTACGTACGGCGTCTCAACAAGTTCTGGCTCGACCTCAAGCTCCTCCAATACGAGTTCGAGTTCTAGTTCGAGCAGCACAGGTTCATTAGCTGTTCCGTCAAATCTCAAGCCGGTAAAGAGCTCGGTAATCTCGGATGAAACGCCATCGATGAGCTGGAATTCGGTGTCGGGCGCAACCCACTACAAATTCCGAATGCGCCACCACGATGGAAACTCGTGGCTCACCTACGTTTCGGAACAACAGGTCAACTCCAATCGCGTCCGCACCACCCTTCGCGAGCCCGAGCGTTGGTACGCGTTCTCGGTCGCAGCCTGCAATAGTTCGGGATGCTCCGACTGGAGCGAGTTCAGCACGATGTACCTTCGTCCGTAGGCGCGGTTGCTCGCATGCGTTGCCTCGGTTAGCGTGATCGCTAACTCCAAACGAGGCGACGATCATGAACCAGTGGACCGGAGCGCTTGAGCGGTACGCGTCAACGGTTGCCAGGCAAACCGGCCAGATGTTGGCAACGCTGGCGACCAATGATGGCGCCCGAATGCGCGTCGATTGGCTCCTGGACACCATCTTCGTCGCGATGGTCGATGAGCTTGGCGAGCGCGGCGTGCCCAGGCGCGTGGCAGCGGACATGCTTGGCATGAGCCATCGCACCCTTCAGCGTCGATATGCGACGGCTGCCGATGCAATCCAAGTTCAAGGCCGCTCCGTCTGGACCAACGTCGTGGATATCCTCCGTAACGGCTCAATGTCGCGTGAGGACTTGGCCTCGCGGACCGGCCGTGTTCCACCAGTCGTCTTGGCCTCCATACTCAACAACATGATCGATAGCGGCTGGGTCAGCGAAGATGGAGACCAGTTGACGTTATCCATTGAGCCGTCTCGAGTCGTGACTGACGAAGAATTGAGAGACTACATCGAGATTCGTCGTCGAGCCGAACCAACGGTAAGCCAATCGGAAGTGGCCGCCGACCTAGGATTGGAGGTGGAGCGTGTGGCGGAGTATTGGGCGATGTCTGGTGAATTGCTGATGCGCGCGGAAGGCGACCATGCATGGATGGCGATGCAGCGAAGCTATGAACAGGCGATGAACCTGCTGCAGGCACTGGCTTTGGAAAGCGCCGACCCAAGACACTCGGCGACGTTTTGGCGGGTGCGTTGGGACGACAAATCACCAGAATTCCAGAACACGTTGCGCAGATTTGTGAAGACCATCAACGTCCAAATCTCAGAAATGCTTGAGCCTGTTGCCACCCACAAAGATGACGAGGAAGGCGCTCGGTTCTGGTTTTTCACCGCGTATCAATCCACCGAGCTTGAGGATGACGAAGTCTAGCGTCTTCGGCATAGCGCATAGCTGAAGACCTGCGTCGAACCCCATGGCGTTTTGTGCTCTTCGCGCGCTTGGTCCACCAATTCAAAGTCAGGGCCAAGCGCTTCAGCAATCTCCGCAGGCGTATGCTGCCTGACCCGCAATCCACTACATTTGTCCGGCCCGTCGGGCGCAAACGTGCTGATCAACGCATATCCCCCAGGACGAACTGAGCGCTTCACCTGGCATAGATACGCATCGCGTTGATTCGGGTCGGTCATGAAATGAAACACGGCACGGTCGTGCCACAGGTCAACGGACGATTCCGCAAAGTGGTTTGTCGACGCATCGCCCACGATCCAACGAACATCCCGGGAACGCTTTCCCAGCCGCTCCGCGCTGCGGTTTAACGCGTTCAGGGAAATGTCCAAGACAGCAAGGTTTTCGAAACCGTCCTCCAATAGATCATCGACTAACGTCGCCGCGCCCCCGCCCACGTCTACGATTTGCGCGTCTTTTGGCAGGTCCACTTCGTCGATCATTTCCAGTGACTGGTCCAAATGTGGTCGATACCAGCTCACCCCATCAAGCGGTTTGTCGGCATACACAGCATCCCAATGCTCTTGATTTGTCAGGGTATTGACGGACACGTCGGTCCGACGAGCGTCGTAACCAAGGTCGCGCAGCCTCTGCGCTGCTGCGGCCGACAACGTGCAAAACGGTCCGCGGCAGTACGCAACAATGGGCTTATCTTTTGGAAGATCAGCTAAGCGAGACTCAAGCGTATGCAACGGAACCGAGAGTGCGTCCGGAAGGTGTTTTGCGTCGTATTCGTGCTCAGGCCGGACGTCTAGCAATACGACCTCCGAGGCGCGCAGTCGCTCAACTAAGGTCTCTCGGTCGACGCGCTCCATCTGGTCCCGGGAGCTGAAAAACGTCTGCGTCAGTTGTTGCAGCTCCGCGATGTGCGTCGTTGCCACCTCTTGCAACGTCCCCAATAGCGACGCCACGTCGTCTCCGGCCAGCGAGTAGGAAACATGCACTCCATCTCGAGCCGACTTCACCAAGTGAGCGCGCTTGAGCGCCTGAAGGTGATGCGAAGTGTTCGCGACAGACTGGTCGATGGTCGCAGCAATCGCCTCGACGGTTAGGGATGACTGCGAGATGAGCTCAAGAATTTCCAGCCGCGCTGGGCTGGATAACGCCTTACCGATCGAGGCCAAATGCGACCACGCCGTGTCTTTGAAGTTCCGAGTCTCAGATTGTCTCATATCTTTTTTCTCAAATACTCAAACGAACATTTGAATAGTAGATCCAATCACTTGTAAGTCAAGGGCTCCAGATTGTGACCGAATCGTCACAACTCGAGGCTTGCCGGGGGGGTTCCGGGTGCATAGCATCAGGTCGCAAGATGCTCGATCCTCGTTTACTTAATTAAGGAGTTCACCATGAGCTTGCGAATCAATGATACCGCCCCGAATTTCACTGCTGACTCAACCGAAGGCCAGATCAACCTCCATGAGTGGATCGGAGATGGGTACGCCGTCCTGTTTTCCCACCCCAAAGACTTCACACCTGTTTGCACCACCGAGTTTGGCGCCGTGGCTCGACTTGCAGGAGAGTTTGAAAAACGAAACACCAAGGTGATGGGCGTTTCCGTCGACAGCGTCGAAGAACACCACAAATGGAAGAAAGACATCGAAGCGTTTGCCGATGCGCCTGCGAGCTTCCCCATTATCGATGACACGTCCCTCAACGTTGCGAAGTTGTTCGACATGCTTCCAGCCGAAGCGTACCTCCCCGATGGCCGAACCGCGGCCGACAGCGCGACGGTGCGAACGGTGTACATCATCGGCCCAGACAAGAAGATTCGCCTGATGATGACTTACCCGATGTCCGTGGGTCGTAACTTCGGCGAGATCATCCGTGCGTTGGATGCAGTCAAGGCGACCGACGCCGGCCCAATCGCGACGCCCGCCGATTGGCAACCCGGCAAAGATGTGGTCGTCGGACTCAGCCTGGATGACGACGCAGCACGCGCGAAATTCGGCGAGATTGACGTGAAGTTCCCGTACCTTCGGCTGACCAAAGATCCAAACGCTTAGAGAATGTCGATGTCGATTTCAGCGTTCCATGCCGCATCGCGGCGCTCGCTGTAACGGTCGACCATGAACTCTCGAAGGTCACGCGTTAGCAGCGTGAACTTGTAGAGCTCCTCCATCACATCCACGACGCGGTCGCGGTAGGATGAATCCTTCATCCGCCCGTCCGCGTCGAATTCTTGATAGGCCTTGGCCACAGACGATTGGTTGGGAATCGTGATCATGCGCATCCAACGACCAAGCACCCGCAGCGTGTTCACAACGTTGAACGACTGCGAACCACCCGACACCTGCATGACGGCCAGAGTCCGTCCCTGCGTAGGCCGCACAGAACCGACCTTCAACGGAATCCAGTCAATCTGGTTCTTGAAGACCCCGGTAATCGTTCCATGCATCTCGGGGCATGACCAAACCTGCCCTTCGGACCAATGTGAAAGCTCCCGCAGTTCCTGAACCTTTGGATGGTCTTCAAGACCTTCCGCTTTCACCGGAAGCCCCTCGGGGTTGAAAAAGCGGACCTCGCATCCCAGTCCTTCCAGAATTCGTCCCGCTTCCTCAGCCAGGAAGCGGCTGTATGACCGCGACCGAAGCGACCCATAGAGCACCAAAATTTTTGGTGGGTCATTCCGGATTTCAAACTCCGGAAACTCTGGCTTCTTTAACTTGGGGGGATTTCCGTACTTGTCCATTTTGACACCCGCTTCAGCTTCATCGTCGATCTACGATTAAAGGCTCCACAGGTCAAGCAGTTGACAAAATTCTCCCTCGCACATACGAGCGAACGCACTCTTATCGATCACAGATGCGATGATCGAAGTTACGGAGAAAGAATGAAAACCAAAGTCTGGCTAGTTGTCGCCGCGCTACTCGTCTTTACCGCGTGCGAGCAGACGCCCAAACCCGCCCCCAAGTCGGTAGAAACCGACGCTCAACCCGCGACGGACCCTGCTCCCCAGGAATCTCCGACTTCCGCTCCGGCCAGTAACTGTGCGCCTCTTGATGAGCTTGCAGCGATGGACAACCGCAAGCCCGTACCACTGCAGCCGATGATGGCCTGGCACCAGAAACAGAACATGATGGAGCACCTGGTTGCCATCCAAAAGATCACGGATCGGCTGGCGAAAGACGATTGGGAGGCGGTCGCGAAGGCTTCCGCAATGATCGAGTCTTCGCCCCAGATGCAGCAAATGTGTCAACACATGGGTGCGGGAGCAGAAGGCTTCACCGAACTCGCCCTGGAGTTCCACAAACGTGCAGACAAGATTGGTGAAGCTGCGAAGGCCAAAGATAAAAAGGCCGCCCTCGCTGCGACGTCACACACGATCGAAGCATGCACCAGCTGCCACGCGACCTACCGTCAAGAGGTCGTTGATGCCGCCACCTGGCAAGCACGAACTGGCTCAGACCACGACCCATCACAAATGCATCATGGTCACTAGCTACCGTTCGTTGTAGCCCTTCCCTTCCATGATTTTTGGTATGCATTTCTCGACGCGTCGGGCACGCGTATCGCTTTGTTTCGCACCGCCGATGTGGATCATGTACCCGCGCTTGCGCCCAGGCGTGAGGGCTTCGAATGCTTCCGCGAGTTCAGGTTCTGCCGCGAGACGATCCGTGAGTTCGGCAGGTAGATCGAGCTCATCACTTACCTCGACTTCAACCCCATTACGCTCATTGGCAATCGCGGTGTTAACGATGCTGACGATGGCATCGCGTTGGCTTTCCACTTCTTCGATTGAGCGGAATTTCAGGTAGCGCGCATACCGAGAATTTGGCCCCGGCTTCTCCAGCAGATCGTGGTCGATCGCTGCGCCTTTGAAGATGTTTAGAGTGGCGCAATCCAATAGCGTCGACATCATCAAGACGTTCTTGCCGTCCAACGAATACGTGGGCTGGCCCCATTTCATATTCTCTTCGAGCTCGGTGTCCTGAAGAATCCCTCGCAGCGCAAGCAGCTCCTCCTGCCATGTATGGACCTTGCACTCCGGCGTCTGGAACTTGTCACATCGACCGCAACCCTCTGCTAGATAAGACTCAACGCTTGTGTTGTTCATCGCAGAATCTTCTCCATAGCTTTGCCCTTGGCGAGTTCATCGACGAGTTTGTCCATCTGCCGAATCTTCTTCATGAGTGGATGCGGCACTTCTTCGACACGCACTCCGCAAACGACGCCTTTGATCAGCTCAGCATTTTCGTGCATGGAGGCCGCCGCGAAAAAGTCCTCGACAGTGGTCTCCGCGTCCAGATGCGCCTGGACTGCGTCCACATCAAACCCGGTCAGCCATTCGATGACTTGGTCGAGCTCTTCCTTCGTCCTGCCCTTCTTCTCGACCTTCGCCACGTAGGCTGGGTAGATCTTCGAAAAACTCATCTTGTAGATACGGTGATTTTCCAAAATTGCTCCGGAAGTTGAATTGGCCCATTGTCGCAATATCACGTAGTTTCGCAACATGGACGAACGAGTATATCAGGCGTTCCAAGCCTTCGAAGAACCGATTCGTGAGCGATTGCTGGACCTGCGCGAAGTCATCTACGACGTGGCCAGCACCACGGACGGCGTCGGCCATCTGGAAGAAACGCTGAAATGGGGCGAAATCAGCTACCTGAATCCAGCGGGCACCACCTTGCGGATTGGCACAGTGAAAGGCTCCGACCAACTTGCGATGTACGTGCACTGCCAAACGACCATCGTCGATTCACTTCGCGAATCAACGGACTTGGAGTTTGAAGGCACCCGATGCATTAAGCTGCCAGAAGGTGACATAGATACCGACGACGTTCGCCTCTGCATCCGTCAAGCACTCACCTATAAGCTCGTTGACTCGAATGAGCTCGATCGCTAGAAACATCGCGTCCTATTATTGGGTGAGAAACATGCAAGTCTTCATGACGAAACCACACCTCAAAGCAGTTGGTCTGACGATTGCGGCACTTCCATTTTTGGGTTGTAGTGAGCCCAATGAGGCACCTCGCGTCAAACTCCCTGTGGTTATCGACGGGTCTCAAATCACGCCTGTAACCACAAATCTGGGCTATGACGTCGAGCTCGAATCGGTCCATGTTGTCGTCGAGGACGTCGTTTTCACGGTTGCCGGTGAAATTCACACCAAGTCATTTTTTGAACACATTTCAGATGCAGTTATCCCCCCGGTTTTTGCCCACCCAGGCCACTATCAAGGCGGTGAGATTACTGGTGAACTGCCAGGTATTTTCAACATTAATTGGCTTGAAAACGACGGCGACGAATTGGGGACCGCCACCCTTATTGAGGGCAACTACAGCGCCGCAAACTTCACCTTCGGTCGTGGGTCAAAAGTACAAAGCAATGCCGACCTGGTCGGCCACACAGCTGTGCTGACAGGGCGAGCAACGAAAGAGAACCATGTGGTTAGCTTTCACATCACCATCGATTCCCCTGAGGGTCGAGAGTTAGTAGGTGCGCCGTTTGAAGCGACTATCAACTCCCAGACGAAGGGTACACTCGGCCTTCGATTTAGCGTCGAAGACCCTCTTGAAGGTGACACCCTTTTCGATGACGTCGATTTTCATGATTTTGACTTCGATGATGACAACTCAATCATCATCACACCCAATCGAGAGGAGTCGGAGGACGTCTACAACATCATTCGTCGTAGATTTCAGACGCACGACCACTTCAATGTTCATCTTAGCGAGTAACACATGACGCCCCGTAACACCTTGGCCATTGTAGCCGCATTGTTCTTGGCTTCCGCATGTTCCGATGACAAGTCAGAGGGAGGTGAAGGCACGCTGAACATCACCGCCTACGGCGAGGACTTCATCGAGTTAGGCATTCCCGCAGACGAGATGGCGGATGGATGGTCAGTCAACTTTGATACCTTTGTGGTGACCATCGATGCTGTGAACGTGGCCAACAAGAGCTTCCCCGTTTCTGAGCCCGTGGATATCTCGGTCCCAACGGAGGGCGCTGGTCATAGAATTTCGAGCGGTGTGGCTCCCGTGGGGGCTCACGCAAACTCCAGTTTTAGCATCACCCACGTCGAGTTGGCTGGCTCAGCTGTCAAAGATGCCGACACAAAGACCTTCAATTGGACGTTTGAAAACGCGACAAACTACACCGCATGCGAAACGACGACCAAGGTCACGGACGGGGGCGAAGCAACATTCCAAATCACCGTTCACGCTGACCACTTCTTCTATGACAGTCTGGTCGCCGAGGAACCCCAAGTTGTCTTTCAGGCCCTCGCTGACGCTGACACTGACTTGGACGGCTTCATCACGAAAACTGAACTCGAATCAACCGACATCGGCAGCTACGATCCCGGAAACGACAATACAGTTGATAACCTTTGGACATGGCTGATCGCGCAGAGCCGCACACTGGGCCATGTCGATGGAGAGGGACACTGCGAAGCCACCGCAGCAGATTAGTCTGGACCCTGTCCGCCTTCCTAGCCTCTCTTCCAACCCTAGTTTATGCGCAATCGGTCGAGATCGACGATTCTCAATCCGAGGACAGCGCCGACTATGAAGTAGAAGCTGTGGAGCAACGGGCGCTAAGCAAAACCGCGTCCACGACTCTGTTGACCGCTCGCGATATATCCGCAGCACCACATCGCAATGCCGAGGAAGTGCTTCGGCAAGTACCTGGTGTGACCCTTGTTCAACATGGCAGTGAAGGTAAAGGCCATCAATTTTTCATACGTGGCTTCGACGCCATTCATGGGGCCGATTTCGAGTTAACAATCGACGGAATTCCCATCAATGAATGGTCCAATATTCATGCACAGGGCTATATCGACCTAGGGTTCATTATCCCAGAGGTTCTGCAAGGTGTGGTCGTCACAAAGGGACCATTTACCTTGCCGCAAGGGGCATTCGCGATGGCGGGTTCCGCCGACTACCGCATGGGAATCCCGTTTGAAGACCGGGGATTTCGGGCCGCCTACACACTCGGCACAACCAACAGGCATCGCCTACTCGCCAGCTACACCCCTTCCGACGGTGACGGCCAGACATTTGCGGCTGTCGAGGGAACCCACGATGACGGCTTCGGTGAAAGTCGCAATCTGAACCGCATCACGTTCAACGGTCGAGCAAGTCTCTTAAAGCTTGGCCGAAGCAATCTCTCCGTCACAGCGTTGGCTGGATACTCTGAATTCGAGCTTCCAGGGACACTACGAAACGATGATGTGGAAGAGGAGTTTGTCGACTTCTACGGTACTTACGACCCACTCATGAACGGCCGCAGTACTCGAGGGCTTGCGGTTGTAAACTACGAATGGAAGAAGGACACGGATTCGTTTGAACTGGCAGGATATGGCGGATACCGAAGGTTAGACCTCCTCGAAAACTTCACTGGATTTCTTATCGATCCAGATAACGGCGACCGACGAGACCAATTTCAAGAGACTGTCAGCTTTGGCGCACAGGCAACGCACCATTTGGGCCTGGTCGAATCGCTGACACTACACTCCGGTATCGGGATTCGTGGTGATGTCTTTTCACAAACTGAGACGAATGTTGGGCTCAGCCTCGAGAAGATTGAGGCACGTCGCGAACTGACGGGTCTCCAAATGATCATACATGGAATTGCGGGATTTCGTTGGTCACCATTAGACAACCTCGAAGCTGATGTTGGCAGCAGACTTGACCTGGTTCGCGTCAATGTTGAGAACGCACTTGCTGATGGAACAACGGGAGAAGGCACCAACATCGTTGTGTCGCCGCGAGCAACAGTGATGTGGCATCCGGCCGTTTTGTGGCGCCTGTTTGCCGCATATGGTCGCGGGTTTCGGCCACCAGAAGCACGTGCCTACTCAGGCTTCGAACCAGACCGCATGGGAATTGGCGATGACCTGTTCATGGGTGGTGAGCCACAGACAACAGTTGCGGATGCGTTTGAAATCGGAACCCGGTGGGACCCATCGGAATGGATTGGATTCAGCTTGGCCGCGTTTGCAACGTTCATCGAACGTGAGTCCATCTTTGACCACGTCTCAGGCACAAATCTCGAGTTAAACGGAACTCGTCGGTTGGGAGGCGAGTTGGTTTTGTATTCGAATCCCCTTCACTGGCTAAGCTTGAGCGCAGACCTCACGATGGTGGATGCGCGCTTTGTGGAGTCCGGAAACCAGGTACCACTCGCTCCCTGGCTCGTGTCAGGTATTCGGGCAATCGCAACACACAACAGTGGATTTCGCGGTGGACTACGCATGCTGGTTGTGGCTCCTCGCCCATTGCCACACGGTGCTAAAGGCGCGACGCTGCTCATGACGGATGCAACGTTGGGTTACCATTGGCGGTGGTTGAGGGTCGATTTGGAGCTCGAGAATCTCCTGAATCTGGAACTCCGAGAAGGCGAGTATCACTACACCAGCAATTGGCGCCAAGGCCAGCCAGCCAGCCAGATTCCGGTGCTACATACTTCGGCAGGGCCGCCTCTAAATGCGCGACTAACGGTGGGCGTGGTCTTTTAGTTAGGCAAAGAGCTTCCTGAACTCAGCCAACATTTCATCGCCGGTCATCGCTTTAATCTGAGTTGCCAGAATCCAATGGTGACCGAAAGGGTCTCGAATTCGCCCCGCCCGGTCGCCATAGAACTGGTCGGCCAATGGAAAGACCTCTTCCGCGCCCGCTTCGAGTGCCTTCGAGAACAACGTGTCGACATCGGCAACATGCAAGTCAAGCACAACCGATGTTCCCTCAAGCGCATCGGGGCTAATCGATCCAATCTCTGGATACCCATCGGCGAGCATGACGATGGTCCCTTCAATCTCAAGCTCGGCATTCATGCATCTTCCATCCGGCGCGACCAGACGTGGCCTCGTCTCGGTTGCTCCAAACACCTGTGTGTACCAATCGATAGCCGCCGCCGTATTGCTGACCTGAAGATATGGTGTGATTCCTCGCATCTACTCGCCTCCCGTTTTCCCGAATGAACTCTAGTTGTTGCGCTACCCCGAGTACCGTTAGCATGGTCGCGATTTAGGCACGGAGCGCAAGCATGGCATTGGCGAGATCATGAAATTCGAAAGCATCGATGAGTATCTGGGCACGCTCGAAGCAACGCAGCGCGAAGCGCTACAGAAACTGCGTACGCAAATCGTTTCAGCTGCACCCACGGCTGAAGAGTGTTTCAGTTACGGGATTCCCGCATTTCGGCAAGGCAAGGTGGTCTGTGGTTTTGCAGCAATGAAGAACCACTGCGGATTCTATGTTTTCGATGGCGATACCGTCGCCGCGTTCGCAGACGACCTCGAAGGTTATGACGTCAGCAAAGGTACGATTCGCTTTCAGCCCGAAGATGGTCTTCCCGATGAACTCGTCCAGAAGATCGTGAAAGCGCGCTTGGCCGAGATCGCTGGAGATTAAATGCCAACGAACGCGTTTCCTCCCGAGATTCAACTGCTAGCCGACCTTCACAAGCCGAACGCGCGTCTTGGTCCGGGCAGCGACGAGCATACAAGACTGGCGTTGCAGCTATCTGGTCTGAAGGACCGCGCGGACCTGCGGATTGCCGACTTGGGCTGCGGTACTGGCGCCTCCACGTTGGTTTTGGCCGAAGAGTTGGATGGGGAGATTACCGCCATCGACCTCTTTCCTGAGTTCCTTGCCGAGCTCAATCGTCGCGCGGCAAGCCGTGGAATTCTGAACATCACAACCGCCGCCGCCTCGTTTGATGACCTCCCGTTCGAGCCCCACTCACTGGACGCAATCTGGTCCGAAGGGGCTATCTACAATCTTGGGTTTGAAGCAGGTGTTAAGGCCTGGCGAGAGTTCCTTGCGCCTGCAGGGATTCTGGCCGTGTCCGAGCTAACCTGGACCACTGCGAATCGTCCGTCAGAGCTGCAGATCCATTGGGAGTCGGAGTATCCCGAGGTCGACACTGCCTCTGCCAAAATTGCGGTTCTAGAAGACAACGGATTCAAACTTGAGGGTTACTTCCCGCTACCGCCGTCTTGCTGGCTGGATAACTACTATCGGCCGCTGCAGGCGCGGTTCCCGTCTTTCTTGGACGAACAGGAACGTTCGTCCGCGTCCATTCTCTGCGTCGAAGAGAACAAGCGCGAAATCGCGCTCTACGAGCGATTCCAAGACTTCTTCAGCTATGGATTCTACGTGGCAAAGCGTGTCGCCTAGGGGTAGCATCCGTCCGAAATCGGTCTCAAAAACAATGGAGCGACAATGACTTCCCCACGACGCACCCTCGGTAAAACTGACGTACAAATCTCGCCAATCGGCCTAGGCTGCATGGGCATGTCCGACTTTTACGGCACCGCGGACGACGCTAAGAGCACGGCGTTGATTCACCACGCCCTGGACGTGGGAATGAACCACTTCGACACCGCCGATATGTACGGTCCGTGGACAAACGAAAAGCTGCTTGGCGCAGCACTCAAAGACCGACGTGATGAGGCCATCATCGCTACCAAGTTTGGCGTGATGCGTGATGAAAACGGCGGTTGGCTCGGAATCAACGGCAAGCCCGAGTACGTGCATTCGGCGTGCGATGCTTCATTGAAACGGCTCGGTATCGACACGATCGACCTCTACTACCAACACCGTCCAGACCCAAACACGCCCATCGAAGAGACGGTCGGCGCGATGGCGGAATTGGTGAAAGCCGGGAAGGTGCGCTACCTGGGGTTGTCCGAAGCGTCTGCAGACCAGATTCGGCGTGCACATGAGGTGCACCCCATCACCGCTTTGCAGACGGAATACTCGCTCTGGACTCGCGATCCGGAGGACGAAATCTTGGACACCTGCAAAGAGCTGGGAATCACGTTCGTCGCCTATTCTCCACTTGGGCGCGGATTCCTAACCGGAGCCATCAAATCTCCGGAGGATTTTGCCGAAGACGACTTCCGACGCGGCAACCCGCGGTTCATGGGCGAGAACTTCCAGAAGAATCTGGAATTGGTGGACGCAGTACAATCGATGGCGGAATCGAAAGGTGTCACACCGGCGCAGCTCGCTTTGTCCTGGCTGCTTCACCGCGCCGACCACATCATCGCAATCCCCGGAACAACCAAGCAGCACCGGTTTGATGAGAATATCGGAGCCAACGACGTCAACCTGTCGCCTGAAGACATGGCGTTCTTGGACGAAAACCTCCCTGTTGGGGCCGCCTCTGGCGACCGCTACTAGATCTCAACACCGAGGTCTCTGAGCCGCGATTTGTCCGAATCCGTCAGGTCTTCAAACAGCTTCCCGATTTCGCGGTAGGTCTTGACCTGAAAATCCTTCACAACCGTTCGATATGGGTGCCCCATCAACTCCCCATCAAAGAGGTTGATCCCACGATTGTAGGCCTTCTCGTTTCGAGGGCCGCCCTCTTCTACCGGGCAACGTTCGTACGCTTCTGCGTTTTGCTTCATCAACGGAATGAATGCCTCCGATGCCCAATTCAAAAGCGGCGATTGGGACTCGCCCAACTCATGAACCTCCCCTAACTTCGGCGTGCCCTCCAGATTGGCTCGTAGCCAACTAACGGTGCGCGGAGCGCGGTCCTCCATGATTTCCGCAGCCTCGGGGTCTACTAGCAATGTGCTGCCCAAATTGCCGATAAGCGCCGCATCCGCCATCGTCAGCCCGTCACCAAAAAGGTAGTCGCGCCCATCGGCCAGCGCGTGTTCTACGCCATCGAGCATGCTAAACCAGATGGTATCCAAGAGCTCGTGGGTCGGCGGAAAACCCGCACGGGCCGGAGGCTTCATGTCGGTAGGAAAGTCCGAGAAGTCTGCGCCTTCAGGCGCCACGCTGAACAAGTAATTCAGCCTCCGCACCTGCCGTGGACCAAACTTCTTGATGAACAGACTTGCCGCTGGGCGGCCCAAACTGCCGGCGATCTCTTCGGCGAGTTTCGGCATGGCGATGGTCGTTCGACCTGACGTCACCCAGCGCGTGTGGTGCAGCGCGTACAAGCCAACCTCGTCGACTGCTTCTTCGATCAGCCGCGAGGCAAACGCCGTCGCAGGGTCACCGGGCGTCACCGCGCCTTCATGCGTGCGCTCCAGATACAACCCAATCTCGGTGCTGTCACACAGGTATCCACCCGACTCTGGGAAGAGCCATGGCACCAACGGAAACTCCTCCAATGCGGACGGATTGCGATGCAGACACTTGCCGATACCGCGCGCCGCCAGCTGCATCGTCGCCTCAATCCTGGCCGCATTCAACGGACCGCCATCTTGGGGAGTGATGCGTGGATTCAACCCGAACCCCCAACACAAGGTGCGTGCTTTGACGCTAAATGGGGAGAGCAGGGAAAACTGTAGGGTGTCTCGCATCGCGCAATCGCTGTTTAGGGAACAACGAAACTAAGGTCTCGGCGCGACGCACGCGACCAAAAAAGCGCTACGGGTCGATGCAGTTACCAGACTTCACCGTGTCGCCGGTCCTGGGGACGCCGCCGTTGACTGACACGTCTTTGAACTTCGTTGAAATCGATTGGCAGACCGCGGCCGTCGGAGGAAACGCGCTTCCGCAGTTCGTCATACGTTGTACGTGGGCGTGCGGTCCCGTGGAGTATCCAGTCTGCCCGGACAAACCAACTGTGATACCGCGCGGCACGAATTCACCAACCTCAACGCTGACTTTGGACAAGTGCCGATAGGTCGACGTCGTGTCGTCGCCGTGCAGCAGCACGACGTGGTTCGCGTACGGTTGGCAGGACCGTCCGCCTCCGTCACATGAAGAGCCCGGTTTCGTTCCTGCGTAGGTATGAATCACCACGCCATCGGCCATCGCAACCAGAGGAACCCCGATTCCAATGCTGAAATCCCAGGCGTAGCGGTACAGACCTTGATGGCTGAACGAACCGTTTACACCTTGGGAAACTCGCGCCGTCTTGTTGCATTTGAGCGGCAGATAAAAGCCGTTTGGTGCGGTCAGTTTCGTCGCCTTATCGGTCGTGCACTTCGCATACTCTGCGGCGATGAAGCCGTTGGTATTGAACGTTTTCACTTTGTACCAAGTCTTGTTGCCGTTGATAGATTGTCCTTGGACGGTATCCAAGACTGGCAAGACCATCCCGCGATAAACGGTGCCCACGGGCGCCCGGTCTGTGTTGGGTCCGGGACGAACATTCAGCGGGATTCCAGCACCGGCCGTCACTCGCACTCGTGGGCAGGTATCAACCGGTTCAGGTTCGGGTTCGGGTTCGGGCTCAGGTTCGGGCCCTGTATCTGCGCCCACGTCTTCGGACATGTCGACCCAAAGCGGCTCACCCAATGCGATGTCTGGTTCTTCGTCTTGGTCGAGGGATTGATCGACGCCCATGTCATGGTCGTCGTCCATCGTGACGTCCATGTCGCCCATGCCGCAGCCGGATACTGCGAGGGACACGATCAAAAGCAGGATTGCGAATGGTACTTCTAGTTTCAGCGTCATCTTGAACCTCCTCGTGGTGCGCTGAACCTAGGGAGGGCCGACCGAGATTTACACTTACAGATCCTAACAACCGTTCCGAGACGCACGCCAACGCAAGAATCTGCGAACTGACAAAGCCAGCCCGGACCACGCAAGGAATGCCCCAGCCAAGGTGACGATTGCGGCCAACAAAATACCTAACGTCCCGAACATCTCGCCTGTGTGTCCGAAGCGAACCACAATTCGTGACTGTCGCTCGCGCGGGGTTTCGGCCCAGCCTTTTCGTGCTGTCTCGTGGATGTCTCGGCTGATGGTGAGGGTCTTTTGATGCTGCATTTGCCGACCGTTTCCGGTGTCAGCTACGACCGTAAACGCCTGTGACTTGTCGTTTGGAGCCTCAATCGAAAGCGTACGCCACTCAGGCACTTGTTGCGCAGCGTATGCAAGAGCTTCATCTGCGCCCTGCAATCGCGTGTCGATTGCGCCGTTCGTCTCAGGTTCAGGGTCAGCGGGTGGTCCGCCGCGCTGCTTTCGTTCCTTGACCTCGCCGCCCGCCAGCGTTGCTATCCCGTCATTGAGCCAATGAAACCCGATGGCTGCACCCGTCACCGATAGAAATAGCAATGGAATCGCCGCCCAAAGGCCAAGCGCGTGGTGCCATTGAAACTCCAACGCTTGTCCATACCGCAGCCGCTTTGGAACGAGCAGCGACCGGGCCTTCTTCCACGTAAGTGGCCGCGGGAGCCACAACAGTAATCCGGTGGGAATCAGCAACAACATAAGCAGGCTTACACCGCCCGTCACTACTCGTGCTGCGTCTCGAACGTCACCTTCTAGCGCGAACCAGCGATGCACCGTCATGACCGTGTGAAAGAAGTCTTTCACACTTTCATTACCCTTCCCCAGGTTCTCAAGCGTCCATGGGTTGAACTGAGTTCGGTCCCGACGTCCCCAGCTGGCGACCGCGGGGTCTTGCGGATGACGTCCCACGCTCACAGATTTCGGAAGTTCGCCGCCATGTGTTTCGGCGGCGGCTTGAAAGATCGACATCACACTTGGAATGCCTTGGGCATCGGCAGGTACCTCAACCTGGTCGCGATCCGCCCAAGTTGTTACGGGGAGCTCGGCAGCGAGGAACACCCCGGTTACACATAGTACGAACATGACAACCGAAGCGCTCACGCCTGCGATCAGATGTAACCAAAACAGCACTTTTCGAACGACTGGCGGCATTTAATACTCCACGTCTTACAACGGGACACGAACAGGACTCATGAAAGACAAATTCCACGAACCAGGCGCAATGTTCAAAAACGAATCGAGCGTCTGGACCGCGTGCCGAAACGCGCTCGTCGACTGGCATGGCATCGTCATCCAAGAAGACGATGAGCTGACCATCGAATGGATGGAACGCATTGAAGGCATGCTCGGTCCACAACACAAAGAGGTAAGCGAGCTCATCCGATTCGCCACCATGCTTAGACGGTCCGACGCCAACCATGTCGGCGTGGGTCTGGTACCGCAATTGCTGCCACTTCGCGACGAAAACTCATTCGCGGTCTTTCACTCCCAAAAGTGGGCAGACCTGCTGTTTGGTTTCGATCCCAACCACACCCATTCTGGCGTCGACTATGGTCCGGTTATCTGGGGATTCGACTTCGATCGGATACCAGATGACTTGAATCCCGAGGACCCCGGGGATGACCTCGGCCAGCCGGAACGTTTCGTTCGCGGGGCGAACCCAGGTGCCTTTATCCTCGCGGAAGTCGTGGCCGCGTACAGCCCACCGGGCGCCGTTAGCATCAGTATGAGTCACCGAGAGAAGGGAGATTTTGATGCAGCGATCGAACGGACATTGGGCCCGCCCAGCAATTTCCATAACATCGATGTGTGGAGCGCGCCGGGACTGTTGGTTACCCAACGTTACGTGCAACCTTGGCAGGTCGATATCTTGGCAATGTCGTACGACGCCTGTGCCCCGTTTGATTCGGATGTGATGGCGGTGTTTGGTGAGACACCTGATTTCTTTGCGAAGCTCGATTGGTCCGGCACCTAGGGCCTAAGATGCCGAACCCCAGGTAAAACCGGATCGTTGGTGACCACCAAAACGGCAACAAGAGTTGCCACCCCGGTTAAACTCGAGGCAACGCTCGATTCCAACAGACGTTTGTGCACTAGGTTTCATGGGCGTTTGCAACGTTCCACAAACAAAATCCAATTCTGGCACGACCATTGCTCAATGGACGGCCGTTATTGAGAAATTGATTTTGGAGAACGTCATGAAAGCAAAGTGGATTGGATTTTTCGCAGCAGCAACGCTCCTCGGCGCATGTGCACAAGGAACAGAAGATACTAACCAACCGACGATCGAAGACGCACCGTCGGTCGAATCAGACCTCGCGCCAATTCGAGGGCAAAAAGACGACACTGGCTACCTTTCAAACTTGGCGGCTGAAGTCGACGCGGTCTTCACAGCACGTGTGAGCGTCGACCTTAGCGACCTCAACGGCAGCGACCGCGAAGAGTACATGGAAGAGCTGCTCGCTGATGAGTTTGAGCTCGCAGACATCGCGGATGCCCAAATCAAATACGCCAAGCGTCAGATTAACTCCGACCTTCTCCACCTGAATCTGTCGACGTCCGACATGGAGGTCACCGATACGAACCTTCGCGCCGATGGAATCCTGGACATCAGCTACGAAGCACACGTTGAGACGATTATCACCAATGCCGAGCTCGATGAGTCAGGCCTGACCATCGACGAAGTGCTCGCGGAAGTTCGGCACGCAACGATTCCTTCGCTGCCTGGCCGCATGGCTGACAAAGTCGGCGCGGCATGCCTTGAAGATGGCGAAGAAGGCGCAGAAGACTACAACTACTTCTACTACTTCGAGCAAGACAAAGACGGCTGTGCAGAAGCAATGGAAGGCGCAGGCGTAGAGCGAATTGACGCCACCTTGGAGCTGGTCAACCTCGCACCTTCCAAGACCGTCTATCCTGAGTATCACTTGTTGACCGAAGACGGACGCATCGACGTTGTCGTGTTCTTCGGCGCCGCCGATTACGACTGGGAGCCAGGCGATTGGGATTGGGGAACCTACGGACGCGACAAGTTCGTGCGCCACCTCAGCCAACGTGGTTTCCGCAAGACGGCTGCAGAGCACGGTGACCTCTACTCGAAGACCTCGGGCGGATTGGAACAACGTGTCACCGTCGTAGGCCCAGAAGTCCTGAAGATGCTCAAGAACGACAACGATAACGTCTTCAGCAAGGTCGTCCGTGAGAACGAAGTCATCATCTACAACGGTCACTCGTTCTACGGCAGCCTGGACGTGCTTGACGACCCAAGCATCTACACCGGCAAGTACCAGATCTTCTTCATGAACTCCTGCTGGAGCTACGAGTACTACACGAAGCAGGTGTTCAAGAACAACGTCACCGCTGGTGACCCAGAGGGCTGGCTGATGGCAGACGTCGTCAACGACACCGAGTCCGGCTGGTTCCACAACATGGCAGACGAAACGCGCATCCTGCTCACCAACCTCTTCGCAGGCGCAGAATCCGGCGGTGAAGACAGCGCAGGCCGCACATACGATTGGGAAGGCATCATCGAAGCGATGAACCGATACGCCATCGACATCTACAAGCAGCGCGGCACGGAAACGCACGAAATCTACGGCGTGAGCGGCGTCACGACGAACCGCTTCACCCCGGGTGGCGTTATCGAACCTCCTCCTGCTTCGGAAAACCGATACGAAATGGAGGCTCCAGTTGCCATCCCAGACAACGACCCAGAAGGCGCAACGGCAACTATTGAAATCGATAGCGACGACGTCATCGAAACGCTGACGCTCGACCTCGCCATCAACCACACGTACCGCGGCGACCTCGTCATCACGCTCGAAAAGGACGGCGTGGAAGCGACTGTGTTCGACGGCACGACGGCAAGCAATCCCTCGGATGACAACGTCGTCCTCACCGGCGAAGTGCTTGAGAAGTTCCGCGGCGAGTCTGCTGCTGGTGTTTGGACGCTGAAAGTCGTCGACACCTGGGCAATGGACACCGGCACGGTCACCTCGTTCGCCCTCACGGTGAACTAACTTTCTCTAGAAGAACACATCTGGTGTCCTTTTGGGCTTCGCCTTCGCTGGCACCGGATACCAGACATAGCGCGAGAATTCGCCCGGTTCACGTTCATCCGCCCGACTGTGTGTGTGGAAGGTCAACGTACCGGGCGTGTCTTTGTCACCCGCATAGCCGATGGAACCGTACCAAAGTTGATCCCCAATGTTGGCGGCCCATAACGAACGGTTCTGTAACTTGATTTCCGGAAGTTCAACCTTCGTGTACGTACCCGCGTCCGTTGGACTGCTGAGCTCCAAAACGTCGACACCGTCGCTAACACAACTGTACTTCTCGAGTCCGCGAATGCAGTTACTTGGCGAGACGACAAACACTTGAGAGCCGCTCACCGCCTGAGAAAGCACCGCACGGTCGGATAGCAAACGCGTGTGGGTGACCTTTCCTGTTTGGACATCAAATACGCGTAACTTACCGATGCGTTGCTTAACTCGATTGTCTTGAACTTCGTTGAAGTAGGTCGTCATCAAGAGTTTGTCGTTCCACCAGACCATCGACCGGTTGTGCTCATTTTTAAACACAGCTGTTTTTGAACGACCAAGCTGCTTTCCGAAGTGGTCCAATCGATAGATACCGAAGCTACTTCCGGCTTTGGAATACTGCCCGCGAATAGCCAACAACTCGCCAGACCGAAGCCCAACCGCTTCGAGGTTGGGTCTTTCCCAAACCTGTTCACCCGTCGTTGCCGAGAACTGGGTCAGGACCACTTTGTGTTGATTCTTCTTCAGGCGGTGAACCTTGCCGCCCGGCATCTGGAACTTGCCTCCTTCGTACCCGTAATTCGTCAGACTAAACGACACGTAGACATATTTGTCGTTGGCCAGAATCCGCCCACCCGCAAACTTTGGCGCGATTTTGGACTGTTGCGTCCAGACGATGTTTCCAGCCGCATCGTACATCACCAAACGCACATGCTGGTGGTCATCTTGAATGCCTTCTTTTGCCAGTATCACGGTGTTGCCGTTTGGAAGCGCGGCGATTGACGTAATCCGCTCCAAACGTGAAAAACCGGCTTCGGTTGTGTAGTCAGCCTCTACGGCCCAAACGACCTGCCCTTCCTTGTTCGTGCGAACCAGCGCTTCGGTCTCACAACTGTCATAATCCTTCCCGCCATTTTGAACTTGCTTCCCGTTCACCTCGCGCCACTGTCCCCAGTAATCCACGGAAACGACGTCACCGTTGTGGTGTAGTGCGTTCGTTGGGTTGTGACAGAGCTGAGATTTGGGATTGGGGTCTTCGGAGATTACGGAGGTTTGTGCAAAGGCGAGACCGGGCACAGATAGCAAAATAGCCATCAATAGCAGCTTCATTGATGTTCTCGTTCAAAACGCGCCCGTGGTGGTTGAACGACGGCCCTGCCCAAAAATTCAAATGTAACTACTCCGCCGCGGCAGGTGTCACTGCGGAGTCTGAAGACGGCCAGTGCGGCATCGTGGTCTTATCCGCCTAACACGATGCGGCAACGGGACCAAGACATAATGAATCAGCAGAATCTGGGTCTGGCCACCACGGCTGACCTCGAAGATCTGTACCGATTCGACACACCCATCGATGCCTGTTCTTCGTATGCTGACTGCAGCGGCGGAGAGCTCGGCTTCTGCCTGATCAAACCTGGCGAGATCAAGGACGGCTACTGCACGGTGAAATGCGGCGAGACCGGAATGTGTCCAGCGGGCTCAACGTGCGGCGGCACAAACTGCCTCAAGACCTGTAATGACGACAACGACTGTCGTGGTGAAGGATACGCCTGCGCTGATATCGGCGGGGACAACACCAAAGAATGTTTCGTCTCTGCAACGGGAACCGGCGAGGTCGGCGATCCCTGCATCAATCGCTGGGACTGCGGAGGTGGCGCACTTGGTGGCTGCCTGTTTGAGGAAGCCGATGGCCTTTGGTCCGGTGGCTATTGCACGCTGGAGTGTACGCCCGGACCAACACGCAGTTGCCCAGGCGACTCGCGCTGTTTCGACGCTGCCTCACCGTTCTGTGTGGACGGATGCACGATGCAATCTGATTGCCGTGAGAACTACGAATGCGCTCGACTAATCACCACCGCGCCTCAGGGCGAAGGGCAGTGTATTCCGGACAATATCTAGGCCTTGCCCTCGTGCACTTCATCCGCACGTTTCAGCAGGGACTTGGTTAGCACGGGACCGACCACCTCGAATCCAACGGTGCCCAAGATAACCACGGCTTGCGCCAGTTGACCAATCTCGGGCAGACGCTGCGAAACGACCAGCACAAGCCCCAACGCGACACCAGCCTGCGGCAGCAACGCTGCGCCGATCCAGTGTGCACGCCCTTCCATACCGACAAGACGTGTGCCCACCTGGCCCGCGAGAATCCGCGCGGCAACCCGTAGAACCACATAGACGGTCAGCGCTGGCAAAGCGGTCGAGACAGCCTCGGCCTGTACAGTCGCGCCCGACAGCACAAAAAACACGACCAAGAAGGGCCACTCTATCCCCTCAACCTGTTTGAACGTGCGCTTGTGGTGCTTGGCCGTATTGACCACGACAGCTCCCATCGTGACCGCGGTCAACAGGTAGGAGAGCTCAAAATGCTCCGCCAGCCCGCACGAGATAAATACGAACCCCAGAGCTTCCGCGGTCGTGGGTTTTCCGCGCAGCAATCGACCGGTCATCAACGACATCGTCAACCCCAGTCCTGCGCCCAGCACTAGAGACCCACCAGCCTCGATTAGACCGCTCGTGAGGCCATCGTCCCCACCGACAAGGTACGCCAGCACACCGGAGAAGATCAGCAATCCCCACAGGTCGTCGATAGCGACGATTCCCAAAAGCGTTCGAGATATTGGACCCTTGGATTCGGTCTCCTTCACTACGCTCTGAACCGCCGCTGGATCCGTTGCGATGGCGGCGCACCCCAAGACCAATGCCGTCGCTAGCGGCACACCAATCAACCAGGAACCAACCCCGACAAAGACGAACGAAAAGAGCGCCAACAACAAGGAAACTGCCATGACAGCACGGCCGTTTTCCTTGAGCTTCGATTTCGAAAACTCGCCGCCCACGAGGAAGCCAACCATGGCAAGTGTGACCTCGGATACCATCGGGTACCAGCTTTCCCGCGCTTGAGGCGGCACGACGTCAAGCCCAAGGGGACCGAACGCCAGCCCAAGAAGCATCAAGAGCGACACCTGTGGGACATGCAGGAAGGCTGCGCCGGTGCGCCCAAAGGCAGACGCCAACAGCGCTGCCCCTAACGTCAGCAGTATGAGATGAAGCTCGTTCATGCTTCGTTCTCTGCTCCAAGTCCGCCCGTATCGTCAACCAAGAGTGCCTGAATCGTCGCCTCGACCGTGTGAAGCGTGTCGTCGAGATCATCTGACGCAAACAGTGTGGAGGGCTCGATCGGAGCACCGATTTTGAAACGAATCGTCCATGGAATCCATGGCACCAGGTTCAGCGGCGTGCTGAGCCAGACCATCGCAACTACGGCCCGTATCCATGCGTCCAGAGGCAAAAAGAAGATGGGAATGAGACCAATTAGGCCAAGCAACGAGATGCCCCAGCGCTTCTGTCCCAGCGCCCTTGGGATGACCAGCAACCAGGCGAGAAAACGCGCACGCATCAACATGGGAGCGGTGTAGTGACTGCCTTGAATTGCCATCGGCACGATCGTGCAGTTCATCTTCTTTGCGATGCGAAGGAATCCTTTGCGCCCGCCGAAATCCACGCGGTTTGCCTGCCACACGGGGCGCAACGTCTCATGGTCACCGCCCGGAAAGACAAGAATCGGCACGCCCATTTCCAGAGTTTCGTAGGCAGCCTCGTAGGTCGAAGGAACGGACCCAAGCGCGTCATGAACCGCAGTCATCGGCCAAAACTTGAACCCCAATGGGTGCGCAAAGGCAGCAATGGGACGCTCGCCTTCGAACTTCTCAGCCCATAAGGCCGCGAAACTGAAAATCTCGGCCAGGCCCAATCCCGCATTGTGGTTGGACACCAGAAGGTACGCACCTTCTTGTGGCAGATTCTCGAGACCGGTGATGGTCGGATGGAAAAACAGCCGCACGATTGGCCCTACGCGGTCGCGCGCAAAACGCACCATGCCTGGTGATGAAGCTCCTGGTTCGCCTCGCCAATCATCCATGAAGCTATGGTAGGTGGAAGACACGCTATTGCGCTATCATCTATGCTTGGAACACACGGAGATTCATCAGGAAACCTCGGCTGGTAATCTTCCTTGCGTTGGCGGTGTGTGGTTGTTCGCAAACTTCGGACGGCGAGTCCCAACGTGACATGGGCGTCAAGGTAGCGCGGCGACTCAGGTAGTTTTAAGGCGCAAAAAACGTAGGCAAACGCAGGAATGGCCTCAATGAAGAACATCCAGCGCCATGCTTCCATCCCACCAAATAGCGTTCCTTCCGCACCACCTGCCGCAAGCCCAATTGCGTAGTTCGACAGTCCCGAGACGAAGATTCCGCTGACAATCGCCAGTTGTTGTAACGATCCCAGCCGGCCCCTGTGGCTAGCCGGCGCAATCTCCGCGATATAAGCGGGCGCCGTTGATTACCGCCGTATCAAACCCAAAAAGGAACCCGCCCAACGTCGCACCAGCGGCAAGCAATACAACCTTCTTCAAGCACCCTCCGGAGCTCAAACACCACGAATCTGTTGATAGTGAAAACTACAGGTTGTTGCGTAACATGTGAAAGTCGCCTGCGATATCAGCCAGATAAAGTTCTAGCCGACTGTATCCTGCCTGGTAGTCGATATCGGCGGGTAGCGTCCAATCCAAGGGGACGCCGTCCGCGTCCAGCGTATCAACCGACCGTGTCATCGATGGATATTTGGGCCAGCCGAACGTCGCGCTGGGTCCGGGACACCGACCAGAACGACACCGACTACTTAGCCGTGATGGCAGGCGGCGAAGACAACGACGGCTACACCGACCTGGAAGAGTTTATCAGCTTGGTGGATGTCCAAAACTGACCCAGCACTTAGTGCGTAGGAGGCGCGTAGTGTGTGAGGTTGATGCCATCAACCGCAGCGATGTACTCGTCGATGCTAGGCGTCCGACCAAGAATGGTCGAAAGCACAACCACTGGCGTCGAAGCCAAGAGTGACTCGCCCTTCTTCTCGTCACTATCAGCCACAACACGGCCTTGGAAAAGACGTGTCGACGTTGCCATCACGGTGTCGCCTTTCTCGGCTTTCTCCTGGTTACCCATGCAGAGATTGCAGCCAGGGCGCTCCAGATACATCGTGTTCTCATAGCTTGTGCGGGCGCTGCTCTTCGGGTTCGCATCATCGAACTCGAATCCGGCGTACTTCTGGAGAATCTCCCAGTCGCCCTCATCCTTGAGTTCGTGAACGATATTATAGGTCGGCGGAGCAACAACTAACGGAGCTTTGAACTCAACCGTGCCTTGCTGCGATTCAATATTCCGGAGCATCTGCGCCAAGATTTGCATGTCCCCCTTGTGAACCATGCACGAGCCGACGAATCCGAGGTCCACCTTCTTGGTCGCACCGTAGTACGAGATAGGGCGAATCGTGTCGTGTGTATAGCGCTTGGACACGTCCTCGTTGTTGACGTCTGGGTCAGCGATCATCGGTTCGTTGATTTGGTCGAGGTCGACAACAAACTCAGCCGCGTACTTTGCGTTTTCATCAGGCATCAACGCCGGCTTGGAACCGGAACGAAGTTCCTCAATTCGCGCGTTCGCTTTGTCGATCAGCCCTTGCAGGACCTGCTTCTGGTTATCCATGCCACGTTCGATCATGATTTGAATGCGGCTCTTGGAAATCTCCAACGACTGAATCAGCGTTTCGGGCTCAGAAATGCAGATGGACGCTTTGGCCTTCATCTCGGCCGTCCAGTCCGTAAACGTGAAGGCTTGGTCAGAGAGCAACGTGCCGATATGCACCTCGATCACACGCCCCTGAAAGACGTTCTCGCCTTCGAAAGCCTTGAGCATCTGCGCCTGCGTGGCATGCACGACGTCGCGGAAATCCATGTGCTCTTTCAACGTGCCTTTGAAGGTGACTTTGACAGATTGCGGGATGGGCATAGTCGCCTCCCCCGTTGCCAGCGCAAGCGCCACGGTGCCTGAGTCCGCGCCAAACGCGACACCTTTGGACATCCGTGTGTGAGAGTCACCGCCGATGATCACGGCCCAGTCGTCGATCGTAATGTCGTTGAGCACTTTGTGGATGACGTCGGTCATCGGGTGGTACTCATTTTTTGGGTCGCGAGCCGTAATGAGCCCGAACTTATTCATGAAGCTCATGAGCTTGGGGATATTGCGACGTGACTTCGCATCCCAAACCGACGCCGTGTGGCAGCCGGACTGATATGAACCGTCGACGGTTGGCGAGATAATGGTGGCTGCCATCATTTCCAACTCTTGGGAGGTCATCAGGCCCGTCGTGTCCTGCGAGCCAACGATGTTGACCTTCACACGCACGTCCGAACCAGCGTGAAGCACCGTACCCGGCGTCACACCCACAGCGTTCTTGTTGAAAATCTTCTCCACGGCGGTAAAGCCCTGACCTGCATGCGAAATCTCCTTGGACGTCGCATAGACCGCAGGAATATCGACTCCAAGAATCGCAGCCGCGGTGGTCTGAAGCTTCTTGCCGAAGACGACAGCATAGGAGCCCTGAGCTCGAATGAACTCAAGTTTCTGTGGCGTCAGCGCTGACGAGATATCACACAGCTCCTGCGTGCCGTCCTCGTTGTAGAGCTTCTTCGTCTTGGTATTGATGGTGAGCACGGTACCGGTATCGATCGAGTACACCTGCTCCAGCTCAGGCTCGCCGTCTTCGTTGAAGATGACGTCGCCATTTTCGTCCAGCTTTTTGACCCAGTTTTTGAGGTCCAAACCAATACCGCCCGTCACACCCACGGTGGTAAGGAAGATGGGCGAGATGCCGTTGGTGCCACCAACGATCGGCGCGATATTGATGAACGGAACGTATGGGCTGGCCTGAATACCCGTCCACAACGCGACGTTGTTGACACCCGACATACGCGATGAACCTACGCCCATGGTCCCCTTCTCGGCCACAAGCATCACGCGCTTATCTGGGTGCTGTTCTTTGAGCGACTTGAGCACCGCCTGCTCCACCTTGTCGTGCTCAAAGAGGCATTGTCCGTGCAGCTCGCGGTCCGACCGAGAGTGCGCGTCGCTACCTGGCGACAAAAGGTCCGTCGATACATCACCCACCGCCGTGACATACGTCACGACCTGAATAGTCTCGTCGACATCGGGCAGCTCCGTGAAGAATTCCGCTGCCAAGGAAATCATCGTGGGCGAGACAGTCGTCGACGAGATTTCGCCAGAGTTTGCGTTCGAATTGCTCTCGCACATGAAAGGCGGACCATCGGTGGAGGTCCTGCTCGATCTTGCGTTGGGCGATGATGCCGCAATTGCGCGGAGCGCGACTGATGTCCTCAAAACTCAGGTGTTTCTCTACGAAGCCGACACCGACAGACTTGAGGCTGCGTACAAGGCTGGTCATGCCTTGGCGACTGAGTTGCTCAAGAGTTACGTGAGGAACTGTGCCTTGACCCCAGCCGCACTGGTTGTACCCGGAAGCGTATTGTAGATGAGGAAGTTGAGCGAATCCGCCCGATGTTCGTGTCCGGCGTCTTTGATCTGAGCGATCAACTCTTCGACCAGAGGTGCATCTTCAATCGGCTTGGGGTGCAAGCCTTGCTCTTTACGTGTTTCGATTTGTGCCAGGTAGTCTGTGTACAAGCTCATGGGATTTTCTACGGTGTGAACGGTTGAGGGACGTATTGCGGTGGATGATATGTTTCGTTCACTGCACACGCGAAACACCCTCGGTTGGTTTTGCGGCCTCCCAAGCCTCATCAACCATCGGGTCCGTGGCATAAAGAGGAAGACTCTCATCACGGCTACGATCATAGGTCGCGTCCGCGGCCTCCAAAACATGCATCATTCCGGGATCGGGGTGCAAAGGCCCGTCGCTGGGGATGTCGGGGTTACCGTGGGACGTGCATTCGAGGAACACGGCTTCCGCGATCGGATGGACGTGATGCAGACGGTTCACCAGATACCCCAATTCTCCAATCGCATCCCGAACACTCCATGCATCTGTCATGAAGCTGCGCTCTTCCACCTGAACAATCGTCCACTTCCCACTCCACACAGGGGCGTAGGCGCTTGACTCAAACAACCCTGCGGTACCTGCAACCCAGTTTCTGAGCGCGAGCGCCACCGCCACGCGTTGCTCGCTTGTGGGTTCCTCCACGAACTTCACCTCGAGATTCCATACCGAGGACTCGTACCAATCGTTAGCTTCAGTCCACAGCTTGGGCCCTTGGACGACAACAGCCTCAACCACCTTGCTCTGGTTCTCCGAACGCTCCGAGGCCAAACGCGTGACCTCTGATTTTGACGGCAGCGCTGCCTTGGCTGCTTTGTACAGCTTCTGAGCGACGCGCTGGTCCATGCCAAAGGAGAAACCCCGTCCCTCTCTGTCGACCACCATTCCTCTATCAGAACTAAACTCTGGGCCAACCGAGGCGAGCTCGTGCAAGAAGGCTGGACCATCACTGAGCGTGACTCCCCAACCGAGCACCGCGCAGATCCAAAGCTTGCCGAACTCACCAGGCTTAGGTCCGAACACCACGGCACTGATTTCTTGCGGGAAGAACGCGCTCCCCGGCTTATACGCTACTTCAAGCGTGTCTTGGAGGTGCCAGCTCCACACGTTGTTGTCCCCCAGATACCTGAAGTAACGAACACGCGTTGCTTCTGAGTTTGCGTCACCGTCAGCGACCACGAGCCGCTGCCCATCGTAAGCGAGTGCATAGACTTCGGCCCTACACTCACCGATGTTCCGCACATTTGGGGGCGCTCCCGCATATCCTGCAGTCACGTTTACCAACAAGCCACCTGCCACCGCAGCCACGGCACCACCAGCTCCCATCGCCCCGTCAGCCTGCAAGAACGTGCTCCCGTCAGCGATTTTGAGCGGCTCCTCAAGCTCGATCGCTTCAAATATCTTGGTGCTGGAGTTACCCACAGTGAACACCAACTCGCACTCCGCCCCGCTCCCCCGCGTTCCGACGGGTTTCCACCGGAGCGCATCGTCGGGAAAGACTACGCCTTCGACCTCGGGCTTAGGACTCTCCGGCCAAGGCGGCTGTACTTCGCAACCAACGAGCTTCACACCGCGGAATCCGTCCACCAGCGGAGCGCGAGCCAGGTTTAGTTTGTGGTCATATTGGCGATCCACATTGGGAACGCGCGACCCGAACTTACGCTTCAACTCGCTTGCAACGGTCCGACTCAAGCAGTTCGACTCCAAGAATAGCTTGGCTTCATGCCACTCTCGCTCCATCACTCGCCCTGCCGTCACATCAGACAAGCGATTGCCAGCAAGACCCAGCAGTTGAAGGTTGGGCAGTTCCGCATTGAGAATGGGCAGGACGTCATCGTCCTCAATTTCCATGTACCCGAATCCCAAGCCAACAAGCGTATCTGCGTGCTCTACCGCCAGCTCGATGGTCGCCTTGGTGAGCTGATTGCCCGTCAGGCCAATGACCTTCGGCGGAGTCTTCTCCCAACCTTCGGCAAGGTGTGCGACGTCTTCGTCTCTGAGGTAGTTCCACATCAACCGCAGCTCCTCGATCGGCGCACCAGCTGACGCGATCCCACGAGCCGTCTCCCCCATAGCCCCTGCTCGCTCGATCCAGAGCTTCGCTAGCGAACCAGCCTTAGCCAAGACAGCACCTAATTCTGTGTCGTCCAGATACTCCACGCCGTTGAACCGCAACTCCTGTAGGTGGGGCAGCCACACCGCGTTCTCTAGGCATTCGAACGGCAGCCCACCGTCACACACCAGCTCTTGAAGCTTGGGCATGTCGATAGCCCCCACACTGTTGCGGGCAGCCGCGCCAGCCTTCACCTTCATCAGGTCCAACGCAGCAAGATTAGGGAGGGACACATTCTGAAACCCGTCGGGCACCAACTCGACATGCCCCAGAGTCAGTGACGTCCAGCGTGTTCGCTGCTCTTCCGTGAGAATCGGCGCGAGGCTTTCTAAGTTCGCCGGCAGAAACTGCAAGCGACCATCGGCCAACTTCTGATCGTATCCCTTCCACGTGGCGTATTGACCAAAGCCGTCCAGTGAAAGTTCGGACAACGCAGGAAGGTTTGTGTCTGCAATCAACGCCAGAATCGAGGTGTCTATATCTGCGAAAGCGAGCGACAATCGCCTGAGTTTTGGCGCCCCCGCAAGTTTGGCAATCGACTTCCCGACCTTCACAAAATCAAGGTTCAATCGCTCCAAACTCGCACCACGGCTAGCGACGGCCCCCAGCGCTTTTGCGCTGATCCGATTGCCCCCGTAGTCGAGGCTCTTGACCTTGGGGAACCCGCGCCAAGTGGCGATAGCCTCGAGCGTTTTGCCATCAAGCTTGCTGTCACCGAGCTTCAGCGTTTGAACGCTTAGCCCGTGGGTCTCGAGAGCTGCTGTAAACGCATCGAGGCTACCCAACACGTCATTGATGTTATGTGGGTCTCCCCATTGCGACACCCCGTTCCACACATCCAGAACCACTGCGTTTGAATCGTCCTGATTCAAGCGCATCAGGGGCTTCAAGTCCACGAGGTCACCGTGGGAAAAGACCTCAGCCAACGTTTGCGAGTTTGTCATTTATCCCTTCTCGTTGAGCACAGGCCGGCTCGGATGTAAGTGTTTGTAACAACTGTAGGAGCGAGCCTAGATTCTGCACAGTGAAGTTTGTTTGCAAGCGGAGAGATTTTGAACTCGGGACGAAACTTAAACGAATACAGCGGTCGATGTCTTTGTGGGTCTGTAAAGTACCTGGTTCTAGCGGATGCGCCGGAAGGCATGTACTTGTGTCATTGCAGCAGGTGTCGAAGAGAAACCGGCACACTGCATGGCGCGAACGTCTTCTTTCGGTCAGGTTCCCTGAGTTTCGAGAGTGGTGAGGATGTATTGACGAACTATGCTCTACCTGGAACACGAAAGAAGCGCGTTTTCTGCTCCATCTGCGGAAGCCCCGTACCGAGACAAGAGAACAGTGGCATGATCGTGCTGCCGGCCGGTGGCCTCGATGACGACACACTTTTAGAACCCACCGCGCATATTTTCTGTGACAGCGAAGCGTCGTGGTCAGAAAGAGCGGCGACCGCGCCTCGATTCCCGGACGGCCCGTCCTCGACCTGACCCTACCAACACGCGCCCAAGCAGGGCACCACCGAACTTACGGATCGGGTCCGGTCACAGGTCGAGGAGTTTACTGAAGTTCTGCAACGGCGAAGCGTGGACCTGCTCTTCCGTGTGGCCAGCAACGCCCTTGCTGACGGCGCCGCTCCGAAGGTGACGTCGGCCAAGAAGGCTGGCTTGCTGTACTCGGCCAAGGAGTTAGAGGCAGCGATTCGTTAAGCGTGTCCAAAAAACAAAAAGGCCCAAGCGAATGTTTGCTTGAGCCTTTTAGCTCCCCTTGAGGAACGCCAGCGCGAGTCCGAATGGCCGCTTTCGTTAGAAAAGTGGCCATTCAAATCAAGGGCTTGCGGCGCTCGGGGCTTTCCGGCGGTGTTTGCGTGAAGCAAGGGGGCCGGCCGAGAGCGTGAGACGCTACCGCGAGGCGAGACGCTCTGGACGAGGTTCGCGTCTCCCATCGTCGCCGCCCGCTAGTAACGCCTACTTGACTTGATTCACTCGCTGGTAAAGGATTCGTTTCTAGGTGCTGCCAGTGGGCACGCCTCCTTTACCAGCGAGCGAATCATGTCGAAGCGAGAGACGGGACGGTACGAGAGCACGTCGGCGGGCGGCGAGCAGGTTCGCGCCTTCGTGCCCCACGCGCTGCCTCCTGCCGGCCCGCCCATCGTCATCGAGGGGGAGCTGGCGGAGCGGGTGCGCGCCGCGGAGCAGGCGCTAGTGCGGCTCGAGCTGGCCGGCGAGATGGTCCCTTCGCTCGACTGGTTCATCTACGCCTTTGTACGGAAGGAGGCCGTGCTCTCGTCCCAGATCGAGGGCACGCAGGCGACGCTCATGGATCTCCTCAACTACGAGGCCGAGAGCGACGCGCCCCCGCCGAACGCGGACGTCGAGGAGGTCTGCAACTACCTCGACGCGCTGACCTTCGCCCGCGAGCAGCTCGCCGACCCGTCGGGGCTGCCGCTCTCGATGCGCCTGCTCAATGAGACCCATCGGCTTTTGCTCCGAGGGGTCCGCGGCGAGAACAAGCAGCCGGGTGAGGTGCGCCGGAGCCAGAACTGGATCGGAGGCAGCCGCCCCGGCAACGCCGCCTACGTGCCGCCGCCTCCGAACGCGCTGCCCGAGGTGCTGTCGGCGTTCGAGCGCTACATTCACGCCGAGGACTCGCTCCCGCCGGTGGTCCGCGCGGGTCTGCTCCACGTGCAGTTCGAGACCATCCACCCCTACCTCGACGGCAACGGGCGCATCGGCCGCTTGCTCGTGACGCTGCTGCTCGAGCACTGGCGCCTGCTCACACGCCCGCTCCTCTACCTGAGCCTCTTCTTCAAGCGTCACCGGCAGGAGTACTACCGCCGCCTCAACGCGGTGCGGGTCGACGGCGACTGGGAGGCGTGGCTGGACTTCTTCCTCGACGGCGTGGCCACCATCGCCGACGAGGCCGTCGCCACCTCCCGCGACCTCTTCACCCTGGTGACCGCCGACCGCCAGCGCGTCATCCACCACACCGGCGTCAACCTGCTCGCCGTGCAGCTCTTCGAGCGCCTGCCGAGCCGTCCCATCGTGACCGCGCCGTGGGTCGTCGAGGCGCTGTCCACGACAAAGCCCACCGCGGGCCGCGCCATCGAGGCGCTGGAGGCTGCCGGCGTCCTCGTGGAGACCACCGGCAAGAAGCGCGACCGCGTCTACGCGTACCAGGCCTACCTCGACCGACTGCGCGCCGGGACCGAGCTCGGCGATGAAGGCTGACCGCCGCGCACGGAACTTCAGCGAGGCTTTAGTTTCGTGCGCCACCGAGCGTGTCCCACCGCGTGAGCGGGCCGGCTCTACTCTGCTGAGGGCGTGCTCCAGGAGCCGCGCCCGGAGGAAATCCCACGAGGCATGTCCCAACGAGGAAATCGACCGGCTCTACTTCCTTGAAGCCCATCGCGACGGCCTGATCGTCGCCCACATCCTCCCTCGAGGCGCTGTTCACCAGACGCCTATCGGGTTCGTATGTCGGTTATCCCCTCGCGGGACGCTACGGCGAAACAGGGCTGAGCGGGCGACACTCGCAAGTGTCTGATCTTGCTGGGCTTGCGAGAGGTGGGGCTGACGGGGCGTGGTTGCGTGAACCTGGGCGGTGGTGAGAGCGCGAGACGCCACGGCGAGGCGTCTTGGGGGCCTGGGTTCGTTCCTTTGCCAGTTGACCCCCTTTGTTGTCGGGGTCGATGGCGCGCCCCTTGGCTTCGCATCGCGGACAGAGGTTCATGGCTTCTCCTCGTCGAGGGCGTCGAGGATCGGGCAGTCGCTCAAGGGACCTTCGCCGCGGCACTGCACGACGAGCTCCGCGAGTGCCCGCTTCATCGCGTCGAGCTGGGCGATGCGCTCTTCGATGTCGGCGATCTTCGCCTCGGCGCGCGCCAAGCGCAACCGGATGGTGCGCGACCTCGTCTGGTCGATTCGCTGGAGCCCCCGCCGCGATCTCGCGAGCTTCACCCTGGACACCATCGCCATCGACAACTTCATCGAGCAGGGCGGCGACCGCTTCGCGGGCCTGCCCCCGCGTGTTTCAGGCCGCTAGGCGGGGGCGCACGCGCAAAACAGAACCTCAGTTGACGGTCGATGTACTCGTGCCTATACTTTGCAAGCAAACACTTGCTTGCGAGTTGAGATGCGAAAACAACACGAGGAACGAAAAGAGGAGATCGCGGCGGCCGCACTGGCGATCCTTGCGGAAGAGGGCCCGCGTCAGCTCACGGCTCGGAATCTCGGCGCCAGGGTCGGCATGGATGGCTCGTCCTTGTTCCGGCACTTCGAGAACAAGGCAGCGATCCTCCACGCCGCGATCGACGTCTTCGAGACCTCGCTCTCCGAGTCGTTCCCAGACACTGAGCCGTCCTGGGAGAGCTTGAGGACCTTCTTTGTCCGCCGGCTTGCCTTGGTTCAAGCGCGCCCCGAGGTCGTCCACCTCGCGTTCAACCAGCACCTGCTCGTCGTGAGCGGGGAGACCGAGCACGCCGAACGTGTGCGCGCGGTTGTCGCGCGGTCGGTCTCATTCATTCGCGCCTGCCTCGAGCATGCACAGGCAGCTGGGGTGATCTCATCGGCGATACCTGCCGCCGCCCAGGTCTGGGTCGTGGCCGGCATGCTCCGGGGCGCAGCGCTCGGCTCCATGCACCCCAAACCAACACCGGATGAGGCGTGGAAGTGGCTCGCCTCTACCCTGCACCAGAGGCCCTCGACATGAAGCTCCCTGAATCCCTGTATTTCCTTCGACCCGGATGGTGGGTGCTGCACGTGGCGGCTGTCGGCGGCGTCTTCGCCGCCGGCTTCTTCGTTAGCCACCACCTGGCCGGGCATGACGCGCACTCCGCCCACCCCGGCCATCACACTGACGGTCACCACGACCACACCTCGCCTGAGGTGCTCCGACCGCTGATGCAGCAGATGCTCGTCGATACGGTGCAGCTGCAGGGGGCGATCGCCGAAGGAGATTTTCCGCGCGCGGCGACGCACGGCGACGCCATCGCCGGGGCTTGCGAGGACAGTGGCTCCGAGCACGGCGCGCTGCCCGAGCGGCTCGGGCCTTCCTTCCTCGAGCACGACCGCGCCCTTCACGGCAGCGCCAGCCGCCTCAGGGAGGCGCTTCGTGCCGGACGTCGCGATGATGCACTGGCGCTCAGCCGAGAGATGGTCTCTGCCTGTCAGTCCTGCCACGGCCAGGCGCCTGCCGCAGAGGGCGTCGATCTACGTGTGCTCACATCCTTTGCAGACACGCTGGCTGCCCCAGCGGGAGGTGCTCCGTGAAGACCGGTCGGTACAACGTCGGCGTGGGCTTGCTCGTCATGGGCGGCTTCATGCTCTACGGGTTCCTGCTCATCTACCTGCGCGACTTCGCCCCCGACAAAGAGGCGTGGGTCGCCAGCTACTCCGTCGGCAAGCACTTCGAGGCTCGGCTCGCACACGTGCACGGCAACCTCTTCGCCCTGCTCAACCTCGCACTGGGCTTCGTGCTCGCCAGGCTCGGCAGCGCCAGCGACCGGGCCAGGAACACCGCCGCCGCGCTCGGGCTCGCCGGGCTTCTCATGCCGATCGGCATCCTCGGTGAGGTCTACCTCGGCCTGTCGCCGGTGTTCGTGCTGCTGGGCGCCGTCGCCATGACGGCTTCGGTGGTCTTCAGCGGGGTCCTCGTGCTGCGCCACTGGGGCGCTCAGGAGGCGACCCCATGACCACGATGGCCGCAAGACCCAGTACAAGCTGGCGTCGCGGAGCGTTTCGGTGGGCGCTCGGCCTCGCCGCCATCGCGTTCGGCGCGATGACCCTTCTCTCCGGAGGAAAGGTGCTTTTCGGCGGGGCCGCGGCGCGCGCCGACGCTGGCGCCGTCGTGGACTTCGTACTCCTCTTCAACTTCGGAGCTGGCTTTGCCTACATCCTCGCCGGCGTCGGCGCCCTCGCGCGTCGGCGGTGGTCGCTCCAACTCGCTCGCCTCCTCGCCGGGGCGACCTTGCTGGTCTTTGCCGCGCTCGGCGTGCACATCGCATCGGGTGGGGCCTTCGAGACCAGGACGGTGGCCGCGATGACGCTGCGGTCGGCGTTCTGGCTCGGGCAGGCCCTCGCCCTGGCGCACATCTTCAAATCCGCGGCAGGAGTCCTGCCCAACTCAGAACGGAGACAACGACCATGATCGACACCAACACTTCCCTCGGCGATCTCGCCGCCACCGGCACAGACGCACGGAGCGTCCTACTTCGCTACCAACTCGACTTTTGTTGCGGTGGCGGCCGAAGCTTGGCCACCGCCTGTGAAGCCGCCGGGCTCGACCTCGATCAGGTCGTGGCCGATCTCGAGGTGGCCGCGAACCGCGGATCGGACTCCGCAGACTGGCGTGAACGGTCGGTCGAGGAGCTGGTGGAGCACATCCTCGAGCGCTACCACCGACCGCTCCCCGACCACATCGACTCTGTCCTCGCCGCGGCGGAGAAGGTCGAGAGGGTTCACGGCGCAAAGGAGTCGTGCCCACGCGGACTGGCGGCACATCTGCGGTCGATTCGAGACGGCCTGATGAGCCACCTGGCGAAGGAGGAGCAGGTGCTGTTTCCGGCCCTGCTCGCCGGCCGCCGCGGCGGGATGTTGAGCGGCCCGGTCACGGTGATGATGCGTGAGCACGAGGATCACGGCGACAACCTCAAGCGAACGCGCGCTTTGACGAACGACTTCACGCCTCCCGCCGAAGCCTGCGCGACCTGGCGTGCGATGTACGAAGAGCTGGACCGGCTCGAAGCGGACCTGATGGCGCACATTCACCTCGAGAACCACGTGCTCTTCCCGCGGGCACTGCAGGAAGGCTGACACCCACTACCGACGCACGAGGAGGCCATCGATGAAGCGCGACCCCAACCTCCAGGACCTGAGCCGCGATCACCACCACGCACTCGTCCTCGCACGTCGGGCGGAGAGGGCCGCGGAGACCGGCTCGGACGACGAGGTCGCCTCGGTGTGGGAGTCGATCGGCCATTCGTTCGACTCCGACCTCGGGCCTCACTTCGAGGTCGAGGAGCAGCAACTGCTGCCGCCCCTCGAGGCGGCTGGGGAGCACGAGCTGGTGGGGCGAACTCGATCGGACCATGAGCGCCTGCGAGCGCTGCGTGCCGAGGCGGGTGACGAGCGGGGACGGCTTGGACGGTTCGGCGAGCTGCTTCGGGAGCACGTTCGATTCGAGGAGAGCGAGCTGTTCCCGACGGCCGAGAAGGTGTTGGAGCCCTCCGAGCTCGTCGCCGTCGCGAAGGCGAGCGCCGCCACGCCAACCGCCGTTCAGCGAGCCGATGGCCGGGCGAAGAAGGGTCTGCCGGGTAGGGAGCGTGTTCCGGCAGGGAACCATGCGCCGTAGTTTTCGCGAGATGTTGTCGCGAACCACCGTCTCGTCCGGTGAACCCCAGACCACCAAAAAGCCCAGTCGGTCTCCCACTCTGGAGCCGTGAACCATCGGCTCTCTGGTGTGAACCGGCTTTTCGGCGTCTGGAGGCGTCTCTGAGGCCCCAGAGCACTCAGAGAGCACCGTTCGGGACCCGACGACGAGCAGAGGTACTCTGGCGCCGCCCGAGCAGAGAGCACCGCCTACGCGGGCGAGGCGCTGGTCCTCGGCGAGTCCGAGCTCGGCGTCGACTGGATCCTCGGCCCCTCGAGCCGCTTCGCCCTCTACGCCTTCGACGTCATCGTCGACGTCCCGCTCAGCGACGCCCAACGCAGCCAGCTCCGGGCCATCGTGGAGTACCTCAAGCCGGCCCACACCCACTTCGTGAACCTGATCGAGCCCGCGCCGCCGGCGTTCATCGACCACTGGGAGCTCGGGGTCAGCGAGATTGGCGTGACGACGGACCTACACTGACGTCGCACCTCGCAAGAACGGCCTTGTTTCGGTAGGTTCTGGCTCGTCTTGAGTAGGTGAGCGCATGGCCGTTGACGAAGGGCCCGTCTATACGAGGGGGAAGAGCTACCGCGCCAGGGCCGAGGCCCGGCAGCGCTCGTACCGCGCCGAGGTGCTGGGCGCGGAGCACGGCCGGTACGGCCACTTCTTGTCGTCGGACGCCGCCGATCGAGGCAGCAACTTCGTCCTCACGGAAGCCTTCCGGGCCGCCCAGGAGCGGCGCGACGCCGGCAAAGGCGTTGCGCAGCGGACGTTCGACAACATGCTCTCGAGCCAGGCCATGTGCTTCAACCTGTTCGCGCCGCTTTCGACACGGCTCGACCTGGCCACCGAGGTGCTCGCTCCGTTCATCGACGGCCTCCAGGAGATCACCGCGATCCACATCGAGTACACCCCGGCCGGCGACGTGTTCAACGACCAGACCGGGCGAGGCGGCGTGGACTGCGACGTGCTGGTCGAGGGACAGACCACGCGCGGCCGCCTTGTCCAGGTCATCGAGACCAAGTTCGTCGAGCCGGAGTTCAGCATCTGCGGCTTCCGAAAGGCTGGGCGCGCCAAGAAGGGGCAGGACGTGTGCCCGCAGGACGTGGCGGTTCGCGACGACCGGGGCCAGTGCCTCTACGTGCGCAACAAGGGCTACGCCTACTGGCAACGCACGGATCAGCATGGGCTACTGGCACCCGACGCCGTCCCTGGTCGAGGGTGCCCGTTCGGCGGCGCTCGATGGCAGCTGTGGGTGAACCTCGCGCTCGCCCACGAGGAGGCCGCGCGCCGAGATGCGTCGGACGTGCGCTTCGCCGTCTGCTCGTCGTCCCGGAACACGGCGCTGCTCGGCGATGGCGTGCTGGGCGAGTTTAAGGCGCTCGTCCGAGAGCCTTCGTCCGTGTCGCTCTTCGACCTCGAGGAGGTCCTGGCGCGCCTGAGCGAGTGCGTCCCGGCCGACCTGGCAGACTGGGCGCGCGCCATGAGCTCGCGCTACGCCGACATCTGACCCGGCGCCTGTCCCAGCCCAGCTGACGCCCGGCTCTACTCCTGTGGGGCAAGCCCCCGTGACGAGAGCCGTGCGGTCTGCCCGCGCGGAGCCACAGGAGCCGAGCGCGCATGGCCGACCGGGTCGATTTCTACTTCAGACAGCGGGTAACCGAGGCCGAGCTGGATCTCGCGTGCGAGCTGCTCGAGCAGGCCGATCGGGACCTGGCCGCTGACATTGGGATCTACGGCATCGTCACGGGGGCGGTCCCGACCCAGCACAGCCCCGTCCCCGACCTGACGGTCGACCTGACCTCGCCGACGCGGGCCTACGACCGCCTTGGGCAGCGCATCTCCATCGGCACCGACCAGACCGTCGACTGCTCGGTGGACCTGGTCGGCATCCCGACCGCCGTCGCCACGCCGGGCAACGAGCGCTGGCTGGCGCTCTTCCTGCGCTTCGATCGCCAGCTCTCCGACCCGCGAACCGACGGCAACGCCCAGCAGGTGTACTTCCGTCGCGACGAGTCCTTCGAGATCGCCGTGCGCCAGGCGCCCGAGGGCGCCCTCGGAGCCGGCACCAAGGTCGCTCTTCAGCAGGACGAGCTGCTCATCTGCGACCTCCGCCTCGTCCACGGGCAGGGCCAGATCCTCGACGCCGACATCGACCTCGGCCGCCGGCAGGCGTTCATCTTCGCCGAGGGCGACGCGGTCGCCGTCGAGAGCGGGACCTGGAACACCCTCCAGCCGCTGGTCGAGACGGTGCAGGCCGCGCTCGACGAGACCGACGCCGAGCTCACCGACCACTTCACCGGCGCGGCGCGCCGCCACCCGGCGACCGCCATCGACTTCGCGCCCCACGCCTTCATCGCCGCGGTGACCGTGCAGGCCGCCCTGGTCGAGCTGCTCGACAAGCTGCTCACGACCGCCGCCGGCGACCCGGGATCCAAGCGCGTCGGCGCCGACGCGGCCGCGGGGACGCCCCACGCCCTCGGCCCGGGCACCGTCGACAGCCAGCTCTCGCAGCTGCTCGCGTGGCTCAACGCCCACGTGGGCGCCATCAGCGGGGCCCACAACGCGAGCGCCATCGCGGCGCTGCCTCACAACTACGTCTCGGCGACCAACGTCCAGGCGCAGCTGCAGGAGATCGTCGACGACCTGGAGTCGCGCTCGTCCACACGCGGCGCGGCGCTGGTGGGCAACGCGACGATGTCCGGCTCGCCGCACTCGCTGAGCTCGAACTCGGTGCGCAGCCACCTGACGTCGCTGCTCTCGCTGCTCAACGGCCACATCAACGGCGGCGACCACGACGCGCGCTACTACAACGTCGGCAGCCAGGTCGACGACGCCGACACGCTGGACGGGCAGCACGCCTCGGCCTTCGCGCTGGCAGGCCACGACCACGACGGCCGCTACATGCGGCGCACCTACCTGCAATCGGACGTGTTCGCCGCGGGCCAGTCCCGCGTGATGACCACCCTCGAGGACCGGCCGGATCTGGTGACGGTCTCCTACAACTACCTCAGCAGCGGGCTGCCCCAGGCGACGACGTACATCCGCGGCGCGCTCACGCCTGACATCCGCGCCTGGGTCACCAAGCAGAGCTCGAGCGGCGACAAGGACTACGAGATCACCGTTCAGAACCTGTCGTCGTCCGAGCTCTACATCAACGTCGCCGCGTACCGGGTGGGCACATGAGCAAGGAACTGACGACCCGCATCCGCGTGCCGCGCGAGTCGCTCTCGACGCGCATCGGCTCGCTTGGCCTCTCCAAGGCGAAGGCCTACGCCGACTTCCTGCGCGACGGCGATCCCGACGGCCCCATCCCATGCTGGGGCGCCATCACGTCGCGCTTCGTGGAGTCGTTCTCGACCGACGAGGAGCGCCTCGCGGTCCTCGACCAGCTCATCGGCGAGGGCGACCGCCGCCCGCTGCTGCTCTTCATCGACACCAGCCGACAGCGCCCGGAGCTGCTCGCGGCGATGTGCGAGCGCGCCGACGAGCTGCCCCTGACCGTCCAGCGGGCGCTGGTCGCCACGCCGGAGGCCGCCTCCTTCGTCGAGAACACCATCGACAAGTTCCCGCCGGCGGCGCGCCGGCTCTGGGAGGGGGGCGAGGACATGAAGCGCGCCGAGCGCCAGCTCTTCGAG
>JAUIBR010000019.1:0-62500 GCA_030427705.1 bacterium | reverse complement strand
ATTGGCGCCGGCTACCGATACGCCGAGGTCGGTTCGAGCACCGGCCATGGCTTTCTGGTGACGCTCTCGCTCCCGCTGGCGTTCTGGAACACCGACGCGCCACGGCTTCAGCGCCTTCGTGCGCGCCAGCACGAGGTGAGCACCGAGCTGGCGTTGCGCACGAGCCTCGTCGCGCGTGAAGTCGACGCTGCGGAGGAGCGGCTCGACGCGGCGCTGCGAGCCCTCGAAACGATGTCCAGCCCCGCACGGGACGCGGAGCTGACCCAACTCGCGCAGGTCGCCTTCGACGCTGGCGAGGCTTCCCTCACCGAGCTTCTCGACGCTTTCGAGAGCGAAACCGAACTTCAACTCGCACGGATCGACCTGCAGTGGGAGGCGCGCCGCGCCGCCATCGCGCTCGACCGGAGCCGTGGCATCGGAGTGCCGCCATGATCACACGACATCTATCGCCACTTCTGGGCCTCCTTCTGGCGCTGACGGCGTGCTCCGACAAGCACGGTCACGATCATCCGCACGATGAACCGGGCGAACACGCCCATGGTGACGAGCATGGGCACGGCGAACATGGTCACGATGAAGCGCACGCCGAGGAACACGACGATCACGGCCATGGTCACGGGCATGGTGATCACGACGGTGCTTCCGAGGTCGTGACGCTGTGGGGCGAGCGAACACAGCTCTTCGTGGAGTTTCCCGCCCTGGTGGTCGGCGAGGACAGCCCCTTTGCGGCGCATCTTACACGGCTGACCGACCACTTCGCGGTCGACTCCGGGACCGTCGTGGTCGAGCTGACTGGCGGTGAGCACCCGGTCGAACGCTTTACGGTCGAGCGCCCCGCGGTGGCCGGTATCTTTCGCCCGGTCGTCCGCCCCGCACACCCAGGACTGCGGCGGGTCGTCCTGCGACTCGACTCCAGCGCAGCGAGCGAAACCCACGAGATGGGCGAGTTCACCGTCTTCTCGTCCCGCGAGGAAGCGAACGCCGCGGCATCAACCGACGACGACCCCGAGAGACAGATCTCGTATCTGCTCGAGCAACAGTGGAGGGTGCCGTTCCGGGTCGAGAGAGTGACGGCCCAGTCCATGAGACCCAACTTCCCGGCGTTTGCCCGCTTGGTGCAGCCCCCGGATGCAGAGTCGGTGGTGACGGCGCCCCGTGACGGTCGGGTCGTCGCTGCTGGCGGGCGCTTCCCTCTTGTCGGCGAGAGTCTCGATCAGGGGGACGTGCTCTTCCAACTGACGACCGCTCCCCAGGAAGGTGGAGATCCAGCGATGCTGGACCTGGCGGTAGACCAGGCACAGATCCGGGTTGGGTCTGCTCGCCGAGAGGTCGATCGTCTCACGCCGCTCGTGGATCAGGGCGTGGTGCCACGGCGGCGCCTCGACGAGGCCCAGAGCGAGCTGGCGACTGCGGAGGCCGAGCTCAGGAGTGCCCGCCGACGGCGGAGCAGCCTCTCGCAGACAGAGCGCGTCGGAGGCCAACGGGACGCGCTCGATGTGCCGAGCCCAATCGAAGGCTCGATCGCTGAGTTCTTCGTCTCGCCAGGCACCTGGGTCTCTGAGGGCGAGCGCCTCGTCCGGGTCGTGGACCGCGACCGCCTGGTGTTGAGCGTCGGCGTGCCCGAAGCCTACGTGGGGCGTCTACGCGACGTGTCCGGGGCATGGTTTCGGCTCGACAACGTGCCGGGCGTCATCGAGGTGCCGCGAACAGCCCTGGTTTCGGTGGGCACGGAGCTCGACCCTGAGAGCCGAACCTTGCCGGTACGCTTCCGCATAGACAACGTGCGTCGCGAGCTCTTCGCCGGCATGCGGACCCAAGCACACCTGATCGCGGACGAGCCCCAGCTGACGACGGCGGTCCCGCTCGCCGCACTCGTAGACGACTCCGGCACAGACGTCGTCTACGTCCAGACCGGAGGAGAGTCCTTCGAGCGCCGCCCTGTCCGCATTGGGATTCGGGATGGCGACTACGTCGAGATCACGGACGGCGTCTCGCCTGGCGAGTGGGTAGTCGTGACCGGGGCGTACTCGGTGAAGCTGGCCTCGACATCCACGGAGTCCATTGGACACGGCCACGCGCACTGAGGAGCCACCATGATCGACACCATCATCCGGTGGTCTCTCCACAACCGGCTCTTCGTTCTGGTGGGCGCCGCGGCCCTCATCGTCTGGGGATTCTTCCAGGCCCGCGAAATGCCCGTCGACGTGTTCCCTGACCTCACTGCGCCGACCGTCACCGTCATCACCGAAGCCCACGGGATGGCTCCTGAGGAGACCGAACGCCTCATCACCTTCCCTGTCGAGTCGGCGCTCAATGGGGCCAGCGGCGTGCGACGGGTTCGCTCCGCGACCTCGGTTGGAGTGTCCGTCGTGTGGGTCGAGTTTGAGTGGGGCACTGACATCTACACGGCGAGGCAGGTGGTCGCCGAGAAGCTCCAGCTGGTCGGCCCAGCGCTCCCGCCCGAGATCGATCCACCCGTGCTCGCACCGATCTCGTCCATCATGGGCGAGATCCTCTTCATCGGGCTCACGTCTGACGAAGTCGAACCCCGGGAGCTGCGGACCATCGCAGACTGGGATGTGAGGCGGCGCTTGCTCGCCGTCCCCGGTGTCTCTCAGGTTGTTCCCATCGGGGGAGGCGTACAGCAGTTCCAGGTCCAGGTTCGCCCGGAGGACCTGGCGGAGCATCGGGTCACGCTCGACGACGTCATCGCCGCAGTCAGCGCCACGAACGAGAACACCTCTGCCGGCTTCTACGAGCAGGGCGGACAGGAGTACCTGATCTACGGCCTTGGCAGGGCCCAGGACGCCCAAGACATCGCGCGAGCCGTTGTTCGCCCGCGAGATGGCGCGCCCGTACGGGTGCTCGACGTCGCGGACGTGGTCGTCGGGACGGGGATCCAGCGTGGCGATGCAGCCATCAGCGGGTCTCCTGGGGTAGTCCTCGGCATTCAGAAGCAGCCGGGTGTCAACACGCTCGAACTGACGACGCAGCTGGGCGCCGTGCTGGACGACATCGAGTCGAGCCTCCCCGAAGGCGTGCGGCTAGAGCGGCGCCTGCTGCGCCAAGCGGACTTCATCGAGACTGGAGTCGACAACGTCACCCACGCGCTGCGAGACGGCTCTCTGCTCGTTATCCTCATCATCGGGCTCTTCCTCCTGAGCGGTCGCGCGACGCTCATTACGGCTCTCGCGATCCCACTCTCGCTCGTCGTCTCCGTGCTCGTTCTGGACGCACTTGGCGCGAGCCTCAACACGATGACGCTGGGCGGAATGGCTATCGCCGTCGGCGCACTGGTGGATGACGCCATCATCGACGTGGAGAACGTCGTGCGGCGGCTACGCGAGGGTGTCGGACCGGAGGGGGGAACGCGCACCATCGATATCGTCTTCGAAGCGAGCAAGGAGATCCGAAGCTCGATCGTCTTTGCCACGCTGATCATCGTCCTCGTGTTCCTTCCGCTCTTCTTCCTGCATGGCGTCGAGGGGCGGCTGTTGGAGCCTCTCGGCGTCGCTTACGTGGTCTCGCTCGGCGCGTCGCTCGTCGTCGCCCTCACGGTGACGCCCGTGCTGTGTTCCCTTCTGCTGCCGAGCAGTCGCGCCGTGGAGACCGGCGAGGAGCCTCGCCCCGTCCGATGGCTGCGCGCGATGTACGAGCCGCTGCTCGAGCGTGCGCTCTCGGTCTGGCCGGTACTCGCCGCTGCCTCGCTCATTGCGGTGCTCATCGCGGGAGCCGGCGCGCTGTCGGCAGGACGCGCCTTCCTACCGGAGTTCAACGAAGGGGCGCTCACGATCTCTGTGGTGACCTTCCCGGGTACCTCGCTTTCGCAATCGAATCAGCTCGGGGATCAGGTCGAGCGGCTGCTGCTCGAGCACCCCGAGGTCGTGGCGACCTCGCGGCGAACAGGAAGAGCTGAGCTCGACGAACACGCGCAGGGCATTCACGCCTCGGAGATCGACGTCCGCCTCGAGACGCGCGAACGAAGTGAGGCGGATCTCCTCGCGGCCATCCGCGCGGACCTCAGCGCGGTACCCGGCGCCAACATCGTCATCGGCCAACCTATCTCGCACCGCATCGACCACATGATCTCGGGAACGCGGGCGAACATTGCGGTGAAGATTTTCGGCCCGGATCTCGGCGAGCTGCGCCGGCTAGCCGAACAGGTCCGAGCGCAGATGGAAGGCGTACCCGGGGTGGTCGACCTGGCGGTCGAGGAGCAGGCGAACCTGCCCTTTGCGACCGTGCGCTTCGATCGTGACGCGCTCGCCCGCTACGACCTCCAGGTCCGTGACGTCGCGGAGACCATCGAGACGGCCTTCTATGGCCGGACCGTCTCTCGAGTCCTGACAGGGCCCTACGCCTTCGATCTCGTCGTCCGCTACCCAGACGAAGCGCGGGACGACCTCGACACGATCCGCCAGACGATGGTTCCGACGCCCGGAGGGGCCTGGGTCCCGCTAGAGGCCCTGGCGGACATCCAACGGGATCGAGGGCCGAATCAGATCAGCCGTGAGAACGGACAGCGCAAGATCGTCGTGATGTGCAACGTCGGAGGCGGGGAGGACCTGGGCTCCGTCGTCGCGGAGATTCAGCGCCGGGTCCAGGCAGGGGTGGACTTCCCAACCGGGTACTACGTCGAATACGGCGGGCAGTTCGAGGCCGCCGAGGATGCGGCTCGGACGCTCTTTCTGCTGGGCTTGCTCGTCGTCCTCGGGATCTTCCTGCTTCTCTATGTCGCCCTCTCGTCGGGGCGGGATGCCGTGCTGGTCATGCTGAACCTGCCCCTCGCGCTGATCGGTGGCGTCGTCGGCGTGTTCGTCTCAGGCGGCGTGATCTCGATCGCGTCGATCATCGGCTTCATCACGCTCTTCGGAATCGCCACGCGCAACGGGATCATGATGGTCACCCACATCCATCACCTCGTAAGCGCTGAGGGCGTGACCGACCCGCGCGTCGCGGTCACCCGGGGCGCCTCGGAGCGGCTGGCCCCCATCCTGATGACCGCGCTTGCGTCGGGGCTCGGCCTGCTTCCGCTCGCGTTGGCGAGCGGCGAGCCCGGCAGCGAGATCCAGGCGCCCATGGCCATCGTCATTTTGTTCGGGTTGGTGACGTCGACTGTGCTGAACATGTTCGTCGTGCCAGCCGTCATGCTGCGCTTCGGCTCCGTGCGGGCTCTCGCCTCGGCGTCCAACACCGAACCGTCGCGATGACCGCGTCGTCCGGCGCTCGCCGGAACCTGCGCCTGTACCCCTGGTATGTCGCGGGAGGCTCGTTCTTCGCGTGGATGCCAGTGTTCTTCCTCTACTTCTCCACACAGGTGCCTCTCCCTCAGGTGCTCGCTCGGGAAGCGATCTACTACGCCAGCGTGGTGCTCTCGGAAGTCCCGAGCGGCTACTACTCCGACCGGGTCGGTCGACGCCCCACACTCATCATCTCGGCCGGGGCCCTTGTCGCTGCGTACACCACCTTCTGGCTGGCTTCATCCTTCGCGGCGCTGGGGTGCGCGCAGGTGCTGTTGGCTGTCGGGCTCGCCTTCAACTCCGGCACCGACACGAGCTTTCATCTGGCGACCCTCGAAGAGCTCGGTGAAGCCGATCGGTACGCTGACGGAGAAGCCAAGCTGGTGTCGCTGACGTTTGCGGTCGGCGCGGCGGCGGCGGTCGCCGGAGGGGCCATTGGGCTCGTCGATCTCCGGCTCGCCTACGGTCTCGCCCTCCTGGGAGCCGTCGTCGCACTCGTCGCGGCGCTTGCATTCGCACCATTGGAGCGAGCGCCGGACGAGCGATCGACCTCACTCATGGGCAGCTTGCGCAGTTGTCTGGCCCTGGCGCGGACGCCGCGGCTCGGCCGGTTCTTCGCGGCCGCTGTCGTCGCGACGGTGATCAACACGCCGGCGAGCAGGCATGCTCTTGGTCGAGTGAGGCTGTCGTAGTTGACATCTACTATCGACCGTCGTAGATTGTCGTCTGCCGGTCCTCCGATCGGCACGAATACGCTTGGAGGCTGTCGTGAAGGGCATCCGAATTCGACCCGAACAAGATGGACTGCGCACGTCGCTCTTCGATCTCGAGGCCGAGATCATGGAGATCGTCTGGGAGCAGGGTTGGGACGAGTTCGCCGTGACCGACGTCCACGAGGTGCTCGAAGGCCAACGAGAGATCGCCTACACGACGGTGATGACGACAGTCAGCCGGCTCTACGACAAGGAGCTTCTGACCAGGCGCAAGGAAGGCCGACGCTACCTCTATCAATCGACTATGGGTCGGCCCGAGTTCATCGAGGCGATGACTCGGGAGGTGCTCGGGAGTCTGCCACCCGTGGGTCAAGAGGCTGCGGTTGCGCTCCTGGTCGAGCGGGTCGCGGAGGCTGACGAGGCGGAGCTGGATCGCCTTGAGGCGCTGATCCGCAAGCGAAGACGAGGCGAGCATGGATGAGCTCCTCTTTCCGCTGGCTGCGGTAGCTACCACCTTCTTCCTCGTGATCCCGTTGCTCACGCTGGTGAGCCGCGGCGTGCTCTCGATGACGCGACGGCGCACATCGTCGTGGGCGAGCTTCGGCTCCGAGGTGACGTTCGCCTGGCTCGTTGCGCCCACGCTATTGCCGGTTCTGTGGCTGACGTCTTCGGCGCTGCACCAGAGCGAGCCGATGCGCACGGCCGAGTCTTGCTTCATCGACCACGTCGAGGCGACTACCTGCATCGACACGCTCATGTTGCTTGGGTTGATGATCGTCGGGGTCGCCGCTTCGGTGGGGATTCGGCTCTGGCGGGAGCGACCTCAGGTCGTGCTCCACCGACTCGGCAGCGATCACCCGCTCGTTCGACGGGTGGAACACATCATCCGAGACGACGCTCACCTCCGCGCGCTGCGAGTCGTCGTCGTCCGCGAGTCCCCGGAGCCCATCTACACCCTCGGCCTGCTTCGCCCGATCGTTGTCGTCGACGCCTGCTTCATTCGTGAGGCGGACGAGCAGATGCTTCGGGCTGCGCTGCTGCACGAGCACGCGCACATCGCAGGGTTCGACACGCTGCGGAGCTTCGTCGTTCGTCTGTGCCTCGGCGCCAACCCGGTGGGCAGCCTGCTCGCCGCCGACTTCGAGCGGTGGCGCAACGCCCGCGAGGCTGTCTGTGACGGCGAAGCCGTCCACCGTGGTGGAGAACCTCTGGCCTTGGCCGAGGGGATCCTCAGAGCGGCGCGGTTTCGCTGCGGTGGCCTCGTCCCCGGTGCGGCGCTGTGTGGGCACGGTGGCGCCGCCCTCAAGCTGCGGCTCGCGCTCCTCATGCAGGGTCCTCCCGCGCCAGTGAGGACCATCGGCCACATCGTCCTGGCCGTTGGGGTTTTCGCCGCGCTCACCGTGCCGCACATCGACAGCCTCGGGCTGCTCGAGCACTTCCATTTCGAAGTGGAGCGCCTGCTCCACTCCCTGCTCTAGGTCGAGGTCCGCAATGCGCTGCACATTCCTCGGTCGGCTAGCACTTCTAACTACTATCGCGGGTAGTAGTTGTGTGACTGCGTGTGCGTCGACCCACGCTACGAGCACCCTGCCGGAGCCAGGCGTCTACGCTCCCGCGGAGGTCGTCCAGCCCTACGTCCCGTCGGGAGATCCGGTTGACCCGTCGAGCACGTCCACGCTGACGCTCGAGCAGCTGCTGGTCTACGCCGACTCGCACTCTCCGGCGATTCAGACGGCCCGTGCCCGCGTCGGGCTGGCTGAGGCCGAGATCATTGGCGCCGACATCGTGTTTCCTGCAAACCCGCAGCTGAGCTTCGGCGCCGGCGGGCGAACCATCGAGGGCACAACCGGCTTTGAGTTCGAGGTTGCGGTTCAGCAACAGCTAGAGATCGCCGGCGAGCCAGGGCTGAGGCTCGACGCGGCCGAGGACCAGCAGCGGCTCAGCGAAGCCGCCGTCAATGAAGTCCGCTGGAGTGTCCACGTGGAGGTGCACCGGCTCTTCGTCGACATCCTGTTGGTCCGGGAGCGGCTCGCACAGGCGGAGCGTTTCGTCGCTTTTGCGCAGTCCATGCGCGACATCGCCGCACGGCAAGTGGAGGCGGGCGAGTCGTCCCCGCTGATTCTGCTCGTGGCCGACGCGGACCTCGCCCAGACGAGGGAGGCAGTCATCGAGGCTCGTCAGGCCGGCGAAGCACTCGAAGCTCGTCTTGCAGCCGTGGTTGGCTGGCCGGGCGGCACCTTGCCCGATGTCGAAGGCTCGCTTCCGCAGGTTCGGCCCGCTCCATCCACTGAAGCACTGCTGGCCTCGATGGCGGAGCATCACCCGTCGCTGCGGACACGGGAGCTCGCGGTCGTGGCGGGCCAGAGTCGGCTGGCGCTCGAAGACCGCGAGGCGTGGCCAGAACCCACCGTCGGCTTCTCGTATGGACGTGAAGCCGCGCCCGGCCCCGAGGCTGAGGCCGACGTCTGGCTGTTCAATCTGACGTTCCCGATCCCCCTCTGGCGCACCAACCAGGAGGGCCGCGCCCGCGCAGAGGCCGAGCTGGTGGTCGCCGACAGGGAGCGCGAAGCGACCGCGACGAGGCTTCGCGGCGAGCTGCTCCAGGCCTCGATCGCGCTCAACGCAGCTGTCGAGCGGGTCGCCCTCTACGAGACTGGGGTCGTCCCGCAGCTCGAGCAGAACCTCTCGCTGCTTCAGCGCGCCTACGAGCTCGGCGAGGTCGACATTCATCAGGTCTCGCAGACGCGCGAGCGTCTGTTGACGGCAACCGGCCAGTACATCGACGCACGAATCACCTACTACGAAACCACGGCGATCCTCGAGGGCCTCGTTGGCACCGAGCTTTGGTCCGAGGCGGAGGGCAGTCCATGAAACGAATCACACCGTTCCTTCTCGCGTGTGCACTGGCGTGGGGGCCAGGATGCAAAGAGACCGAGGGGCAGAACCATGGGGACGAATCCCATGAAGAGCACGAGGGCCACGATGACCATGAGGGCGACGATCATGGTCACGAAGAGCATGCAGGCGAAGAAGAAGGACATGACGAGCACGGGGGCGACGAGCGCGGCGAGGAGCGAGTCGTGCACATCTCAGCCGTGGCGCTGAGTCGGAGCGAGATTCGCCTCAGCACCGCAGAGGCCGGGGTGTTCGCCGACGCCCTGGAAGTCCCCGCCGAGGTCCAGCTCAACCCGGATCGGGTCGCTCACATCAGCCCCCTCGTCGAGGGGCAGCTGCTCAGCGTCGACGTTACGCTGGGGGACCGAGTAGAAGCCGAGACGCAGCTCGCCCGGCTGAGGAGCGTCGAGCTCGGACAGGCACGGGCCGAGCTCAGCCGGACGACCTCGTTGCGAGACGTGGCAGAGCAGAACCGAGACCGGCAGCGCCGCCTACGCGAGGAGGGAATCAGCTCCGAGCGCAGCCTGCTTGAGGCGGAGCTGGCCTACGAGCAGGCCGACGCGGAGCGCGACGCCGCCCGCTCCCGTCTCCGGGTCTTCGGGCTCCGCGGCGGCAGCGGGCCCGACATGACGCTCGATAGCCCCATCGCGGGAGTCGTCGTCGAGAGGCACGCGACGCGCGGTGAGAACGTGTCGCCCGACGACACGCTCTTCATCGTGGCCGATCTCTCGAGGGTGTGGGTCATCGGCCGGGTGTACGAGCGACAGGTCGCCCAAGTCGCACCTGGCATGAACGCGACCCTCGCGCTGAACGCCTATCCGGGTCGAACCTGGACCGGGACCGTCGACTTCGTGGGCGCGACCCTGGACGAGGCCACGCGCACGCTGCCGATCCGGGTCGAGATCGACAACCCAGATGGGCTGCTGCGCCCCGGCCTCTTCGGCTCGCTCCGGCTCGCGTCGGGCCAGCCGACCGGGTCCACCGTCGTGATCCCGCTCTCAGCGGTCCAGACGGTGGACAACCGCACGGTCGTCTTCGTGCCTGGCGACGAAGAGGGTGAGTTCGCAGCTCATCCGGTGACGATCGGACGAGAGAGCAACCGGCAAGCCGAGGTGCTGCAGGGGCTCGAGCCAGGTTCTCGAATCGTCGTTGAGGGAGCGTTCATTCTCAAATCTGAGTTGATGCGTGGCGAGCTTGGCCACGGTCACGCGCACTGAGGAGGCGAGATGAACCGTTTCGTTGCATTCTGTGTTCAGCATCGTTTCCTGGTCATCTTCGGGGTCCTCCTCGTTGGCGCCCTCGGTGTGCGTGCCGCGCAGCAGCTCCCTATCGACGCCGTGCCCGACGTCACCAACGTGCAGGTGCAGGTCCTCACCAACGCCCCGGCGCTCGGTCCTGTCGAGGTCGAGCAGTACGTCACGGTGCCGGTCGAGACGGTGATGAGCGGCCTGCCGCACGTAGAGGAGGTTCGGAGCCTCTCGCGCTTTGGCCTGTCGGCTGTGACGGTGGTGTTCGAAGAGGGCACCGACATCTACTTCGCGCGTCAGATGGTGTCTGAGCGGCTGTCCGAAGCTCGGGAGTCCATCCCGGAGGGGTACGGCTCGCCCGAGATGGGGCCGATCTCGACGGGGCTCGGCGAGATCTACCAGTTCGAGGTCCGCGGCGACCCCATGTGCCCAGCCGACGGTCCGAACACCGACGAGTGCTACACACTCATGGAGTTGCGTACCATCCTGGACTGGTACGTCGCGTTCCAGCTCCGCCCCATTCCTGGGGTGGTCGAGGTCAACCCCTTCGGCGGGGAGCTGAAGACCTACGAGGTTCAGCTAGACCCGGCGCGGCTGAACGCCCTCGGGCTGAGCCTGGGGGAGGTCTTCGAGGCGCTCGAAGCGAACAACGCCAATGAGGGTGGTGGCTACATCGTCCGCGGCGGGGAGCAGCGAGTCATCCGCGGTGAAGGGCTCATCGCTAGCCTCGATGACGTGCGCAACGTTCGGGTGGCGACCCGCAATGACGGCACCCCCATCTTCGTCCGCGACGTGGCCAGCGTCGCTTTCGCTCCCATGGTCAGACAGGGGGCGGTCACTCGAGACGGGCGCGGCGAGGTGGTGACCGCATCGGTCATGATGCTGATGGGCGCCAACTCCGGCGAGGTCTCTCAGGCGGTCCGCGAACGCCTCGACGAGCTGGCGCCCGGCCTACCGCCAGGGGTGACGATCGAGACCTACTACGACCGCTCCGTGTTGGTTGACCGCACCATCCGAACGGTCGCCGTCAACCTCATCGAGGGCGGGATCCTCGTGATCGTCGTGCTCCTCCTCATGCTCGGCAACCTTCGCGGTGGCTTGCTCGTCGCCGCCGTGATCCCCCTGTCGCTGTTGTTCACGTTCATCTCGATGCGCTTCTTCGGCGTGTCGGGGAACCTCATGAGCCTGGGTGCGCTCGACTTCGGGCTCATCATAGACGGCGCCATCGTAGTCATCGAGAACGTCTCGCGACGGCTTTCCGAGAGCGGGGTCAAAGGCCGCGCCGTCAAGGGCGAGGTGCGTCGCGCGACGACGCAGGTGCTCCGGCCGGTCCTGTTCGGGACGGCGATCATCATGATCGTCTACGTCCCGATTCTCTCGCTGCAGGGCATCGAAGGGAAGATGTTCCAGCCGATGGCAATCGTCGTGCTCTCGGCGCTCGCTGCGGCGCTCGTGCTTGCGGTCACGCTCATCCCCGCCGCATCTACATGGATCTACCGCGGCGGGTTGTCTGAGAAAGAGCCGATCGCAGCCCGGGTCGCCCGCCGCCTGTACGAGCCGGCTCTCAAGTTCGCGCTGCGGTTCCGTGCGCTGGTCGTCTGTCTGGCCCTCGCGGCGATGGTGGCCGGCGGCTTGCTTGCGACGACGATGGGCGCCGAGTTCATCCCGACGCTCGACGAAGGGGCCATCGCCATGCAGGCGGTGCGGCCCCCGTCGGTGTCGCTCGAGGAGTCTGTGGCCGCGACAGGCCGAATCGAGCGGGCGTTGACCGAGGCATTCCCCGACGAGATCGAGACGATCATCTCCCGCACCGGCCGCGCGGAGATCGCCACGGATCCCATGGGCGTGGAGATCTCAGACATCTACATCATGCTGCACCCGATCGACGTTTGGACACGCGCTGGGTCAAAAGCGCAGCTCGTGGCGGCGATCGAGGAGACGCTCGAGCGACAGGTGCCCGGTCAAAACTACTCCTTCTCCCAGCCCATCGAGCTACGCACCAACGAACTCATCAGCGGTGTGCGCTCGGACGTGGCGGTCAACTTGTACGGGCCAGACTTCGAGGAGCTCGAGCGCACGGGTGCCAGAGTCATGCAGGTGCTGGGCTCCATCGAGGGCGCTGCCGACGTCAACGCCGACCAGGTCGCCGGCTTGCCCTCGCTACGGATTATCGTCGACCGACGCGCGGCGGCTCGATACGGGGTCAACGCCTCCGAGGTGCTCGACGCGGTGGCCTCGGTTGGGGGGCGCCAAGTCGGCATCGTGTTCGAGGGGCAGCGGCGATTCGCGCTCCAGGTCCGGCTCCAGGAAGAGTCGCGGACCAACGCCGAGGCGCTGCGTGGGTTGCTGATCTCCGCGCCGGGCGGTGAGCGCGTGCCGCTGGGCCAGGTCGCCCAGGTTCTCCTCGATGAGGGGCCCGCCGTCGTCAGCCGCGAGAGCGCGCAGCGGCGCATGACCATCCAGGTCAATGTCCGGGGACGCGACCTCGCCGGGTTCGTAGCTGAGGCGCAGGAGCGCGTGCGCACCGAGGGGGAACTCCCTCCCGGATACTTCGTCACGTGGGGTGGTCAGTTCGAAAACCTTCAGGCGGCGAGCTCACGTCTGGCCGTGGCGGTTCCGGCGGCGCTGCTCCTGATCTTCTTGCTGCTGTACACCACGTTCGGCTCGGCGCGGCCCGCCCTCATCATCTATTTGAACATCCCCATGGCAGCGGTCGGCGGGGTCGTCGCGCTGTGGCTACGGGGGATGCCATTCTCCATCTCCGCCGCCGTGGGCTTCATCGCTCTGTCAGGTATCGCCGTGCTCAACGGCGTCGTGATGGTGTCATACATCCGAGACCTCCAGCGCGAAGGGCTTTCGCTGATGGACGCCACCGAGAAGGGGGCGCGCCTTCGTCTCCGGGCGATACTCATGACCGCGCTGACCGACGGCATCGGATTCCTGCCGATGGCGATCTCGACCACCGCCGGAGCAGAGGTTCAGCGGCCGCTCGCGACAGTCGTGATCGGTGGGCTGGCGACGACCACGCTCTTGACGCTCTTCGTTCTGCCCGCGGTCTACAGCTGGCTGGGAGGCGCTGTCCATGACGAGACGGATGAGGCTGCCGTTCCGGAGGCCGTGTGACGGAACGGAATCGAAACGAGGAGTCTACCGAGATGGGTGAGGTGCGAGCCGTGAACGAGAAAGTGCGTTTGGACATCCCTGTCGTGCTCCCGAGTGTCCCCGATGCCCGGGACGGATGCTTGGCGCGCCTCGACGCGATGCTTGGTCAGCAAATGGGCGTGCTCGAAGCTCACGTCGTCCTCGATGAGGAGCCGGCGAAGCTGTGCGTGCACTATGATTCCGACAAAATCACGCTCAGCCGCGTGCGCGAGCTTGCGGAGGCCGCCGGCGCCCAGCTGACCGAACGATACGGACATTTTCTGGCCGAGGTGGCTGATACGCCCCACGCGCGGCGTGCTCGCGCCAGGGCCGACAGCCTCTCCGAACTCGATGGCGTGCTCGAGGCCGAGGTCTCCGGCGCGGGCGCGATTCGTGTGGAGTATGACCGAGACGTCATCTCCGAAGAGCGGCTGCGTGTTGCGATCGCCAAGCTGGGGCTGGACATCCGTCGCGAGTACGGAGAGCTCAAGCCTGAAGCTCGCGCTGAGGAGGAGCGCGAGCACGTCGAGGAGGAGCACGAGCACGAACACGTCAGCTCTCGCGTCGAGCTCGGATTCGCCATCGCCTCCGGCGTCTTCGTGCTCATCGGCTGGTCGCTCCCCAAACTCGCCACGCTTCCTGCCAACTGGATGAGCATCGCCCCGCTGTGGGCGGCCTATTTTTTCGGAGGCTACTTCACGGCCAAGGAGGCCTTCGAGCACATCCGAAAGGGGAAGTTCCAGATCGACTTCTTGATGCTCGTCGCCGCCATCGGCGCAGCCGCGCTGGGTAAGTGGGTCGAGGGTGGACTTTTGCTCTTTCTGTTCAGCCTCGGCCACTCCCTGGAGCACTTTGCAATGGCGAAAGCGCGGCGCGCAATCGAGTCGCTCTCCGATCTCGCTCCGGAAGAAGCGACCGTCATCCGCGATGGCACAGAGCAGGTCGTCTCGGTCGACGAGCTGCGCGTCGGCGATCGAGTGCGCATCAAGCCCAACGAGCGCATCCCTGCCGACGGCTTCATCGTCGACGGCGAGAGTGCGGTCAACCAGGCGCCGGTCACCGGCGAGAGCGTGCCGGTCGACAAGCGTCCCGTCGACGACGCCGAGCGCGCTGCCCAGAAGCCCGACTCCATCGACAAAAAGCACCGCGTATTCGCCGGCACCATCAACGGCGAGGGCGCCCTGACGGTCCAGGTGACCAAACGCGCCGGCGAGACGACGCTCGCCCGCGTCGTCCAGATGGTCACCGAGGCCGAGACGATGCGCTCGCCGACCCAACAGTTCACCGCCAAGTTCGAGCGCTACTTCGTACCGTCGGTGCTCGCGCTGGCGGTGGTATTGCTCTTCGCCTTCACTGTTCTCGACGAGACCTTTGCAGAAAGTTTCTACCGCGCAATGGCAGTGCTGGTCGCTGCCAGCCCCTGCGCGCTGGCAATCGCGACGCCCAGCGCCGTCTTGAGCGGCGTGGCCGCCGCGGGCAACTCGGGCGTGTTGGTCAAAGGTGGAGCGCCGCTGGAGCATCTGGGGGAGTTGAAGTCGATCGCCTTCGACAAGACCGGCACGCTGACCGAAGGCGAGCCGAAAGTGACCACGGTCGAGCCCTACGACGACGTCGACGCCTCGGAGTTGCTCTCGGTGGCCGTGGCCGTCGAGCGCCTCAGCGATCATCCGCTGGCTGCGGCGGTCGTGCGCCACGGGGAAGAAGAGCTCGAACAAACCGAACACGAGGCCCGCGATCTGAAAAGTGTGACTGGTCGCGGCGTACGCGCGAGCATCGACGGAGAGCAGGTGCTCATCGGCAAAGAGGAGCTGTTTGACGAGTCCGAAGGGGCCGAGCTTCCCGAGGACCTTCGCCAGAGCATTCACGAGCTAGAGGAGTCGGGTCAGACGACGATGATCGTGCGTCTTGGGCCTCGTTACCTGGGCGTCATTGGCCTGATGGACACCCCGCGCGAGGCGGCCAAAGACATGATCGCGCGGCTTCGCGAGCTGGGCATCACCCGTATGCTCATGATCTCGGGTGACAACCAGGCGGTCGCCGACGCGGTGGCCAGGCACGTCGGGCTTGACGAGGCCCGTGGCGACTTGATGCCCGACGACAAAGTCGAGTTCATCAGACAACTCGCCGAGCACGGCAAGGTCGCCATGGTCGGCGACGGGGTCAACGACGCCCCGGCGATGGCGAACGCCACTGTCGGAATCGCGATGGGCGCGGCAGGCTCGGACACAGCCCTCGAGACGGCCGAGATCGCGCTGATGGCCGACGACTTGAGCAAGCTTCCCTACGCCGTCGGGCTGAGCCGAAAGACCAGCGCGATCATTCGCCAAAACCTGTGGCTCAGCCTGGGAATGGTCGCCTTCTTGATCCCGGCGACGCTCCTGGGACTGGACATCGGCCCGGCCGTCGCCCTGCACGAGGGCTCGACGGTCGTGGTCGTCTTCAACGCCTTGCGACTTCTAGCCTTTCGCGACTGATCAATGGCTCGACGAGAATCGTGCCCGAAGAGCCAGCACCGTCGTAGGTTGACGTTACTACGCGTCGTTATTTACAGCACGCAACCACCCGAGACCACTCACTGCGGAGGAAACCATGTATAGCGTCAAACACCTGCCTGAAAACGTGCTCGACGTCACCGTCGCCGGCGAGATTACCGCCGAGGACTATGAATCGCTCGTCCCCCGGCTTGAATCCGAAATCGAACAACACGACAAGATTCGCGTGCTCTGGGACATGAGCGAGATGGAGAGCGTCGAGCCGCGCGCCATCTGGGAGGACCTCAAGTTCGATGTCGAGCATCGCGCAGACTACGAGCGCGTGGCGATCGTAGGGGACAAACGCTGGCACGACTGGGCGACCCAGCTTTTCAAGCCACTCGCCGAAGGGGCGGTGCGCTACTTCGATGTCGGGCAGCGCGATGAGGCAGCGGCGTGGGTGCGAGAGAAGGCATGATTGGCCGACGCCGCGGACTTGCAGATAGCCGCCTGTACCCGATGAGCGCGACACCAGCTCTGCTGGCCGAGCGTTTCGACGTCGCGCACACGATCCAGATCGAGCTGCTCGGCACGCCCGATCCCGAGCTCGCCTTCTAGACCCAATGCCGTTCACTTAAGCGGTTTTTTGCGTGATTTTGATGTGTTATCGACTCTGCCCGGATTGCGCTTGTAGTTACTCATCTTGACCTTGACCCACCGTTTGTACCGGCGGTGGGTGCGTCGGGGAGGTAGCAGCGCAGATTCGAGCGCCTCGTCGAGGCGCTCAAGGTGCTTGGGGATCGTACCCGGAGACGAGAGCCAGGCAGTCGCGATTAGGAACGCGTGAATCTGACGCAGTGAGAAGACGAAGCTCATCTGCCGAGGTTCGACGTCGAGTTTCCTTGCCGCAAGCATCATTCGGTAGCGAACGAGATTGTAGGCGAGCAGAATCCCGCATACTTCTTGCCTGACGCCATCGGCAGTCTTGCTGCGAAGCGCCTCTTTGCGCTGGAGCATGTGCGTCTTGAGTTCGTCATACGCGATCTCAATCTCCCAGCGCTCGTGATACATCGCAATAATCTCGTCGGCAGGCCATTGTTCAGGGTCGAGAAGCGAGGTCATCAACCGCTGCGGTCCACCGTCGAATTCGTACTCGATGACACGTATCCGCATCGGTGCGAGGAGATTGTCACCCTGAGAACGAGACGCGCGACCGAGCGCGATGTCGGCTAGGAAGTCCCCTTCGTCCAGAGGCTCCACCACCTCACATGCAAGGTTGGCCTTCATCCGCATTAGCCAATGCCTTTGCTCACCGGTTTCCCGAAAACGATGCAGGCAGTTGTAGTCGGTGAAGTTTCGGTCGATGAGCAAGAGGCTGTGGTCGGGAACACCGTCCCACAGTGGTTTCGCCAGCGAAGTTTCGCCGTTGCCGACACCGTTGAAGGGCCCGAACGCCGCGTCGACAAGTACATGCGAGCGTGCCGCCATCAGCGCCACCAGACGCACCTTCGGGTAACCCGCCTGCCCTCTGGAAGAGGCAGGCAGTCCGAACGCTTCGCGATTGTCGTCAGTATCCGGAACGGAAAGTGACGTGCCGTCCATCGCGTAGACCGATAGACCACGCCAGGGAGTTTCTGCTGCCGCCTCATGCCCCCAATGCATGCCCGTCGTAAGAAAGAGTTCCTCGACGGGCGCTACACCGAGTCGCTTCCGCGCAGCGGAAATCGCAGCGCCTACAACACCACGACGACGACCTTGGTCATCGGGGATGACCAAGTCGAGATGCTGCACCACTGACGACACGGCATAGTCGCGAAAGAGCGCCATGCCGACGACCAACCACAACACTGACTTCGCCGGCAGCTTCCGATTTCGCACTTTCGCACCGGATTTCGCGCAAAGAGCGGCGTCGATCCACTCAGGCTCCAGGCCATCCATCAAGGCGCTCACGCCATGGGCACCGATCTCATCCGTGAGGTGGCGGAGGTCAGCTTCGAGGTTCATCTGGTACACTCGGAATGCGGGGTGATCCCGCGACCATGATCCAGATTCACCAACAGAACAAGCCGCTTGTGCTTAAGTGATCGGCATTGCTTCTAGACCACACCGTCCCGACACCGGAGCATCACGATGAGCACCTGGGTTTGGGCGGGCGTGCTGCTCGCTGCCTTGTGGGCGGCCCACTGGGGCGCGGAGCACCTCGAGGCGCCTCTGAAGAAGCTGCGCGCGCAGTGGGGCGTATCGGTCTCGGCCGGTGGCGCCTTCATCGGCCTTGCGGCGGCGAGCCCGAGATCGGCATCAACACGACGAGCGCGATCCGGGGGGTCTCCGACATCGGCCTTGGCGTCATGCTCGGATCCAATGTCATCGCCATTCCCCTCATGGTCATCACCGGCTACCTCGCCACGCGAAAGGAGGAGCTGGGCGAGGACCACCTGGGCCACGAGTCGCATCGAGCGCACCACCACCTGAAGGTCGACGAGCAGGCTCTGTGGGTCCTGGCGCTGCCCTACATCGGGATCGTCGGGCTCGCGGCCGCGCTGACGATCCCGGCCGGGTGGCGTGGCCTCGATCCGATCGACGGCTGGATCATGCTCGGCGCCTACGTCGTCTTCCTCGTCCAGGCCGTGCTCCGCGGGCGCACGGAGTCCGAGGAGGTCGCGTGGTCCAGGAAGGAGATCCTGCTGGCGATCGGCGGCGTGGCGGCCATCGCCCCCGGCACCTACTTCGCCGTGCGCGCCACCGAAGCCATCACGACCGCCATGGGGATCTCGACGATCCTTGGAGGCCTCTTCATCACGGCGCCGGTTGCGGCGATGCCGGAGGCCTTCGCCACGTGGCACGTCTCGCGAGGTGGTCAGGTAACGCCGGCTCTGACGAGCGTGGTGGGCGATCATGCCGTGACGCTGACGGTCGCCTTCCTGCCGCTGGCGCTCTGCGCCCACGTGACGCCGGGCGACGACCAATCCTTGCGAGACACCGGGCTGAGGTAGAGCTTTAGCCGCCGGAACATGTCGTGCTCGCTGTCGGTCGTGACGTGTCCCCACGAGAGGTAGAGGAAGCGCTCGCCGGGGCGACCATGAACGAGGGGACCGGTGAAGTCCGGCTCGCCGCCACGACCTTGCTTGACGCCGACGACGACATCGAAGCGCACGCCGCCCTCGAGCACGGTTCCACGGACGATGTCTTCGCGCCCGGACTGCAGCCCGAGGCTGAGCGCCGCCGGGTCGGTGCACCACAACGCTGGCATCGGGCCGACGTCGATTCGAAGCTCGAGTTGGTCTGGGTGGCTCACCGTGTCCTCGCGTCTGCGACCGCTCCATCATCGGTCTGGTTCTGTTGTCGTCGACCGTGGTCTGGGTGTCGAGACCGAGCAGAAATCCGGGCGCCGGCTGTTCCACTCTCACCCGGCTAACCATCGGCTCTCTGGTGTGAACCGGCTTTTCGGCGTCTGGAGGCGTCTCTGACCCCCAAGAGCACTCAGAGAGCACCGGTCTGGGTCCGGCGACGAGAGGAGGTACTCTGGCGCCGCCCGACCAGAGAGCACCCGCGTCGACCAGCGACCGCCCGCAAACCCGCACCACGACGGCAGAACCGACAAGACCCCCGCCGGCGATGCCGACGAGGGTCTTGTTAAAAGAAAGGCCCAGGCTGACTAGCCTGGGCCTCATGAAGCTCCGGGTGCTGGACTCGAACCAGCGACAAGGCGGTTAACAGCCGCCTGCTCTACCAACTGAGCTAACCCGGATTATTTTTCCCGCGAACGGGAGTAGGGATTCTCCATATCAGCGGAGGAGTGTCAATCCTTTTTTCTGTTCTTTTTATTCCGGATCGCACTAATACTCGGCCATGACCTCGGATAACCCCACATTTGAACTGCAGATTCTGCACGAAGACGACGACATCCTCGCCGTGTTCAAACCTGCATGGTTACTGGTGCATCGCGGCATGGGGCGAGACGAAGTGACGTTAGTGGACTTGGTCCGTGACTATCTGGGACCAGGAAAAGTCCACCCAATGCACCGGCTAGACCGCCAAACGAGCGGGGTTGTGCTCTTTGCGAAATCGCCTGAGGTCACGCGGTTTCTGCGCACTGAGTTCGACGAAGGTCGGGTGGACAAAACCTATCTGGCGATGGTCCGCGGAATCGCGCCCGACGACGGATTCATCGACCACCCGGTCCCGAAAAGTGAGGACGGCGAGCGAATCGATGCCCAGACTAAATTTCGGACGCTCGCCAGCATCGAGGTCGAGCCACGCGCCGTCAGCGTCGTTGAGTGCAAGCCCATCACCGGCAGGTTCCATCAGCTTCGCCGGCATATGTGCCATATCAACCATCCCATCCTTCTGGATTCCAACTACGGGCCCACCAAGCTGAACCGGAAGTTCAAAGAGCAATGGGGCATGCCACGTCTGACCCTCCACTGCAGTTCGTTGACGTTTGCGCGACCGGATGGAGCGACGATGACCGTCGACTCGGAGCTTCCCGAAGACCTGGCCGAGGTCTGGACACGAATGGGGATTTGGCCCGTCGAATGACCTACTTGCAGGCCATCGGAACTTTTGCACAAACCTTCTCACGCAGCGCTTTCGCACGCTTTTTGTCGGGCACAGGCCAACGTTTATCAACGTAGTTTAGCAGGTACCAACACGACGGTTTGTCGCCCGTTTTGCAGGCTTTCTCCCACTCGCTGTACACGGCAAACGGCATGCCGGGGGCCAAGGGCGTATCCAAAGGACTGCCACCCCATCTCCAAACGTAGGCACGATCACGGCAGCCTTTGGGCTGGCCCTGCTCGTAGCAGGTTGGCTCGTTGAGGGCGGCCATCAAGCGGTCGGACATGATCCACGGTGTAGTCATTTCGTCGCGTTCGATGAAGGCGATGTACTCCTGACACGCGCCATCTTCTGGACGACCAGCCTTGCACGCCTGCTCAGCGACCTTGCGATACTCGGCATAATCTCCTGCCCGCAGTTGCTCGCCGAAGTCTTTCGCCCAACAGGACTGGGCGTGGCCTCGTTTGCAGGCAACGTCCAACATCGCATTCGACTCTTTCGTAAGCCTATCCTCGCGTGGCCGGTCACGTAGCTGGATTCCTCCCACCCAACACGAGGCGTTCAACCCGAGTTTGCAGGCCTTTCCAAACGTCGCCTCAATCTCTTTGAGCGATGGGTGTTTGGGACTCCATTCTTCGTGAAGGTCTGAAACGAGCTTCAATCCCTCCAGATGGCATGCCTCCGCAACATCGCGGCCACAGGCCTCTTTGAAATCGCCCTCAACGGACAGGCTGTAACCGACATGATCGTAGGGGTCTCGCTTTTCGAATGCTCCGTAGAATGCTCGAAGCACGTCGGCATCTTGCTCGTCATCCGCGATGGTTGCGGACTTACACATGCCCCAATGTCCATTTCGGCAATAGAACCTCGGGACGTCTCCCGAGAAGTCTTTGTCAGCAATTTTCATGCTGCAGGCGCTGTAACTCAACGAGGCCTCGCACGCTTTTGAGAACCAACCGATCTCCTCTTTGGAGTAGTCGTTGCGCAGTTTCTGAATGTTCTGGCAACCCACTGCATAGCCCGCTTTGCATGCCACCTTGCTAGCTTCCTCGTCTGGCTTGCCCTCGATTGCGGTTAAGATCGCCACTGACACGCATGCGTCCTCTTTGGCTGGACAAAGGGCCCGGCTGAACCCCAACAGGCTCTCGATATCAGTTGTGCGGTCCTCATCGCTCTCGCGAGGCCATGCAGCTTCGCCAATCGCGCCTATAAGACAGCCTTTGGCACTGCCCTCTTCGCACTGCCGTGATGCAATACGCTGCCGTTTGCGTTTCAGAACCCAGGGCGTGTCGCCGCCGAAGACATGGTCGCTGCGTTGCTTGAACGTCGCGGACATCCGGCAACCTGCGGGGATTCCTTCTTTGCAGGAGTTCTCCATGAACGTCATCCCCTCGCGCATCACGTCCGGGTCATCGTCGTGAAGTTGCCGAACCGCGACTGCAGAACACCGGTCAACGTTACCCATCGCGCAGCGAATCTCGGCCATCATCTGTTGCAAGACAGGCTGAAAAAAGGTCACCGCGATCATGGTGACGAACAGAATTGGAAACAAGACGACAATAAGAACTCGCAGTCCTTTTTTGGACTCAGCCATGGCTTTCCACTCGTGATATTGTGTAGCAATATCCTCCACAAAATCCCCCACTTCGTCTACGCGGAGTCCATCATGAAGAAGTTCCTACTCCTCGGGGTCCTTTGTCTCACAATGGGGTGTTACCAAGGGTTTGACTCCATCTCAGACACCGATGTTGTCATCACTATCGAAGATGACGACACCGACTACGCTGCCATCCGGACCTACGTTATCTCGGACATTGTCTACGATCTGGATGATTTGCAGAGCGCGCCTGACGGTTCCCGCGTCACAGATTTTGATGCGCTCATCTTGGACACCATCGATGACAACATGGTTGAGCTTGGCTATCAGCTTGAGACCGACCCCGAGACGAAACCGCCCGACGTCGCCATTCTCGTGGGAGGCGTCGTCTCGACGAATTGGTCCTGGGTTTGGATTCCGAGCTGGGATCCGTGGTGGCCAGATTATCCACCCTCCTACTACCCACCTGTCGCCATCCCTGCGAGCTACAAGGTCGGTACGCTCGTCATGGTCATGGCACAGGTTGGAGACAGACAACCCGACGACCCCGTCGAAATCTCGTGGGTTGGGCTGATGGACGGACTTGTCGCATCGCGACAGTCGACCAACGAAACCCGCGTGGTCAGCAGCATCAACCAGGCGTTTGGTCAGTCGCCTTATCTAAAACGGGGTGACCAATGAAACGTTTACTCTGTCTACTTTTGACATGTTTGTTCTTCAGTCCTGCGTACGTCGCCGCGCAAACCAAACCAAAGCAACGCCTGGTCACGGATCTAAGCCCAAATCTCACGGATCCTCGGGCTCAGGCCAAAGTTTCGTGGAATCTCATGCTACCGCTCGCTGATACTGCCGAATTCACGCCGTCCATCTCGCCGGCCGGATTCAGTTTTGAATTCAACTACCGCTTCCGACCTGAGCTGACCGTCGGATTCTTAAGCGGCTGGCATTCCTTTGATTCCAAGGAGTTCGACACGCGCACAGCGGGGCTCGTCACCGTCACCGGCACGGAGTATCGCGATCGAACGATCATTCCGTTGGTTGGCCTTTTGACCTACCACTACTCCCTGACCGACGACGACCGCGCCCAGGTGTTTTTGGGGCTAGGTGCTGGCATGTTTTACGTGGAATCGCTGAGCACACTAGGCGTGCTAAACGCCCAATACCAGGCCTCAAACCACTTCGGCCTCACACCCAACATCGGAATCGTTGGGGAGTTTTTGAGCCAGTATCTGTTTGCAGAGTTTCGTTGGAATTATGTGTTCGAGAGCGACCCTCAGGCTGCGCAAAGCTACCTAAGCTTCAATCTGGGAATGTTGTTCCTCTGAACATCACTTGGGATACAGCTTGTTCACGCGAGCGGCATCCCCATCAGTGAGCTTCCGGCTGGGTTTGATAAGCCGCGCTGACCCTGTCTTGCCGCGCTTCACAATCGTCGGCTTGCCGTTCCTGCTAAACGCATACGAGCTGTAGTGCATCAGCGAACCATATTGGTAGCTGCCCACATTGCGGCTGTACGGTCCAAAGCCTTGACCTTTGTATGTCTTGAAGTTGTAGGCATTGCCGCTCTTGATGTTGTCCCAATTGATCTTCACGTACTTGCTTCGATCCGTCCGAGACTGCGTGTGCCACAGCCCAATCGCATGTCCAATTTCGTGCCGAATCGCGCCGCGGTCGCAGTTGTTGGCGATGTAAACCTTCGTCACCTTTGCCTGACGCCCAATATTGGCCGAGCAACCACTCGCCACTTTCTCGAAGCGCACGAAGTGCGTGTCTGACGCGCGCTTCTTGCGAATTCTCAGGTTGGTCTTGTTGTTCCAGACGTTGATCGCCGCTTCGATATCCGCACGTCGATGCCTCGCACTGCTTGCGATGACATACGGCACAACCCGATTCGGCCACAGATTTGTGTGCAATGCCGCCAACTCGTTGGTGCGCGTCTGCAGGTCTCCCTCTTGGGTTTCAACCAGGTGTTCCGGTTCGATCAAGATATCGCCTTCCAGGAAGATGCCGTCGTGACTTTCAATAGCCGTCGCCTCGACGATCTCACCATCGACGGACGGAATCCGAACTTCGTGTAGGGCCAAGACAGGTCGGTCTTCGAAAAGCGGATCGACGTTCTCGACCTCTGTATAATCGACACTCAAAGCGCCGTCACCACAGCCAACCAACAACAACATCAGTACAAACAGTTTCTTCATAATTCATCCTCCGAGGAGCCGAGACTCTCAGACTCGAATCGCAAGCGCGACTTACACGACCTGACACTTCGCCCTTGGAAAAGACTTGTAAGGTGATGTCAGTCGTAAATCCCAGGCACTCCACCTAGTGTTCAATCAATGGCGGAGCGATTGATGAAGAAGATATTTATAGTTGTACTGGGTTTGGTTGCAGTGGGCTGTGGTGGGGACCTTGATCTCAACAACCTTCCAGAAGATGTAGAAGATTCCGGGCACAACACGATTGACGACTTTGACGGCGGTTTTGACGCCGACGTCGAGGAGCCTGACCAGGCTGTCGTTCCCGATTTGCCGGATGAACCTGCGCTGGTACCAGGCCTAACGGCGACCTACTTTCGACAGTATCGCGAGCCCATTTTGACAGTAGTTGAACCCGCGATCGACCACGAATGGGGCGACGAAGCGCCTGCCGACGGTGTTGGAAAAGACTTCTTCTCGGCCCGTTGGACAGGACTGCTGAAAGTTCCGGCCGACGGCGAGTATACGTTCTGGGCGAGTACTGACGATGGCATGCGAGTGTGGGTTGATGATGAGCTCGTCATCGACGCGTGGACATGGCAGTTCCCAACCCGCTACGAAAACACGATCGCGCTGCAGCAAGGCCAGGTGCCGTTTCGAGTCGACTACATGGAACGCGACCTCACTGCAGAAGCCAAAGTGGGGTGGTCAGTCGGCAATGGCGCAGAACGTGTCCTAAACGAAAACGACTTCCTGACGACCGGCGTCGCCGCCAACCTTGCACCGCCAAAATCGCCGTATCTAAATCCGGTTGTCGCACGCGATTGCCCCGACCCCGGCGTCGCGTATGACGAGGAAACGCGCGCGTTCTACGCCATCTGTACCGGCGGCAAGTTCCACGTCCGGCGCTCATACGACTTGGTGTTCTGGGAAGATACAGGCGCTGACGTCTTGCCTAGCGGCAAACCCGCTTGGGCAGCCAACGGCGGACGAAACTGGGCCCCTGAGATTCACAAGGTCGGCGACAAATGGGTCGTCTATTACACATCCGTCAACGGCAATAACAACCTGTGTATCGGCGCTGCCAGCGCGGATTCGCCGACTGGCCCCTATGTCGACCGCGGTTCTCCGCTGGTCGAACATTCCCAAGGCGTCATCGATGCAAACTACTTCAAAGACGACAACGGAAAGCACTACCTGAGCTACAAAATCGATGGAAACGCCCACGGGCAACCCACCCCAATCTACATCCGGGAGTTGGCTGCAGACGGACTATCGTTTAAATCCGGATCCACGCAGCGCGAGATTCTGCGCAATAATGCAGGCACTTGGGAAGGTGGTGTGGTTGAGGCACAGTGGATGGTCAAACGCGGCGACACCTACTATCTGTTCTACAGCGGAAACGTCTACAACTACCGATATCGAACCGGCGTGGCGCGCGCGTCGTCCCCTACTGGACCGTTCACCAAACTTGGCCCTCCCATCCTGACGAACAACTCGAAATGGGTCGGCCCAGGGCATGGAAGCGTCGTCACGGTCGGCGATACGGACTACTTCGTGTATCACGCCTGGCATAATGACGGTTCGGGTACAAACGATGGCTCGCAGGGGCGCAACATCCTGGTCGACAAAATCACCTGGAGTGACGGCTGGCCCAAGATCGCCAACGGCTCGCCGTCGACAACACGCCAGCCCGCCCCGCTCTGACCACAATCGACATACCGAGGTTGGACGGTCGTTGGCGTTGGCGTTAAAACTATGTCGTGGATGTACACGACTTCATAGGCTTGGCGTCAGACTGGGCCAGTATCGGCGAAGCGCTTTGGAATCTTCTAATGATTGGGGTTATGTCGTTCTTGATCGTCGAGCTCATCAAGCGTGTCGACGCCGACTTTCCCAACAACAAGAATTTCCGCCTTGCACACAAAGATAAGCCGTTCTGGAAGAAAGAGCTGACGGGTGAAGTCGCGATCGCTGTGTTCAACACGATCATCACGACCCCCGTCATCGCGCTGATGTCATTCGCTATCGTCGAGTACGGGCTCAAACCCCATGTCGGCGGGCAAATCTGGGCCGAGACCATCGAGGCCTGGCCATTTTGGCTTCAGCTACTGGTGGGATTGGTCGTCATGGACCTATCGCTCTACATCCGCCACCGTTTTGTCCACCACTTCTTTTGGAGCTACCACACGATCCACCACAGCACGCGCGAGATTACGTGGATCACATGGTTGAAATTGCACCCGCTGGACATGGTTGTGATGGGACTCATCGATGTCATCATCATGTACTTTGCGGGGTTCAACGGTGAGGCGATCGCCGCAGCAGCACTAGTGAAGTTCCACTTCAACCGGTTCTGCCACAGCAATATCGTCTTGGATTACGGGTTCCCGCTTCGCTACATCTTCGTCAGTCCAAACATGCACCGATGGCACCATGCCGCTGACGATCCCGAAGCTATCAACAAGAACTTCGCCATCGTGTTCGCATGGATCGACCTGCTCTTCGGCACGTTTTATGTGCCCAAGGACCGAGCGCCCAATGCGTATGGTGTTTGGGATAAGGAGGGCCACGACGTAGTCGGCACCAGCTTCAAAGAGATGATGCTCTTCCCCTTCGTCGAGGCTTGGAAAGGTCTGAGAGGACGCTCCGGACGCGAGGACTCCCCCGCGTCCGAGGTCAATCCAGACTTACGGGACGACGCACAAGTCAGCTGACGCTGGACCGCAAACCTGCGTAGAGGGTGGGCACCAGCCGCTCTGGCAATCGTCGTTCTGCAAGCAGTCGCCACCGTCGGCAAGCAGACCTTCGCATGTGCTGTTGTCACCGCAACGCAATCCTGGCTGGCACTGGAAGTTCGCCAAACACGCGCCGCCCATCGCTCGCGCGGCACCGCATGTCCCGATGCCCGTATCGCCCGGCGCATCTAAACAAACGAACCCAGGGTCGCAACCGACGCCAACCGCACACGTTGCGCCATCGGCTGCACGTCCGTAGCAAATCTGCAGGAATAGATCGCACGACGTTCCCACGGCGCACTCTTCGTTCCGGTCACAATCGCCACCGGTCTGAACCGAGTTGGCAGCGATGCATGTGAAATCAGCTCCACACAACGCATCGCCAACACATTCACCGTCGAAGAAGCAGTCATCGCCCACGTTTGCACTGGCCATCAGACACGTGTCGGTATCGAAGTCACAATAGAGTGGTGACGCACAGTATTGGCTGCCGCCACATGGTTGGTTGACGGCGACCGACCCCAACGCGGTGCAAACAGGGTCGTTTTGCGTGCCGAACAAACGCATGCAACCGCTCAACTCCTGGCATTCACTGCTGAATTCACAGGTTTGGCCATCGGCCTTGAGGGGCTGACACATATCGTTGTCGTCACAGTACTGTCCTGATGGACACGCCACCGTTCCGCACAATAGGTCTGGGTCGATTTCGCAGGTGCCGTAGCATTCGTTGGCGACGTCCTCACACGTGTGTCCATCGGTGCACTCCTGGTTGTTGAAGCAGTTGCCACCTACAGGAACAGCGCCCACCAGCGAGTCAGCGCACACCGATCCCTCCACATCGTCGATTCGGCCACAGAATACGTCTTCGAACTGCTGCAGGCACTCTGCTGTCTTCATGCCGTCGTAAGTCACGCGGCCAGAAAGGACCGCCTCCTGATACTGAGGCGAATCAAAGAACGAGAGCCCGTGGTCAGCCGCATCGGCGTAACAGGCCTGAATGTCAGCGTATCGGCGCAGGGTCTGAATTCGATATGGGTCCACCGAAGTGAATGACGCACAGGTGAACGCGACATCACAGAGCATGCGGCCAAACGCCTCTTGCACCTCGTCCGCCGGCACCGAACCACCATTGGTATTATTCGAGTTGTTCGAGTTGTTCGTGTTGTTCGTGTTGTTCGAATTGTTCGAGTTATTCGAATTGTTCTGATTGTTGCTGTTGTTCAGGTTATTAACGTTGTTCACGTTGTTAACGTTATTGACGTTGTTCACGTTGTTGACGTTGTTCTGATTGTTGACGTTGTTGACGTTGTTACCGTTGTTGTCGGTTGTTTCGTCGTCGCCACAACCAACAAGGGCCAAGCCGACCAGCAGCAAACAGATTTTCAAAATTTTGGACATGATTTCTCCCACACATCAAAAGTTAAGTGGCGGGAGTGTGAAGGTCAGCAAACCGAATTGCAAATGTTATGCGGTTTCATCGGCTTTTGAGGTCATCGGGACCAGCAAATCCTCCAAGAAAAACGCCGAAAGGTCGTTTCGTCCGGACAACCCCGCTTTCTTGTAGACCGCCCGCGCCTGCTGCCGAGTCGTGGCATCGGTCGTGTCGCGAATCGACGCAATCTCTTTGTGAGACAGGCCTTTCAGGAGCAACATCGCGACCTCCTTTTCAGCGTCGCTCAGCTCCCAGCGATCGAATTGACTGTCGATGGCCGCACTGAGACCTTCGATGAGATTTCGGGCTTCGCCTCGCCAACGATTTGCCTCCTCAGCCGTGGCCTCGAGCGCCAATCCAAGCTCGGCATTCTCGACCTGCAAGGCGTCCGACTTTGCGCTGAGCCGGCGCCATGCACCAGCCATGAACACCAAGCCAACTATCCCGGCCGCGAACGCACCGCCCTCCAAAACAAAATGGGTGACGCTGACGCCTTCCGACATATCCGTCACCAAATCGACTCCAGCGAGGGCGGAAATGGCGATAAACAGAGCCCCCAACACGATCACACGACGCTTTTCGCGTATGTCATCCGTGTCAGAAGCGTCCTGTAACCCGTTGTAATCCATCATTTATCACATTTGTAGGATAGGAAAACCACGCTCCCATGCGCATGATATCCCCATCGCAGGTCATGCCCAAGGAGCAACCATGGACCTCACGTTACTACATCCCAAAATCGTACATCTTCCCATCGCGCTGGCGGTCCTCATGCCCGTCTTAACCACCGCCATCCTGTTTGCCTGGTGGCGCGATTGGCTTCCCAATCGGACATGGATTCTGGCGCTACTTTTCCAAGCGATCCTGGTCGTCTCGTCCATCGCTGCGCTTCAGACCGGTGAAATCGATGAAGAACGAATTGAAGGGACGGTCGCAGAAGCCGCAATCGAAGCCCACGAAGAAGCCGCTGAGCAGTTTCTGTGGGTGACCGTGGTGGCGTTGTTTCTGTTGATGCCGCCGGTGGTTTTGAAACGAAAAGGCGCTGCGTTGACCGCAGCGTCGATCGGCGTGCTCAGCACTCTGGTCGTGTTTGGATTCGGCTACCGGGTGGGCGAGGCAGGGGGCGCGCTCGTCTATGGTAATGCGAACACATCAGCCCCGACCCAGGTCACGGCGCCCAAACTGGAACACGATGATGATGACTAGTTACTTCGCCGTTTCTTGATCGAGATCGAGCTCGTACACGGACTGGTCTGCGCCTTCATTGAACGCCAGACTCGCTGAGTTCACACAGTACCGTAGGTTGGTCGGATCGGGGCCGTCGTCGAACACGTGGCCAAGATGGCTTCCACAGTGTTCACAGGTAATCTCGGTGCGAACCATGCCGAATTTATGGTCGGGTTCAACACCCACACGACCCTTGATCGGCGCATAGTAACTGGGCCACCCCGTGCCTGAATCAAACTTGGTGTCCGCGGTGAACAGCGGCGCATTGCACGCTCTGCAATGGTACACGCCCTTCTTGTACAGTTTGTTGTACTCGCCCGTGAACGCGCGTTCGGTGCCATCTTTGCGCAACACGTAGTACTCTTCGTCCGTGAGGAGTTTTTTGAAGTCCTCGTCGGTGAGTTGGGTCTTCGTACCGACCGCAGGCACCTCGCGTTGAAGGAGCTCTTTAACGCCGACATGTGTGCGCTTCGCATTGCTTGGAGCCGCAGACGTCTTCTTTGCCCCCTCGGCCATCGGCGTCTCAGCCTTGGTCGGGGAACATGCCGTCAGCGGCAATAACAATGCGATGATGATCGTTAGTATTGGACGAATTATCTTCATAACTGCCTCGCTTAGAGCGATTATCGCAAAACCTCGCAAACTTGACCACGTGTGATGAACGAACACAACCACAGTCACCATTCCGATGATCATGACCACGACCATGATCACGGGTTTGGTCACCATCATCACGACACGACCGATTTGAGTGATGCGAGACTGCTCGGCACGTTTCTCTTAAATTTGCTCCTGACCCTTGTCGAGGCCGGGATCGGCCTGTTTTCAGGCAGTGTTGCGCTGGTCGCCGATGCGGTTCACAACTTCGGCGACGCGATCTCGCTGCTCATCGCCTACATCGCGCGCCAAATCGCCAAGCGGGATGCCGACGTCATGTTCTCGTTTGGCTATCACCGGGCCGAGACAGTCGGTGCCGTCATCAATCTCACGACCCTAATCGTGATGGCTTTCTTTCTGGTCGCGGAGTCCGTCGAACGTTTTGTGGATCCTCAACCCGTGCTCGCAAAATGGGTTATCGTTGCGGCCAGCGTGGCGTTGTTTATCGACCTGGTGACCGTTGGCCTTTTGTGGGCAATGTCGAAGGGGAACCTCAACCTGCGTGCGGCCTTCATCCACAACCTGAGCGACGCATTTGCCTCGGTCGCCGTCATCATCGGCGCCGTCATCATCGAAATCTGGGGCTTTCTGTGGGTGGACGCGCTCTTCGCGCTGCTAATCGCCGGCTACATCCTGCTGACCTCATTCCACATGCTGAAGCGAGCGGTGCCACTCTTGATGAATAGCGCGCCGCCAAACTTCGACATTCAGGTCGTGCACGCGATCGCCGCAAACATCGACGGTATCGATGAACTTCACCACATCCATGTCTGGGAAATCGACGAGACGCGTCGGGCAATCATTGCCAGCGTAAGGGTTCCGGAGGAAACCTCACTGGAAGCCGTGCAGACGCTTCGTGAATCACTCAGACAGCAGCTGCACGACGAATGCGCGATAGAACACGCGACCCTCGAATTTGAAATTAGCAAAAGGTGCTAACGTGAAGCGGCCGGAAGATGCTTCATTGCAAAGTCGTATCCGTTCTTCCAGCAGATCTTCTCGACCAACTCATCCACACCAATCTCAGCGATGTAGCGGGTATGCTTGTGCGCCTCTAGCACTTCGGCCAGGTCAGCCGCAAAATCCGAGAGGTTCATCGCCGTCGGATACTTAGACAGCGGGTCAATCAGCCCGTCATAGTCCGTTCCAAGGCAGACGCAGTCCCAGATCTTCTTCTTGTCACCTTTCTTCAGCGAATCATCGAGCATGATGACATCGACCATCGCGAAGAACTGACGTGCGACCAACTCAGGCCACATCTCGTCCGCAACCTTGTGGCGAGGCCCCACGCCGCAGACACGTTGGTCAAACACCAACCCAAGCAGCCCGTCCGTTTGATGAACCATCCGGACGTCCTCCGCGCTGGCGTTGATATTCCAAGCGTAGAACGGCGGTGCATGCCAGTGGTCATTCTCGTGGTCGGCGTTGGCGATAAGCCGCTCCAGTGTCTCGATGCCGGAATACGCAACATGGCTGAAGAATACCGGAATCTTCGGCGAGGTCTTCTTGTCTGCGGCCGACTTTGCGTCCCACAAGCGGTTGTAGGGTTTGACGACCTCTTCGTAATACTCGAGTCGTGATTCCGCGCTCATGTGCTTGCAGTCGATGAGAATCCGACGACCACCCTGGTCGTGCAGCTGTTCATCAAGGTCAAGCAGCTCGCGAACAACGCGAATACCCAGGTCATTCGAGCCACGCTCAAAGCCTTCATTGAGACGTTCGCTCTGGTCCATAACCAGATTCGCGGCATCCGGCACGCTGTGGGCATGTCCACACAGACCGTTATCGAAGTGATGCGCGAGCGTCAGGAAGAGCAGCGGCCAATCAAGGGTCTTCAGCGAATCGATGCGCTCAAATATCGTGCGTTCATCGACGCGTTCCGCATCTCGCCCGATTGAGAACGTGTAGGCACCTTCGATCGTGTGCAAGAGCGCCACGTCATCCGTGTTTTCGATGACATCTTGGAAGTGCTCCGCGCTCTTGATCAACTGATACTGCCCCGTCACGCTCTCGCGGTGTTCGCGACCGTTGGCATCCGTCCAAACACAATCGGCAGTCTCTTCGACGCCATCACGCGCCTTGTAGAATTCGTACTCGCGCCAGAATTCGCCCCAGTACGAGTAGTCTCGGGACGACAGGTACTGCACGCGTTTGATGCCATACCGCATGAACATCTTCTGCACGAATTGGCGCAGTGGGCCGCGGTTTGCGAGAATTTTCGTGGCTGATTTGGCTGCAGAACCGAGGTCGTTCTGAAGGACCTTCAGGCCAGATTCGACCAACGTCGCCCCAGAAATGAGCTTGATGAGCTCGACCGAGAAGGGGTTGGCGTCCTTGCCGTCCTGCACCTGACCGGTGAAGAAGCCTTTCTCGATAGGGCAGATCGACGCATACACGATGCGCGTCTTGCTCTTGTGCAGCTTCGGCATGTCAGCTTGTGAATACGACGCAGCTCGATTGCCTTTAGCCATGTCGCCGATATTGCCCGGCGGAACCGTCCAAGGATGGAAATCACTTGGGGTGTATTCGTCTTCGTGGTTGCGCATCCGATTGAAGTTGTAAAGCGTCGGATGCACGTGAAGGTCTGCAAACATGCGAGGTTGCGCCATGTTCTCACTCATCAGGTAGGATTTGCTCCGAGCCGGGCTCGTAGCGGGTCATTTTGTCGAGGATATCTACAACCATAGTGTTCAGATCGCCGCGATTCGGCAAGCTCGTCATGAGCCCGTACATCGCTGCGGTCCGCTCAGGAAGCTCGCCGCCGCCCATGCCCATTAGCGATGAACCGATTTCGGTTGCTTTGGTTGCGACAGGGCCAGGCAGGACTTTTAGGGCAGCACGCATGATCTTCAGCTTGGCCTTTTCCTTGAGCGCTTCATCGGCGTCGTAGGACGCACGGGCCTCTTTAACCGCTTCTGCAAGGTCGCTAAGGAATTCGTCCGCGGATTGGATATGTCCGCTCTGGATCGTCATGTGGAGCGACGATGGGTACTGCTGTCGGTCCATATGCCAGCCGCGCGCCGTCATATTGTCGCCGACCTCGTAGATATCGATATCGTCGCGAGTGGAGCCAAAGCACATCACACTCATCACCGGATCGCCTAAGACCTCGATACCGTCGATATCGTTGATGCCGCGCCGAATCTTGACGACTGCATCCATCACGTTCTTCCCAATCTCCATGTAACCTTCTCGACCAAGGCGATGCATGATCGCCCATGCGGCGGCGATAGCGCCACCCGGGCGTGAGCCGGTCATCGTTGGGGAAACATAGATTCCGCCTGGCCAATCGGAGTACGCAAAGTACTGAAGGCGGCGAATCTCTGGGTTGCGGTACAGAATCAGGGATGCAGGTTTGGCGGCGTAGCCATACTTGTGCAGGTCAACCGACATGCTGGTGACGCCCGGTACGCGCAAATCAAACGGTGGAACGGCATAGCCGAGCTCGCGAACAAACGGCAGTGCCATGCCGCCAACGCATGCGTCGACGTGGCAAAGAATGCCGCGCTTTTTCGCCATCGCGGCGATCTTCTCGATCGGATCAACAACGCCCTGTGGATATTGCGGGGCGGAGCCGACAAGCATCACCGTGCGGCGATTGATCGCCCGCTTCATCTTCTTGAGGTTGACGCGATAGTCCGAGTCCATCTCGATGTGGACCGGCTTAATATCGAAGTAGTGCGCGCCCTTTTCAAACGCTGGATGCGCGGAGATAGGAAGCACCATTTCAGGGTTCTTGATGCCTTCTTTCTTGGCAAATTCACGCGCGGTCTTGATCGCCATCAGGATGGATTCGGTCCCACCGGTCGTCATATTTCCGCATGCGTAATCGTCACCACCCAGAAGTTGCGTGGCCATCGAAACGACCTCACCTTCCATGCGCTTGAGGCTTGGAAACGCGGTTGGGTTGAGCGCATTTTCGCTGAAATAGGTGGTGTACGCCTCTTTCAGGAATCCCGAAATCTCTTCGCCAGCATGGTAAACGAGGCACCAAACTCGGCCGTCTTCCCAGTTGACGTCTTCGCCCTTGAGGTCTCGCAACGTCTGCAAGACGACCTCTGGGTCATGGCCTTTTTGAGGGAGTTTTTTCACTTCAATCGCTCCGCTGAATCACTATTCAATGGAGGCTCTTGTCCAAGAACTGAGCCGAAAAGTCAATGGGGGGTTCGGCTTTGCCTCACCGATTTGGTTCGGCTTTGCCTCACCGGTGTGGTTCGCTTCGCTCACCGATTTGGTTCGCTTCGCTCACCGATGTGGTTCGCTTTGCTCACCGATGTGGTTCGCGTTGCTCACCGATTTGGTTCGCTTCGCTCACCGATGTGGTTCGCTTTGCTCACCGATGTGGTTCGCGTTGCTCACCGATGTGGTTCGCGTTGCTCACCGATGGAGGCTCAACAACATTTCGATTTTATAGAACATATAAAGCCAAACTATCTAATGAATAAAATCATGTAGGTGCATAGGTTACATGTCGGACAACGAAGTAGGAGGTCGATATGACGACGATTTCACCCGACAACAGTAACGAGTTCTCAACGTTCAATCGCAGCTTTCAGACGAACTATACGTTTCGTCCGGCGGCACCGGCGAAACCTAAGAAGGACACGTTCGGAGATTTTGCGGACTACAACTACACAAGTGGTCCTCGCCAGCTCAAGGAGGTTGACCTCGATGTTGAAGAGACGTCGATGTGGGAGAGCTTCCTGGTTGGTGTCTTGATCAAAGTGGTCGCGCTGGGCATGGGCTCGGCCCTTCTTATCCTAACCGTGATCGCCGCAACGGGTGTTCTCTAGTTCGGTGAGCGAAGCGAACCAAATCGGTGAGCGAAGCGAACCACACCGGTGAGGCAAAGCCGAACCACACCGGTGAGCAAAGCGAACCAAATCGGTGAGCAAAGCGAACCACACCGGTGAGCGAAGCGAACCAAATCGGTGAGCAAAGCGAACCAAATCGGTGCGCAACGCGCACCACACCGGTGAGCGAAGCGAACCAAATCGGTGAGCAACGCGAACCAAATCGGTGAGCAAAGCGAACCACATCGGTGAGGCAAAGCCGAACCCCTAGCGGGGCGCGTTTCTGGCGATCTTCGCCTGGCGCTTTTTATCCGTGAGGAAGCTCATCACACTTCCAAACAGCAAGAATCCCGTCACGCCGATGATTCCAAGGTTTACCCACGGTGACACCTCTTTTCGTATCACGACAATTTTGGGGTGTTCCTGGTCGTAGTAGACCGTCATCGTTTTGATGCCGTCGTCGTCTTTCTTGATCCGTTGCTTGATGTCAGCATCGGTATCGCTTGTACGCGTCCAATAATTGTCCTTCTCGTACGTGGACTTTCCGACCTTGTACCGGAACTTCACCAACTGTGTTTCGGGGCCTTTTTGGTGTTTCTTCGCAGTGTGGCTCAGGACAGTCGCTTCGGTGGGAACAAAATTGTCGACTCGGTGTGCGACCCAAAGCCCCTCGACAGCATCAGGAACGGCGACTAGCGCAAATATCAGACCGGCGATGAACGCCAGATAGGGTGCCATTTTGGCCATGGTTTACTTCCTCGATCGACGTGCTCGACCACATCCGCAGTTTGGTGGTAGTTTGGGCGCATGAAACGCAGATTGTTCCTAAAGTACATGGGTTTCAGCGTGGCATCGGCGCCATTGCTGGGCATGACGGGTTGCAAAGATGACCCGCCCGCGAAACCTAAGGCTGATGTTGGAAGTGACAAGCCTACAAAATCAGCCCCATTCGAGTTTCGGTTTTGGACGGAGCACGAACGCGAAATCCTGACCGCCATCATCATTCGACTGTTGCCGGCAGATGCCGAATCCGGGGCGCCATCGGGTGCAGTGGTCGGCGTGCTGGAATTCTTGGACCGTCAGATGCGAGAGCCTCACTTCAAGGACCTTGAACGCATGATGCGCGCAGGCGTGGACTTCACGGACCGCGTGGCGCGTAAGTTTGAGAACGGCCCGTTCGTACAGCAGCCACCAGAGATTCAGGACAAGATACTCAGTCAGTTCCAGATGGGCAGTGTGCCGAAGCTCAAATTCCCACAACAGCGCTTCTTCGCCACGCTGATGTCGTTTGCGTTGGAAGGTTACTGGGGAATGCCCAAATACGGCGGCAATCGCGACAAGCAGGTCTGGGCTTGGGTCGATATCAATCCGCATTGCTCACACGTCCACGGCAGTTGTTCGGAGTAGTCGTGACCAATCCCAATCAACCCGATTACGCAAACGAGACCGTCGACGTCTGCATCATTGGCTCCGGCGCCGGCGGCGCGCCACTCGCCCACGAACTCGCCAAGGCCGGCGCGAAGGTTGTCGTCCTTGAAAAAGGGCCCTGGTACAAACAATCAGAGTTTGACCATGACGAAATCAAGAATTCACGACGCGACTACTGGGTTCCCTACGTCAGTGATGAGCCGCATGTCGTAAAGTCCAACGGGGCGATGGAAGGCGTTCAAACCAGCGACGGTTGGACCTCCAACTGCGTTGGCGGTGGCACCGTTCACATGAGCGGTTTCTTCTATCGACTGTCACCCGACGACTTCGGTTTAAAGACAAAATTTGGCAAGGTTTCCGGGATGAACCTCGCTGATTGGCCAATCGAATACAAAGATTTGGCGCCCTATTACGACCGCGCCGAGCTCGAGATTGGCGTGTCTGGCAAACAATCCAACTCGCCGTTTGCACCTCCACGCAAACGCGATTTCCCGCTACCACCCTTGGCGACAAACCCGCTCGGAACGCTGATCGACAAGGGCGGAGAGAAGGTCGGCGTCAATATCTACGACACGCCGCGCGGAATCTTGTCGCAGGACTACCAGGGGCGGAAAGCATGCGTGTACTGCGACTTCTGCGGAAGCTACGGCTGCGAATCCGGCGCGAAGTCCAGCACATTGTCAGCGGTGATTCCGAAAGCTGTCGCCACGGGCCGCTGTGAAGTCCGGCCCGAATCGATGGTCTACGAGCTTGTCGTTGCGAAGTCCGGCAAAGTCTCCGAGGCTCTCTACTTCGATAAGGACGGCAACCGAAAATCACAAAAAGCACGCATATTTGTTGTGAGCGCCACGTCCGTCGAATCGGCTCGACTACTGCTAAATAGCAAGTCAAACGCGCATCCTGACGGTCTCGGAAATGCGTCAGGTCAGGTCGGGCGCAACCTCACGTTTTCAACGCTCGGCAAGGGTTATGGAGAATTCGAGGTCGGCTCACTGCCCAACGATTTGCAGCCGCACCACCCCATCCATTTCATCAATCGCTCGACCCGAGACTTCTACTTCATCGACAAGTACAAGGGTGACTACAACAAGGGCGGTGCAGTCGGATTCCTGCTGCCGCATCGCAACCCAATCTTCACCGCCGAGCGTATCTCGAAGAAGTCCACACCGCCGTCATGGGGCGCCGCGCTTCAACGCGATATCAAACGACACTACGACGATATTCGCGAAATCGAGTTCGAGATCTACGGCGAGTTTGCCGCGAATCCCAATACGTTCGTGAACGTCGAGGGTGAGGTCAAAGATAAATGGGGCCTGCCTGTCGCCACCATCCACGTCCACAACCATCCTCTAGACGTCAAGAACTCAAACTATATCGTCCGACAGTCATTGGACGTCTTGAGCGCAGCCGGGGCCAAGAAGACCGAAGTCGAACACATCGGCGGGACGACCTATATCCTGCAGCATGGCACCTGCCGTATGGGCCAGAACAAGCGCGATTCCGTGCTCAACGCACAGTGCCGATCACACGAAGTCGAAAACCTTTACGTGGTAGACGGCAGCTTCATGCCAAGCTCCGGTGGCATCCCCACAACATTGACCATCATGGCTAACTCCCTGCGCGTCGCCGACCACATGGTGGCAGAATTCAAGAAGGGCAATATCTCGAGAGAACCATGAAAAAGTTCATCTTGGTTGCGTGTCTACTGGCGCTCACGGCTTGCGACAAAAAGCCTAAAGAGCAGCCCAAATCCGAAGAAACCAAACCGGCGGCGGCGACGCTAAAGGCCGCAAGTCCTCCCGGGATCACAAACGCGTTGGACTACCCTGTCGCCATCTACGGTTCGAACCTTCCTAAAGATGCCACCGTCCGATTGGACATCACGGAAGCCAAGGACCTCAATACGACCTGGGTAAACGAGGGCCTGCTGACGACGACCATTCCGGCAAACACCATCGAGTTCAAAGGCAATATCACGCTGAAACCGTTCAACCTCGAGGTGACCAGCGGCGGAAAGTCACTAGGAAAGGTGTCAATTGATGTCATCAATGACCTTTTCTACCCGCTCGCTTCGGACCTCGAAGTTCATCCGGATGGACACACCGTCTACGCGATTACACCTACGACCGACAGGCTTTGGATACTAGAGAAAGGCAAGGCCTCCCGGTCGATTCCGGTTGGAGACGAGCCTAATGCGGTGCGCCTATGGACGCACGAAGACAAACACTACCTGGTCATCTCCCACACTTATGACGACGTCTGGGTGCTGCCAATCGACACGCTGGAGTCGCCTCGAAAAATCACAGCGCCACGCCACGCCCGAGATATCGACGTCTCCGGTAACACCTTGCTGATATCCGAGCGAGTGAACGACCACGTACATCAATTTGACCTCGTGACTGGCGAGGCCAAAGGAAAGGTGCTCGCTGGCGTCAATCCCCGTGAAGTCGTTGTGGTCGAAGGAAAGGCGTTCGCGGGAAATCTCGGCTCAGGCGATCTTTCGATTCTGGATTTTGAGGGCGGGAAAGAAACACGTATCGCGGCCGCACCTGGCGCGAAGATTCTTGGCGGGCACACCGCGAAATACGCCGAGTTCGTTATGGGGCATACCGGCGTTCGTGACCTCGTCTATGCACCCGACCTGGGCGTGGTGTTTTCGGCCGACCTTGGGCCAAACCTCGGCCCCAATCCAGACAAGGTAGAAGTTACACAAAACGGCGGCGTTGGCGTCTTCGATGCCAAGACTGGCGAGTACCTGCATCACTACTCAATGTTCTCGGGCGCCCCCGAGCAGATGGTCTACGACGAAGCCAACAAACGTCTCTTCGTGACCGACCTGTCCCGAGGACGCTTGGTTGTCTTCGATGCCAAAAAAGTCGCGAAAGGCGAACCGAAGGCGATGGTTTCACTCGGCGAGCTGACACCTCCGCCACGCACCGAGTTCATGCGACCTGAAGCCGACTTCAACGTGCAAGGTCGTGCGTCCGTGTCGCTTCACTCAGGCCCCGTAGCCGTGCGACTCGACAAGGACGGCAACATCTACGTCCTAAACCGCTTCACATCGACGGTGTATCAGTTCGCCAACCCCAAGAAGCTGGATAAGCGACTGGAACAAACACATATCTGGCACGGCCTGCCTAAGTCCCCACAACGCGCACGACACATGGGCGAGATCGTCTACAAGACCGACCTGGGTAACACGCGCATGAGCTGCGACACCTGCCACTACGATGGGCATAATCAAGGGCTGCTCTTCACGAAGGGCGAGCCCATGCATATCTATCGCGTGCCTACCATCCGCGCGATCAACTACAGCGCGCCGTACTTCACTCCGGCGCTCTTCCCATCGCTGGAGTTCATCTCCGGATTTGTGGCGTCTCGAAACCGCTTCGATAATCCCAAAACGACCAGCAAAGAAGTCGGAGCGCTCGCTATGTACCAGCGCGGCTTAGTGACACCGCCCAACCCATACCTGACGTCGGACTACCCCAAGACCGTCGAGATGCCCGACGGCACCAAAGGCGACCCAGGCAAAGGAAGCCTGGCGTTCGACCAACGCTGCGCCAGCTGCCACACGCCTGGCGCCTTCACGAGTGACCAATACAAAGAGACCCGCGCACAGACACACGATGTCGGCACACACGTGACCTTGCCATTGCGCCTCGAAATGCAGGACAGTGCGGACTACAAAGTACCGCCGCCCGCGCTGGTTGGCGTTTGGGACAACTATCCGCTCTACCATTCAGGGGGTGCTGGTTTTGAAATCCAGGAGAACGGGCAAGTGCTCGGGCTTGAGCGTCATGCCATGCGCAAGGTGCTCTCTGATGCCCAAAAATCCGGGAAACATGGGGACCTGAAGGGTCTCTCCGACCAAGATATCAACGACCTTTTGGCCTTCCTGCATACCCTATGAAGCAATTTCTGTTCGCGCTGGTTCTGCTGTTTCCATCGATTATCTTTGCCCAGGACGCGGCAAAAACGGATGTATTGATCGAGCCGAATCGCGACCGCGCTGTTAACGTAGCGATGACCTCCGTGACCGTGGCGCGACAGGCGGCGATTCCAGATCTGACGCAATTCTCTGCCGGCAAACACGCCCCAAAACAACTTGCGATCGTCATCAGTGGCGGGGCTTCGTTGGGCACCTACCAAGCCGGGTTCATGTACTTCCTGACCGAGGTTGTGAAAGCCACCCCCGAATTCGATCTCCGTGTTTTTACTGGGGCATCGGCCGGTTCGGCGAACGGGCTAATCTCACTCGTGAACACCTGCCTGCCACGCAATCCAAACCCGTTGGACGACGTTGGATTCAAGGTGTGGGCACCCGTCGGATACTACGGCTTGTTCGACGAAGATAAGGTGACAGGAAATAGCATATTTGACCGCACGGCCATGCAAAAGACGTCCGAAGAAATTTGGAAGGCGTTCGAGCAAGGCTTTCCAGAAAGCTGCGACATCGTGTTTGGCGTGACGACTACTCGTGTCGAAGCCGAACGTATCGAGCTTGTTCCTGGTCTAACTGTGCCCAATCAAACTGTTCGATTTGTGGTACGAGTTACCGGACGCGGTGTGGGCAAACCCGTCAGAATCAAAAACTACGTCAACCAGTTCTCGCGCACGCCTGAGCCGGTCTTGCCGTTCAAAGCCGCAGAGACGCAAGAGGCTAGCCGCCACAATTTCGAGGTATTGCGCGACACGGTGTTTGCCTCGATGGCGTACCCCGTGGCGTTCGCGCCCGTGGAGATCGACTACTGCGAAGCCACATTCGATCCCAAAACGGGCACGTCCGGACCGTTTGAATGCGAAACACCGACACATACTGACACATTTGTGGATGGCGGTGTTTATGACAACAACCCACTACGACTTGCACTGCATCTGGAACGGCGCGGATTGGAGGTGACGCCTCAAGGCCAGATTCGGTGGCGTCCCGCGGAGTTAGCACCGGACGAACAGGAGTTCGCGCGCTACAACGGCACAAGTTATCTCTACGTCGACCAAGACACCTTCGCCTACCCATCCGAACCGCCACGCGTCCGTGCCCCAAAACAGCTGCAACTATTGGAGCAGCTGCAAGTTCAGGCGTCGAACTTCGTCGAAACGGCCCGCGCACGCGAGCTGTTTGCGTTGGTTAACGAAGACCCGACATTGGGCGAACGAATGCGACTGACCACCGCGAACTTCCCGACGGTGAGCGCACATATCGGGGCTTTCATGGGGCTGTTGGAGTACGACTTCCGCTATCACGACTTCTACATGGGCATGTACGACGGCTACAAAAACGCCGTCATCGCGATGGAGCAATCCGGGCTGCGCGTCGACCTTAGGACACTGTTTGGTATCCCAGAAGACCCGGCGCAGGTTGACCCACAATGGCGGCCATTCACGTGCATCCTGGGAACTCTCGAACCTGGTTTTGAGGCCTATCAGCGGACGTGCAACGAAGGGTCTCTTCACAACTTCCGAGTGCTCACGCAGATCGCGCTCGACCGTGTGTATGCACACTGTTCACAGCTCGAGAAAACCGACGAAAACAAAACCACCCATCATCACTGCCAGCTCGCCATGGCAGGAAAGGAACCCCCTCATGTCTCGGGAGTAAGCCAACCCGCCAATGCAAAGCACTGGCGCTACCAAGATGGTGAGGAAGAATTCGACCACACGATGCGATTGATGGCTGACTACGGCTTCCATTTCCGAGACCTCGGCTTGGAGCCTGACGAAGCCGAGCGTGGGCGCGTCAAGATTCGCCGCAAACTCCTAAAGATGGTGAAGTACATCGCTGACGCGCAAGACTCGGTCGCAGACCGCACAGCACTTCTGACCGTCGGTCGCTCAGCGGTCAACAGCATCGAATATGAACCGCCAGTAGACTGGCTCTATGTGCTCTTGGGAAGCGCATCGGAGATAGGGATGAGCCTGCTCCCCTGGGATTGGAACTACAGCTGGGCTCGCCTGCATTGGTCTGTTCAGGTCTATGGTTTGTTCCAGCTGATCACACGCGACCAAGATGACATCCAGATTAGCCCGATGATTGGTGGTGAATTGGAGCTGCTTCCGATCACAAACCAGTACGTTCAATTTATGTTAGGCCTGCGTGGCGGCTACCAGATGAGCACCCATGACTGGCTTAACCCCGACAATTGCAGCGGCGAGGACGTGAAGTTGGACAACCGCCTGTGCAGCCAGCCAATCCTTTCGCCGTACTTCGCAATGTCGCTGCTCGAGCGCCTGCGGCTGCAACTGTCAGTGAACATCTATCCGCTGACCTTCGACTTCACGGACGACAACAACCGAACCGATATCTGGTTGGGGATCGGTGCACAGTTCTTCTGACATAGTAAGGCGGGGAAGATCCTTAAGGCGGGTAAGTGAGGTGCGGGAGGCTCAGGAGTTGAGCAACTGCACGACTGCTGCAGTTGGGGTTAGCTCGCCGTTGCGTACGGCTTCTTCGGCGGCTGCGAACTCGGCAGCTTTTTCGGACTTGAAGCGGGAAACTAGCTCTTGTTCAAGCAAAGAGCGCAGCCAATCTACGCGTTGCGATTCGCGCTTCTTGGCAAGCTCGCCGCTATCAGTCAGGTATTCGCGGTGCGACATCACGCGTTGCCAGACGCCATCTACACCGTCGGATTTTAGGCCGGAACATGTCACGACCGGTGGGACCCAATCGTTGCCGGCCGCAAACAGGTGAATCGCGTTTTTGTAGTTGCGACGAGCTTTGTCGGCACGGTCGACATTGTCGCCGTCGGCCTTGTTGATGGCCAGCACGTCCGCGACTTCTAGGATACCCTTCTTGATGCCCTGCAGCTCGTCACCGGCGCCAGCCAACATCAGTACCAGGAAGGTGTCGACCATGCGGGCGACGGCGGTTTCGGACTGACCGACGCCGACCGTTTCGACCAGAACGACATCGAACCCAGCTGCTTCACATAACAGCATCGACTCGCGGGTCTTGCGATGTACACCGCCCAGAGCGCCCCGCGTTGGCGAAGGACGGATGAACGCTTCCGGGCGTCGGCTGAGCGATTCCATGCGGGTCTTGTCACCCAGGATGCTGCCGCCTTTGACGCTCGAAGATGGGTCGACGGCTAGCACAGCCAGCCGGTTCCCTTCATCAATAAGCTGATTGCCCAGCGATTCAATGAACGTGCTTTTGCCCACACCAGGGACGCCGGTGATGCCAACTCGAATCGCCTTTCCAGTGTGTGGGAGGATGGCGTTGAGGACCTCTTGGGCCATCTCGATATGTTCGCGGCGGTTGCTCTCGATAAGCGTGACGGCACGCGCAAAGACCGTCAGATCGAAGTTCAAGACTCCGTCGACGTAGTCGTTTACGCTGAGTTGCCGTCGTGTGCTCATAGACCCAACTGCTCGGTGAGTGTGTCGATGAGTTTGACCGCGGCTTCCGCGATGACCGTTCCAGGCCCAAAGATGGCAGCGGCGCCTGCTTCGTAGAGTTCCTCGTAATCGTCGGGTGGGATGACTCCGCCTACGACGACCAGAATGTCCTCGCGACCAAGCTTCGCGAGCTCCGACTTCAGTGCTGGAACCAAGGTCAGGTGCCCAGCTGCCAACGAGCTCACGCCGACGATATGCACGTCGTTTTCAACCGCTTGCCGCGCAGTCTCTTCAGGCGTTTGGAACAGCGGACCGATATCGACGTCGAACCCGACATCTGCGAACGCGGTCGCAATGACCTTCTGCCCGCGGTCATGTCCATCTTGGCCCATCTTGGCAACCAGGATTCGCGGACGACGACCTTCGGCGACTTCAAACGCTTCAACTTTGTTGTCGATTTCTGTCATTGTTTCATCGTCTCCGCCGATGGCTCCACGATACACACCAGACACGGTCTGAATCTCGGCCCGATGTCGGCCCCAGACCTGCTCCAGCGCCGAGCTTATCTCGCCGACCGTCGCTCGCTTTCGAGCTGCATCTACTGCTAAATCTAGCAGATTTCCTTCGCCGGTTTCAGCCGACTTCGTCAGACGACTGAGCGCTTCGTCCACTGCAGATTGGTCTCGGTTCGCCTTCAGGCGTTCAAGTCGTTCCAATTGGGACGCACGGACTTCGGCGTTTTCGACCTTCAGAATCGGAATGTCTTCCTGATGGTCAGGCTGGAATGCGTTGACACCCACGATGACCTGCTGCCCCGAATCGATACGAGCTTGTGTGCGTGCGCTGGCCTCTTCAATGCGCAGTTTTGGAAGGCCGCTTTCGATGGCCTTAGCCATACCGCCTAACTCTTCAATCTCTTCGATATGCGCCCACGCACGTTCCATGAGGTCCTGGGTGAGCTGCTCGACAAAGTAGCTACCGGCCCACGGGTCGATGAACTGCGTGCTGCCCGTCTCGTTCTGCAAAACCAGCTGTGTGTTACGAGCGATACGCGCGCTGAAATCGGTGGGCAACGCCAGCGCTTCATCCAAACTGTTCGTGTGTAGTGACTGCGTGTGTCCATGAACCGCGGCCATCGCCTCGACGGCTGTACGCGTGATGTTGTTGAACACATCCTGTGCGGTCAGCGACCAGCCCGAGGTCTGGCAGTGCGTGCGCAAGGCCATCGACTTGGGGTTCTTTGGATTGAACTCCTTGACGATGCGCGCCCACAGGGTCCGCGCTGCACGAAGCTTCGCGACCTCCATGAAGTAATTCATGCCAATCGCAAAGAAGAACGACAGGCGTGGCGCAAACGCGTCCACGTCCAGACCCGCTTCGACACCGGTGCGGATATACTGCAGACCGTCAGCGAGGGTGTAGGCGAGCTCCAAGTCCGCCGTCGCTCCGGCCTCTTGCATGTGATAGCCGGAGATCGAAATACTGTTAAATTTTGGCATCTTTTCCGCGGTATACTCAAAGATGTCCGCGATGATGCGCATCGAAGGACTTGGCGGATAGATGTACGTATTGCGGACCATGAACTCCTTCAGAATATCGTTCTGAATCGTTCCCGTGAGCTTCTCGGGCGCAACGCCCTGCTCTTCCGCGGCGACGATATACAACGCCATGATCGGGAGGACCGCGCCGTTCATGGTCATCGACACGCTCATCTGGTCGAGCGGGATGTCCTTGAACAGAATCTCCATATCCAAGATGGAATCGACCGCCACACCAGCCATGCCGACGTCACCCGTCACACGTGGATGGTCCGAGTCGTAACCACGGTGTGTCGCCAAATCGAATGCGATCGACAAGCCCTTTTGGCCTGCGGCGAGGTTTCGGCGGTAGAACGCGTTACTGGCTTCAGCGGTCGAGAAACCGGCGTACTGCCGCACCGTCCACGCACGCGTGGCATACATCGTCGCGTATGGCCCGCGTGTGAACGGAGGCGCACCGGACAGATACGCCATATGGTCGAGCTTGGCTGGATTGTACTCCCGCGCGATGTCAATGCCTTCGGGCGTGGTCATCGGGGCACCGGCCAGGGGCGCAACGCGCTCGAGTTCGGCGTCAAACTCAACTTCCAGAAAATCGATGTCGTTGATGTTGCTCATTTGGCCACCTCCGAAATCTCGGATACCGCCTCGAAGACGTTGACTCTCATCGAAACAAAATGCGTCACACCGACCTCACGCCAGGTCGCCTCGTCTGCGGGACGACCTGCGTAGACGGCGTACTTGGCGTCAATCGCTTGAACGACACCCTTGCCCAACGTCTCGTAGTCATCGTCGCGACCACACAGCACGTAGCCCTTGGCGCCACTATCCGCGAATGCCTTGGCGCATGCGTCCGCGGTATCAAATCCAGTGTTCGAGACGACCTCGAATCCAGCCGCCTGAAAGAGTCGCGTCACAAAATCCGCACGCGGTTTGTGAGCTGCCAGCGGGCCTAAATTGGCCAGGAACACCTTCGGTGGCGCCTGCCGATTCTTGCGCTGCAACGTCTCCCAACCCTGGGCTTCCACATACAAAGGCGTGTGCTCAAGCTCAGCCAATTCGCCGGCAACCGCGAATTCGTTTACGCCAACGCGGGTCTGCTTCCGCTTGGCGTATCGGGCCTCACGTTCGGCGATGACACCCTCAAGTTCATCGTGCAATCGACCGTCCTTGAAGAAGGATTCGAGGCCGCCAAATCGTTCGATGTGTTGGAAGTATGACCAGCCGTACTCAGCCAGCTGTTTCGTCCAAGTGTCGATTAGATACGAACCATGGGCCGCGTCTGCGACCTGCTGCAAATGGCTCTCGAACGCCAATACATGTTGCGAGGTCGTCGACAAGCGTTCGCCCGCCTCGGCACGCTCTGCCATCCGCGCATCATGTGGATAGACCGAGATTCGGTCTGCACCGCCAACTGCCGCTGCAAACTCTTGTACGGTCGCGCGAATCGCGTTCGACCACACATCTACCGAAGCCAAGGTTCGCCGCGAAGCAACCGCATGAATCTTCGGCGAGTTGGTCTCGCCGATGGTCTTCATCAGCGACTTCCAAAGCCATCGTAATGCACGAAGCTTGGCTATCTCTTCAAATACGTTTGTCGTGACACCCACGACGATCGGGAAGTCCTGCCAGGTAACCGCTTCGCCGCTGTCTTCCAACGTCCGCGCAATATGCACAGCCTCAGCTAGCGCCAGGCCCAACTCCATCGCTGCGGTCGTGCCCGCTTCGTGTGCTTCCAACGTTGAAACACACGCAGCTCCATTCGCCGGTTTTGTCGCGGATTCCGAAAACAAGCCGCGCAACGGGCTGATGTAGATTTCATGGTTCGCGACGCCACTTAAACTCGACTTTGCATCCGCCACATTCGACGCATCCAAGATGACTTTCGTACGTTCGCCAACCTCGCCAATGGCTTGGCCACCGCGGACCCAGATCGTGTTGCATCCTCGGTCGAACTCCGTGTCTGCACGCGCACCGACGTCTTCGCTGGATTCAACGATGGCCACGGGCTCCCAGCTTTGTTGCGGAGCGGCCAGCTTGGGAACATCTGGACCCGATGTGTAGAGCGGCTTCAGCACAAAACCGTCCTCGGTTTTGACGTCCAACTTCTCTAACGGACGGCCCTTGAGCGTCTTCTTCGCAAGCTCTTCCCACGCTTGCGCGCTGATAGGTTCAAAGTACTTATTAAGATCGGTCGCCATAACTGCCTCTAGGATGAGTAACCGAACCACTGGGATGCGATTTCGGGCAAAACCTCGCCAGATTTGCCCTCAACAAACGTGTCGAAATACGACGTCATCGGCGTCTTTTGAAGATTGAGTTCAAACGTCTTTGCGCCAGCTGCCTTCGCGTCGGACACGAAACCGGCCGCTGGGAAAACGACGCCGCTGGTACCTATAGCCAAATAGACTTCACATTGCGATAGCGCCTCGCCCGCGGCCTGCAAGGCCTTCATGGGCAGCGCCTCGCCGAACCAGACGACACCGGGACGAAGCAATCCTTCATCAGTTGGGGTCGGGTAGGATTCGAGTGGCGTCGGCATGTCTGTGAATTCTTCGCCGGTCACCGTGCAGCGCCAGGTCGTCAGACTGCCGTGGACTTCGACCACATTCTGCGAGCCGGACCGGACGTGCAATCCGTCGACGTTCTGGGTCAACAACGTAAACGTTCCGCCGTTGTCTGTGACGTGTGCTTCCATCGCCGCCAGCGCAAAATGGCCGGGGTTCGGGTCGCAGGCCAGGACCTTCATCCGCCGCTCATCATACCAGCGCGAAACGAGCTCTGGGTCGCGCTGAAATGCTTCCGGGGTCGCGAGCTCGGCCGGGTCGTACTTCGACCAATATCCCTCGAGAGCGTCCCGAAACGTCGGTATGCCGCTCTCGGCGGACACGCCGGCGCCTGTCATGACGACAACATGTTTTGCGGATTTTAACGCGTCGGTTACGTGTTGAAGGGTCATACAGGTCACCGCTTTCGACGTTGAACAACTACCCGTTGATACAACAAGCGGTGCGCCATTGCACTGATGAGTTCAGGGCGATACCCTCTCGCCAATCGTCGCTTAAAAAGAGGCCTAAGTGCAGGACAGAGACGACAACGATAATGCGGATGTTGTGTCGCTCGAATCGTATCGAGCCGACCGGTTGATCAAAGAGAAATTCACCGAGACTTTCTCGTTTGTTCCCGGCATCGACAAGCTTATCGAAGACGCATTACAGCGGGCGAAAGACGGTCAGGACAAGCCGACCGATGGGCTGATGCAGGCCATCGCCGAGAACCTCGAAGCCGAAGTTCTGCGCCTGATGACCGAAGATGAAGAGATGATCGCCAAGCTGGCGGACCTCGTGCTCGACGTCATGGATGCTGACGGCATCGACTTCGACGATGATCAGCCCTACGTCGCAGCCGACCCGCTCTCGCCGGAAGAAGAAGCTGCACACCGACTCCAACAAGGCCGCCTCTCGGACGAAGAGCAGCGCGAACTTTCTATCGCGCTTCGCCAAGCTCAGTACGGCTTTGGCGACCCTGACCCGCACGTAAACATCGCGATGTCACTCGCACCTGCTTTTTACGAAACGCATTTGGTGCAGGCCAGCGTTGCCTTGCGTCAGGGGTTGTTGGACGAAGCCAAACGCGCCGCGACCGAAGCTTCGCGGCTGTGCCCAGGCAGCCCCACCGTCGCCATGGCATTGGCCGATGTCTGGCGAGCCCGCGGCGATAGCAGCCAGGCACTGGGAATCTTGGACGAAGCTGTCGAAACCCACCCTTGGCACACAGGTGCCCGAAGAATGCGCGGCCACCAGCTGTTGATGGCTGGTGACTATGCGACCGCCCGCAAAGATTTTCAGCTGTTGATCGATGGCTCGCCGATCGCCGAAGACTACTTTCATCTGGGCAATATCCAGCTTGAAAACGGCGAGTTTGATGAAGCGGCAAGCAGTTACGAGAGCGCATTTGAGCTTGACCCATACGACGTGCAAGCGGCGGCAAATTGGGGGTCTGCGCTAGCCAAGCTGGGCCAGTCAGACGTCGCGATGGAAAAGTGGGCCAAGGCGTCCGACCTGGACCCCTACTATCCGCTTCCGTACTCAAAACGTGGGGCGGCGATGGCCGCGAAAGGCCACTTCTTTGAAGCTGTCGTGGAGTGTTGCGCGGCATTACTTCTGGCGCCACAGGGCTGGGGATTAGCCCGCGAGACGATGCTCTGTTTCGAGCTCGCTCGCCCTGAAGTCGCCGGCGCTCCTACTTCGAATCGGTATGTCGAATTGTTGTTCGCACGCTTTGTAGAGCACGAAGACTACCAGTTTGCGCTGCAGCTCTTGGGCACGATCGAAAACGAGCTTGGTGAACTTTCGCTGGCACTACGCTTGGTTCAGGCCGTGATGTTGCTCAAGCTCGACGAAGCGGAAGACGCAGCGGGCTTGCTCGCGGGCATCCTTCGCAAAGAACCCAATAACGTCGACGCGCTCTACTATCGCGGCACGGCGTTGGTCGAATGCGGGTGTCCCGACGAAGCCATCCAGCCGTTGCAGCAAGCCATCGACCTGGTCCGAAACACCGAAAGCGCGACGCCGCTTTGGGCGTGGAACCGCGACGATGCCTTGGTTACGCTAGGTTGGGCGCTATTGGACATCGACCCTGAGCGGGCTTTGGAAACCGTGGCGGACCTGCCCACAACAATCGATACCTTGTTGATTAAGGCCGAATGCCTGGCGTTTGAAGACACCGACACTGCCGCGCGCATCGCTGGCGCGGCCATTGATTTCGACGCCTTCGACCCACGCCCGTGGTTGCTGCGCGCGCGCTTGACCGCCGAATCCAATCCATCGAGCGCACTCAGCGACTTAAGCGCGTGTATTGAGCTGGACCACGAATATGCCGAGGTCGCACGCGAGCTGCCACAACTCGAACCGTTGCATATCTACGATGAGTTCCAGTCGATGGTGGCTGTCGAACTCCCCGTCGACCCCGATTTTTCGCGACTCATCGTCGAAGCAGGAACGCCGCTGAAGCAGGTATGGCAAGCGCTTCACGAATTCAGCTTCCGTTTTGGGCGAGTGCACCGCCGAAGCGCAAAGTACCTGGAACACGTCGAATTTGACCGACCGGATGGACTCGACGCCCACTTCCTTCGCGACCCCGAGTTGGGAACGACGTTCTTGGAATTCACCGGCAACGGCGCGCGGAAGTTGGCCACCGCGATGGCGGAATCCTACCCTTACTTTGTGACCGCCGGAGGCTTGGTTGACCGACTACAATCAGCCACCGACCCCGCTGAAGCGCATCTGGCGTTCATCAACCTGACATGCGCGGCAATCGACACGCCCCAGGCGATGCAGACCGCACTCGAAGCGGTTTTAGAGCGCGAAGACGGCCTGCTTCGCTACGACGCGTCCTACTATATCGGCCCCGAAGCGCTCGATGATTTGAGCGGACCACAGGCCGAGTTCCTGCAGGCCTGCATGAGTTTTGAGCCACCCGAAGTCGTACGTATCACGCAAGGCACCCCCATCTGGACCGATGCACGTCTGGAACATATCCACACGACGTTGTGGGAGTCGGGCCTGGCGCCCTTCCCCAACGAGGAAGCCGACTACTGGGTCGACCCACAATCGCTTGCTGGGCTTGAAGTTGCGGACGACGAAGAGCACGAAGGTACGCGGTTGGTTTTGGGAGCCGGCCTCAATGTACAGGAGCTGGCGGAAGCACTGGGCGCGAAACCAGAACCTACGCCATGGACTCCGTCACCATTTGAAGCCACGACCGCGCTTATCCTGTCCGATGACCTCGCCTGGAAGACCGCATCCGCCCTAATGCTGGAGGCCAACTTTCGCTGGAACGACGGCGACGTCTACGAAGACCAAGACCTCGCTTGGAGCGAATGGGGTGAGGACGGCGAGCGCATAAGAGTTGTGAGTATTCAACCGGTGGACGTGAAGGTCGTGCTTGCTGAAACCGGCTCGATCGGACCACTGACCGAAATGGCCAACGACATCGAAGTGTCGTTGTCTGAAGCCCAATCCGATGTTCCAACCCGCGGTCGCGCCATCCACCGAATCGGCGCATTCGCCGCTGCCACCGGACAATCCTTCACCGAAGTCTTCGAAACGGCGCTAGAATCTGAAGACCCGTCCATCCGCCTGGCCGCCTTAGAAGCCGCAATCTCCGCCTCATTCGAAGACGCTGTAGTACTCGCCCAAACCGCTATTGATGATTCCGACGAGGGCGTTCGAGGATTTGCGGAGTTCATCGTCGCGACCGCCAACTAAGCACCAATCTTAGTCCACGCAGTTTTGCGTCGAAGGTCCGCAGACGACGCAGACAGAACACAGAAGGGCACAGACTTTTTTTCAATACGCTAAACGCCAAGTCACAATTCTAGAATTGTGAGGTGTTAGAAGCGGTACCAAAAAAGATTCTGTGCAGTCTGTGGAACCGTCTGCGATGTCTGTGGACCGTCCGTTACCGCGCTACGAGCACTAAGAGCCGCCTCATTCGAAGACGTCATCGTCGCGACCGCCAACTAAGCACCAATCTTAGTCCACGCAGTTTTGCGTAGAAGGTCCGCAGACGACGCAGACAGAACACAGAAGGGCACAGACTTTTTTTCAATACGCTAAACGCCAATTCACAATTCTAGAATTGTGAGGTGTTAGAAGCGGCACCCAAAAAAATTCTGTGCTGTCTGTGTAACCGTCTGCGATGTCTGTGGACCGTCCGTTACCGCGCCGCGAGCGTCAGGAGAATTTGTTGCTGGATACCGGACTAGAATCCCAAAAACGCGGCCGATGGCTTGCGAATGGTCGCAACGCTGTGGGCTTTGCGAAGTCGGGTAGTTCGGCCGAGAACTTGGCGAGCGCACGGACCTCGTCCATGTCGTCGAGGTAGTCTTCGTTGCCGTCTACGGCCATCAGCTTGTCGACCCAATCCGGGATTGGCGAATGATCCGCCTCGCCGCGGATCACCTGGTCGTCTTCTTCACCAAAGGTCAGGCGCTCACCCCATGGCTCAACGTTGTGTTGGTACATGAACGTGTGGGCGTCCGCTGCGTAGGGCGGGACCTCGGTCCAACAACATGCATGCGACCAGAGAATCTGCCGAGGACGGCGATTGTACAACGCCTCAAGTTCCGGGTCGGCGGCGTAGGACAAGTCGTAGGAGACGATGAGACCTTCTTCGTCAGTTCCATCCATCGGCCACGGTAAGGCCTCGATTCCGGCGAGCTCGGCAACGGTACGAGCAAGAATCTCGCTTCCTCGATCGTGCAGATAAAACACGCGCTCTGGAGAAATCTCCCAGAACTTCAACAGCTCGATAATGCGCTCGCAGCCTTGTCGGCACAGCTCTTCAGAGTCCTGCACAAACGCGTATCGACCGTGCATCGGACTGTCCAACCCGTACGGTGAAAGATGCAACAAAATGGCACCATTGATGACGAAGTGCCAACCACGCAGGTCCTTAGTATTCAGCGCAGCGATGCGCTTGATGCCCTCAGCTCGAGTCAGAAACAGGCGCAGGCGGTTTTGCATGAACTCCTGTTCGTCCCCGTCGGGAACCAACTTGTCATATGACTCGCGGGCTTCATTCACCTCGGCAGACATAATCAGGTTAAACGCCAGCAAGTACTGAAGCGTGAAGGACTCCTCGACCATTTCGGCGTTGCTGCGAAGGATCATCACCGCGGCTTGATGCAGACCAGAAACTTCCAACGCGTGCACAAGCTCCGAAACAATGGGTTCGTTGCCCGGAGCAAACTCGTCCGCACGCGCCAATGGCGTGGCCGCGGCGAGCGGAAGACCCACCTCGACCAATTCGTACCCGAGGTCATAGAGCGCACGAACATCCGTTGGATTCTCGGCCGCCGCCTCAACAACATCCGCCAGCTCAACTCCCACAATCGCCCGCGCAATCTCGCCGAACAGAATCCAGGTCGACGACCAGTCTTCGCGCGAATCAAACGACGCAGGCCAATCGATGTACTTGCGCAGTAGCGTGAACGCAGCTTGCGGATTGCCAGTATCCAGCAACCCCCGAGCCTCAATCAATTCCTCGGCTTTTGTCGGAGAGTCTTCGCTCACTTACGCACTCGACCGTGTGGCGTGCCCTCAACGAATCCCGAGTGCGTTTGGATGCCGACAACAACGCGGGTCTGAAACTCGCTCCAAGTGCGTGCGCCCGCATAGGTGAACGATGACTGCACACCGGTGATGACGTCGATGAGGATATCACCGACACCTTCGCGGCCTTCACGCAGGTAGATGCGCGAGGTTGAGATACCTTCGCGGAAGAAGCCACGCTTGGCCTTCTCGAACGCATCCATCCCGCTTGTTCGGTCGCGAACTGCGCGCGCGCTGGCCATGCCGTAGTTCTCTTTGTAGAGGAACCCGTCGGCGTCTTCTTTGATGTCGCCGGGGCTCTCGTAGGTACCAGCTAGCATGGTCCCGACCATCACGCGTGATGCGCCTGCAGCCAGGTAGAGCGCCACGTCGCGGGGGTGACGAACACCGCCATCAGCCCACACGTACTTGCCGTGCTTCTTGGCTTCTTCTGCGCATGCACGAACCGCCGAGAACGTGGGGCGCCCCGCTCCAGTCTGCATCCGAGTCGTGCACATCGCACCGGGGCCAACGTTGACCTTTAGAATGTCCGCGCCGGCTTCAATGAGGGCACGCGTACCTTCCGCCGTGCAGACGTTGCCTGCTGCGATTGGGACCGAGTCTCCGATCCGGTCTCGAACAGCCTTCAACGACTCCAACATGCGTCGTTGGTGCCCGTGAGCTGTGTCCAACACAAGGACATCAACGCCCATCTCGACCAGTTCTGCTGCGCGATCGGGAGCACTCGACGAAATGCCGATGGCGGCTGCGATCATCAAGTGACCGTTTGCGTCTAGCGCTGGCGTCAACAACTCCAAACGGACCGCGTCTTCACGAGTCAGAATGCCGCGCAGAGCCCCGTTCGAATCGACAACAGGCGTGGCTTTAACGCGCTCAGCCTCCATCAACATGAACGCGTCGTGGTTCGATGTTTCAGGGGTGATCGTGACCATATGCTCGGACATGAATTCCGAGACCGGCGTGTACTGGTCCTTGTCTTTCAAGTCCGAAGTGGTCAGCAATCCAACGGGGCGACGTTTGTCATCAACGACAACCGCCATGCCGTGGGCACGCTTGCGGATGATGCCCGCAACTTCGCGCAGCGTCGCATCGGTCGTGACCTCAATCGCGGTGTCAAAACGCGCGTCCGCCTGCTTGATATGCGTGACGATTCGTTCAACGGTCGTCATCGACATGTCTTGCGGCAACACGCCCATCCCGCCGTACCGAGCCATCGTCTCGGCCATCCGTTTACCGGTTACGGCGTTCATGTTCGCAGAAATCAGCGGGTGTGAGCCGCCCGCAAAATCTGGAGGCGTCAGGTCGACGTCCAGGCGAGAAGTGCCCTCGTAGTAATTAGGGCAGATAAACACGTCGTCGAGCGAGACTTCGAGCTGCTCGTCGTGTTCAGGATGTAGGAACTTCATATGTCTTGAATCTAATCTGTGTCGGGCGTCCAGTCCCCGCTAAACGAGGCGTCTTCGTAACCCGTCTTCTTCTTGTTGCGCTTGATGATGTCCTTGCAACCCGGCTTCTGGTCGCCGTACGCAAGGTCTTTCGCGTCTTGGTCTTCGTGGTCGCCAAAAAAGATCATATCCGTGGTCTTCGGAGGCGTTTTCTTCTTGCGAGCAGCCATATCATCCTCTGATTTGGGTCTGTTGCGAGGCTATCACGTTGCCTCGGCTTTGCCTTTCGGAATTTTGACTAGCGGAAGCTGTCGGCTTTGGCTCGGTCCCACTCTTTCGCCATCCAATCTGGCGGCGTGCCATTGACCAGCGCGCCCGCTTCCAACGTGGGGAAGAGCTGCTCGTAGCTTGCGAACTTCAGCTCGTCGATGCGGCGCATGATGACGTCCGGCGTCACCTCGTCAGGATGCTGCAGGCCCGCGCAACCCATCAGGTCCAGAAGGTTGTGGATGGTCGCGCGGTGGTAGCGAAACACGCGCATCGACTTGTCTGGCACGACCAGGCCCTTGTACAGCGCCTTGTCCTGCGTCGCGATGCCGGTCGGGCAGATATTGCTATTGCATCGAAGCGCCTGAATGCAGCCCAGCGCCAACATGAACGCACGCGCGGCATTGCAACCGTCAGCACCCAGCGCCAGGAGGCGGAACATGTCGAAGCCCTGAATCACCTTGCCCGACGCAAACACCTTCATGTCGTCACGCAGGTCGCAGCCGACCAGCGAGTTGTGAACAAATCGCAAACCCTCACGAAGTGGCATACCCACTGAGTTTGAGAACTCAAGCGGCGCCGCACCGGTACCGCCTTCTTTGCCGTCCACTGTGATGAAATCTGGACGAAGACCGGTCTCGACCATCGCCTTGCAGATCGACAAGAACTCGGATGGACGGCCGATACACAGCTTGAATCCAACCGGCTTTCCGCCGGACAGCTCGCGCAGCTCCGTCACAAACTCCAACAACCCCTGCGGACCATCGAACGCACTGTGGGTCGGTGGGCTCAGAACGTCTTTGCCAACTTCAACACCACGAATCGCCGCGATCTCTTTATTGACCTTCTTGCCTGGCAAAATACCGCCGTGCCCAGGTTTGGCGCCCTGGCTGAGCTTCACCTCGATCATCTTAACCGAGTCATTCGAGACGTTTTCCTGGAACATCTCCGGATTGAAATCACCCTCCAACGTCCGGCAGCCGAAGTACCCCGTGCCAATCTGCCAAATCAGGTCGCCGCCCGGCTGCAGGTGATACGGGCTAATCCCGCCCTCACCCGTGTTGTGGGCGAACCCACCTTTCGCCGCGCCTTCGTTGATGGCGAGCACGGCAGTGGGGCTCAAGGAACCAAAGCTCATCGCAGACACGTTCAACAACGACGAAGCATACGGCTGCTTGCATCGCTCTTCGCCAACCATGATACGTGGCGGCTCGTCCGGGCGATGACACGCGCTCAGCGAGTGGTTCACCCACTCAAAACCCGGCTCGTACACGTCATGCTGCGTCCCAAACGGAACCGTATCCAGCTCGTGCTTCGCACGCTGGTACACGACCGAGCGCTCTTCGCGCGACAGCGGCCGACCATCCGTATCCCGCTCAATAAAGTACTGCTGAATCTCAGGTCGAATCGACTCCAGAAGATATCGGCCATGCCCAAGAATCGGGAAATTGCGCCGAATCGTGTGTTCCGTTTGGAGCGAATCGTACAGCCCCACCAGGAACAACGGCACAAAAAAGAGCAGCGACCACAGCACAGGCGGCCACACCATGTACACCAAGCCAACCGCCACAAAGGTCACGATCGCGCCTGCGAAAAAAAGATGACGAACCATCTACTTACTCGTCTGAAATGAGATGGCTACGTTGTACCCCTCAACGTCGTGGCTCACAAGCTTCTGCCATTCGTACAGATCCGGTTAACCGGTTGGCCGATAAATCCGGTTAGCCGATAAACCCGGTTAGCCGATAAACCCGGTTAGCCGATAAATCCGGTTAGCCGGTTAGCCGATAAATCCGGTTAGCCGGTTAGCCGACAAACCCGGTTAACCGATAAACCCGGTTAGCCGATAAATCCGGTTAGCCGGTTAGCCGACAAACCCGGTTAACCGATAAACCCGGTTAGCCGATGGTTCCGGTTAGCCGGGAAGACAAGAAACGAAAAAAGGCCCCGCAGGGCCTTTCTTTCCGTTTCGCCAAGGCCTACTCGACGATCGTCGCCGTCTTGACGTAGTCGAGCTTCGGGAAGCTCTCTTTCAAGTACGTGTTGCCTTGCGACTGGATGAGACCCTGGTTTGGACCCATGCCGCGTGGCGCGCCTTCGCCGTACTCAGCGTAGAGGCCGTCCACAACGTCCATGCCTTCAACGACCTTACCGAACGGCGAGAAGCCCATTCCGTCAAGGTTTGCGTTGTTTCCGAAGTTGATGAACAGCTGCGTCGTACGGGTGTTTGGACCTGCTGTCGCGAAAACGAGCGTGCCGCGTGCGTTGGTCTCCTTGACTGGGTCGTCGGAGATCTTCGCTTCACGCCAAGCCTTCATGACTTCTGGATCGCCATTGATGCCGAACTGAGCAACGAATCCCGAAAGCACGCGGAAGAAGCGCACGTCGTTGAAGAAACCAATCTTGACGAGGTTGTAGAATCGGTCAGCACCTTGAGGTGCCCAATCACGATAAACTTCTACGACGAAATCGCCTTTCGAGGTCTCGAACTTTGCCTTGAACTTCTCGGGCGCCGTCTCGGTAGCAGCGGCCGGATTCATGAGTGCGCTCATGTCTTTTCCTTTCTCAGTATCGGTAGTGGGTGATGCCGGCTTCGCCGCAGCGGGCTCGGCAGGGTCTTTCAAGTCGATCTTCACTTTGTCGGACTTCTGGGTGTTGTCCCCGTCGGCCGCAGCCTTCTCTTGCGCCGGCGAATCCGCCTTCGCTTGCTCAGGTGTCTTGGTGTTATTGCAGCCAACTGTCAGCAAAACCAACAGTGCCATTGTGATGATTCGAGCCATAACTAAACTCCTAATTCTCTAAATTTGCTTCGGGCGGTATAGCACCGCAATGGAGTGGCTATCAACCTGCTTCAACCGTTGAACTCGTGACACAACACAGGCAATAATCCCGCATGTCGAAGTTCCTAGATTCACTAAGCCTCACCTGGCTCATCCCGCTCGTTCTCTTGCTGGGCGCCGCACCATGGCCATTTGAACCTCAGCCGCACCTCGTGCAGAAGGCGTTGATGTTCCAGGCCGGGACCTTGTCCAAACCCATCGATATCTTTGATGTATTCTGGCATGGTGGCCCGATCCTTCTGACGCTGGTAAAGGTCGGACGCGTGGTTTACCTCCGCGTCAGCGACAAGCCCCAGGAAACCGATGACTGAAGAGACACTCGACGGCCGCATCACCCACAAATTCGCAGACCTCAGCGACGTACGCCTCCACTACGTCGAAGGTGGCGAGGGACAGCTGGTCGTTCTGCTGCACGGGTTTCCCGAGTTTTGGTACGCGTGGAAACACCAGATCATCGCATTGATTGACGCGGGCTATCGCGTCGTCGCGCCCGATATGCGTGGCTACAACCTCAGCTCAAAACCCACCGGGGTCTACAACTACTCGATGGACAAGCTGTGTCGTGACGTCAAAGAACTGGTCGAGTTCGTGGGCGAAGATTCGTGCTACCTGGTCGGGCACGACTGGGGCGCCGCCGTCGCCTGGGCAACCCCCATGTTCCACCCCGAGGTCGTCTCGAAACTCGCCATCTGCAACGTCCCCCACCCAGCCCGCTTCGCGAAGGCCCTGCGCACGTTCCGCCAGCTTCGAAAGAGTTGGTACATGTTCTTCTTCCAAATCCCCTTCATCCCTGAGCGCTACATGAACGCCAACGACCACGTCGCGGTCAAGAAGGCGATTAGCATCACAAAGGGCAAAAAGTTCAGCGAAGAAGACAAACAGAAGTATGTCGAGGCCGCCAGCCAACCCGGCGCGGCCACCGGTGCCATCAACTACTACCGCGCAGCCTTCCGAAGCCCCGCGAGCTTCAAGTGGCAGAAGATCGAATGCCCAACAATGGTCGTCTGGGGAACCGGCGACCCGTTCCTTGGCGAGGAGATGGCAGAGCCGTCACCAAAGTGGGTGCCAGACTGCACGGTCCACAAGTTGCCAGGCATCGGCCACTGGGTCCAAAATGAAGCCCCAGAGGAAGTGAACCAACACCTGCTCGAGTTCTTCGGGTAATTCTTAAGAACTTAAGAAGAGAAAAGGACTTAAGTCCTTATAAAACTTAGGTCCTTAGGAAACCGAAACTTAAGTCCTTAGAACACTTAGGTCCTTAGGAAACCCCATGACCCCCGAATCCCCATCAGACCCAAACACCATCGACCTCGGCTGGGCCTGCGCCACCGACGTCGGTGAAGGACCAGTCGTGCTGGGCATCCACGGTCTCCCAGGCAGCGTGCGGGATTTTCGATGGTTGGGCTCGGCACTCGAACCCCAGTTGCGCTTCGTGCGAGTAGACTTGCCGGGATTCGGCGGAACCCCGATGGGCGATAGCGCTTCGCCAAAAGCAATCGCGGACTTCATCGCCAAATTCATCGAAGAGTACATCAAGGAACCTGTCGTGGTTCTAGGCCACAGCTACGGCTCGATTCACGCGGCTGAGGTCGGCTACCGATTCCCCGAATGGGTCCAAGGCGTTGGATTAGTCAACCCGTGGGGCATCGAGCCACATCGCGGTTACCGAAACACCCCAAACTTCGAACTCATGCGCCGTGCCATGCGGACACCAGCCGTGAAGTCGCTCTTGAATCCGCTGGTTGTAAAGCAGTTCAAGAGCGCCGGCTTCAAACGCATCAACGCCCTTGAAGCACGCCGCACATTCGACCGGCTCGCCCATTTTGAATGGCCCCGTCACATCGAAGCGATTCGCGGACTCCAGCAATCGACGTTGGTGTGTTGGTGTGACGATGACTACCTCATCGAGGCCGACATCGTTCAACGCATGGCTGACATCGTCCCCGAAGGACCTCGTCTGCGCTTCGAAACCGGCGGGCACAACTCCCAAAAGACCCACGCCGTCGAGCTCGCCGACGCCATCGTGCCCTGGGTGAATTCACTGTGACTGAGTTTGCCCCTGGTTTTGTCGCTGGCATTTTGGCCAGCGGAGTCTTCCTGCTTGTCGGGCTGGTGACTGGCGTCTGGAAATACCTTCAGATGACGGCATCGGATGAAGGCCAGGCTCACATCTACGTCGACACTGCGCACCGCGCCTCACTCTTGTATTCATTTGCGGCGCTGGTCATCGCACAACTTGTCGAGCTAAGCGCGTTCTCGGACACCGTCAATCTGGCAGCCGCACTCGCCCCGCTCATCTTCTTTGCCATCGCCATCATCACCTACCTGATTCACGGCGTACGCAAAGACACCGACAACCAAATTAGGGACGGCGGTGCCGTCACGCATCTTGGAATGTGGGCCCTGATTGTGGCTGAAATCGGAGGCGTCGCCGTCCTGTTCGTCGGCGTCTGCCTGAAGTTCTTTGGCTAGAACTGCGTACCGAAGGTCAGTTTGGCCATAATGCCCAACTGAAAGTACGTCGCGTCGGAGTCGTTATTGTCTTCTTTGGCATTCACGAAGCTCGCAAGTGTGTACGCGCCCACGTCGATGGAAGACAGGCGAGCAATCGAGATCGGGTAGAATGCCGCTCCACCAATCTGGATGCCGCCGTAGTCGACATTATCGTCGAACGGGCCAAACTCGAAATCAGCATCACCAAAAGCGTATCCAAGGTTCGCTTCAAGCCGAACGTATTGAAGTTCAAATCGTCCGATGACACCTAACGCACTTAGTGAAACACCAACGTCGGCTTCGGAGTCTTCGAAGTTGTGTTTGCTGGTCTGCCAGTTGAAGTAGCCCCCGATGAAGACCACATCCGTAACCCCTATCAACCCCGCAAGCTGAAGGTCAAAGCCGACCGAGTTCTCAAGATTCGCATCCGTTTCTTCGTCCGAGATCGTCGTCAGCCCCAATCCAAACGCTGCCTGCGCGCGAGCCTGCGTGGCGGACGCGTTCACCGCCACCAACATGGTGAGAATAAAGATAGTAATGGTCAGAAATCTACGCATTGGGCACTCCTTTTCGACGCCGCGATACTAAACGGACCCGACGAGTTCTCCAAGTCCCACGCACTGGTCACTCGATCTTCCATGTGTTGCTCAGACACCCCAGCAAACTGGACACTCGACTTTCGGCATCTCCGCCATTCGTGCGGGCAATCAATAACTTTGGGGCACGAAACCCGCGACGCGCCTAGCCGATCTGTGGATCACAAAATCGTCACATAAGTTTGGCACGCGACCTGCTCTATAGGGGCCCAGTTACATGGAATTTTGGCTTTTGGAGCAAACAATGAAACGCACTTCGACCAAGTATCTTCTACCCCTTCTTTTTGCCGGCGCGATTGCATGCGGCGACGATTCCACTTCTGACAAAGAAATCATCGAACCTCAAATCAACGGCGCAGCTGACTCACTTCGAGGCGTCCAGGTTGAAGGACACCTTCTGTTGGACGAAGCGGTTGAGGGCGAGCTCGACGAGTGGGCTGAATTCCACGGCTACCGCTTCTCGACCATTGAAGGCGCAGAGTTCACGCTCGAAATCACGCAGAAAGGCTCGTCACGAAACTTCGACACAACCTTGTTCCTGTTTGGCCAAAAGCAATTTGGCGCATGGGACCGACTCGTCCTTGATGACGATGACGGTTGGGGCGCACTCTCTAAAATCGATAACTGGAAGTCCGGCGAGTACACCTCGTTCATGGCGGTTGTCGGTGGAAGCGGTGAGCGCCACCTTGGCAAATATCGCCTCGCCCTCACCTGCGAAAACGGCAACTGCATCGACACGACGCCAGTCGACCTCGACCCAGACTGCGACGACCGCGTCCTAGACGTTGTCGACTCGTGCGTCGACTTCCACCTCAGCGAAGCCGATTTCGACTTCGACGATCCAGCCGAAGAGATCTCGATCGACTTCTGCGTTGAAGAAGGCGCACTTGAGGAGCTGTTCAGCTTTAGCTGTGTCGGCGCAGCCAACGACAACGAGCTTTGCCGCGTCGCCCCCGACAAACTGCAAACCAATATCGAGAGCTGCCGCGGCGACCTCTTTGACCTCTACAATATCGTCGAAACCGCAGACTTGGGCCGCTTCCTGGGCATGCCGCAAGAGCTTGAAGAACTACAAGAAGAGCTCGAGTTCAGTGGTGATTCGCTCAGCTTCACGCGCCTTGAAGCCTACTCAGTTCTGGATCCAGGCAACGGCATCGAAAACATCGCCGCCGCCGTCCGCGAAGACTACGGCCGCGTCAGCCACCTGAGCATCAGCGACGTCGGCAAGACCCGCGACGAGTATCGCGCAGGCCGCTTCGTCCCCACCGAAATCGTTGACCAAATCGAAGCCGTCATCGGCACCGACTACGTCACCGCCGAAGTCGGCGGCAGCTACCCGGTCGCAGCTGGAGCGGACGAGTGGGTCAACATCCACGTGTTGTACTTCCCAGGGCTGATGGCGACATTTGCGATTGTTGAGGTTCAAGGGGAAGACTAGGGGCTAGGGGCTAGGGGCTAGGGGCTAGGGGGTAGTTGCGGGGACATGGGTTACACTTTTTGCGACGACATGGGTAACACATTGATAGGGACAGGGGTTGGGCCAATTTCTGTCATCTGTCCCTTATTGTCGTCTATTACGCCGATGTAGTGATCTT
>JAUIBR010000074.1 GCA_030427705.1 bacterium | reverse complement strand
ATGTTCCTCGATCGACCCTGAAAGATCTCCCAAGATCCCTGCCAAAGACTGGCGTATTTCGGCTGTCGATTTCCATCGGTCTTCGAGCGCGGGAGACACCATTCGGTCGATCAACCCCGTCACATACGGATTGATGTTCGACCTCTCCCGCCATTGAATATGCATCCGATGGGTGTCCATCAAGCCAGGGTGTTTCCCAGTGATCACGTGAACCAACGTCGCGCCCAATCCGTAGATATCACTTGCCGGTTCGGCTCGGCCGGTCAGCTGCTCTTGTGGCATATAGCCCGTAGTTCCAATGACGGTCGTGCCTCGGCCAGACTTGTGCTGCACCGCACCGAAGTCCACCAGGAATACTCTGTCATCTGGTGTCATTATTATGTTCCCGGGTTTGATGTCCCGGTGAAGGACGACAGGTACCCGGGTATGCAGATACTCCAGAATGTTGAGCATCTGCTGCAGGATGTCGATGACCGCATCTTCCGTGAATACGTAGCCATCCGCGATGAGCGCCGCCAACGTCTCGCCAGGGATGAATTCTTGGACCAGATAGTGATGGTGATTGTCTGGGTCCTCGAAAGCGTCGACAAAGTCCGGGATCGCAGGATGGTCGAGGGCTTTGAGCACTTCGACTTCACGTTCAAAAAGCTCGACTGCCTTCCAATCTTCGGCCGCCGCGAAATCCACCCGCTTGATGGCGACAATATTATGTGTGTGGGTATCTCGAGCCAGCAGGGTAGAGCCTTGAGAGCCGTGACCCAGCTCCGAGATTAGCTTGTAGCGGTCCTTCGCGAGGTTGTTGTCCAGAATCTCCAGCGTAGGTTCTTCGTCACCTTCCCATTCGGCGAGCACTTCTTCGCTGACGATGTGACGAATCGCGTTCATTTCGAACGCGTCGATCTCGCCGTTGCCATCGAAGTCGAAACGGCGAAGGAGTTCTTGCCGATCCTTCATCAGCGCGTTGATCCGAAGTTGGATTGCCTCTTCGAATTCGCCCTGAGATTTGTATGGCTGGTCCATGTCGCGAGAATACGTTGCGGGTCTTCTAGCGTCTAGAGTGTATGGTCTGGCGCCTTGCGTCGAACAACGGGTACAATCGCATATGAGCATCATTACGGCACTCCTTCCGCTGATCATTATCGTCGCTACCGTTGTGGGGTTTGTTGCCTACCGAAATGGCGGATTTGTAGGGCTTGTGAGTAACCTGTTTGCCCCCGCACGAAAGCCTATCGAAGTTGAGGGGTTGATGGTGCAAACTCGCTCATTGATTGAATCAGAGTCCGAAGCCCTGGACCCGACGAAGGAAGCAATGCGTCTGCTCGTGACGCACGACCAGAACCTCGATGATTCGGCGCACCATCGAAAACGAGTGACTGAATACACGGTGACCCTGCCACCGCGGTTTGGTCCGCTCGCGATTGCTGATGCTAAGGCGGCACGGTTGTACCGTCTCAAGACATTCGGCAGTCCGGCCACCACAGATGCAGCCTTTAATGGTGAGTTCTATTTTTTGAGCCCTGCCAATTCGGGAGTGAGCAAACTGTTGCAGATGGAACAAGTACGCACGATGCTCACGGAAATCAGCCAGAAGCTTGGCGCAGTCATGATTCAACATAACAGGCTGATCTTCCGAGATGTCGGGAGCCAAAAGATGATCGACGTCGAAGTCACAATGGAACTCATCTCCCAGCTCATCCAAACCGTGGAGTTCGCCCACCAGACGTGATAAACGCTGAAACCCTCAACTTGGTAAAGCATCAAAACCAAGAACTAAGAACCAAGAACCGACGACCAATATGCAAGACATCAAAGACGCAGTTTCAGAGTTCTACGGCAAGACCGTCCAGAAGACAGAAGACCTTGGCTACAGCGCGTGCTGCACCACGGACTACGACACAACGTTGCTGAAGAAACTCACCGATGAGGTGTTGGAAAAACGCTACGGTTGCGGAAGCCCGGTCAGCGAATTCATGGATGGACTGACAGTCCTGGATCTTGGCTGCGGCGCAGGAGCCGATTGCTATATCGCATCGCAATTGGTGGGCCCAAACGGTCACGTAATCGGCGTTGATATGACGGATGAGCAACTTGAGGTTGCGAACCGAAACATCGAACCGCACATGAAAAACTTCGGTTACGACAAGCCCAATATCGAGTTCCGAAAGGGGTTCATCGAAGAGATTCCGGCCGAGGACAACAGCGTCGATCTCATCATCTCGAACTGCGTGATCAACCTGTCTGACAACAAGCAGCAGGTGTTCAACGAGATGTGGCGAATCTTGAAGCCAGGCGGCGAGTTCTTTGTTTCAGATATCGTCGCCGACCGGCGAGTGCCCGCACATCTACAGGATGATGACCTGCTTTGGAGCGAGTGTTTGACCGGCGCCCCGTATGTCGAGGACCTGCGACGCATGACGCGTGCTTCGGGTTTCATGGACGTACGTGTTGTGAAGTCACGTGCGCTTCCCGAAGTTATCGAGGGTATCCGTTTTGCCTCCCGCAACATGCGCGGATTTAAGCTCGAGCTTGAGGACCAATGCGAGGACTACGGGCAGGTCGCCATCTACAAGGGCACGATCGAAGGGCACGAAAAGCAATTCATGCTCGATGACCATCACCTGTTCATCGCGGGAACGCCGATGCGCGTCTGCAAGAACTCCGCGGACATGCTCAGCAAGACACGATTCGCCAAGCACTTCCACGTCAGCGAACCACTTGCGCACCTCGGTTTGTTTGATTGCGCGCCAGCGGAAGAGCCGACGCCACGTGAAGATATGGCCGACCAATTTGCGTTTAACGGCGGCTCAAGCTGCTGCTAACTCGGCCACGAGCTCTCGCCAGGATTCCAATTCAGGAATCCCCGGCTTTCGTTCTCCAAACAACATCGCGATGGTCCCACCGTCCTGGTCGAAGAGTTCGACCGACGTCACGATGCCATCTTCGGTAGGCTTTTTGACCACCCACGTCTGTGCCACTCCTGCCCGTTGCAGGTGAAGATTGAACTCGGGGTCGAGCACGTTGATCCACGTGTCCATTTCCACAATCTTGTTCACGGGCCCGGTGTGAATCTCAATCAGACCGCGGCTGCCAACAAACACCATGATCGGTAGCTGACGTTCGGCTGCCTTCTGAAGCACGGCCGTAACGGCGTCGTTATCCACCTGGTACGCGAAACCTTCCGGCGCGTTCTCAAGCGCTTGCACGCGCTGGAAACCATGTTCACGCAGCATCGGGAAGAAGTCGTGAGTGTCTTGTAGATTACGCCATGCCTCCTGAAACGCCCCGATGTCTTCGGCGGTTTTGGGCTCTGGTGATGCTGGTTCGTCAGGGTGAGCAATCTCGAACTGCTCCAGCGAATCTGCGCGGAAGTACTCAACCAACCCAATCCAATCTTCAACGTTACCGCCCTTCTTGACGTACACTTTGTGGATGGAGTCCCCGTGTTCATCGAAGAATTGAAAACTTCGTAGTGGACCGCGTGGATGGTCGTGGTTCACGACCGCGAACGCATATTTGAAACGGGTCAAAAACACCCGCAGGTCGATGTTGGGATCCAATACGACACCCATGAACTTACCGAGTTCAACGTTGTCGAACTGCCCTGTCTTCTCGATGACGGCCCATTCGTTTCGGGTGGAAGCCATGATCGTTCCCAACTTTGGGAACGCTTCAAACATCGTCTTGAATTCAGGTCGCAAGGGGGTGACCGATTCGCCGATCTGAGTGGCTAGAAGCTCAGCTTCGCTAACTCCGAGTTTGGCGGCAGCTTCTCGAATTCGGAGCCTGGGGTGTTCTTCTTTGAGTCGCGCCCACTGGTCGCCAAGCGCATCGAATTGATCGGGTTCAGTGTAGATTCGTGTTTCCATTTTTTGACCTATTTGTAAGCCGGAACGACAAGCGGGGAGCGGTATTCAGGGTGGTCAATGACATTGACCTCCATGCCATACGTGGTCGCCAGGTTCTTGGTCGTTAAGACCTCCCTGGGTGTACCGATCCCAACTTTCCGTCCTGTGTTTAGGAGTAAAATGCGGTCCGCGAATTGCGCCGCCAGGTTTATGTCGTGAGCGACGACAATTGCCGCCACTCCATCGTTTCTCAGATCCCGCACGACCTGCATCAAACGCGATGCCTGCGGTGGGTCGAGGGCAGACGTGGGTTCGTCCAAAATGAGTAGCCGTTTGTCCTGCCCACATAGGATCTGCGCCAGAACTCGCGCCCATTGAACACGCTGACGTTCACCTCCTGACAGCGTGTTGTACTTCCGTTCCAAGAACTGCCCGATATCGGCGAGCTCCGTGGCCCGTGAGAGCGCCTGTGAGTGGCGCCTTCTGGGGAAGGGGGCGCACCCCATTTCAATCACTTGACCCACAGTGAACGGGAAGCTGAGCGCTGACTCTTGTGGGAGCACGGCTCGGCGACACGCCAGAGACGCGGCCGACCAAGAACGGAGTTCCTCGCCTTCAAGTTGGATGGTTCCGCCAGCGACCGGCAACTCGGATGAGAGTGCCTTGAGGAGCGTCGATTTCCCTGCACCGTTTCCGCCCAAGACAGCCAGGCACTCTCCTGCGGAAATCGAAAATGTGAGATCGTTGATAGCTCTGCGATTGCCATACCTGACCACCAGATTGCGAACTTCGATCACAACGAGGCCCCGTGTTTTGAGCGACGTATCAGGTAAAGGAAGAATGGTGAGCCAAAGAGTGCGGTTACCACCCCAATCGGCAGTTCGGCCGGAGCTACGACGGTTCGCGAAACTAAGTCAGAAACTGACAGTGTTAATGCGCCCAGAAGGAAAGAGCCGGGGATGACCCAACGATTGTGAGGGCCTCCGACTAGGCGTAACAAATGCGGCACGACCAACCCGACAAAGCCGATGAGTCCGGTGAAGCCAACGGAGGCGCCTACCAGAAGTGCACATGCAACGACGACGCGGCGGTTCAGTTGGTCAACGTCTACGCCCAGATGCCCGGCTTCGCGCTCGCCCAAGAGTATGAGATCCAGCTTGCGCGCCTGAACGACAAGCCAGGCTAGTGGCCCGATGCTCAGCAGGAAGACTATGGAAACCACATGCCATGTGGCCCCACCCAGACTTCCAAGCGTCCACATGGTCAGTGTGCGCAGCTGTTCTTCATCCGACGCGAAGATCGCGACGCCAATCAGTGCTCCGGCCAGCGCATTCACCGCGATGCCTGCCAGCAACATTGTCGGGACATCGATCAGGGGCCCCTGTCGACTCAATGTCATGACGATTTGCGTGGCGATTAAGCCACCTCCAAACGCCGCTACGGGGAAGAACCAGTCGGACTGAAGTAGCGTTGCGCCCGTCACGCCCGCGACCGCGGAGCCAAAGACGATCCAGCCCACGACACCAACCGCTGCTCCGCTGGAGACGCCAATCAAAGCGGGGTCAGCCAATGGGTTTCGAAACACGCTTTGGAGCGAAGCGCCTGCAACAGCAAGTGAGCCGCCCACCAGCGTTGCTAGGAGGACCCGCGGCAGCCGGATATTCAACACCACAGCACGGCCGAGCGAGTTGACTTCGACATCAAAGACGCCCAGCACGTCCGTAAGCGGCACGCGCAATGCGCCAAGCATGACACAAGCAGCAAACGCCACTATCCATGCGGCTGCGAGCCCCGCCAACCGATGAGAATCAACTCGGGTCACAGCTTCTTGTCACCCAATACATCGTCTTGGAACTTCAATAGGCTCTCGCCCATTCGCGGTCCGAACCCGAGGAACGCTAGGTCATCGACCGTGATCAACCGGTCGTTCTTGGCCGCTGGAGTCATCGCGACACCAGGCAAGGCCTTCACCCCTTCCCAACCTTTGAGGCTGCCAACGCCCTTGGTTGGGACCACGATGATGTCCGGTTTCGCCGCGACAACCGCTTCTGCCGTCAACGGCTTGAATCCTTCGAAACCGTCGACTGCGTTCTTCACGCCGGCGAGCTGTAGCATCGTGTCCGCGCCCGTCTTTTGGCCTGACACCATGATGACGTTCGGGCCGCGAGCATAGATGAACAAAACGCTTGGCGGCTCAGTGACCTGCTCCGCGCGGGCCTTCACCTTATCGAGATCCGCCTGCAAAGCCTTGGTCAGCGCTGCTGCCGAATCTGCGTGACCGAGTAGTTTGCCTACTTCTTCGATACGTTTGAGCGCCCCATCGGCGTTCTCGGTGTCCGCTAATGTGTGAACCGCAACCCCCGCATCGGTGAGCTGTTGAATCGCGGCAGCTGGGCCAGCGGCAGACGTCGTCAGGATCGCTGTGGGTTTAGTCGCGATGATCGGTTCCGCGGAGAGCTTTCGGAAGAATCCGATCTTTGGAAGTTGGGCGGCCTGGGCCGGGTAGATACTTGAGGTGTCTACAGCCACGACGCGCTTGCTAGCGCCCACTGCGTAGGCGATCTCGGTCAGCGTACCTCCGGCAATCACGATGCGATCGCCCAGACCCGCCTCAGTTTCCTTTGTGGTGGAATCGGGCTGCACGGTGTCGTCGGTGTCGGCCTCGGCTTTGCGGTCTTCGCAGCCCAATGCAGGCAAAACCACAAGCGCGGCCACAAACAGGTAGTTTCGAAATCTCATCCAGGTCTCCCAGTTCAAGTACCGAGAAAGGTGATACTGAAAACGATTTTCATTTTCAAGACTCTTGATAATGAAAATCGTTTTCAATATGCTCCGAGACGTCAAAGGAGCGACACAAACCGATTGGATGAAGGAAAAGTAATGAAAATCAGAAGCTTAGGATTCGCTGCTGTTGTGGTCGCTTTGGTGGTTGGCTGTGGAGACGACGACGGTTCCACGAACAACAACGCGAATAACGTCAACAATGTGAACAACATCAACAACGCGAACAACGCGAACAACATCAACAACACGAACAACGCGAACAACGCAAACAACGCAAACAACGCGAACAACTCGAACAACTCGAACAACACCAATAACTGCGATCCAGCCGCGATTGCGGCAGAACAGTTCGGCGTCTACACCGATGCGGCCGTGGGAACCATCGATGTCACGGAACAGGATGGGGTGTTCACCGCGACGCTCGACGCATCTCTTGGTGGACGCGAAGCCGCGGCGGAGAGCTCGTGGCTTTATTTGGATATCGAAACGGGTAGCTTCGTCGATATCGGTGACGCCGAGGCGATCACCGCCAACACGTGGGATCTTGCGTTCAAACGTGCGGATATTCGGACGAACAGCGCCGACTCCGGTGCGCGCTCGCTCCTTCTGGCCAAGGTTGACGCGGATTTTGAAACTGCTGAAACGCCTGCTCAGGGCGCCGAGTGGCTCACGGACGACTTTGTCACGGACACCTGCGAGCTAGTCACATTCGGGCAGAGTTCTCTGCTGACGGCGTTTGGCCAGTGGTACGACTACGACCCGATGACACACGTGGTTTCGGCACCTGAAGATGTCACGTACTACCTCTACGATCCGACCGACCACCGTGTGGTAAAGCTCGCGATCGACACCTACGAAAGCGGTGTGTACGGCCTGACTTGGGAAATCAATCCGGACGCAGGTCAGTAATGCGACGGTTGACGATTTCCATTTTTGTGCTCCTCGCGTCGGCTTGCGGCGACATCGAGACGACGGAAAACGGCGAGGGGAACGCAAACGACGAGGTGGTTGGCAGCGGCCTTCATGCTGGACGCAAAGCCGCCACCTCGTTCGGGGTCGAACGCTATGGGATCTCTTCGTCCTGGTACGACTATGACGGAACGACTCATGTTCTTACTCCACGGCCGAAGGTCTACCTCATTCGCAATGACACCCAACTGACAGCGTTTGAGATTGATAGCTATTACAACGACCGCGGAGACAGCGGGTACTTCAGCCTTACAGGCCGCACTCTTGTGGACGGCACTTGGTCGGAGCTCGCATCGTTCACGACCACGAACGTCAAAGAGGCCCCGGTATGCCTGTCTGCATTTCCGTTCGGAGAGTCGTCCTGCGAATCCGCGGATCTCGTTCTTCGGACCTCATTGAGGGCGGTCCCCGCGGCTGGATTCGCAGTGTTCAATCCAGCTATCTTCACACGTTCGACGGTAGAGGTTGGGCAAGTCGATGCAGAGACTGTAACCGACATCGAGACCTGGGACGACTCCGTGTCGCCGCTGGTTTCAGCTTCAGCAGATCCCTCGGTCTCAAGGGTCGGGTGGGTGATTCACCCCGACACTCAGGACCCAGCCTCGCATTTGCATCTGCAGTACACGCCAAATCTGAACCTGGTCGCGTGGCAGGTCTTGTCTGCGAATGTTGTAGACAAAATCGCCGAGATCGAGCTCGCTGTGTTTTGCAGTGAAGGCGAGGGCCAAGACCTCCAGTTTGGTGAGCAACGGACGCTGAACTTAGCCGCTAAAAAGGGCGTCAGTTTGGCAACTCTTTGCGGAGATGGTGGCAGTCTTACCCCGTCTGAAAGCGCACCAGCCGGTTTATGGCCAAATTCTGACACCTTTGATTTGCTGGTCGATAACCTCGACACCGGGGTCGCGCTTCGAGTGGCACCAGGGCATCTACACAAGAACTGGTCGTTGGCAAACGAGGCCGATTTCATCGACATCAGTAACGTCGATATCGATGCCGAAGTTGCGGAGCTATGGGACGAATGAGGTACCTCGCCACCATATGCACGCTATTGGTATCTTCGTCCGCATGGGCGCAGGAGTCCGTGGCGCAGGAGTATGCCACCGATGCGTACTCGGTAGAGACAAAAGCCAATCAGGACGGCGTGTTTGAGCGCCGGCCTGAACGTGTCGAAACTATCGATGGGGCAGTCCTGGAGCGCAATAATGTCACGAATCTGACCGAGGCTTTACAGTGGGTTAGCGGAGCAACGCCCGTGCAACCCACGGGTACATCGACCGGTATGGTCGTCGATGGGCTGCCGACCGGACAGCTTACCGTTCTGGTCGATGGCGCGCCCATATCGCGTCCTCGTGGCGGACCCAATGGGCCAATGGTCAACCTCGACGCCATCCCTGTCGACCCGTCGAATATCGACAGGATCGAGGTAACTCGCGGAATGGGGCCCGGCGGAACCGGTGGTGTAGTGGTCAACGTCATTACCAAGGGAGCAAATCCCAAAGCGCACGCAACGATTCGCGGGGAGCTCGGAAGCGGGCCGGAGCAGGTCTACGGATCTTCGACTTCACTGACGGTCGGGACTCCACTGGCAAAACACCTGACCACACAGGTCTTCGGTCAGTATCGAACGCAGGAGCCGGTGGATGTGAATCAAGACCAAACACCGGACCGCCCTGAAACCAAAACACTCAGCGGTGGATTCGGATTGAATTGGGGCCGGGGACAGGACCGACTCTCGTCGTCACTTCGACTCCGCGACAACGAATCGATCGCGTTGTCCGGCCCAAATGCCCCGTTGGACGACCGCGTGACGGAAACCGAGTTCAATGGCCAGATTCAGGGTCGTTGGTTGAGCGGCGCATGGCAGACCGAGCACGTCTCGGAGTTCGCGTTCATGCGCAGCGAGTTTCATAAACTTGTGCGGGAATCGGGGAATGAACTGCTCAAGGCTGATACGTCGATCCTGTCGACAACACAGAGGGTCGGTACCACCTATCTGGGTGATTCCTACGACTTGGGCGTCGAGCTCGACCTTGGTGGTGAACACGTTGAGCGCACCGGCGAGACTGGGCGGTTGTCGCCTGAGACAATTGGAGAGGTTGGACTGGGTCTGAAATCCCGCTTGTATGTGGGTGATGTCGTGGAACTCCACGGTCGACTACGAGGCGCCATAGCCGAGCCTTTTGGTCCGTCCATCGCGGCCGAAGTCGGGGTCGCGTGGTCGGTGGTTGATTCCGTCGTATTGCGAAGCAACATCTCTCGAACCCGCCGCGTCCCAACTGCGGAAGAGCTGTTCCTGTTCTTTGACCACTCAGAGGTCGGCTACCGGGTGCTCGGAAACCCTGACCTTCGGCCCGAGATTCTCAACTCCGCTCGCCTGGGCGCGGCTTGGACACCGACGAAGCATTTCGGTTTGGAGTTTGAATCGTTTGCCCACCTGATCGAAGACGGAATAGTCACCGAAGCAGTGGGCGGCCAAGCCGGTGATTTCACCTCGATTAACGCGGGGGAACTGATCACCGCGGGGGTTAACTCAACTATGTCAATAAATGACATATATGGGTGGTTTTCCACTCGGGTCACCTATTCATTCTTGCCCTTGGCGAGAGAGCTTGAAACAGGCGACGAGTTGGCATTGCGGACCAAGCACTCGGTTCGTGCTGAAGTGGTGGGAGCCTTCTTCCAAAGAGCACTTGAGTTGAGGGTCATGGCAAACGGGCGTGCTGCCATGAACGTCCCGGAGGGTTCTCCGGCCGCCCCGGCTTATGTCACGTTGGGCTCGGGCGTTTCCTGGCGGTATGACGACCATCTTCGAGTAATGGCCAATGTTGAGAATCTACTCGACCAGACCAATGCCACCTGGGGTCCAATCCCCGGCCGCCATGCGACCTTTGGCATGGTGGCGGGGTTCTAGAACTACTTGTACTCCGTCAAGTCGATCTCGATGTCCACCGCTGCTGGTTTCGTGATCGAAACAACCGCGTGTTCTGGTTTCAAGAACTCAGCGACGAAGGCGTTGACGTCATCATGGGAAATAGCTTCAATTCTGTCAGAGTATGACAGGGTTTTTTCGTAGCCAAAGCCGTAGAGTTCATCGAGCGCGAACGACATCGCACGTGAGCTATTCTTCTGCAGTCCGATATCGTGGTTCCCAATCAGGCTCGCCTTCGCATCGCGCAACTCTTCATCCGTGATGCCGTCTTCTTTCAGTTTGGCCACCTCAAGGAACATGCCGCGGAGAGCTTGTTCGACCTTCTCGGGGCTGGTCCCGATGTTGATGGTGAACGCCGAGGCATCGATGCCCAGAAGAGACGAGGCAAAGACACTGTAAGCCAGCGATTGCTTCTCGCGAAGCTCGCTGAACAAGCGGCCGGCCATGCCGCTGAGCACAGAGTTTACAACCTCAAGTGCGTGACGTGCTGAGTGGCCAAGCGGCGGAGCGCCAAAGCCAACGGTCACAAAGGCCTGCTCTTTCTCGAGGTTCCCCATGACGAGGCGTGCGTCGCCAAGCTCAGGAACCGCCGGAATCTTGGGTTCAAACGCAGCTGCCGCGTCTTTGACAAAGAGTTCCGCTACGCGCTCCGCAACCATCCCGGCGTCGATATCACCGACGGCGGTGATGACCATGTTTTCAGGTCGTACAAGCTTTGCCAGGTAATCCCTGGCCCGCTCGGGCGTCAGCGCGTTGACCGACTCATGCGTGCCTAAGGTTGGCATTCCATAGGGGTAATCGCCAAAGAAGGCCTCTTGGAATCGCTGGAAGTTCACAGCGCCCAATTGGTCTTCTCGTGATGTGATCGCCTGAAGCTGCAGTCGGCGAGTCCGTTCGAACTCTTCTTCGGGCAGGTTCATGTTCATCGCGCAGTCGGCGTAGATGTCGAAGCATCGGTCGAAAAACCGCGAGATTCCCGTCATCGAGAAGCCAAACGAGTTACGGCCCGCGATGCCCGACAATCCCGAAGCCATCGACTCGGTCTGGCGCGCAATATCAACCGCGTCCCGGCTTGGCGTGCCAGCCACGACCATCTCGGAGAGCATCGGGGTGATACCGTTGATCTCAGGGGTTTCGTAGCGCAGTCCACCAAGGGTCATCGCACGCAGTGCAAACGTCTCGACCGAGTGGTCTTCTTGCACGACCAGTCGGGGACCGCCTGGGATCTGCGTCTCGTAAAATCCGCGATCGTCCAACGTGATGTTGGCGTCCACGGCTTGGGTTTCGATCGTCTCGAACGCGCCCTCAGCCAGCTTCTGCAGCTCGTCGACGGTGACCTCATCGCTGCTTTCGGAACGCAAGAGCGCGATCGTCAGATTGGTTGGCGTCAGGTATTTGCGTGCGGCTTCTACAACATCGTTGGCGGTCACTTCGCGAAGTGCGGCGTAGTAGCGCTCGTCAAAATCAGGGTCACCCGTAACCATTTGGTTACGTCCCATCTTCATCGCCAAACCTTCGGCCGATTGTTGGCTGTAGATCTCCTGGCTTTCGATGAGCGTGCGCACACGGGTGAGGTCTTCATCCGTGATCCGCATGTGACGGAATCGGAAAACCTCTTCCAAGACCTTGCTCGCGACAGCCGCATGATTAGGCGTCTTGTCGCCAATCTGATAGTCGGCGGCAACTAACAAAATACCGTCGTCTTTAGGAGTATACGCCATCGCATATACGCCGGTTGTCATCTCGGTTTCGCGTTGCACTGCTTGGTGAAGATGGCTTGCATCTCCGTATCCCATCGCCGCGCTCAAGACGTCGATCGCTGGGATGTCTTCGTGTTGAACGTTAGGCACGTGGAACGCGCAACGCAGGTGGTTCGCAGCGATCTCTTTGGATTCGACCGCCCCTCGGAACTCGCGTTGTTGGGGTTCTTTCGGACGAACAACGGGCGTGTACTTTGGCGCGGTCCAGTCACCGAAATACTTGTTCACGAAGTCGCGTGCCGTCTCTTCTTCAAAGTCACCAACCAGGACAACCGTGCTGTTGTCAGGGCGATAGTGCTTATTGAAGAAGTTCACAACATGGTCACGCGTGAACGAATCGACCGATTCTTTCGTGCCAATAACTGGCAACTTATAAGGATGGGTCGTAAACGCTGTATCGAACAGCATCTGGCTGGCAACTCTCTGCGGGCTGTCATTGCCGCGCTTGATCTCCTCTTGGATGACCTCGAGCTCGCGGCCCAGTTCCTCGGCATCAAACGACGAATTCCGAATCACGTCCGAGAGCAGGTCGACGCCTGTCTCAAACTGACGTGAGCTCATCACCAGGTAGTAACAAGTGTGGTCAAACGAGGTGAATGCGTTGATATACCCGCCGCTGGCCTCAACCTCACGAGCCACCACGCCAACGCCGCGACGTTCGGTGCCTTTGAACAACATATGTTCGTGAACGTGAGCCAGACCGGCTTCTTCGGGGGTTTCGTCAGCGCTGCCGACGTTGACCCAGACGTTGCAAGCGACCACGGGAGCGGTCGGACGAGGCTGAAGGATAACGTTGAGCCCGTTATCAAGGCTGTATCGAATCGGTTCCATGTTTTCGCCGTAAAAGGTTCAGACGACCAATATGGTCACAATGATACGGAACGTCCAGCCGTCATGACGTATTTCAGCTCCCTGCGGTCGCGTTTCAGCTCCCTGCGGTCGCGTTACAGCTCGGCTGTGCCTCGCGTTTCAGCTCGGCTGTGCCTCGCGTTTCAGGCTTCGGCTTTGCCTCGCCGTTTCAGGCTTTGGCTTTGCCTCGCCGTTTCAGGCTTCGGCTTTGCCTCGCCGTTTCGCCTGGTTCTCTAGGCTCTCACAAATGATCCACCCAATAGCCAATAGCCAACATTGACAAAGGTGGGTGCTGAATTTATGTTCAGTGTCTTGGCCAGGGAGGGCCGTGAGTTGAACACTATGTCGGAAATGGAAGCGTTGTCGCGCCGAGCGGCAGTATTGGTGGGACGAGCACGTAGTTTGTTGGACAAAGCTAGTCCCGGACCTTGGGAGGTTAATGACTCGGGTTATGTGAGCGACAGGGAAGGTTTCGTCGTCGCACATGTGACGGCAAGGCGCGGAGCGAAGTTGTGGCAGCAGAAGATTAATCCAAATGCGGAGTTCGTGACCGAAGCACATGAGCTCTTGGAGGAGCTATCGGACGTGTTGCAAAAGATCGTTGAGAGCCACGAACGGGGCGAGGCGAAGCCAAGCCTGAAACGCGACCGTGGGGAGCTGTAACGGCGAGGCAAAGCCGAAGCCTGAAACGCGAGGCACAGCCGAGCTGAAACGCGAGGCACAGCCGAGCTGAAACGCGACCGCAGGGAGCTGTCAGTTGCAGATGGTTGGGTCGGCCACGGCGGCGAATGACGACACATCGGTTCCTGCGTAGTCAGCCTGTAGCCGTTCGTAGGCAGCGGCGGCTTCGTCCGAAAGGCCACAGGGGCGTACGCGGAAAGCTGCGGAAATCACCTTCTCTTCGTCGGCATTTGCCGTCTGGCCTGCTCGGTCGAGGGTTCGGCGCAGAAGTCGCGTCCACTCGATGTATGCAGCTCCCTCTCGAGCTTGCGGAGCGTGCGAGGCAAGGCTGACGATGACTTCCAATTCTTCATCGGAGACGAACGCTGTGTTGCTAGGAACGGCTAGATTGAAAAAGCGCTCAAACGTTGGGAACCAGACAAGCCAGGCGTCATCGGAGCTGGTCGACGGACGGGCTCTCAGAAGCTCGTCAATTTGGCTCTGTTCGTCCTCCGAGATGACTCCAGAACTCGACGGCAAAAATCGGTCAATGAGTTGGCTGTATAGGTCGTACCAAAGTTCGTACGAAGCCATGTCTTGCGCTGCAGGACGGGCTGGATAGTACGTGTCCAAGATCGCCTTATCGTTGCTGTCGATCGAAGCGCTAGCCGACGGGGCGAGCTTCTGGAATTGGGTTTTGAACCGATCATACCAAGCAGCGTATGAGGCTGCGTCGTTGGCCGTCGGAGAGCCCGCGACGACCTTTGCAATCGTCATACGGTCTGTTTCGTCGATTGTGCTTCCGACAGCGACGATCGTGGCATCAAAGACCTCGAGCCATGCAGCGTACGGTTCTGCACTGATTGGCCGGCAGTCTAGGCCGTCGACGTGTGCTTGAAGCATGTCCTGGTCGACTCGGCTCTTCGTCGCCAGCTCTTCGAGCTCACCTAACCACACGCCATAGGCGTCAAGGTCGCACATCTCAACACGATCGTCGGGATCTGGGTCCTGATTGTTGGTGTCGTCCGGATTGTCGGGATCTGGGTCCTGATTATTGGTGTCGTCTGGATTGTCGGGTTCAGGCTCCGGCTCAAACAAAAGCTTGAAGCCTGGCGCGCCGCACTGAAACGAGCCGCTAACCCGAATCGTTCGGTCATCATCGACCAACTCGCACTCTTGCAGGGTCAATGCGATTCCTGCCGCGCCGCCTTCGCCTTCATTCAGGTAATCCTCGACCAGAAGGTCACATTGCGAGGCGCCCTCGGACGAAAAGCCGCTACCATCAAAAATGATGCGATTGGTCGACGCCGTGGCCGAAATCACATCACCTGCCTTTGGGAGGCGACCACCCGCGTTGGTCATGGTCAGGCGGAACGTCGGGAAGTCGAAGCTTCGTGTATCCTTGTTTCGCCACCCACCCAACGTATTGAATTGGCTCATGTCGCATTGAAACGCCGAGTCCAACTCGATCCGATCGACGGACGAATGGCCTTCGACGGTCAGCGTGGCACTACGGCTGAAGTTATCGGCTTTACCGTCCGCGAATCTGTTGTCGTCCGACGAGCTCGAGTCCGAGTCAGCACCACAACCGACTGCAAGTGCGAGAGAAAATCCGATGGCGGCAAATTTGAAATTCATGTCGTGTCTCCAAGTATACGGGAAGAAGACAATCCAAGATTCGTGCCAGATGCGTGGCACGGCATTCTGCGGGCAAACGCGGATTCACCACTCACGATCTGGGGTCAGTTAACCTCATTAGCCGGTAGATCGAGTTGCCACGTGATTTGTCCGCGAAGTTTGAAGACGCGCCGCCGTTCATCTACATTGAATGCGCTCCAAAACACACCAAAGGCACGCCATGAAGCGTTTGACGCTGGAACACACATTTTCGTGCTCGGAAGACTGGGACAAGATGACCGGTGACGAGCAACGACGTCTATGCGCAGCGTGCAATTGCACCGTCACCAATATCTCGGCGATGACCGAGCGCGAAGCCGTGCGCGTCACCGAGGACCTGCTTCAGCACACCGGGGAAGCCTGCATTGCGTTTGAGTTTGTCGGCGAGGAGCTGGTGTTCAAACCGGAGCGCCAACCACATCCGTTTGCAGCGAAGGTTGCCGTCGTCGCCGCGACGCTTCCCCTGATGGCTTGCGAGCCGCAGGACGAACCGAAGCCACAAGCCCAACCCGCCAGTCAAATCGTGGCCGCGCAGGGAGCCAGCGCCGCACCCATTCCAACGGCAAGTGTGCCTCAAGAACGTCAGAAGACTGCGGAAGAGCTGAAGGCGGAGTACGAAGCCAAGAAGGCCCAAGCTAAACAGATGGAACACGTCTTGAAGCGCAACGAGCAAGCCCATATCGCCAGCGGCAAGTTCATCGAGGTCATGGCCGGCGAAGCACTTGGCGACCTGGATGACCTGGCCGCTGAGGCGGACCTGGTTCAGAAGAAACGTAACCAGCGCACCAGACGGCTGCGCGGGAAAATCAAGCCGCGGGACATTGTAATCGACCGAGAACATTACGATCTCTTCTAATCCCGGTGTTAAGCACCACCGATGTCGAGAAACACGATCTCTATCTGATGTCGTTGGGTGTCAGAAACCGCGCCTGGTGCAGTACCGACAGCACCGTCACACGTTCTGGCTCTACGAGGTAGATTACTCGTAGCGGTTCAATAAGAAGTTCGCGGTAAGGTTCCATTCCCAATTCGGGAACAACTCGACCGAGGAAAGGGAACTCTGACAGGGCACCAACACGCTCCAATGTTGAGGACACAAGTCTCCAAGCAGCATCTGGGTCGTCTTGCGCCACGTAGGCCCCAATCGATTCCATTTGTTCTAGGGCTTGATTCGACCATTTAACTTCGACAGAAATCACTCGTCGTTGGGCCCAAACTTCTTGGACAACAGCGACGCAACTTCTGAATGGTCTACCGTCTCGCCAGACTTTGCCTGCAGATACCCAATTTGAACGGTGCGCACCAACTCCTGATACTCCACCAACGCATCGTAAGCAGATGGTGACATCACAACCGCCGCGGCTCGCCCATTTTGAGTGATGACCGTGGGTTGGCCGGACTCCGCGATCTCGCTCATGATGTCCGATGCGCGCGATTTGAACTCGCTGACCGAGATGATTCGTTGCGCTGAGAGATTTTGCATATTGAGTACCCGTGGTCTGAATTTAAACTGAATATAGTCTGATTATAGATATATTTCGAGGTTCGATTTTTCGACTCTCTAGATTCTTGATTTCTCGATTCCTCGATTTCTCGATTTCTCGATTTCTCGTGTTCTCGATTTCTCGTGTTCTCGTGTTGTCGAACCCAATAGCCAATAGCCAAAACCCAATCACCCAACACCCAACCGCTCAAAGGCTAGTCGCTGTCCCCCGTCTGTGCTAACTCCCCTGCCGGTCATCACGACGGCTTGGAAACATGAGCACCATCACTCACGCAATCATTGATACGCGCCACCACACGGAAGTTGTCGGCGTGGATTTTGTTGTGGGTGGGCTATCCCTGCTGGACCGCGCGCTTCGGCTGGCAGGCGTTTGTGGATGTGACACGGCGACGGTCATCTCGAATGGTGACGAGGCTATCGGACGCATCGTCGACCGAACCGAGGCGAAGCTCGACACGATTGAAGTCGTTGATGCGCCGCCCGAACCGGCCGAGAACCAGGTCTGGATTCGTTCCTCTACGGTCTACAACCGTGGGATGGTCAAGGACGCGATTGAACGCGGAGAATCTGGCGAAGGCGTTAAACTGGGCGACGGGACCCCGGCGGATATTGGTATCGGCGGACCGGAACCCACAACCTTCATCGAAGACGACCGCTTTCACTTCCGCGTCGAAGACAAGACAAAGGCGAAGACAGCCAACCACGCGCTCTGGCAGGATTGCCGCAAGCCAATGGACGGCATGGTGTCGCGCCATCTCAACCGCTACATCAGTATTGCGATTAGCCGCATGTTGGCGCCGTTAGGCATCAAACCCAACCATATCTCGATCGTCACTTTTTCACTGGGCATTGCCGCCGGCGTCATTTGCGCGATGGGTGGGTATCTGAATTTCCTGATCGCGGGCGTGCTGTTCCAAATCAACTCCGTCGTCGATGGATGTGACGGCGAGTTGGCGCGGGTGAAGTATGAGTTCTCGGTGCTCGGCGAGTGGTTGGACACCCTCAGTGACGACCTTAGCGACGTGTTCTTCTGGGCTGGTTTAGGCTGGGGCGCCTACGTGACGTTCCCGCCGCTGTTTGGCCTGCCCGCAAGCATGTGGTTGTGGCTGGGCGGCATCAGCGTGTTGTTCAAACTGGTCTCGATGGCGCTTTACTACCGATGGCTCATCGCCAACAAACGCGGTGACCTGCTCGCCTTTACGTGGTCATTCGATCAGGACGACCCCGACGCATCAGCCATCGCGAAAGCCCTGAAGAATCTGAAATACCTGACAAAGAAAGACTTCATCGTCTTCGCGTGCATGGTCTTGGGATTCATCGGCATCCTGCCGTGGATGCTGATATTCGCCGCACTAGGAAACATCGTTGTGGCGGTTGGGGTGATTTCTCAGGAAATGGCCAATAGGAAAGGCGCTTAGGTTTTGGCTTTTGGCTCTTAGGTTTTGGGTTTTGGCTCTTGGGTTTGGTACTAACCGGCGACATAGGTAACACAATTTTCGGCGACATGGGTAACACTCCGAGGCATAGCCAATTATGCCACGGAGGCAACCATGGGTTGGGAAAAAAGGACAGAAGTGGAGTTAAGGGAAGA
>JAUIBR010000018.1 GCA_030427705.1 bacterium | reverse complement strand
AAACTGCGCCGGAGATAATGCGATAAGAAGCAATGTGGATGTACTGTGACCTTTGGCCCCGATGTACCACGGAGAAAAATATCGTGGACTCTTGACGAGGAAGTACCTTCTCTAAGAAGCGAAGCGAGTTATGGATGAATTACCGGGCGGGTTTTGTTGTCCAATCACTGGCACAGGAGTCTGTGGTAGAGTTGGGCAATGGCGAAAAAAGAAGAACAAATAGAGATCGATGAGTCGCTTATATGGCGGCGGTTTCGGCCTGATCCGTTCTTCTGGTCTGTGGTCGCGAGCGCAGTCATTCACCTCGGTTTTGCGCTCATCACACAGCTTGAGTTTCAGTACGAATCTGACCTCGACGCCGATATCGAGTGGCTGCAGAACTTCGATGAGCTCGAAGGAATTGGTCACGGCGGACGATTCGCCAAGCTAGAGGTTCCGCCGGAACCAGAGCCCGAGGTTGAAACGGAGCCGGAACCGGAACCCGAAGAAGAACCTGAACCTGTCGAAGAGCCTGAACCTGAACCCGAGCCTGAGCCTGAGAAGAAGCCGGAACCAAAGAAGGAACCGAAAGAGGTGGCTAAGAAACCAGACACCGAAAAGAAACCGGCCGAACCAAAGAAACCCGAAAAACCGAAGAAACCTCAGAATGCGTTTCAGGGCAAAGAGCTGCCGGGCTTGGATCGCTCGGGGCCAAACGACCTGCCGAGCATGGAAGGCTACGGGCCAGGTAACGCAATCTTCACTGCGCTCGTGCGCTTTGACCGCGTGCGTGGCACCTCGTTCGAAGAGCCGACCCGCAAGATCCTTCAGAACGTGCCTGACTATCGCATCGTCTTGGAAAACAGCGATGTCGACCCGGTCACCGACCTCGACTCAATGTTCATGGCGTCGGCTGCGCCTCAATACCTGCAGCGCACGTTCTTGGCGATCCGCCATAAACTTCCCAACAAAGAGCTGGAATCCAAGCTCGACTATCGCTTTGCGAACTCAGAGCCGATGAAGTGGCGTAAATTCAACAAAACCAAGGTTCGCGACCTGGTCCCCAAGGACTCCCGGTACCAAGACCCGCGCAAAATCATGCTCGCCGATGACGGTTTGGCCCTGATTGCACGGCCGGAGTGGATGAAGGAGTTGACCACCGAATTGCCGGACGACTCGGACATGCTGGCGGGCGCAGAAGCCGGCTATCAGCCGAGCACCATGTTAGATGGTCTACGCGAGATCGAACGTGCTGCGCCAGACGACACCTTGGTCCTCATCAGCGCACATAGTGCCGTTTCCATCATCCCCGGAGTTGGCCGTGTTCGATTTGAATCGGCAAAGGTGAGCATCCGAAACATCGACAAACCCACCTTGGACATCGACATGAAACTCGGTGAGGCCAAAGACGCTGAGCGATTCGTAGGCAAGTGCCCCGCGATGAAGAAACAGCTTATCGGCCGGATGCCGTTCTTGGTGAAAGGCATGGTCGCAAACCTGGTCAACCGCCTGACCTGCAAGGCCGTCGGCGACTACGTGACCATCCACGGCGAGTACAAAGCCGAAGAGTTGGAACAAGTCCTGAATCTGGCGTTGCCGCTCATCCCAAGACCACCAGCGCTAATGGACCTGCCACCAGGCCCGCTCCCCAAACCAAAGCCGGCCCAGAAACCACCAAACCAAGAAGCACAACCGACCGACCAACCAGACATGGCACCTGATGCAAGCCTGCCGGAATCCAAGAACCAAGAACCAAAAACCGAAAACCAAGAACCTATAAGGCAGCCCGCCGCGCCCGCACCAGATATGAATTAGCGGCGGCGTAGTCAGGGCGCTCGGGCAGGTCGGTCGACTCAAACGCGGCGTCAAACTGCTTGTGCAGGTCCAACCGCATCGCGTCGACCTCCTCCCAATCGTACTCACCATCCCGAATCGCCCACAGCTCCTCGCGCAGCGCCTCATCCACGCGCACGGCGACAAACCCCTCGTTCAAAACCGTAATGCCCGAGCGGAGCAGACGAATCAGGTGCATGGCATGCTTCCACTTCACCGTTCCATCGCGCTCCAGCTTGTTCTTCAGCTTCTTGAACTGCGACATCACATAGCGGTTGTAGGTCTGGTAGATCAGCTTCGACAGAAACATCTCACGATGGTCCAACAGCTCCTGCGCAATTGGCTCAACGTGCTCAACCAAAGGCGAATACAGGCACTCCAAGATATTGGGGTTGGCCTTTAGCGCCAGCACGATGAACTTCTGAAGTTCCCAATAGGCCTCTTCGGTGTCCTTGTTTTCCAGCTGCTCAGGCACGCCAAACAGCGACCAGTGCATGTCGGCCGGCGGCAGATAAATGCCACGACGGTCCGTGTCAGAGCCTTCGCGCTCAAGCCCATACGCTCGAGACCCGGTCACACAGCGATAGATGACGTGCTGGTAGAGGTCGTACTCTTCCAGCACCGCATCACCAGCCTTGAGCCCCTCTTCCTGGAACTTCTTGAGCACCGACAATTCGTCGCGTTTGGCCATCAGCTCAGTGCCGTTGACCAACTCGACACGATAGGAATGCGTTGCATCCCGAGGCGATTGAACCACGCGACCTACCGAACCCTGAGCACACGCGTCCCCACCACCCAACGGTCTCAATTCGACCCGGGTGACCACCATCGTCCCCTCGGGAAGAATCAGGACAGACACGGCAATGCCTCAGTTAATCTCTACAATTGAAAGTTCGTACTTCTTGTATGTCTTTGCGACTGACTTCGTCGTGCTCGCCAGGCGCATTTCACCAGGACGAATCGTGGGGCTGGACGAAAAAGCGACAAGCCACGAACTGTCATCCAGCGTCGTTCCATTCCCATCCATCAGCCGAAGGCCAACTTTGACCGTACGAATTGGTGTGGAGCCAGTGTTCTTTATTTCCCATGCAGCTTTGAAGAAACCGCTGTTCATCATGTCGTTGTGGCTATGAGACGTGAAGCGCTCGCGGACCTCAATATTGAGGTTTGCTGGCTTCTTGACCGCCCACTTGGGCGAGATGAGCTTCGACTTCGCATAGCCCTTCGCGGCCGGCTCCGCTTTGACGTTGGTGATTGTAACCTTGGCCCGCTCAACGGCGGCCTCAGAGCCCTTCGTCGTATAGAACGTATTCACATCTCCCGGCCGAAGCGCAGGTTTGTAATCATCCACCAACGTGATGATATCCGAGACCAACACTTCATCCGAACCGTTGATGAGCTCGAGCTTTGCGGTCACTTCGTCGATCTCTAGATTGCCGGTGTTTTCAATCAGCCCCTTCCACGAGAAGTACGCCTTATCTGTGTAGACTTTGTTGTTAACCTCCCGAAGGTCGAGCGCCACCTGGCCTTTCCAGCGGCCCGGATTGAAGTCGACCGGGAGGTTTCCTGCGCTGGGCTGCAGCGGAACCGGTTTGGTGTCTTTGGGCTGCGTGGCTGCCACCGGCACGACCAGGTTGTCGTTGACGACGACACTGTCGGTCTCGGTGGTGGTGTTTTGGTCTTCGGCGAGGCTCGGTTCGATGATGACTGCAATGATCGAAGCAACAGACCCGCCGACCACACACAGAACGAGGCTCCCGACGAGCGTCATCGCCGCCTTGCGCGTGGATAACCCCTCACTTTCGGCGATGTTCTGGTCTTTGATCTCACCAAGCAGGATGAATGCCGCCTGATACTGAGGGTCCAGGTCCAGACAACGGCGAGCCCACGCTTCGGCCTGCTGCATGTCGTCCTTCGATTTGTTATCTCGCCCGCGGCAGAAGTAGGCGTTGGCCAATGCGTGCAGCAGATAGACGCGCGACGGCGCCAGGGCTGCTGCCTCACGCAGCTGCTCGACGGCGTCATTCCACATGCCATGGTCGACAAAGCCCATCCCGCGCTCGTAGCGGCTTTGAACCTCTTCTTCGACGGCAGCAAGGTCCGCATCGGACATGCCGAGCTCGCGAGCAATCTCCTGCAAATCCTCCTCGGTAACCGTCTGTCGACGTTGCTGAATCAGACGTTCAACGCGCTCAACATAGAGTTGAATTGTATCGCTCACAGCCCTTTCTCGTTGGTTGGTTCAGCATCGATTTTGCGCGCCAAACCGGAAGGTGGCAAGTGAAGCCGTTCAGCAAAGCGATGCGAGCCGTTTAGTGAAGCGAAGCCGTTCAGCGAAGCGGCCGGTTACGGCGCACCAGCTGGGTCCGGACTCTCGGGTTCAATTTGGTCTGCGGACGAGCTCAGCAAACAATGCGACCGCGTTTCCCCCGTGAATCCGGTGTGAGGAGCAGGTGCTTGCGGATACAACTGAGGTTCCTGCATTGCCGAACGCAGATCCGAGACGGTTTTCGCATTGATGAGGGAGCTGCTGAGTTTCACGCACGAACCTGCGACTGTTTCGCTCTGAAACAAAACCCCGTTATCTGTGACTTCGGCAAGCGGATAGTCGACGTTCGAGTAGCTTCCCGGCACACCAACAAGAAATGCGAGGATCCTCTGTCCAGGTTGAACACCCGTGTCACCGGTCCAAGCTAGCTCCTGAGACACTTCGATGGTTCTGGTGGCAGTGCTTGGTCTCCATTTGCCATCGATTTTTGAAATGGGTCGACTCGACCATGACCACGAGGACTCAGAACCGAGTCCAAACACAACCGTATCGCCGGAGCCCTTGATGTTTGTATCGACCTCCATTTCGATATCAATCGACCAGGTCACAGTTTCAGGGTCACATTGAGCAATCGGGTGCGTCATTTCTCTTTTAACAATCACATCCGTCACCGTACCAACTACAACCCTGTCTGAAACCCGTAGAAGGTCTCCACCGGAAAACTCGATCATGTCCGATTCAATACAAGAATCAGCCGTTGATACATTGGGCAGTGCCATTTCGATATTTGGGTTTGATTTCAGAGTCTCCGGATTGCGGTCACAACCCAAGAGAGTTAATGAAACGAACAGGAAAATGACTGATGTAGAAAATCTCATGAGCTCACCTCTAATACGTTGAAAATACGTGGTTCTCTTGAATCCAGCCCCCGAGGGCAGTCCCGCCGTTTGCTGTATAAGGAAGCGTAGAACTCTCAAGCGACCAGGAATCACTGGCCCCGGTTGGAGAAGAATATAGACGGAGCCCCCCTCCACCGGTCGCTAATGCAAGTTTAAACGCCAACCACCATTTCCCATCGTGGCGAAACAGGGCTATTGGCGATGAAGTACGATGCCATCCAGAACTCGACATTAAATGGGGACTCACCAGCGTGATGGGCCAGTAACTTCCTACGCCGGAAACGCTGTAGAACGGCAGCAATCTTATGCTGTTCTTCACATCTGATGGGTCCACAAAAGCAAGAAGGCAATCATACCCAGAATGCGTGGCTTGATTCGTGTCACACGCCAGACCGGGGGCCACTTCGCTCTTTACACCAATATCCACGGCTCGGGCTAAGACTGTGGAGTTAAAGTGTGAACCCTCATACGAACCAATGGATATCAAGACATCATTATTGAGGCTGAAATCGCTCCGGTCCGAATGAGTCCATGCATATACTGATTTCTGGACCTCGTCATCGAACGCGATCGCGGGACGCCTGACTGTTCGAACATCAGAGGAGCCATAACATGCCCCATACAAACTTGAAGAATACGAGGTGCAATGTTGTAGATTGTGGATACTTGTCACAGAAGATTCAAAGCCATTGGCTGATGTAAATGCCTTCACTACGAAGTACTCGTCACCTTGATTTCCGTAGTTTATCGAGTCCCTGGACAGGGCGAGAATCAAATCCCGATATGGGGCGTCCAGTTCATATCTGTGAGCGCGCACCGGAGGATGTGGCAGAAAGCTGTAACGACTCCCTAGATAGAGGTTACCCGTGCTGTACCGTTCCGCGTAGAGCCCGTCATAACCCATCTTCACGCCCCTAAACTCGAACGAACCATACTGAGTGCCCCCTCGAGAAACTCCACTACTTGCCGACCAGATGTTGAGGAATGGTAGAGTTGCGCTCCAATTACCATTAGTGAATTCCCAATCGACCGATGTCAGCCCTCGGTTAGTACCTGAATAGAAAAACTCCGCGCAATCGATGTCAACTTCATACAACTCCCGTTGATTGTTTGAGTTCATAACCCCACCAACCGTAGGATGATATTGACCAGTGATGTGGCCAAACTCATGAACCAAAAAACCAACGAGATCGGAACCATTTGATGAAGGTGGGTTGTTTGGGTCTCCCACATACCACCGACGGATGTTTCCTTGGTTGGTTCGCCCCGCTATCTCTATGGAGAATCCTTGAGTATGGAACTGAGCGGTCGCTCCGCCAAACTTCATTGAAAGCGAATTCGTATTGGAATTGTAAACCCCAGCTCGAATAACTCCATATGGCACGCCAGCCTGGCTCCCGCCCACTAGTTTCGAGTTGTCGATTCCCTTGTACACAAACTCACGGCCTGCAGCGGAATGATTCCATTGCTCGGCCGCCTGAAGCACTGCTCCGATAATTTCGTCGGTAGAAAAGTGACCTAAAGTTCCATTTTCGTCGTAAGCAAACTGCTGAAACGACGCCATGTTGATGTAAAAATCACGACGGTTATCGGTCGGCTGAGTTATGCTAGGTGGGACACAATCTGATGTATCGGCAAATGCTTTGCCGTAGCTAAAGTACGCCAAACAGGCAGATAAAACGAAGAACAATGCGTGCGTGTTGCGTGTTGCGTGTTCACGTTTTTCCCTCCAAGGGTTTAAAGTTGGGACATGCAAGCCTCGCATCATTTCTCCTTTCAATCAACCAATTTCTTCACAAACCCTGCGACGCTGCACGTAACCAGTGGTTCGGGTTTTCGTTAACACTGAAAGGTGAACGATCAATACCAATGGGGTTTTGATCGATTGAGCCATGTCAAAGTTACTTGTGAAGTTCTCCTGTCTCTATCACGACGCGGATGCTGCGTGGCGCACGCGAGCTTCGGAACGCCGCTTAGCAAGCAACGCTGCACTAGCCCCTTTCCAACACCATCGAAAACCCTAACCCACCCGCAGCGCATGCAGTCGTGAGGCCGTACTGCACATCGCGACGCTCCATTTCACCAGCAAGCTGCATGATGAGGCGAGCACCGGTGGCACCGAAGGGGTGTCCGATGGGGATTGAACCGCCGTTGACGTTGAACTTCTCCATGTCGACGTCGCCGATTCGGTCGTCCAAGCCGATCTTGGTAGCAAGCTCTTTCGACTCCCAGACTTTGACGTTGGTCAGTACCTGCGCGGCGAACGCTTCGTGCATGTCGACCAGGCCCATGTCCTTCAACGACAAGCCAGCCCGGCCAAGCGCTTTTGGCGTCGCGAACGACGGGCCAAGAAGCATGGCGTGCTTGAACAGGTCGAGTGCCGCCAGCGCATGCGTCTTTATGTAAGCCTTGGGCTTCAGCCCCAGCTTCTTTGCCTTCGACTCGCGCATCAGCAACACCGCGGAAGCACCGTCGGTCAGTGGGCTCGAGTTTGCCGCGGTGACCGAGCCGTGCTTGCGGTCGAAGACAGGGCGTAGCTTGCCCATCTTCTCGACCGATGTATCGCCACGAACCATCGTGTCTTGGTCCACGACCACGTCGAACTTTTCGCCGGTGATCACAGGCACAACCTCGGGAAAGCGTCCGTCCTCAAAGGCTTTAGCAGCCCGGTGGTGTGTCAACTCAGCAAACGCATCTTGGTCGCCACGCGTGATGCCGTACTCCTTGGCCATATCCTCGGCGGATTCACCCATGGACTTACCGGTCGTCGGCTCCGCAATGGACGGCACGTCGGGCTTCAAGTCAGCCAGCTTCACGTCCGAGAACGCCTTCAGACGGTCTTGCATCGAGCGTGCGCGCGAGGCGTCATTCAATGCTTGCGTGAGATTCAGCGTGATGCGCGCTTGTGCTGCGCTCATCGACTCAACACCACCAATAATGGCTGTGTCAGCTGCGCCGCTGAGGATGTCTCCGACGGCGTTGATGGCTGCTAGACCACTGGATGCGCAGTACATCTGGACCGTGAACGCGGGGATCTCGTTGGGAAGTTGGCTTCGCAGCACCACTTCGCGAGCGACGTTGGGCCCGTTCATCGGTGCGGAAACACATCCGATGACAACTTCATCGACCTCGTGTGGGTCAATGTTGACGCGGTTTATCAGCTCGTTGATCGCAAAGCGCGTCAGGTCTGCCTCATTGAGGTCCCGAAACTCGCTCCACGCCTTAACGAATGGAGTCCGCGTGCCTTCGATGATTGCGACACGATCGTCGCCTCCTAAACTAAATGTCTTAGCCATGTGCGTGCTCCTAATCAGTCTTCGGTGTGAAACGTCTTCGACTTCGCGGCCATATCGACCAGAATTTGTGCGGGTCTCAGCCGCTCACCATATGCGTCAGCGAGCCGGTTGAGATCGTCGACACATTTCTGAACTCCGACGTGGTCGGCGTACTTCAGAATCCCGCCCCTGAACGGTGGGAAGCCCAACCCAAAGATGACGCCAATATCGATGTCTCGTGGTTTGTCGCTGATACCTTCCTGCAGGCAATAGGCGCACTCATTGAGCATCGCCAGCCAGACACGGTCTCGGATGACATCTGCATCCAAGTCTCGGCGTTTTCGGCCGCCTGGAATCTTGTCGTAGACCGATTCGTCGACGCCTTTCTCGTCCTTGCCATATAGGTAGAATCCCTTGCTGTTCTTCCGTCCTTTTCGCCCTTCTTCGGCGATGGCCGCCAGTGCCGTCGGTTGGTCCCAGCGATGTTTGAACGCCTCGCCCAACACGCCCGCGGCCTTTTGCGCTACGTCCAACCCGACCTCGTCAACCAGCTTTAGCGGGCCGACCGGGAAGCCGAACTTCTCCATCGTATTGTCGATGGCCTCAACGCTTGAGCCTTCCTGCAGGATCCAGCCGGCTTCGTTGATGTAAGCGCCTACGACGCGGCTGGTGAAGAATCCGGGGCCATCTTCGACGACGATGCAGGTCTTGCCCATCTTGCGGCCGACGGCGAGTGCCGTCGCAATTGCCTTCGCCGAGGTCTCTTTCGTTCGGATGATCTCCAGCAGCGGCATCTTATGGACCGGGCTGAAGTAGTGCATTCCAATGACGTTCTTTGGGTATTTCGCCTTTGCAGCGATGTCCTTGATGGGAATCGTCGACGTGTTGCTCGCGAAGATAAGGTCCTTGTTCCCGAGTGCTTCGACGTCAGCCAAAATCTTCTGCTTTAGGTTGATGTCTTCGAAAACGGCCTCGATGACCAGGTCGCATGATTCGAAACCACGATAGTCCGTGGTCCCCGAGATTCGTCCCATCGCGATATCCGCCTCAGGACGGCTAATCTTGCGGCGCTTAGCCATCTTCTGGAACGCGTCGTTGGCGTATTTGAGGCCCCAACCCAGGCCCTTCGCATCGCGGTCTTTCAGGCGAATATTATAGCCTTTGGACGCGCCGACCTGCGCAATGCCGGCACCCATTAGACCCGCACCGAGCACGCCGATCTTGTCGACATCGACTGGCTTGGTTCGCTTCGAGACGACCGGGTCTTTGTCGGCCTCTTGCTTCATAAAGAAGATGCCACGCAAGCTTGCACTCACATCGGTCTGGATGAGCTCGACAAAGGCCTCGATCTCCTTGTCCAGTCCCGCTTCCAAGCCGTTGGCGAGTCCGTACTCGATCACCTCGAGCGCTTTCAAAGGGGCAGGATAGTGACCGCCGGACTGCTTCATCACCTGCTCTTTCGCCTTGCTGAACACCAAACTTCGCGCGGGCGTCGCGGCCACGATCTTCATCGCACCGCTAGCGGGATCGCTGACCAGCTCTTCAAGGAGGTTGGGCTTTTCCTGCCGTTCCTTGTGCAGCTTCTTGGCCAGTTCTGCTGCGGCCTGCACCACATAGTCTGGATGGACAACGTCATCGACCAATCCCATCTTCAGGGCTTTCTTCGCCGGTATCTGACGCCCTGTGAGGATCATGTCCAATGCCGCGGATAAGTCGATCAGCCGCGGAAGGTTCTGGGTGCCACCAGCACCGGGAATCAATCCCAACATCACCTCTGGCAGACCCAACTTGGTCGACTTGTGATCACTTGCGACACGTCCGTGACACGCCAATGCGACCTCCAATCCGCCACCCAAGCAGTTGCCATGGATCGCGCTGACGACCGGAATCCCCAACGTATCAATGCTCTTTAGCATCGCATGACCACGCTTTCCGAGCTCTCGCAGGCCTTTCGGATCGTCTTTCAGGTGCTTGAACTCGCGAATATCGAATCCGACGATGAAGTCGCGCTTCGCGCTGTGGATGACCGCGCCGCTCAGGCCAGACTTGCCTTTGATCTCGGCAAGAATCTCCTCGATTCGATCCGTCATCTTTGCAGATAGGGTGTTTACGCTCTCGCCTTCGATATCCACGCAGATGTAGGCGATCCCATCTTCGTAGTTCAGGGTGACGAGCTTTTCGGCATTAGACATTGGTGCCTCGGTGTCGATGATTTCTCGGGCATTAGCCAAGGCCGGCATTCAATCGAGCCACAACGGTTTCGTCAACCCTTAGTAAGGCGGGGAAGGCTTGTAAGGCGGGGAAGTTAAGGTAGGGAAGGGACTAAGACACTGTCAGCAACGTGAACGAAAGCCGTGAGGCGAAGCCGAACTTGAAGCCGTGAGGCAAAGCCGAACTCGAAGCCGTGAGGCAAAGCCGAACTCAAAGCCGTGAGGCGAAGCCGAACAATTCTGTAATTCTTCAAAGCGGAGCGGACATAGTCCGTGGAGCTGAAGAATTACAGAATTGTCAACGAGCACGGCGTAGCCGCGCGGAGTTAACTCAAGTGGCATTTGAGAATGATCAAAATCCCGCGCTGTTGTAGGATCGTAATTGAGATTAGATGGACGAACGACCATGACGAACGAAGACGCCGAGTTCGACGAATCCGAACTCGGTGATGGTTTTCATATTGATGAATCGGGGGATCCCGAGGTCGAGGTTCTCGGCGACGATGATGAGTATGACGACATACTCGAACACTCGTCATCGAAGATGCTTCATGACCTAAACCATGCTGTTGGCTCCAACACCACCGACATCATGCACGCCGATCCTCTGTCGGCGTACCTCTCCAGTCTGAGCCACGTTGAGCCGCTGCCGGCGGACGAGCAACAGGCCCTGGCTGAGCGCTATAAAGAAGTTGGCGACGTCGATGCAGGCAAACTGCTGGTGCTCACAAACCTGCGTCTGGTGGTGAAGATCGCACGCGAGTATCAACGGCGTTGGACCTCACTTCTGGACTTGATTCAGGAAGGCAATGTGGGGCTGAGCGAGGCTGTGACCCGCTACGACCCCTACCGCGGTGTGAAGTTTACCAGCTACGCGCAGTACTGGATTCGCGCCATGATCCTGAACTATCTGATGAACCACCTGCATCCGGTGAAGATTGGTAGCTCGCGCGCGGGCCGAAAGCTCTTCTACAACCTGAAAAAGGCACGACGAGAGCTCATTCGCCGCGGCGAACAGCCAACCCCTGCACTCATCGCGGAGTACTTGGACGTCGACGAGTCCGAGGTTGTGCGTGTAGCAGCCCAGCTTGATGCGCCCCCTGTTTTCATGGATGCGCAGGCTCCCGGCTACGAGAAGACGACGATCGGTGAGCTCATGCAGGGGGATGGAGAGGACCCTGAAGAGATCGTCGCTGACTACGAAATGCAGTCGCAGATCGGCGAAGTCATCAAGTCCTTCGGCGAAGCCATCGAAGACGACCGTGAACGCGCCATCTGGTTTGAGCGCATGATCGCCGAAGACCCACGAAGCCTCGTCGAACTCGGCGATGAATGGGGCGTATCAAAAGAGCGCATCCGCCAAGTCGAAGTTCAGATTCGCGAGAAGTTCCGAAAGTACCTGCTTTCGAACCTGGGCGAAGACATCAAAATCAATTTCCTCGAGTCTATGTGAGCACGCGTACGTGACTCGACTGCTGACATGCGTATTGGGGTGCCTCTTGGTGAGCCTTTGCGCGTGTCAGAAATCCAAGCCAGATGCGTACTTCAACGACCCAAATCACGAAGACTGCGTCGACGGTGAGCTAGGCGCCTGCACCGCATTCGCCCAAAAGAACTCAGACGGCACCGTTGCCAATCGCCGTGCAGCACTCATCGCCTATCGATACGCTTGCCATCAGGGTGACGCGGACGCCTGCACTGAGCTCGCGATCGCGCTTGGTGACACCCAGGCAAAACAGCGCCAAATATTGACAGCATTAGAGAAGGGCTGCGAGGGCGGTAATGCAGAGGCTTGCGTCAAATTCGGAGACTCGCTTCCGCCCTATCAGGCGACCGACTACTACCAACGCGCCTGCGACGGCTCCAACGGCGATGGATGTTGGCATGTGGCGATGCAGGTCCGGGACTTGTGGCGCATCGAATCTAAACTCCAACTCGCTTTCGATCTTGAGTCCAAGGGCTGCGAGATGGGTTCGGCCAATGCCTGCGCCGCCGCCGGTCAGGCGCTGTTGTTTGGGTCAGGGATCGAACAGGACACTGCGCGTGGATTGAAACTTCTGACGGACACGTGCACCCCGAAAGTCGGCGTTGGCTGCTTGCGTTTGGCGCGCATGTACGAGACGGGCATTGGCGTCGGCCAAGACCTCGCCAAAGCCAACGAGTATTACGAAACTGCGAGCCTCCACAATGCGGAACCGGTCGCAAACTCCGCTGCGACCGCATATGTCGTGTACGTCGACGGATGTAACCAAGGTGACGCGCTTGGATGCTATAATGCTGGTTTCGCACTCGCCGAAGGCATCGATGTGCCACGCAATATCACGACTTCGCGAGAGTTCTTCCAACAGGCGTGCGACGAAGGTCTGGACACCGCTTGCGACAAGTGGTCCAGCATCAAGCCCGCCAAAGAAGTCCTGCGGAGTTCGCAATGAAGCGTATGATCTGTATCGCCGCACTCCTGATGGGTTGCGGGACGGACGGTCAACGAGTCGAAGATGGAGGGCTCGTAGGCGCCGATGGGTGGCCTGTACGCGCTTCAGGCGAACAACGACGCTGTCCGATGGGTACAGACCTCATCGACGAACGGCTGCCTGACGGGCGCCGCACCATCACCTGCAAGTCAAAGGCGAGCCCGATTCCAAAAGGTTTTCTCATCACGTGGTACGCCGGTGGCGCGCTCGCCACTGAGAGCGTGCTGGACGAAAACGGTCGGCCCGAATCACGCAAGACCTGGCACCCCGACGGCAGCGTCGAAAGCGAAGAGACCTATAAAGAGGGCCGCGTTCTAAGGCGCGTGGCGTACTTCCCCGACGGCTCGCAGCAGGAGATCGTCGAACGAACGGCTACCGGCGCACTGCTGAAGCGATTCCGCCCAGGCGGAGGTGTTGAACTTCAGGGTGAGATCATCGGTGAAAACCGTGTCGGCACCTGGAAGATTTGGTCGGACGGAGCAGAAGAATCCGTCGAGTATGTTGAAGGCAAAAAGTCTGGCTCCGTCACCCGCGAATATCCGGATGGCAGCAAAGAGTCCGGATTCTACGACGATGGCGAGCGTGACCTAAACTGGGAGCGCGTGGGACCCAATGGACTGCCGGTGTTAGTTCAGACCTACAAAGCCGGCAAACTAGAAGGCACACGCACCGCGTACTTCCCGACGGGCCAACCCCGCGAAGTCACGAATTTCCGCGCGGGCCAACGACACGGCACGTATCAAAAGTACCACACATCCGGTGAATTGGCGGAACGCGGCGAGTTTGCCTGCGACAAGGAGCACGGTGATTGGGTGCTCTTCCACGAGGATGGCTCGGTCAAAGCAAAAGGTAGTTTCGTGGACGGTCAGCGGTCGGGCGAGTGGACTTACTACTTCCAGACCGGTGAAGTGGAGCGCGTGGTAGCCCATGAGATTGTGAAGGACAGCAAATGTGTCGCAGAAGCTAGTTCTGAGAATCCACCAGAAGGGTCACCGGCCCCTCGTTGACGAGCTCCACGTCCATCATCGCGCCAAATTTCCCAGTCTGAACACGAATCTCGCGGGCGCGAGCCTTCTGAATGAATTCCTCGTAGAGCGCCTTCGCCTGGTCAGGATGCATCGCCTTTACGAAGCTTGGTCGACGTCCCTTTCGGGTGTCGCCGTACAGCGTAAACTGGCTCACCACCAGCAGCTCCCCTTTGATGTCAAGAAGTGACAGGTTCATCTTCCCGTCTTCATCCGGGAAGATCCGAAGATTAATCGTCTTTTCAAGGACGTAATCAAGGTCTTTGCGAGTATCGCCCTCGCCTGCCCCCAGAAGAACCATCAATCCGCGACCGATTTCACCAATGCGCTCGCCCTCAACATCGACGGATGCCGAGCTCACGCGTTGAATTACTGCTTTCATCGTCTTCGCTTTTTCCGCAACTTTCGCTGGAGTCGTTTGGTGGCTTTCTCGTCCACCTCGTGCACAAACTTCTTACCGTCGACGACCAACCATCCACGGGCCGCTCCTGACGAGGTCCAGACCCACCAATCATACTCGAGAGGCGTTGGCGAACCGTCCCAATCTTCACCTTCGAACTCGACCGGCGTCGGGCAGGTCATGTTGTAGATCTGTCCGTCCTTCCCTACAAAGCAAGTGCCTTCCGCCGCATATTTCAGCAGGAAGACGACGTCACCCTTCGAAAACTCGAGCACTTGGTCTTTACCAAACTTCTGCTTTTTGTCGTCAAACGTTGTCGCCGGCAGGCGCAGCTTGGGCGGCTTAACCTTCAAACCGCGAGCCTTGTTGATCTTCAACATCGACTGCTTGAAATCCAGCTTCGCGCCGGGTTTTGCCGGGAACTTTGCTGCGATTCGATCGCTGTCGAATTGACGGCTTAGCGCGACCTCTTCTTCGACATCCCCGGCGTATTTGATGACCATGACCTGATGCTTGTCATCAAACGGCGTTCCATCGAGGGAAACTTCTCGGAAGAATCCTAAGGCATCCCCTTCATCCGCCTGGCCGGCATCGGACCCGGCGTCGGCATCATCGGAGGCATCTGATTCTTCGTTCTGCTCCAACGACTCCGTAGGTTCGTCATTGGAGATCTCGACGGTTTGCTTCTGGTCGCATCCGGCGGCGAGCAGAAGTATCAATATCACCCAAGGTGAGACTACTTTCATGTGACTTGCGTACTAAGTGGATATGAGACCGCAACAATACGCCAGAAGCGTTAGGCTGTCGACCAATCATCGGCACCAGAATTCACCCGCAAACGAGGCCTACATTTGACCACAATGTGGACGATTGGTAGGTTTCCGCCGTTCATGAATCACCGAGGAAATCATGCGCAGTAGAAATGTCCTTTGTGTGCTTGTTTTAGGTGCGGTTTTGTCGTTTGGCTGTGGTGGCGACGACAAAGAAGAGCCGCTGGTTGTGCTGAATAACAGCAACAACGTAAACAATGCCAACAACTCGAACAACGCCAACAACGCAAACAACGCAAACAATGCCAACAACGGCATTTCGCAGTTGGAAGTCTTGCTCGACACCAGCGTGACGACGGCGGCGACGGGTCAAACCCAGAACATCACGTTCGATGTGCCTGAAGGGGCGCAATCGGTTGTCGTGAATGTCATTGGCACCTCGCCGAACCAGTACACGCTGAACTCGTGGATCGACGCAGACGGCACGCAATTGGTGACGACGAACTGGGTCCGACAGGACCAATTCGCACCACAATTCTGCACGGGTTGTCTGCAGCGTGTGACCTCAGCCGTTGGCGCATTTGCCGCCATGGCCCCCACGAATCAAGACGTCGAACTCGTGTCCGGAACGCACACGATCCAGGTTGAAGCGTTTAGTGTCGCTGGAAACCAGATCGCTGGCGTTGCCGGTGAAGCCCAAATCCTGGTTACTGCGAAGGTCGCGCCTGAGCGTCCTCCTGCAGGAACCATCGACCTCAACTTCTTCTTTACGGGTGCCCGAGGTTGGACCGCGGAGACCGCCAAGACAGATCAGGTCTTCCAGGGCGTCATCGAAGAAGTTCGCACGCTCTACGCACAGGTCGGCATCGAGCTGGGCGATCTCGCCTACTATGATATCTCTGAAGACTACCAAATCATCGAGATCGACCAGACGACGGCATCTTTGAGCCCGCTCTTCGCGGAATCTCGGATGGCTGACAACGACGCAGTGAACTTATTCTTCGTCGACGAGCTGATGCAAAGCGGCCCACTTGGTGGCTTCGGCGTCGTACTCGGAATCTCGGGTGGTATCCCAGGCCCAACAGGTCAGGTTGGAACGGCTCGCAGCGGTGTCGCCATCGCGACGAAATCGATGCCGGGTGTCCCGACACCGATGTCGAAAGTTATCGCACACGAGATGGGCCACTTCCTGGGGCTCTACCACACGGCCGAGCAACTGCTGCCGATCCAAGACCAGCTTGATGACACGTCCGGTTCGGCGGACGAGCTTATGAACGCAGCTGGCAACGGCGATCGGTTATCTGAATTCCAAGGCGTGGTTATGCGTCTGAACCCATGGGTGAAGAACTAATGAGGTCGACAATGAACTTGAAATCAATTGCAGTATTTTTCGTCGTTCTGTTCGTCGGCATGGGCTCGGCAGTCGCTCACCATCACGATGGTGAAATCGACGAGGTTCTCAAGGCGATCGACGTTGTGCCAACACGTGCGCAGCTAGACCACAACTTGAAGAACGCTCAAGAGCGCATCATCCATGCGATGAACGACACCAAGCGCAACGAGTACGAGCGCCAGCGTGCCATCACGCTCTTGAGCCTGTATCCAAACCAGAAGACGAAAGACGCACTTCTTGAGGGATTCCGAACGTTCGAGAATCCACAGCTCAAGAAGTACACCATCTACACGCTCGCCCGTACGTTTGGTGAGGCATCTGACGATTCGATTCGTCAGGCGATCGCTCAGGCCAAGAACGACGAAAGCTTGGACGTACGTAAGTTCGCCAAGCTCGCCGAAAAGTACCTTCAGCCAAAGACGACCGAGCCTTCGGTTAAGTAATAGCTGAATCCAGACGCGCCCCGCCCAGGCCATAGGCATCTAGAATCTCGGCCTCGGTGGGGACGTGCTCAACCTCCAACCAATACCAAAGCTCTTTGGGGACCGGCAGCATTCGCATCAACCATGCGAAATGACGCCGCCATCCGCCTCGTGCGCGCTCGCCATAGGCCCGCGCGAAGCGCCGGACAGGCTCACTCTTCAGAAACGCGAGCATCACCCTGGCTTGTCCCTCAGTGCGACACGGGATGTAGTAGAGCGTGTTCAACGGCACCGCCCCATGTGGCGCAATGCTGGGCTCGAGGTGCGTGCTGATATCGCGCCAAACAACCTTGGGTCCGGCGGCATCGGGACGCACTCGAAACAGCTGCCACAGCGGCAAGTTGGGGCGGTGGTCCGAGCGCGCCTTCAGCGTTTCGCTATGCACCTGCAGGTACTGATGAATGACATCTGGCACCGAAGGCATCGGAATACCCGTATCGCCATAACACCAGAGAATCTGAAGTCCATCGTCGCCATTAGGGTCGCGCCCCGAGAGCACGTCTCGAACCCATGGCGAATCCTCACCAAGCATCGATTCCCAGACAGAGCGCGGGCGGATGAAGACGTTGTTTCGCCCGGTGAAGATGCCGCGCTGCGGGTCCAGCGGTCGATCCGAACCATGCAAATTCATGGCATCAAATAGTTGACGTTCTTCGGGCGAGAGCAGCGCCCATGGTTGGCAATTGGCAAACATCGACGCTGGCATCTTGTAGCGATGAGCATCATCGCCTTCCCAAACAACCACGTCGGTCTTTCCAAGCGGTGCAGATTGCGTGAGCTCCAACGCGCATGGGTAGGTCGTTGCGTCGAACAGTTGTTGATTGCTCTCGCTGAAGTCCTCGATTCGGACGAGGTTGGTGTCGGCCAACACACGGCGAATGCCGGTACCTTGCAGCGACCGCAGCATCTTCGCCGGCACCAACGCCGCGAGCCGACCATCATGCTTCAAAAGCTGAATCGAACGCTCAAGGAAGACGTTGGCGAGGTCGACCTGGGCGCCAAACGGCGCTTTGATCCCACGTTTTGGTGCGCCTGCCCACAGCGTTGAAGACGTGCATTCATAGCTTCGCTGCAACACAGCACGCGTCTCGGCATTCAGGCGGTTTGCCCGCACCCAGGGCGGGTTTGTCACGATGACATCAAAACCCTCCACATCGGGAAACGCAGTTGTGTAACTGAATGCCACGCTGGATTGCCCCATGTCTTCAAGCTCATGTCGGATCGAGTTGAGGTAGTTAATGCGCATCTCGGCGTCGACGATATCTTTTGCGAGCTGCCCGTCGTGCATCCGTTGGCCGAACAAGTCGCGGTCTTCCTCAAGGCGCTCCAGCATCTCGAGGTCCCAGTGTGCGCGCTCAATCGCGTCATCGACCATCTTGAGCTGCATATTCAGCCGCTCCGCCAAGATCTCGCTGTGGATTCGCCCTTTGTCTTCGCCATGGGCGAGCAACCATTCGAACTGTAGACGCGCGATGTTTCCGACGTGCTTTTTTGCGGCTTGTCGGTCATAGATGCCAGCAGCCTGTGCCAAGTCCAGCGGCTCAACCAGCGAGTTTCCGCACAAGATTCGGTGCCCCAGATTCGGTAGCGGCGGCAGTTGGGCGACAGCCATTTCAGGTGTTCGGGCTAGGATCTCAAGCCACAGTCGCAGCTCACAGAGTCGAACTGCGGTATGTTCGATATCGACACCAAAGATGTGACGGTGGACAACCTCGCGCATCAACACATGGTCTGGCGCACGGCCCTCAACCGCGCTCCACAATCGAACCAGGAACTGGGCGGAGCTCAAGAGGAACGCGCCTGTTCCACAGGCCGGGTCGAGCACAGCGAAATCCGACAAGACTTTGCGAATCTTCGCGCGTTCTTCGACGGACATCACAACTTCGTCATCATCGATGAACTGCGTGACGCGGGCTGGTTCAAGAGCGGCAAGTTCCCCGATTTGGCGAGTCAGCGAGCCCTCGACCATCGAATCCACCACATCGCGCGGCGTGTAGAACGACCCTGAACTCGCCCGTTTGTCACCGTACATCAGACCTTCGAATACCTTGCCCAGCATCTCGGGGTCGATGGCACGGACGGCGGTATCGGTGTCACCTGCATGCAGCGCGAATGGATAGCGTTCAAACACGTCTTCGATCACGTGCTTCAAGACCTCGTCTGGAAAGTCCAAGTCTGGATGCCGCGCCTCAACAGGCGTGGCTTCGAACAAGCCACCGTTTAGAAACGGGATCGCTCCGAATCGCGCAGTCTTGCCGTCGCGCTCTGCCACGGGGGTGTTCAACATGCCAAAGTACAGTGGCCGCAACGTTGATGCATAGAATGACGCGTCGTCCGGTCGATTCAGCCAGTGCCGAAGCACAAACTCCCGGTCCCCATCCAGCGCTTTGCGCCGTTGCAGGAAGTAGAGAAAGACCAATCGCAGCAGATTAATAAGTGCCGTTTCATGACACTGTTTCGGATCCGCTGGTCCAAACCGCATCGCCTCCTTCATGCGCTCCAGGCAACCCGAAAATGCCTTGAAGAACTCGCGGGTCAGGGGCTCCGTATCCGTGACTCGTAACCATTGGTCGCGCACAGATTCCTCGCGTGCTTGGCCGCCATCAAGCGGCTCAGCAACCGCGAGTCGTTCCAGCTGTTGCAGTTCGCCGTCTTTGGGCGGGTTCGATACGACGAGCGCGTTCTGTCGCGTCTTGCCATCAACCGTGTGTGCAACGACGAACCGCTGTTCATCGCCACGAAACCACCACAGCGTATTGTCCAGCGGGGCGTGTCGATGCATTGCTGCAACGAGTTTGTTCTGACGTTCACGCGGCGCGTCCGAAACGAGGATCCTCGTCGTCGGTGAATGGGCAAACGCCAAAACGTTTTCGCCGGCGAGTGGTCCCTCGTTGGTGGGTTCAAACTGGGTTGTGAACCCGAGGGCTGAGGCCACTTCGGCCGCATTATTATTGATGATTGCAGACTTTAACTTCGAATTTTCTGATTTCATGGAAGACCTCCTGTTGGTGTTCAGGGATCGTTCTCGTACGGGGTGGTGTAAGCGTTGCGAGAAACTTCAGCTTCGCTGAGTTAGCTTCGGCTTCGCCGAGTTAGCTTCACTCGCTACGCTCGTGAGTTTTCTTCGCTGCGCTTCGCTTGCGAGTTGTCTTCGGCTTCGCCGAGTTCTCGTACTGTCGATCCGACGGAAAACCAAACTGCGCGAAGCGCAAGATAACTCGCGCGAAAGCGCGAAGATAACTCGCCAAAGGCGAAGAGAACTCGCGCGAAAGCGCGAAGACAACTCGCCGAAGGCGAAGACATTTGATTCTTGTTTCGAGATTGGGAATCCTATCCTCAACTTGAATAGTGTTTTGGGGTTTGTTGTGCGCAGCCGTCTCTCAATTTTGATTATCTTGGCATCTGCATTGTGGTCCCACCCAAGTTGGGCATGTGATGCAGCCACTCGAATTCTCTATCTAGGAGAGACGCAAGATATTCAGGTACGACAGGATGGTGTTTTGGTATTGCCACTTCGGACGGTGTTCAACGCAGAAGTTTCGACCGTGGAGGTCCGAAATGAACTGGATCGGCCGGTGGCAGGCAAGTGGACTGCCTATCCTATGCACCGAGGAACAATCGCCCCCGAACCCTCAGAGGCATGGGTCAGCGACCAACTTTGGGTGTGGCACCCAAATGGTGAATGGGAGAATCAGGACTACAGCGTTTACGCTCAATATAATGAGCAAACGACGTTCTTCTCGCCTGTTCTCATCGACCAGATTGTACCTAGCTTCGCAGTCGAACCTGTGGTCGAAGGCGTGGCGGAAATCGAATTCAACGAGCAAGTCGCCGTTCCAACAATCGAATGCAACCCAGATACAGCAGCATGCAACGATTGCGAGGTTATCCATACGCAAGGAGCTGCCATTGAGTTCAAGTTTCAACTAAGTGGCGAACCTGAGCTGGTTCATTGGTCAGAGCGGGTTGTCAATTGCTCCAGCAGTGGACCGACTGTGTCAGGACAACCCGACTGGACCGGCACCAAGGGTGGTTATGTCTGGGATGCGGGCAAGCTTGAAAGCGACCTCCACCCATTTGAAGCGGGTTGCTACCTCACCGCCGTGGCGAGTTTGGTTTCTGGCGAAGTTGCCGTCACAGCTTGGTCCTGTTTCGATGAACAGGGGCTCGCCATCGAAGATGATACCTGTCGGCAAAGCGTTGAGAGTTCTTTGAGCTTCCCTGCTTTCACCTCTGTTGCAGACACAAGCAACGAAGGTGATGTGTTTGGAAATCCGGATACAGACGACCTGGATCCGGGTCGAGAGGCAGATTCGTCGTGCAGCAGTGTGAACTCCTCCACGGATCTATGGATTTTCGCGTTTCTTTTTGCTTTCGGCAGGCGACGCCGGTGAATCTAATAGCAATGGTCATAGCGTTCCTTTGCATTCCAGTCGTCGTATCTGCGGAGACTACTGGTGAACCCTCGGCACCATACATTCCGTCGAACACATGGAAGCCAGACATAGCTGCGCGTGTCCCAGCGGATGGTCCAATATTGGTGGTGTTCCGCCCTGACGGCGAACCTCCTCGAGATGCAGCCGTCGAGATCGAAGTGAGAATTGGTGGGGAGATTGTTCCTGGTTCGCTTCAACTGCGAAGATTTGACGATTCGATAGAAGCGCTCTTCATTCCGGAATCTCCTTTCATTGACCGTGGCCTGTACACCAGTCCTCCCGACCGTGTGAATGCAAAGGTCGTGGTCACTATCGAGGAGGCTTCACGCGAGTTCGAAGTAAGCATCCGAGCCGAAGACCTGCCTGACCGCGTCGATGCAGCGCTAGATGTTGAACCTAAGCTTACATACTTCCTGTTGGGGTTGGTATGTTGCGAAACCCACCCGGATGACATCTCGTGCCGAAGCGATTATGAGGAATTCTACAATTCCCCTAATCGGTGTGAAGCATGCTTTCCACAATTCGCGTTTGAAGAACTGCATTTGGAGCGACGATTCATCGAGTTTCCCATTCGATCCGAGTTTCGAGATTACTTTCAACGTCGCTTGATGACTTACGATGAACATCAAGACGAAGTGCCTGCTCAACGACTGCAATGCCCAGGAAGTTCACTTGCAGGATGTGAAAGAAACTGGATTGAATGGCCCTCCAGTTCTTCGCGTGCGTGTGTGTTTTATCAGCTGCGTAATGTTGTAACGGGCGAGGTCTTTCGAACCGAGGATGTTTGCGTCGATGCACACGATGCCGAACCCGACACCTTGACGTTGAACTTATTGAAGCAAAACACCGATCGGTGCCTCGATCAATCCGTCAATCGAATCTGGACAAGTGATGCCGCTCTACCACCTGAAGAACCATCATGTTCGACCACCACGACACCCACCACTTTGTTCCCTACCGCGCTTCTTCTTTTGTTTGGACTCTCTGGTCGCCGGCGGCAATCGAACTGCGCGAAGCGCAAGATAACTCGCCAAAGGCGAAGATAACTGCAACACCTCCTTGCCCCGGACGATAACGGCCTCCGACTGATGGAGGTTGTTATGAATTCTAGAGAATGGATTGGATGGGCGGTTCAACAGACGCGCCATGGAGACGGAACTGCTGGGAGCGTGGGCTCGCTAGAGCTTGCAGAACACCAGATGAGTGCAGCGAATCAGCTATACTCGATCCTGAACCAGTATGGCGGCGCGTTGTTGGCTGACAGTGTAGGTCTGGGGAAGACCCGTGTGGCGCTTGCTGTGGCGGCCAGGTGGCTTCAGAAACGGTCAGGGCAATTGGTGGTCTTCGGCCCTGCACGGACGCGCGCGAATTGGTTGGCTGCTGCATCAGCTGCGGGAATCACGTCATGCGTGTTCGTATCGCATCAACAGATGAGCCGTGGCGTTGAGGTAGAATGCGACTTTGCGATTGTCGATGAGGCACATCGGTTCCGCAATCCACAGGCGCAGCGTTCAGAAACGCTGGCGCAAGTTGCGGCTCGATCGCCGACGTTGCTGTTGACGGCGACACCCGTCGCCAACTCCATCTGGGACCTCTACCACTTGCTGTCAGTATTCCTGGCGGACACAGACCTGCGCCCGATTCTTGGCGTGGGGTTGAGGACCGCATTTCAGCTCGCCGAAAACGGGGAGTTCGACCTGACACAGCTTGCTCGGCTGGTGACTGTGCGTCGCGAAAAGGTCGATGATGTTGCGTTCAACCGCCCCAACGCGCGCGTGCGCCTGCTTCATTACGCGCCCACAGAATCGGAGTCGTGGCTGTGGTCGAACCTGGATGCAGAGCTTTCGACCATTCCGTTCGTGCTGCTTCAGAACGACTGGCCCATTGGACTCTTGCGTGAACAGGTTCTTCGACGGTGGGAGGCTGGTCCGCAGTCCCTGGTTGAGATTCTGACCTATCTGGTCGAGTTCCACGCTCGATGGTTGGAAGTGACTGCCTCGGGCGGAACATTAGATCGCCGCGAGTTCCGCACCCTCTTTGGCGATGACTTCAGGCAGGGCGTGCTCGGATTCATGTTCGAACCAGCCGAACAACTGGTCGACGCCGTGTTGGTACAGAAGGACCTGACACGGCTGCGTGCCCTCCTTGCGAAGGCACAAGATTGCGGGATGAGCGGCGTACAATCGGCCATTCAAGAACTGTTGGGCGACCAGAAACTCCTGATTTTCACCAGCTTCATCGCGGCCGCTGAATCTATGTTCGAGAGCCTAAGTCAGGCAGACCCTTCGGCCCGTATCGGACTCGTCACCGGTGCTGGCGCTCGAGCCACTGGCTTGGGGCGAGTACACCAAGACGAGATTCTTCGGCGTTTTGCGCCACTCGCCCACAACCTTGAGATTCCTGACCACCAGCAGGTTCAGGTCCTGGTCGCCACCGATTGCATTAGTGAAGGCGTAAATCTGCAAGACTGTCGACGTGTTGTCTTAGGTGACCTGCCGTACTCACCTTTGACGATCGAGCAACGAGTTGGCCGCCTGCTGCGCCCCGGCTCGGGGTTTAGCTCTGTCGATGTGTTCTTGCCGCGCCCTTCCAATTGGAATGACTCACTGGGCTTAAAGCGCCGCCTACAAGGGAAGATGGACCACGCGGAATCCGCCGGTACTCGATTTTCCACACAGCTAGAGCCACAACAGACCAAAGAGAACCCGCTGAGAGTCTTGACCGACCTCGACCGTCTCGCAGGCGATTACCACGACCCACCGAAGCTAGTTCGTGTCGCTTCAGACGCGGAGCAACTGGCCGCTTTGGTGCTTATAAACATTGCCAATATGCGCCATGTTATCGCGATTAGCCCGGACGGCTTACTCATTCCACTTAGCCGCGCATTTCCAGACATCATGCGCCTGTACGACACAGCGGCAGCAGTCGAATCGACTACGGAGTTAGCCATCATCAACCAAGCGCTCGCCCGAATCCGATCTCGCATACAATCGGCAAATCTCTCGCCGAAACCCCTGGCGCTAGACAGCCCCCAGGTTCGCGCCTGGAACCTCATCCAGTCGTCAAACAACATCAATCTCGACGACCTAAGAGCCCGCCTACTTCAACCCATGACCCGCGGCAAATCCGCCCAACTAGAACAACTGATGAAAGGCGGAACCGGTCCACTTATCCGCTGGATCAAGCAACTCCCCAAACTCGAAGTAGTAACTGTTCGGCTCGAAGCGGCGCTCATCCTCGAGCCCGATACTCGGCGAAGCCGAAGCTAACTCGCCGCAGGCGAAAGAAAACCGGCGAAGCCGAAGAAAACTCGCCGCAGGCGAAGACTACCCGGGAGGCCATGATAGGTCGCGCCCACCAATAATGTGCGCATGTAGATGGAACACCGTCTGCCCGGCGACGCCGCCGTTGTTGATGACGAAGCGGTAGCCTTCCAGCCCTTCGTCCTTGGCGATTTTGGCCGCGGTGACCATCAGGTGGCCCAACATCTCTTTGTCCTCTTCGCCGCAGTCCATGCAGTTTACGACGTACTTCTTGGGAATCACCAAGATATGCGTTGGAGCGGCAGGATTGATGTCTCGAAACGCATACACGAGGTCGTCTTCGTAGACTTTGTCCGATGGAATCTCACCGCGCAAAATAGCGCCAAAAATTGTCTCATTCGGTCCGTCGGGCATCTCTATCTCACGGTTTTGGAATGCGCAGAGTCGCGCTAATCATCGCACTCCCGCTGAAGCCGAACATCACGACCAGCGGGTGAAACTCGAGGCCAAGGAACTTGAATTCACTAAGCCAAAGCGCCTCGTCATAGGCGTTCTGCCAGAACGCGACACCTAGAATCAACACCAGGATCAGGCTGGTAGGGATGGGCGTCCCTTCGAAGTACTTCACCTTTCCTGAGTCATCTGCCAAATCCGCCGCGGTCACGTTGAAGCGGGCGAGTCGACTGATTCCACAGCACACAAAGTAGACCAGGATGACGACGTCCCAGAAACCCCGCATGCCAAGCGTGAACGCCAACACGGCTGGGGCAACGCCGAACGATACGATGTCCGCCAGCGAGTCCAAATCGCCGCCCAGAATCGAGCTCGACTTACGTTTCCGGGCAACCCAGCCGTCTAAGGCATCAGCGAGTCCGGCCAAGGGCAAGAGCAGGAACGCCATCCACAAGAATCGACGTTCGTCTTCGGCCAGGTAGTTCAGACAGAGGAAGATCGAAACCGTACCGAAGGCGGCATTCGACAGCGTGAAGACATCGGCGAGCGTGTACTCGCGCAGCATCTGAAAGTGTTTGGGCTTATCGCTCAAAAGACCTACTCGCAGAAGGCTTGGGTTTGCAGCGTGAAGTCCTGAAACTGCGTGTTATTGGACGCCTCTTGCAAACTCGGGCCATTGAACGTCGCGCTGCGTGCGACAAACATAGCCGAGGTTGTCGCAACCTCGAGCGTTGGCTCGGGCATCGTCCAACACGACTCACCCAAGTCCATGGCGTCCATCGTCGCGAAGTATCCTGCCGAATACGCGCCTTGTGAAGGGGCGTTGCTGACGCCCGACATGTAGAGTCGCCCAGCGGAATCTATCGTGATGTCGTTAAACGTCTGAAAGCGCGGCGATTCGCCAAAACCATGCTGTTCAACAATATTGCCATTGGGGTCCACTTCGACCACCCATCCGTAGATGATGGAGTTTGAGTCGTTGCGTCCCGCGACAATGATGGAATCATCGGCGCGCTCGACCAGGTCCAATCCTCGGGAGTCGCCGTTTCCGGTTGTTCCAAACTGGCGCTGCCATTGAATTGTACCGTCTGCCGCGAACTTCAAGACCCATGCGCTGATCGTCGGATCAGCGAAGTCTCGATACTCATAACCTGTTGCGATCAATGATGTGCCGCTTGGGATCACCGACGCGATTCCGCCTTCACGCACCGAATCTTGGTACGTGTATCGCCATTCAAGCGACAAGTCCGAGGCCAGCTTCAACAATGAGCCGCCGCTCGTAACGACCGCCCAGCCTGCGCCAGCGGGGATGCCAACAATACGCTCGAAAGAGCCTGCGACATTCGATTTTCGCTGTGCTTGGAGATTACCGGTCCCATTGATTTCGATGATCAAACCTTCGTTGTCGGCTCCGATGTCGTCCCACCAGGCGCCGACGATACCGAATCGATTATTGGTCAGGCGTGCGATGTCGTAGAAGTACGTTGCGTTTTGCGAGAACTGCTTGCGCCACCGGATAACGCCATCTTCGCTGATTCGGATGATGAGCCCGACAGTGTTGTTTCCAAACGAGCGGGAGTACCCAACGATGATGAAATCGCCATCGCCGGTTGGCGTGATTGCTCGGAAGATATCGTCATCAGATCCGCCAAACGACTTCGACCACATCACACTGCCGTCAGCCGCCAATCGAGCCACGATTGCCTCGTTGCCGCCCGTCCCAAGAACTTCGGTCGAACCAACGACAATTGCACTGCCATCGCCCACAGCGACAACATCTGCAAACCCGTACCCGCCGGCGGAACCGTAGGTTTGAACCACGACATTTGCCGCAACCGTATCAAATGTGGCGGTGCAGGCTAGCGGGCCTTCTACCGTGATGGTGAGCGGGTTATCGGTTCCACTGCAATCGCCGCCCCAACCACTGAATGCCGAGCCGTCATCGGCGGTTGCATTCAGCTGAAGCTGCGAGCCCAACGCGAAATTGGCATTGCAGGTGTCGCCACAATCGATCCCGGCAGGATCACTCGTAATCGTTCCAGTACCTTCTCCGGCAGCCGATACCAACACCGGTTGAGGTGCGCCGTTATTCGAATTGTTCACGTTGTTAACGTTATTCGAATTGTTCACGTTGTTGACGTTGTTCGAATTGTTCGAATTGTTGACGTTGTTGACGTTATTAACGTTGTTAACGTTGTTCGCGTTGTTCGCGTTGTTTGAATTCTTGTCTGTGGTGTCCCCGCACGACATCAACGCCAGACAAACGACTACAAATGGAAGGAGCTTTTTCATCGAATGACCTGAATTGCTTTAGAGCTCGCTTGGCTCTGGCTTGTTTGGAGTTACCTCGACCCAAAACCAACCACGAAGGTCGCCGGCATTGAAGTCGGTCGCCTGGTCTTGCGGGTACAGCGTCGCGAGCTCAGCGCTCACACCCTCGGCAAGTTTGTCCTTGGTACCATGGCACGACGTGCACATTTCCCCAAGTTTGATGGGACTTACCAACCCAACGGTCTGGTCTTTGGTGAAGACAATCGGTTTGTCATATTTCGCATCCACGACGGGCTTCACCCAGTCTTTTGGCGCGTTCTCAGGATTGCGAAGTTTGTAGGACGTGCGTCCGACTTGGATGTTGTGCTCTTGCGAAACCGCCGACGCGATGGCCGGCGCTTCAATCTTGCACGCCTTGATTCCGCCTACGTGTCCGTCTTTACTGACAGCTTCTGTCACCTTTTTCATCAGCCGCTGACCCAGGGCATTTCGTCCTTTCACCGCAAGCAGATAGCTCTCCTTTTGCGCGCCCTCCAGCTTGCTAGCATCCGCAACAGCCCAGCCTTCGGCAGGCGTGGGTGCAGGAGTCGTTTTCGGCGAAGGCTTCTTCTCGGGCGCCGCATTTGTCTGTGGCTGCTCTATGACGGCCTGGTTCTTCTCTTTTGTATCACCATCCGCTGGTTTCTGATCGCACCCGACCAGTGCCAAGCCGACGACCAACATGAACAAAGTCTTTTTCATTACTGACTCCTAGACGTTTTCCGCAGGCCGGAATCTACCACCAAAACCCCACCAATCACCAGACACTAGACCTATCTACGACATTGCCACGGTCGCTTCATCGTCAGATTCTCGGACGCAACGGTGTGAACCGTCCACGTATCGCCGTTTCGCCACATGTAGAGCCACAACGACTCAGGCTTACCATCGGCCACCATGGCACCAAGCAAACACCCCTCGTTCGTCGTACCGGCCGATGACCGATTCCATGCGTGGGACGTCGATTTGGCAATCAGCGGCGTGTACATGCTGGATTGAAACGCATCCATCGACACCTTCGCCTTGGTCTCCGGGGCGAGCATCTCGTAGGCAGCCACGTAGTCCTGACGCTGCAACGCCGCCACGTAAGCATCGCCAGCATCCTCAAGATCTGAAGTCGCCGTCACACCAAAGTAAATGGCGGCGCCGAGCCCCATGACCATCGCGATCAACACGACGTTCGCCATCATGCTGGACGCTTTGGACACCTGTGGCTTCTGTATTCTTTGGTCACTCAACGCTGCCTCATCTTTCCGATCTGCGGCAAAACTGCCCCGGATTAGAACGCTCGCGTAGCATAGGGAGTTTGGCCGCCTGGCCAAAGATAACTCGACCAACGGTCAAAGAAAACTCGCCAAAGGCGAAGACAACTTGCCGAAGGCAAAGACAACTCGACGAAGTCGAAGTTATTGGAGTTTTCGGGGGCGAGTCTTGTAGAGACCCATATCGTAGGAGACCTGCTCGGACAGGTTTGCCACGGAGGTCGTGTACTTGCGATTGAACTTCGCAAACCCGGTCTCGGTCATCGGGTTGCCCGACGATTTCATAAACCAATTCGGATTGCTGTACATGTTGGGGACCGTGTGTTTGGTCAGGATCAACCCAATCGCAAGCCCGCTTCCCAAAGTCAGGATCGTGACCGTAACCAAAAGCCGACGCAGCCGGTCATGAAAGTACGTTGACTCTCCGAAAGACCCAACACCTGTGATAATCGGAAACACGATGGTGAGCGCGACGGTCGCCAACAGGCGAAAGGTCGGATCTGAAATGAACTTGCCGGCCAACCCTCCGACGATCACGAAGGATGTGTAGATGCCCCAGGTTGCGAACAACCCGGCGACAATCAACATGATATAGTCGAAAACCGAGCCCTCATCGGGGTCTTCGGAAGTTTGAAAATCGGAAAAGTCGTCAGCCATCACCACTCCTGCTCGGGGCAAGAGCGTAAGCGAGTAGTAAACATCAGCGCAAGCGAGTAGATATCTTGATGGGCTAGATATCTAGGAGAGACGATTGAAGGGGCACCTTTACAACGGCATTTTTCCCATCAAAGGGAATCACTTCGAGCTCGAGCTGCGGGGTCATGACGGCGACAAGCTGACCGTCAGGGTTATCATCTACGAACCCAATGGGGATCTTCGTGAGCTCAAAGAGCAAGAGGTGTACGTCAATCCGGAGTTCACACCGGAGCGCCTGAAGCGCGCCATCGAGCGCAATCTCGAACTACTTGATTACGAAACCGCGGTACCGGTTGAATTGCTCGCCGTGCACCCTGAGTTTGAGCCTGCGGCTGCAGGCGCAAGTACCGAGAACATCATCTTCGCGCTCTACGACCAAGCTTCACTTGGCGAGTACGGGTTCGAGGACCGCTTCCACAACATGTTCCACTGGCCCGATGTCGCGAAGCACGCATTCTATCTGGCGTTCGCTGACCGGCTTATCGACGAGGACCTGGCCACCTGGTTCTCGCAGGCACGAATGATGGATTTGGAAGGTCTTTGTCACGCCTTCGATGCCGCTGAGTTTGAAACGCTACGCGAGGGTATCGGCGAGTTGATCTACCTGGTGGATCCCTACGAAGCAGAATTCTTCGAAGAGCTTTGGGATGAAGATGCCTGGTTTGATGCGTTTGCGCGCGCGACGGAATCGGACTGGAGGACCGTCGAAGAGGGCTTCAAGGCTGCGTTGGATCACGAGCTCGACTTCACGTACATCGACGCCAACCGCGACGTCTTAACCGCCTAAGAAAAGACCTCGCCGTACTGCTCTCCGTCGTACCAGCGCTTGGTCTCTGGCTTCACCCACTCAATCAAAAGCGGGATGCAGATTGGCCACCAGCAGCAGCTGGTCATGCCCATCGCAATCAGCAGGATGTGGAAGATATACGCCCACGACTTTTGCGGGGTAAACGGCGCCCCGATGCTCACGACCAAAAACGGGAGGCATACCACTGTCAACGCGATGCCGGTGAACAACAGCTCGGTCGCTTCTGAGCCTGACGTCTGCGTCGCCATGAACATGCAGAAAATGCCGCCCAGCACGCATAGCCCATAAGTCAGCGCCAACGTGCCACAGTAAAAGACGAACCAACTCCACTTCTCTGGTTTTTGCATACTCAATCCCCTGTCACTGTACGTCGATATGCGGCTGCAGCGCGGGCGCGCCATATACCGCTCCACCGGTCAAAACCACCAGGTTCGGCAGCATTTCCGCGCGTCCCTCGCCATGTGTATGTCCGCATAAAACAGTTAGTACTTTATCCGGATGCGCCAACATCGTGTCACTCAACCGTTCGCCAACTGCACCGCATGTGAAGTGTGGTGTCCACTCGTTCAACACCGTCTTGCCTTCGTGCCAACTGGCCTCCAGGAACGGTGGAACATGGGTCAATAGGATCACCTCGTCGTGGGTGTCGAAGGCTTCCAACAAACGATCCTCCAGGAAGTCGGCGGCCTCCATCCCAAGTTCGTTCAAGCGCTCCATCAATTTTGCCTTCGGCAATCCACAGAGCTCTTTGATACGGACATAGTCATTGAGCATGATTCCGGAGGACATGAAATCGCCAATCCGGCCGTCTCCCCACCCACCATGCCCGATCAAGGCTGTCGTATCGCTCAGGCTAACTATGCCAATTTCTGGCATCCATTTTACGGAGTCCTTTCGTTCGCTGAAGTCGGCCATATGAGCCCGCGTGGCAGCGATTGAGCTTCCGTAATAGTCGTGATTTCCAAGTACGAAGTAGATGGGGAATGGCAAGAACTTATCCAGCCCAGTCAGCAGTTGTTCAAGCTGAGACGCCACCGCGATATCGCCTGTAATGAACAGGCCTTCAACCTCAGCTTCCGACACCTCTCGCGCGAACTGCGAGATAGTCGACGGGTTCAGAAAGTCGAAGTGAGGGTCGGTTAGCCAAGCGTACTGCATAAGGGTATTCTACGCGTCACTCAGGCCGATTGCTACCGGTTCTTGTTCATGGAAGTTCTTCTCATCCTCGCTCTCGCGGCGTTTGTCATTACCTTAACCGCGGTCGCGCTCAAGCGTTTGATCGACTGGTATTCCCCGGCGAGTCGCCTGGCGCGCCTGGCTAGCGGCGTAGGGGATAAAAGCCTGCCACCTCCGGTGTTTCAGCTGAATCACAGCGTGGATGAACACTCGGTGATCCATGACTCGAAACTTGTGCACAAACTCAAGGGCAAGGTCGAGTTTGTTGGCTATATTCCGCGCGCCGACACCATCACGCGCGGCAGCAATGAATATGATATCGAGGAGATATACGTGGTCGACACCACAGGCCGTATCCACACGATTACACGGCGACGAAACGAGGTCGGCGGGTTCAACAAAAGCGAGGCTGAGAATGAAGCGCGATGGCTGGCCAAACAGCTCGGTGTCAGTCTCGAAGGACTAGACCAACCGGATCCGCCAGAGGGAAATCCTCACTACTAGCCGATATTGTAACCAAATCTCCATGAGTACGTGAAACCGCGCCTGGCTATTTCGAGAAAGGCAGCTGCGACGAGCTTTAAAGGTCTGGTTATCGAGCACTGACTACGCGGATATACCCGCCATCGTGCTCGGTAATCAGGATTTCGCCGTCCGGTGACATTGTGACTGCGCGCGGCTCGCTAATCTTGTCGCCTGGCGCGTCGAATCGGCCGCCGTCACCGGCGTGAGTGTCGTTGTCATCACCCTCAATCATCAGGTGGATAAACCCATCGACGTCGACGTACCAGACGTCGCCGCCTTTGTGCGTGCACAGCAGGTATCCGCCAGAGGGCTCAAACCAAATGCCGCGGACTTCATGCAGTCCGGTGTCGGTCGCCTTGAATCTATCGCCACCACCAGATTCCGTGCCGTTGCCAGCGATGACGCGCTTCTCGCCGTTGTCAGTGTCCACAGCATAGACCGTGTGGCCGCTGCGGTCGGTGACGCCCAAGACGCCCTCGGGGCTGACGTGGAGATTGCCGAGCGACACGAAACCTGTGGCGAGCGTCGTGACACCGGCAGACGGCGTCCACTTCTTCAGGACCGTCCCGGCCGATACGTAGGCCACCGACTCATCATCGCTAACCCACAATCCGCGACCATTTCCTGCACCGCCAATCGCGAACAGGGTCGTCAGATTATCGTTTTCAAGCTTCGCGACCCGGTCGTTTCCAAGGTCCAAGATGTAGATCGTATGCCCGACCACCCAGAGGCCGTTTGGTGCTGAGACCTCGCCAGGACCGGCGATGGTCGTGATGACGCCATCGGTGTCGACCTTGCGAACCGCGTTTGCGTCTTTGTCTGCGATGTAGAGATTGCCGTCGGCGTCGGCCAGCGTGATGTGAGGACGAGAAAGTTCAGCGGCTGTTGCGGCGCCACCTTCCATCGAACTCTGCCACCCATTGACACCTTTATCTTCGATCTGCGCGGTGCCGGCGACCGTCGTAATCGTCCCAAACTGCGCGGCAAACTCCGAATACCCTGGTCCGGGCTCGACGTTGTTCGCGTTGTTCGAGTTATTGAGATTGTTGACGTTATTGACGTTGTTGGCGCCCGAATCGCCGCCCATATCCACAACGTTGTTCACGTTGTTGGCGGGCGACTCTTCCATCTGGGCACCTGAGCACCCAATCGCAAAAACGACAATCAGTAGGGCTTTGCGCACTTCGTGTACCGCTACTTGCGAATGATGGTGAGGGCCGTCTTGCCCTTCGACATCGCGGCTGGCTCCCATTCCATATCCCGTGGTCCACCTTCGTCTTCAATCCGGTCGACAATGTCGTCGCCCTTGATTTCCGCGATGGTGGTCAGTGCCGAGCGGTACTCGCTGAATACGAATCGTGCACCTTCCAACTGACGCTTGAGGTCTTCGTTGTCTGGCTCAGCTTCAATCTGGGTTTTCAGCGCTTCAAGTCGCTCCAGGTAAGGCTCTTCGCTACCAAGCTCAATCTGGACTTCGTTGACGAGCGTGGAGTGGAAGATCTTCGCTGGGTCGATGGTGTGGGCTGGGTTTTGGTCAGCCGTCGGAATGCCGTCCCACTCAGGTTGGGAGACCATCTCGGTGTAGTCCATCGTGTCGATGATGAAGTTCGAGAACGCCGACCGGCTAGACGCTGGGACGTAGAACTCACGGGCCATGTCGAACCACAGTGCGTTTGATGAAATCGCTGCAGCGCGGACCATGCGGCGAGAGGTCTTGAGCCACTCGTACTCAAGGTGCTTGCCAAGGTTCTTCCACATTTCGTCGTTCATCGGATCGATTTCGAAATCGTCGTTTCCAGCCGCGACTTGTTGTTCTGCAAACTCGTTGAACTTCGCGATGGCGTCGGCCGAATCCGCCGTTTCGTTGTATCGATCCAGGAACGGCTTGTAGATAGTTTTGCGAGCCAACGATGAGTTCATCGAACGCTGCCAGTCGATGTACAGGTCGACATAATCGTCACCATCCAAACCACTGGTACCCGTGACGTCACGGTCGATTTCGTCAATCAGGTCGTCGAAGTCTTGCATCAACGAATCGACTGTCTCCGAAATCACCTGTTGCTTGTCGAGGTCCAACTGGTTGGCTGGGGTGGTGAACTCGTCTGGCATCACGATGTCGGTCGTCGCGCCCAGTGCTTCAAGTTGTGCACCTGCGGTTTGCTCGACGAGGCTTCCGTCAAGGATAGCGGTTCCCATCTCGATGGCAGGAGTTGCGGTCGCGGAATCGATGGTTCCAGCGTCAACACCTGCTTGCAGGTAGTTCACGATCGCTTCGATTCGCTCGTGTCCGTTGCGGTGGTAGTTTTTGATGTTGCTCAAGCCGGCTTCGTTGAGGTGATAGCGGCTTCGGAAGCTGCGGATGTGGACCATTGGGTCCAGCAACAGAACCTTTTCGCGCCCGTCCATGTCTGCCAGTGCGTCCGCCTCAACCAAGCGGTTGTAGACTTCTTCAATCGGCTTGATGGGTACATCGCGCCCGGACCAAGGAACCTTGCCGCTCATGACGTCTTCGTCGAGCGTCGGCACGTGCCGTCCACCTTCGGTACGAACGTCGACTTTCGCTGCTTGCTTCAGACCTTCGTCGTTGACGTTCGATCCAAATTTCGCAGCGATGAGCAGGCGTCGGACCTCCGTGTCCGTGTCCCAACGTACGCGACCACGAACCACCATATCGTGATCAAGGAGCGTGAACTCCTTCGTGTCGTAGTAGGTGTCGTCCATTACGTCCGTGCCCAAGCTCAATTCGCGCTCGCCGCCATCGTCTGGCTCGAAGCGACCGCTTTCAATCGACAGCGCGACGTATGGCAGCGCCTCACGGGCGTCCATCGCATCGCCGTTCCATGGAACTTCGTCGATATTGTAGTTGTAGGTCAGACCTTCCATCTTCTTGTTGCGACGAATGCGGCTGAAGATGGTGCGCTCACGGCTGTCCGTGCTGGTCAAAATCTCGTGAAGCTGAGCGCCCGTGATTCCATTGAGCGTCATCGCAGCTTCGAGCTCGACGTTGTCACGCGTGAATCCACCGCCAGTGGACGAACCGAAGGTCGTGCTGTCGATGAATGGCCGCTTGTCCAATTCGCTGAGGCAGCGCTCGGCGATCGAATCAACAACCTGGTTCAGCGTCACCGGACCGACGAACGAAATCGCATCAAGCTCGTCGAGGTCGTCGAAGAGGTCGTCGTCGCCCGTGCCTAGTTTTTCATCCGCGCCGTTTCGGTGGGCGATGATGTTCTTTGCAGCGCGGCTATTGATGCCGTTCTCACGAAGAAACTCGACGGTTGTGGTCGACTCGTTGAGGAAGTTCACGGTCTCGCGCAGTTGGCATTCGGTGAACGTTCCGTCGGCTTTGGAGTTCGCTCCGCCGAAGCTTGCATTGGCGTCATCGCCTGGAAGCTCTGGCTGTGCGTCCTCGCCGCAGCCCAAGATGAGCGTGGCGCCAAAGAGTAGAGCAGCAATTTTGTTCGTTGAAATCTTCATGGTCATATCTTAGTTCGGCTTCGCCTCACGGCGATTGAGTTTCACGGCTAGGAGTTCGGCTTCGCCTCACGGCTTTGGAGTTCGGCTTCGCCTCACAGCTCTTAGTTTTGTGCAGGGTCTTGGACGATGAGTCCAGTTCCTTCTTCGATGACCGGAACACCGTCGCCAGTGTTTCCGTAGCGGATGCGCAAGTTAGGCGACATTTCGAATCCCCATGCTTCAAGTACAGCAATTGGGTTGATGAACATCGCTTTACCTTTGGCAGCGCGCTTGCTGAGTCGGCCTGACATTTCGATGCCGGTGACGACGCCTTCACGAACGTCGAGGTGGCCGTTGTAAAGCAGGTGCTTGCCACGGCTGAGGTGCGGGTTCGTCAGGATGAGGTCTTGTCGTTCCGAGCGTCGCGATGCTGGCAAGCAGTGGATCGTGCCGTCAGACATGATGGCGACGTTGTTCGCCCACTTCTGACCGGAGCGGCCGCGGGCATAGATGTCTGGGTGATAGACTTCATCGTAGTGAGCCATGATGTTGCCCGTTCCGCCGACACCACGCTCGTAGCGAGCGCGCTTGTACTCTTGTCCCCAGGAGGTCGTTGCGGTTTCGACTCCGACGATTCGGTTGTACTCGACGTCGGTGTCTTCCATGTCTTCGATGAGTTTCTCTGGCGTAATCTCGGTATAGTCGAACGCCATGTTTTCGGTTGGAGGTGTCGTCGCTGGGTATGGCGACCAGATGCCTTCGCCGTCGCTGTTAACCTCGTTGACGTCGTAGGCGATTGCGCCAGCAAGGCGTGCTTCGCGAAGAAGTTCGGTGACAGCAGTTGGAACTTCGGTACCGCCGAAGGAAACACCGCTGAGAATCTCTTGCGCCTCGTCAGCGGGGAGGTTGGCCGTGACCGCGAGGTCTAGCGCCAGCTCACGTGCTTCTTCGGTGACTTCGATATCTGGATTCATGATGCCTGCGCGGAGCGCCCGAATCTCGCCGTCGCTGACGTTGCGACCGGTTTCTTCAAACGCGCGTTGCACATCGTCGGCATCCAGCACGCCGTCAGCGCTTAGTTCGCGAATCGCCAACTCGACGCCTTGCGTATCGGCTTTTGCGTCCGCGTCGACGCCCAGATTGGAAGGCTCGTAGTCGGAGATATCAACTTCGGTGCATGCGGTAATGCCGCACGCTGCTTCCAGTTCTGATGAGTCTGGCGTCGTGTCGTCGCCGCAACCCACAAGGGTAAATCCAACCATCAATGCAAGGGCTGCGTTTTTAATATCGAGTTTCATCGTTCGGTCTCCAAATCGTGTGACGAGTCCCTACTAGTACAAGTCGCGTGCCAAAATTCTCGGGATTGGGTCTGACGATGTGGTGGGGATCGCACTTCCGTCCCAAAACAAGGGCCGATCGGACGATCCGTTTTTTGTGTTCTGACTGTCACTTTGCCGTAACACACTCACGAAGAATTTGCGTTTCGCCGCGTGGTGTCTGATCGACTCGCCAGTAGAGGTGGGGGATCTTGACCCGATGGCAAGTCCTGTTGCCATCTTGCGAGATTTTGATCGGTGGACAGCCGAGATCGGGGAGCCTAGACTCCTTGAAATCTCAAAAGGATGGGCGAGTTATGCGTACGAGTTTGTGGTTTAGTTTGTTGGTAGGTATTGCGTTGATCGTGGGCTGTTCGGATGACTCCGGGAGCGACAACAACGGGACGCCGAATAACGTCAACAATTCGAATAACGTTAACAACGTCAACAACGTCAACAATTCGAATAACGTCAACAATATCAACAACGTTAACAATTCGAACAACCTGAACAATTCGAATAATCGGAACAATTCGAACAACTCGAATAACTCGAATAACTCGAATAACAGCAACAACTCGAACAACTCGAACAACTCGAATAACTCGAACAACTCGAATAACAGCAACAACTCGAATAACTCGAACAACAGCAACAACAGCAACAACTCGAACAACTCGAATAACTCGAACAACAGCAACAACAGCAACAACTCGAACAATAATATGGGTTGTATGACGGGTGAATGGGACGACGATAGTGACCCCACAACGCCTTGCGTTGCGCACTCGACCTGCGCTGCTGGCGAAACGCAAACCGCAGCTGGAACCGCGACCACCGACACCGTTTGCGAAACATGCGCCGCAGGCACCTGGGATAACGACACCAACCCGTCCACCACCTGCATTGCGCACTCGACCTGCGCTGCCGGAACCACCCAAACCGTCGCAGGCACCGCAACCACCGACACAACATGTCAGGCATGCGCGGCAGGCACCTGGGATAACGACACCAACCCAGCAACGGCGTGTGTGGCGCACTCAACCTGTTCAGCCGGGACAACGCAGACCGCCGTCGGTACGGCTACGACCGACACGGGTTGCCAACCCTGCGCAACTGGAACTTGGGATGATGACGGCAATCCTTCGACTGCCTGCGTGGCATGGTCGACCTGCCCGGTTGGCTACTACGTTTTGATTCAACCGAACGCGACAAGGGACCGAGCATGCGGGTTGTGCGTAAACGGAACCTGGGACCACGATAGCGACCCCGAAACGCTTTGCGTCAGCCATACCGTTTGCGTGGCAGGCGAAACCCAGACTGTCGCCGGAACTGCAACGACCGACACCGTGTGCGAGACCTGCGCGACTGGGACCTGGGACAACGACAGCAACGCTAGCACGGTCTGTGTCGCCCACTCCACGTGTGTTGCAGGCGAAACCGAAACGGCCGCCGGAACGCCGACCACAGACACCGTTTGTGAAACCTGCGCAACGGGCACCTGGGATGACGACAGCAACGCCGCAACGGCCTGTGTTGCGTGGACGGACTGCCTGCCCGGCGAGTATGTGGTCATCACACCTGACGAAACAACAGACCGCGCATGCGCGAGCTGCGCACCAGACACCTACAGCTACTCTCAGAACGCCGCGCAATGCGACCCGCCGCAATGCGGCAATATGTTCATCGAAGCCGGTGAGGAGTGCGAAGGCACCACCACCGAAACCTGCATCGGCCTTGGGTTCACTGGCGGTTCAATCTCGTGTCACCCCACGACCTGCCAGGTCGACACCACATCATGCACCGGACCTACACTCGTCGATCTTGCGCTCCCAATCGCAGATTTTGGCTTGAGAGCGTGCGGCCTCTACGCCGATGGCGAGCTGGTTTGTAGCGGCGAGATATTCACCAACTCAAGCGGTATCGGCCTTCTCAATGAGGTCAATACGGGCACCTACGACGACATCGCGGCAGGCCACAACGAGCTCTGCGCAGCAACCGCCGCTGGCTCCATCCAGTGCTGGCGAGACAATGCCGCCGGTGAGGGCGAATCGAACGATCTGGGCGTGATCGCCGGCGCCTCAAATGTCTTTGAAAACGACGACGACGACGCCATCTACATGAAGGGCACCAACGGTACATCGATGTTCATGAAACTCGTCGGGGATGCGACGTTCCGTCGCTTCGATAATGTCACCGAAATGGATGTGCGCGTGCAGTCGTGGACGGGCGTGACGCCTTCAAACACCATCGCGTGCGTCATCGACACCTCGGCCAATCTGACATGCTACTCCGACGATCTGGGCACGGAATCCGGTGGTGTCTACACCTTCAATTCGATGCCGCATTTCAGCAAGACTGGCCCATGGTCAGACGTCGCGATGAACTGGGATCAAGTCTGCGCCACGCGGGCCTCAGACGACGTGTTATTCTGCTGGAACGCCGGGGACGGCTCCGACATCATCGACAACCAGATCGTGGCCGGACAACAGATCTGGGGATCGGGCGCATGGCTGTTCGCCCAAACTGCGAATGGCAATATTCAAGCGTCTTCGGGCGAGGGCTTTGCACGGTTCCATATTCCCTCGGGAGCGACCTCGCTTTCCGGCTTCCACTCCACAACAATCGTCACAGGAGAGCTATGCTGGATCCTAAACGGCGTCGCGGATTGCGAGCTGGACTCGCCAGAGATGGCGAAAGCTCCAGAAAATGGCGACTGGACCTCCGCACACTTGGGTTTCCGAAACAACTTCTGGATCGACACCGTCGGACGTCCCTACTCGCGGTCGTTAAACTATGGAATCGACCTTTCGGTTGCTGAAACCTGGGAAGAGGGTTCCTGGTACGGCCTATGTGGACTCGACGCGACGGGCCAGATTGTGTGCACAGGTGGAACCACAGGCGCCGACATTCCGTCCGGCTCGTTCGAGAGTTTCAGCATGGCACCACCCTTGTCTCGGACGCACCCACTGTGCGCGATCGATGATCTGGGCAACATGACGTGTACATCCGCACGCGGCGTCTTGAACTCACCACCGGCTGGCGCCTACAGCCAAGTCGCGGTCGGCGCTGACCCTTACTATTTCGCACGCGAACGACAGTGGGCGATGGCTATCACAACCACTGGAGAGCTACGGTGTTGGGGCTCCTCAACCGGCGGCACCGACCCATGCGCCAACCTGCCAACCGGCAACAACTTCGTACGCGTGCGAACAACCGCGTTCTCGAACGTTGCGCTTCGAAGCGATGGCAGCACAGTGAGTTGGACGTCTGCAGGCGGCTCTACCACCGGAACTGGACAGCTGTATGACACCTACCGCGGGCAATTTGGCATCAATGCAAACGGGACGTTTGGGTACTGGGACGGCACGGCGACCGCGACACCATCGGTGTCGTTGCAAACCGCGGTTTCGGGCACTACCAGCGTCGATGGCGATACCAGCATGACCGCCGATGGTTGCGGTCTGGACCAATCCGGCCAGCTTGTTTGTTGGGGTGACGGAAATGCAACCTCCATCCCAACCTACCCCGGAACCTACACAAATATTGTCGCAAACAACGGCATTCTGTACGCGTTGGCCAACAACGGGGTCACCTATGCGTTGGGCGGCTCAATTGTGCCTCAAACCACGATCACCGATATCGTGCAGAATCCGTACTCCATCTGCTATCTGGACAGCGGCCGAGCGCTCAATTGCGCTGGTAGCGATGACATCATCACCAATAGCGAATTCCCTGCTGGCACGGTCTTCTCGGGCGGCTTGACCGGGTCACACAGCTCGCTGCCCAACGAGGGCGACGGCTACTGCGCGGTCAACACGTCAACCAGTGGTCAATGCTGGGGCCATGGCATCGTCGGTGACCTCACCACGCCAAGTTACTCGATGATCGATAACTTCCAGAACACGTACTACTGCGCAATCGAAACGCCGTCCGGTGACATCGACTGCAGCGGCGCGGCACCCATCCCTGGCATCGGCACGCCCCACATCGCACCTTCATCGTTCACCAACGTTCCCTCAAAAGATGTCGCAGTTGGCTATGCCTCTGCGTGTCGCATCGATTCCAATGACAATCTGGATTGCTGGGGCACGCCATACGGCACGGGAGTGCCGCCGTCTGGGACCTTCAGCTCCATCTCGGGTGGATCTCTCCTCACCGCGATTCGAACCAACGGCACGTTGGTGGACTTCAACACCTTCAACCTCGGAATTGAACCCGGAACGCCGAGCGGAACATACAGCTTCTCGACCTCGCGTTACGGCGAGCGCTGCGCCATCTCAACCACGGGACAGCCTGTGTGCTGGGGCACGTCGTTGGACACAATCCAAGGCTGGTAACGCCTAGAGTTCCGGCAGGGTATCGAGGACTCCCGGTTCTTGATTCTATGCGGGTAACGAGGACTCCCGGTTCTTGATTCTAGATTCTATGCGGGTAACGAGGACTCCCGGTTCTTGATTCTGTGCGGGTAACGAGGAACCTTCGATTGTGATTTCAGTTTGTTTCAGAGGATTTCGAATTCGCCATCCGCTACGTTGCGCGCGCATTGAATAAATCGAGGTTTTTATGCGCCGCGCACTGCTCATTTTTGTTTTGCTATTCGCCGTTGCTTGTTCGGAAGACACCACCGGCAATCAGGACAACAACACCAACAACGTCAACAACTCGAACAACGCCAACAACTCCAATAACGGCGGAAGTTGCGATGACGTGGATTGCGGCGAGCTGACGTGCGTCGAAGACGGTGGTCTGGCCAGCTGTGAATGCCCTGCCGGCACAACACAGCAAGGCGATTCCTGCATCGAGGACACCACCTGCCAACCCACAACCTGCAACGACCGCGGCGAGTGCATGGACACCAGTGGTGGTCCGGTCTGCGAATGCCAAACAGGTTTCACTGGCGAGTTTTGTGATGCTTGCGACACAGCTGCTGGCTACGTAGATGACGGGCAAGGCGGATGCACCGACGACCCATGTTCGTTGGTCGATTGCCGCGCCGACCAGGAGTGCGTGGTCGAAAACCTCCAAGGTGTCTGCGAGTGCGAACCCGGGACGAGCGAGCAAAACGGCGTCTGCGAACCTGACGCGACCTGCATGCCCAACACCTGCGCGGGCAACGGCACATGCACCGATACCGCAAACGGACCGGAATGCGCCTGCGACGAAGGCTGGGCCGGCGCAAGCTGCGGTGAATGCGATGCGCTGAATGGATACCACCCAGACGGGGCAGGCGGCTGCACAACCGACCTTTGCCTGCCGAACCCCTGCACACAACCCAACGAAACGGTCTGTGATGCGACGTCCGGTGTTGCGGAATGTAGCTGCGATGCGGGCTATCACGACGAAGGCGGCACCTGCGTCATCGACGAGGTCTGCGACGCCAATAGCTGCAACGGACAAGGCACCTGCACCACCCCGGACGGGCAGGTCGACTGCCAGTGCAACACGGGCTACGTCGGCGACACGTGTGACCAATGCGACGCTGCCAACGGCTATCGTGACGACGGACAAGGCGGCTGCACCAACGACCCGTGCCTGCCAAATCCATGCATGGACCCCAACAAGACACAATGCGCGACGAACGGTCAGAGCTTCGTCTGCTCGTGCGACCCCGGATACCATGATGATGGTGCAGGCGGATGCACGATGGACCCCTGCCTGCCGAACATCTGCGCCGCCACCAACCAGGCTTGCCGCGACGACGGCAACGGCCAGCCCGAGTGCTACACGCCGACCTGCAACGACAATAATCCCTGCACCGACGACGTCCTGGTCCAAGGTGTTTGCCAGTACAATCCGATTACCGATGGCAGCCCATGCTCAACCTCCGCCTGTGTGACCGGCGAGGTCTGCACCGCAGGCGTGTGTGGCGGCGGAACGACGCTTTCCTGCGACGATGGAAACCCATGTACAGACGACAGCTGTGACATGGTCCTGGGCTGCCAGAACGACAACGACGACACCAACGTCCCTGATGACGGCATCGCGTGCACGACCGACTCGTGCTCGGGCGGGTTTGCGAGCAACACGCCAAACACCGCGGCTTGTGACGACGGACTCTTCTGCAACGGCGACGAAGTCTGCCTGCCAAGCGACCCACAAGCGGGAGCCGACGGATGCGTGACGACGAACGTTCCACAACCCACAGGACCATCCTTGGGCCCCTGCGCATACTACGTGTGCGACGAAGGCTCCGACTCCTTCTCGCCCCTAAACCAGAACCCCGGCGCGAGCTGCAACGACGGCATCTACTGCACGACGGGCGATGTCTGTAATGCGAGCGGACAATGCCAGGGAACGCTGCAGGCAAACTGCCCGGCAGACCCAACCTCAACCACGTGCGCGTCCACGCATTCGTTGGGTAGCACGGATATCGTCTGGGCAAATCTGGACCTCACCGTGACCTACGAAGGGCAAGACCCCGAAGTCACCCTGCCGTCCAGCGACTACCACATCTTCGCGGTCGAAAAGGAAACTGGAGCTTGGATCCGTATCGCGGACTACAGCCGTACAATCTCGGGAGCCGATAAGCAGCGCGAGAGCGTGAAGATTCTGCCTGGCACCTACGACATCTTGTATTCGACCTCAACCGGAAATGACTACACAGGGTTCTCGATGTCAACCAACGCCTTAGCGGTGCCCGAGGGCATCATGTACCTGGACCGCGACGTCACGTTCTATGCAGGTCCGAACACCTACAGTCTCGACGTCGATCCGGCGGCGATTACCGTGAATGTGACGTACGAAGGCCAGGACCCAGAAATCACACTTCCGGGTAGCGACTACCATATCTTTGCCGTCGAAAAGGACACGGGCGCCTGGGTTCGCATCGCCGACTACAGCCGAACAATCTCTGGCACGGACAAACAACGCGAGAGCGTGCTCATCATGCCGGGCACCTACGACATTCTATATTCGACCTCGACCGGGGACGATTACACCGGATTTTCGATGTCGACCAATGCGCTAGCCGTTCCCGAGGGAATTGTATACCTGCAAAAGAATGTCACCATTGGGGAGGGCGAGGTTCTGAACTTCGACGTCGATCCTGCGGCGATCACGGTGAATGTGACCTATGAAGGCCAAGACCCCGAAGTCACGCTTCCTTCCAGCGACTATCACATCTTTGCGGTTGAACAGGACACAGGAGCATGGATTCGCATCGCGGACTACAGCCGCACGGTATCTGGTACCGATAAACAGCGCGAAAGCGTGCTCATCATGCCTGGTACGTACGACATCTTGTATTCGACCTCGACCGGCAATGACTACACGGGGTTCTCGATGTCGACCAACGCGATGGCCGTCCCCGAGGGCATCGTGCACCTGCAGAAGAACGTCACCATCGGCGAGAACGAGGTTTTGAACTTCGACGTCAATCCAGCTGCAATCACGGTCAATGTGACCTACGAAGGTCAAGACCCTGAGGTCACCCTGCCATCGAGCGACTATCATATCTTCGCGGTCGAGCAGGATACCGGAGCGTGGATTCGCATCGCGGACTATAGCCGAACCGTATCAGGCACCGACAAACAGCGCGAAAGCGTGCTTATCATGCCGGGGACCTACGACATCCTGTATTCGACCTCGACCGGAAATGACTACACGGGATTCTCGATGTCGACCAATGCCTTGGCGGTTCCCGAGGGGATTGTATACCTGCAAAAAAATGTCACTATTGGCGAAGGCGAGGTATTGAACATCGACGTCGACCCCGCGGCCATCGCGCCGCTCGTAACGGTTGAAGGCATCGATCCCGAGGTCAGCCTTCCCGGCAGCGACTTTCATATCTTTGCTGTGGAACGAGAAACTGGCGCGTGGGTTCGAATCGTCGACTACAGCCGAACGGTCTCTGGGGCCGACAAGATGCGGGAGAGCGTGCTCATCATGCCCGGCACGTACGACATCCTGTACTCGACTTCGACGGGCGACGATTACACAGGATTCTCGATGTCCACCAACGCACTCGCCGTCGCCGAGGGAATCGTCTACCTCGACCGCTGCGTCGCGTTCTGACACAACCCATCAAGAACCGGGAGTCCTCGATATGCGCAATTGGTGCGGGTATCGAGGACTCCCGGTTCTTGTTTTGGGTCGCGCGAACTACTGGCGTTTGAGCTTCTCTTTGCGTTGTTCTTTCGTCCAGATGCTGCCCGCATCGATTGGCAGCGTTGTCACATCGGACAGCGCCATATCGACAATCTTTGGGACTTCCGGAGCATCTGGAATGGGCTCGGTCACGATCTCATAGCGACCATAATCGAATGGGATTCCTTCAGCGGCCTCGACTTTTACGATTCGCTCGCGCTGGCCGCGCTTCTCAAGCTCGGTTGCGCGGTGCACACAGTAGGGTGTGTTTCCGGGGCGCCCGAACAGAGTGTGTGACGTCCAAGTGCAGCCGGCCAAGCAGGTGTCACCGTAGTAACATTCTGCGCAGTATCCCCAGAGGTCGTCACGTGTTCGGTGCCACAAATGGCGAAGTTTGTCGGAGTTATCGACGACGTCCGACAGTCGGTCGTTCTTGAAATTGCCGCCAGTGTAGTCGGCTGATGGGAGCGACGGACAGCCTTTGATCTTGCCATCCGCTTCGATACCCACGGCATATTTACCTGCGTTGCACCCTGTCCAGTGTGTTCCGCGGTCGCCGCCCCAACGCAGAATCTTCTCGTACACGCCGAAGTATCCGACGTTATTGCTTGGGAAGAACGCCATGCCTGCCGGAATCAACTTCGTCTGTTTTATCCAGACCATCAGCGGAAACAGCTCTAGAAAGTCGTAGGGCTGTAGCAATAAGTCTGGTCGGTCTGCGGCTCGCCCCATTGGAACGGTCAACTGCACCTGCCAAGCCTTGCAGCCTAGATCAACGAGCAGATCGGCTAGCGCCGGCAACTCGGGCATCGACAATCGATTTATCTGGGTGTTTGATGCCAGCCGGATTGGGCTCGCTGCTACTTTCTCTGCCGCTTCGTATGCTGCGCGCCACGAGCCTTTGGGGCCCCGCAGCGCGTCGTGAGTTTGTTCCAATCCATCAAAGGAAATCGAAATCGAGTCGATGCCACAATCGATGGCTTGCTGGATGCGCTCATCAGTCAGATTCCGAGCGCCGGTCGTGACGCCGACCGAGATCCCAACATCTTTGAAAGCCTGAGCAATCTGGGTCCAGTCATCACGAAGATAGAACTCGCCGCCAATCAGCGTAACTTCACGTACTCCGACCCCGCTGAGCTGTTGGACGACATCCAGACATTGCTCGGTGGTCAGCTCGCCTTCGCGAGCCTTTCCTGCACGCGAGCCGCAGTGTTTGCAGCCCAAATCACAAGCCAACGTGAGTTCCCAGACGGCCAAGATTGGATGTGGATTTGCGACGTCTTCTGCTGTGGTTTGCCTGACGTATTCTAGTGGCTCGCCCTTCGGTACGGCGGCACCAATGGGGGGCGTGATATGCTCTTCAGTCAATTTGGTTCCTAGTCGCCGCTCATATCGCCGGCATCTTCTGCCATATCGCCTGCGTCTGCATCCATATCGCCGGCGTCTGCAGGCATGTCTTCCGCCATGTCAGCGCCCATATCCGCAACGTTGTTCTCGTTGTTTTCGTTGTTGAAATTGTTGAAGTTGTTCAGGTTGTTGGCGCTGCCGTAGTCCTGGTTATTGATTGGCTCATCAACATATTCTGGCTCGACATCATCACCATCCGAACACGCGGCTGGAGCCGTGAACACAAGACCCGCCAGAGCTGCTGCAACTAGCCCGCTTCGACTCTGACGAATCACGGCCATTGTTGACTGCCCGGTAGGCTGCTCAAGGGCGATGACGAGTGCCTCGCCACAAAAAGGGCATTCGACGTCCTTTAGCTCAGATTCGACTCGAATATGGGAGAGGCATGAAGGGCAGCTGGTGAAGCCTGCACGCGTAACTTTGACTTTGTATGTCATCGGATTCCTGAGGTTAGCCGTCGGCAGTCATGTCGGAGTTACCCATATCCTCAACATTATTGGTGTTGTTGAGGTTGTTTAGGTTGTTGCTATTGTTGATGTTGTTGAAATTATTCGGGCCGCCAGCATAGTCCTGATTGTTAATCGGCTCCTCAACAAAATCGGGCTCCATATCAACGGTATTGTTCGCGTTGTTGGTTTTGTCCGGATCTTCATCCGAGCAAGCAGCGAACATCAAACCACCTGCCAGAGCAGCGGCGACCAATCCGCTTCGGCTCTTGCGAAGCACTGACATCGTCGCCTGTCCGACAGGCTGCTGAATCGAAATCGCGAGCGCTTCGCCACAAAATGGGCACTCGACGTCGTTCAGCTCAGATTCCACACGAATATGCGAAAGACACGACGGGCAGCTTGTGAAGCCAGCGCGCGTTACCTTGACCTTGATTGTCATCTGATTCCTCCGTTGTGTCAGCATGATAGCAGCTATGTGGCTGGGCAAGAAGTACATGTTTGGCGTACGGATTGTCCATTCTTGGTACATGCCTTCTCCACCCGCTTGAACGCGCAGATTGTTGACAAGTCTCGCTTCCCCGCGTTGCGCGTCAACTTAAGACCGACCAGTCGGTTTTGGTACACCCCTTGCTCTAGGGAGACGCAATTGGTCGAACACGGAGGAGATTATGAAACTACAGACGACCAGGACTATCGTGGCGGCATTTCTGCTGCTGATACACAGTTGTTGGGCTTCGCCCGCTACGGCGGCGCCAAAGAACAAAAAGCCCGTCGAGGGGAGGATTGTACAAATCGCCGACGGTGAACTCATCGTCGACATTGGGCTCGATGCGGGGTTGCCCAAAGCGGCTCGGGTCAAGGTTTTCAGACGTTTGGAGGTGACACACCCGGTGACGAAGAAGACCGTCGTCGACCGGTTTCTGATTGGCGAAATCCAGTTGCAGCAGGTCGGCGAGGTGCTGTCCATCACACGCAACTACGACAAGCTTGCGAGACCAGCTGCGGTTGGGGACTTCGTGGTGTTTGACGCACCAGCGGTCAGCCCCGTGATTCTGAAACCGGCAAAGACAAAATCGAATCGACCGGTTCGATCGAAAGCGGACCCCGAAAAACAGAAGGTCGACGAGACCTTCTACAAGACGCTGGGCCAACCCATCACAACGCGAATCGAGCTCTGGGAGACCTTCCTGGCGAAGAACCCCAAGAGTCCCTACGCAGAAGCTGTAAACGTTGAAGTCACGTGGCTCCGCGGGCGTTTAGACGCCGAACGACGGTTGGCTGAAGAGCGCGCCCAGTACGCCGACGACAAAAAGGAAGCCGCCCGAATTCGAGCTGCATCGCGTGCTTCCAGCAATTCCGTGGCGCCAAAGCGGGCTCCGGTGAACTCCGAGACACCCGTCGTCGCAACGTTTCGCAGCCCGCAGAACGTGGCGCAGGCCCGACTCCTGGTCCGAGAGTTCGGCAAGCCAACGTACGAGACCATCGACATGCAACCCAACGGCGACACGCAATGGTCTGTGAACCTTCCCGCGGAGCTCGTCCAAGAACCGGGAGTCCTCGAATACTCCGTTGAAGCGGTCCGAAAAGACGGCCAACTCGAACGCGCCGAGAATGCCGGAACCGTCGAAGTCTACACCCCGCCACAGGACCCTGCGCCTCGCCCCAACCGCTCGCGCGCACGAGTCACTGGCGAGTTCGTGAACTTCAACCTGGGAAGCGGTACCGATGAGTACTGGAGAGCCGAAGCCGACTACCGATATGACCTCGGACTCGGGTGGCTCGAAGGCTTCCGAGTCGGCGCCGGCATTTTCAACGGCACTGGCGCCTCGGTCAGTGAAATTGCGGCTAACGAGGACTCCCGCAGTGAAATTGCGGCTAACGAGGACTCCCGGTTCTTGTCACTGGGGTATGGATTTGCCGAAGTCGACTCGGCGATTGGGGACTTTTGGGGGCTGGGATTTGCAATGATGTTGGGCAATCGACAGGGCGACGATATCGATACGTTTGAGAGTAGCGTTGGCGTGCGCGGGTTCCTGCGCATCGGGAAGTTTGACGGCACTCGACTGACAACGGGATTGGCGTTCATCGGGGGCTTGGGCTCCGAAGCGTGGATGACCTTGGACCTGCTCGAAATCCCCAAGGTGCCCATGGAGGCCGAGGTTGTCGTGACCAACCTGCCGGTCGGCGAAGACCTAGGCGTCTCGCTGAAATACGGCGCCGGTTACGAGTTCTACGATGGGTTCAGCGTGCTCGGCCATGTTGGCTGGAATGCCCGAACCATCAATCACCACGGCCCTGGCGCCGGACTCTCACTCAACATCAACTGGTAGGAGGAAACGATGAAACGACTGTTATTTGCGCTGGTGTTCCTTCTGGTCGCACAGACCGCATTTGCGCAGGAAAAACCGACCGCATTTCATGTCCCGAAGACCGAGGCTCCGGCCGAGGAGGACGCATGGTTCCAGACCGAGCTCTCAAAGACTGGCAGCTCAAGACCGTTTGGTTGGCCGTTCGTCCGCTGGACTCAACTGAGGATTTCAAACGCATTCCGTTTAAGCGCGCCACGCCAACGTCACATGTCGCGGTTGTGCCCGCCGAAGATATGCAACCTCCGGGAGTGGAGTACTTCATTGCCTCCGAGAGTCGTGAAGGCGCACTGCGCAATCACTTTGCAACCCCCGAAACCCCGCAGCCCGTCTACGTGGAAGGCGAGACAAATCTGACGAAGCGACAGGCCCGTCTGGACAGGCACGCGCAGAAAACGTCTGAGTTTGAGTTGCGTGGCGAGTACACAACCTATGGCCAGAGACGCGGGTTCGTTGATGGCCAACCGGTCCGGTCTAGGCGGATCCGACAATATGTGGAAGTCAGAAATCCAATATACCTATCGGCCCCTGACCTATCTGTACGATTTCGGATTCGGCCTCGGCATTATGCGTGGCGCGGAAGCGACGGTGCTCCAGAACGGCGAGAGCGTACCGTTTTCCCCGCTCTCCGATGACGAACCGGGCCTGAACTATGGCTTTGGAACAGTCACGTTTGAGGCCGACCGCAACTTCTCGACCACCGCGCGCTTGACGCTTGGCGCGAGTACAAAAGGGTTTGCCATCGGTGCGGGCCTTGCCCTGCGCATCGGGCGTATCGGCGGAACGAACCTCGAGCTTGGTGCTGACCTGGTGCAGGACATCGGCAACCGCTACTGGATGGCCTTTGCTTGGGACACCGTGCCCAACGTCCCGATGTCATTGACCTTCGAGGCCAACACACAACCCAACCCCAACGTCAATCCGACCGGTCTGCGCTTCATCTACGAAGCCGGCTGGCAGCTGAACGACTCGGTCACGCTGCTGGGGGATATCGGATATGCCACGCGAACCGACGGCCTGACTGTCGGAATCGTCGGAGGTGTGAAAGCGAAGTACCAATTCTAGTACCGCCCAAGAACCGGGAGTCCTCGATCCCCGCATAGATTCGGGGAGTCCTCGATACCCGCATAGAATCAAGAACCGCGATACCCGCATAGAATCAAGAACCGGGAGTCCTTGTCCCCCACAAACAACGGGTGTATTTGGTCACCTCGTGTAACCACATGAGGTAAACTATGAAACGACTGATATTACTCGGCTGCGCCACGGCGCTCCTGACCAGTTGCGCCCCGTTTGGCGCGGTGTATCACAACGTCCAAGCCCCACCCGAGAACGTTCCCCTGACGCCAGTTAACGGAAAACGGGTCATGACCAAGACCGGCGAATCATGCGCTTATGGTGTGCTGGGACTCGTCGCGTGGGGAGATGCCAGCCAAGACGCCGCCGCAAGAGCCGGGGGAATCACCCAGGTCCAAGCAGCGGACGAAAAGCGTATGGGCGTCTTGGGGATTGTGTACCGCAAGTACTGCACCGTGGTCTCAGGAGTCTAATCATGAACAACTTCATTAAACTACTGACGCTGCTTGCAACCGCGTGCATCCTTAGCGCGTGCACGCCCGCCGGGCTCATTTACGAAGACGTTGGCCACCCACCAATCCTGCTGGGACCGGCAGGACCGAACGGCGGCACGATGGGATTCGACCCAAACCTGAACGCATCGGACGGCCCGCGGTCATGGTCGAAGGTCGGGACCGCATGTTCCTACGACGTGTTAAAGCTGGTCGCTTGGGGCGACGCAACTCAAGCCGCGGCAGCAAAGCAGGCCGGAATCAACGAGGTCGTTGGACTTGACGTTGAAACCGAAGCTGTCTTGCTCATTGGTACACACGGCAGTGCATCAAGGTCTACGGCAACTGACCTTTGGCCGTTGAATCAAGAACCGGGAGTCCTCGTTCTTCAGACTTTCAGCCACTTTCAGGCGAAATCGCGTTGAGTTTGCGCTACGGTCCCCGCGCAACGTGAAATTGAGGACTGTATGCGCCGCCTGTTCTATCTGTTTATCCTTTGTTTACTTCCGCTCTCAGCGTGTGATTGCACCGACGAGATGCCCGCGAACAACGTCGATCCGACCAATAACGTGGATGTCGACATGGGCGATATCGACCAGGGTTGCGTTGGTCCCGATTGCCAGATCGACCCATGTGAAGTCGCGGACTGCCGCGGTGACCAAACGTGCATCGATGACGACGGCGTTGGGCAGTGCGTCTGCCCAGCTGGCACGACCGATAGCGGGACGGCCTGCGAGGCGGACACGACGTGTTTGCCAACCACCTGCAACGAACACGGAACATGCACCGAAGGCGATAGCGGTCCCGAATGCTCGTGCGATACGGGTTGGGCCGGGGACTTCTGCGGTAGCTGCGACGAAGCCGCCGGGTTCCAGATGCACGAAGGCGAATGCACCGACAATCCATGTGACCTGCTGAACTGCGAAGACGACTTCGTATGTGTCGTGACCGACGGCACCGCCGCCTGCGAATGCCCCGCGGGAACTCACCTTGAGGGCGACCGATGCAGCGTCGACCAGACTTGCTCGCCGACATCTTGCGCGGGCAACGGAACATGCACCGAAGACGCTGGTACCATCAGCTGCGTCTGTCAGGACGGCTGGGCACAACCATTCTGCCAGGATTGCGACTCGGCGGGTGGTTACCACCCCGATGGAAATGGCGGATGCACGACCGATCCCTGCCTGCCAAACCCTTGCACGATGGCGAACAAAACGACCTGCAATACGAACGGTCCAGCCTATGAGTGCGTTTGCGACGCCGGCTATCACGACGATAACGGCGCTTGCGTACCTGATGAATTCTGCGAAACCGGCGCAAACGACAGCTGCAACAACAGCGGTACATGCGACGATACGGGCGGCGTGGTGAGCTGCACCTGCAACCCGGGTTACGTGGGCGACGCCTGCGACCAATGTGACATGGCAAACGGCTATCATGACGACGGCAACGGTACCTGCACACAAGACCCGTGCTTGCCTAATCCGTGCATGGACCCCAACAAAACGGTTTGCTCGAGCTCCGGCATGGGCACCGCATTCGCGTGCGCTTGTGACGCAGGATTCCATCCAGACGGAAACGGCGGCTGCACAGATGACCCATGCATCCCGAACACATGCGCAGCGACGAATCAGGCGTGCCGCGTCACAAACGGAATGGCCGAGTGCTACACGCCGACCTGCAACGACAACAACCCGTGCACCGATGACGTCTTGGTCCAAGGCGTGTGTCAGTTCAACAACCTCGCCGACGGCTCGCCATGCACCACGACGGAGTGCACAGATGGCCAGACGTGTTCGGCCGGCGTTTGTGGCGGCGGTTCGGCCCGAGTCTGCGACGATAGCAACGACTGCACAGCCGATAGCTGCGACGACATCTTGGGCTGCGAGTTCACAAACGACGACAATCTGGTGCCAGACGACGGCATCGCGTGCACCACAGATTCGTGCTCCGGGGGCGTCGCCAGCAATGTCCCCAACGATTCGGTGTGCGACGACGGGCAATGGTGCACCGGCGACGAGAGCTGCGCGCCCGCCAACCCAAGCGCCGATGCACAGGGTTGCATCGCGACGAACGTTCCAGTTGCGCCGCCTGCACCAAGCCCGTGCCAATACTATGGCGCATGCGACAACCAGACGCAGAGCTTCTCGTTGATTAGTCGGCAAACCGGCAGCGCCTGTAATGACGGGGTCTATTGCACGACAGGAGATACCTGCAACGCGGCGAGCGAGTGCGTCGGCAGCATCAACCCCAACTGCGGCGCGACGACCTGCGCCAGCACGGCGGCGTTCCCGAACGTCATCGACGTGCCTTCCGGGAAGATCATCGCGAACTTCACCATCGGTGGCTCGCCACTGCCCGCAAATCACATCGACTCGAACCCATTCCGCTTCTATGCGGTGGCTCAGGACACCGGCGTCCGGCACCTGCTGGGTAGCTTCGAGTACGACTACTCAAACCCCAATGCGTTGGAGGGCCCGTGGATAACGGACCGTCTGATTCCTGGAATCTACGACATTCTGCTTGACCGCTACCCCGGTTCGCGAAGCACGCCGAGCAACCTGGGGCCTTATGCTGAGCGCATTTTGATGTCGGACGTCGTCATCACTTCGGGCACGAACACGCTGAACATCGACATTCCCCAGACCACTCTGACCATCAACTATACGATTGGCGGGCAGCCATTGCCTGCTAACCATATCGACTCAAACCCGTTCCGGTTCTTTGCGATCGCCAAGGACACTGGTGTTCGACACCTGCTGGGCAGCTTCGAATACGACTACTCGAACCCGAATGCGCTGGAAGGTCCCTGGAACACTGACCGTCTGATCCCAGGAACCTACGATATCTTGTTGGACCGCTACCCGGGCTCGCGAAGCACGCCTAGCAATCTGGGCCCCTACGCCGAGCGTGTCCTTATCGAGGACTTGGTCATCAGCGGTGCATCGCAGACCATCAATATTGATGTGCCTCAGACGACTCTGACCATCAACTACACGATCGCCGGCGCACCGTTGCCGGCGAATAGCATCGACTCCAATCCGTTCCGATTCTACGCTGTCGCAAAAGACACCGGCGTGCGACATCTGCTGGGAAGCTTCGAATACGACTACTCGAGCCCGAATGCTCTGGAAGGTCCCTGGAACACCGACCGGCTCATTCCCGGAACCTACGATATCTTGTTGGACCGCTATCCTGGCTCGCGCAGTACCACGAATAACCTGGGGCCTTATGCCGAGCGTGTTTTGATCCCAGATCTGGTCATCAGCGGTGCTTCCCAGACGATCAATATCGACGTGCCCGAAACGCAGCTGACCATCAACTACACGATTGGTGGACAACCGCTGCCTGCGAACAGCATCGATTCCAATCCCTTCAGGTTTTATGCGGTCGCGAAGGACACGGGAGTACGGCATCTATTGGGCAGTTTCGAGTACGACTACTCAAGCCCGAATGCACTTGAAGGCCCCTGGAACACGGACCGACTCATCCCTGGCACGTACGATATCCTATTGGATCGCTACCCCGGTTCACGCAGCACGGCGAACAACCTGGGACCCTATGCTGAACGCGTTCTAATGGCAGACGTCGAGATTTCAGGTTCCAGCCAGACGCTTAACATCGACGTGCCGCAGACAACCCTGACAATAAATTACACTATTGACGGTGCCGCATTACCGTCGAATCACATCGACTCTAACCCATTCCGATTCTATGCGGTCGCTCAGGACACGGGAGTCCGGCACCTGCTGGGCAGTTTCGAGTACGACTACTCAAACCCTAACGAACTGGAAGGTCCGTGGAACACCGACCGCTTGATCCCCGGCACCTACGACATTCTTTTGGACCGCTACCCAGGTTCGCGCAGTACGGCGAGCAACCTGGGCCCTTACGGCGAACGCGTGTTGATCGATGATCTGGTCATCTCAGGTGCGTCGCAGACCATCAACGTCGACGTGCCCTCATCGCTCATCAACGTGACGTTCACCATCGACGGTCAAGCGCTGCCGGCGAACCACATCGACTCAAACCCCTTCCGTTTCTACGCCGTCTCCCGAGACACCGGTGTGCGGCACCTCTTGGGCAGCTTCGAGTACGACTACTCGAACCCGAACGAGCTAGAAGGCCCATGGATGACGCACCGCCTCATCCCAGGCACCTACGACGTGCTCCTCGACCGCTATCCCGGCTCACGCTCGACGCCAAGCAACCTGGCGCCGTATGGCGAGCGATATCTCGGCGTGTGTTGGGACCTGTAACGATGGGCATCATCGACTTCTTCGGGTCAGACGTTGAACTCGTGCAAGACGCCATCGATGAACTCGATCAAACGTCTGCCGGCGCAGTTGGTCACGCGGACGACCTTGCATCAGGCATCACGGATTGGCGGCATATCGAGCTGGCCTGCCCGCTAGTTCATCCCGCGTCCTACGACGCTGCCTGCAACAGGCTTGGCGTGGACTCCGCAGGACTCCGGGACATTTTTAATGGCAAAGTCGATCTTGATGGCCGCTGGGGTCCGCGCGCGGTTGCAGAGCGTCTGGTCGATGCAGACGACGTGGTTCTTTTTGACAAGATTCCAGTCCTCCCGATAACGCTGCGTGAACCCATCTTGGTTCCCGACGACGCGCGGTTTGTTCAGCCCGTGGACGGCACCGTCAATGATGCCTACGACTTCGCGATTTGGCGGGCAAACCGATGCAATCAACTGGTGGAGTTGAGCGCTCCGTCTGTCATCACCGATTCCGAATTCGCCATGCTTCTTGATGCGTTGGGAGTACTCTTCAGCGCAGTCGAAGCCGGAAATGCGATTCCGCAACCGTGGTCCTCTCCCGAAGAAACGCAACCCATCGTCGTACCGATGGAGGACGGATTTAGCTACGAGGACCAGATTCGATACACCGGACCTTGGCGCAGCTTGATCTGGCTGGATGACGAGCGGCTTGCCTCTGTGAAGGGTCGCGAACTCACCATCATCGACGCTGAGAAACAAACGACACTGAGCTCGATGACGATTCGGCCGGGTTGGGTGATAGGGCTGTTTGAAGAGCGCTATCTTTTGCTCGTGTCGGATTCCGACATCGAAGGATTTGGTGGGGTCAACGTGATCGATATCTCGCGGATGGTCGAGCTCGACCACGTGCCAGCAGAGGTGCCGTTGCGCCTCTTGGTCAATGGGCAGCCCGAGTACTTGTACCGAATCGACATGCGGACCGATGCGCAAGAGATGGTTCGTATTGAATCAGACCGACCAGCTGTTGCAGCCTATAGCCGAGACGGAGCCTACGCACTTGCGTCGGGGGATGATGAGATTGCCGTCGTGGATCAGTCCAGCGGCGTCACCTACTACGCCACGAAAGTTGAGCCATGGACCTCAGATGTCTGGGTTTCCAAAGACGGGAGACTGATCGACGTCAGCGAGTTCAATCAACAAGTTGCCGCTTCGACTCCGCTGACCCCAGAAGAGAAACTACTCGCGGCCATCTTCGCGAAAGACGAGTCAGCTGACGATGCCGCGGCTGACCGCTCGCGCGCCGTTGATGAACTCGGGTTCGACCCAGACGATACCGAGGTCGAGGTCGAAGGGGCCATCGCTTGGACAAAGGAGGGCTGGAAGGTACTCACGAATGGCGGCGTCCTATTGCTGCCAGACGGCAAAAAGTATCGGATTACCTTTGATGTGCTTGCAGCCGCATTCTCGCCGAATGGAGCTCGATTGGGTTTGCTGAGAGAAGACGAGTCCCTCCTTTTGCTCAGCGTCTAAGACGGTATACTATGATCATATAACGGTTTTTGGAGAAGCGGATGAGACTCGGACAGATGTTCGCAGGCTTCCTTTTGGGATCTGCCGGCTGTATCGGCGCAATCGCTGCACCCGTGCTCATGGAAGGCTTCACCGCCGACGCACTTGCGACGCCTCAACTTAGCAGCGCCAACCTCTCGAGCGCGACCACGGGCGACTCTCGATATGTCGTCTCAATGAAGGTCTCGTCGAAAAACAAGACCCACGAAAAGGGCGTCGTCTACGGGAACCGGTACGAGTACGAACGCTACAAAGATAACAAGGGCAACAAGAAGTATGCGTGGCGCCACAAGCAAAGCTACGGAGACGGCTTTAAAGCCTGGTCCTCAGACCTCGGCTTCGCATCCGTGTCCATGATCGGTAACGTCAGTCCCAGCGGCGACAAGGTGTTCCGACACGAGACCGACTCCGTGCGAATCACCGGACTCAAAGTCGATGACCCGGTAACGATGGTCGTGGGAATCGGGCAAAAGAAACCGCTTCAGCTAAACGCCCAGGAAATCTTCGTCGGCAGCTACTCGGAGTGGAAGACCCACTCGGAAGAGACCGGCGAAACGACATCCCTAATTCTAATGGGCATGGGCGCGCTGATGACCCTCATCGGTTTCATCATGTTTGTGTCTGGAATCTTCATGAAATCCGATTAGTAATCGGTACCAAGTTCTTGACCATGACTCGGTGTTGTCTCGTGTTGCATACGCTTTCTGTTCTACTCGTTCTATTCGCCGTGGGCTGCTCCACTCCTGACGCAGCTTCGAAATCTGACCCCAAGCCAGATGAACAATCGATGACTGCCACCGAGTCTCCTGACCAGAAGGCGAAGTTCGATGCGTTTGTTGCGGAGTTTCTTAAGGCTCGATTCGAATCCGACGGGCGAGACATCACTGTCTACACGAAGTTCGGCGCAGCGACCGACCGTGACTCAAAACCGCCCGTTTTTGACGTCTTTCGAAAAGGGTTTATCGACCGGCGTTCGTACTTCAATGCAACTTCGTATCGAGTATTGAGGTCGGGGCTTTCAAACTCGAACAAGGGATTTGTAGAAGTTGAGTACAGCTATCCAACGGGGGACATGGCCAGGATGACGCCCAGTATGTCGAAACCCCAACAGGAAGCTCCGCCAACAGTCGAGGCACCCAGGCTCGTGCTAAATCTGCGCTATGAATTCTTGCGGGTCGATGGTCAATGGCACGTCCTCTTGTATTACAAGGAAGCGCATGAACTCATGGAGTTGCGGCGCAATCAGCCCCTTTCCAGACAACTCGACGGATATCAGGGACCCGAGGGGCCGATCTTCATTGAGGCCCTAAGGGAGCCCTATGAAAGAGACCGGTATGGATGGATACAATCTGTGATGATGGTCGAGCACTTCATTGGCATTCGGGACTACGAATACGCGTACACATTCGCAAAATCGATGACGGCCGCGGCGAGCGCACCGGAGTTCGTCAAGGAGCGTGTCGAGCGGATAAAAACCGAAGAAGCCCAGTGGAACAAGGTGCTGCAGCAGACCGGACTGCGCGCTGAGCTCCTCAAGGTCGAACCCATGGAAGACAACAAACACCAAGCTCTGGTCCGCGTCACAAACGGCAGCAATCAAGACCATATGGGGGTGATTATTTCAGCCAAGGGCCTTCCATTTATGTTGGGCAACAAATCCAAACCTCGCGGATGGTCGGTCACCGTCACCCTTGCCGCCGGTGAATCGAAAGAAATTAAATTGACGCGAATCACGTCGGACCTGAAGGCTCAGGATGTGCGAATCGCTGGCTTCAAAGGTGAACCGTCAACCCAAGACGCCCTGTTCGCCGAGTACATTCACAAACTACACAATTGGGCGCTCAGCGAGGTTGGACGTGCGGATGGCGCCCACCTCGTCCGACAGGTTTTGTTCAACGGAATGCGCGCTGAACAGGCATGTCCTGATTGGACCGAGCGTGTGGACATCGACGTCACCTTCGATGCTGACGGAAGGCCCACGTCCCTGTCTATTGATGGCGGCAACGTAAGCGCCGATACGCGAGCCTGCCTGCAGAAGAAACTGATGACAGTTCAAGTCCTGCCACCTGGCATCGAGCGCCGTCTGAAAATCCCCCTGTATCCAGACTTCAAACTCAGATGAACTCCAGCCCCCCAGATTCTTGGCGGCTAACAAGGACTCCCGGTTCTTGATGGACCGCACCAATTGGGCAGATCGAGGACTCCCGGTTCTTGTCACTGCGGCACCCGGTTCTTGTCACTGCGGCACCGAAGTCAATCCAATCCAAAACTGAACGAGCCTACACAGTCAACCGCTCGCGCTTGCGATAAGCAACGAAGGCGATAAGGAACAAAAACCATCCGTCGGCAGGAACCAACGACCGCGTTGTGGCACAACCGCCATCAGATTTACCCTTCGAACCCCCAGCATCACCCGGATTCTGTGGATCACCGTTGTTCTGGGGATTCGTATTGTTTGCGTTTACGTTGGTGCTGTTCAGGTTGACGTTGTTGAACGGCAACTCAGGCTCTTCATTTAGCGTGGCTAAATCACTGCCACCCGTCAGTTGGATCTGAGTATCTTCGTTCGCCGCGGGGCCAGCCGTAATCACTCGTTGACCTATCAACACGCCCAATTCGCGGCTGTACGTGGACGTCACAACCGCACCGGGCAGCTCTTGCTGCAGCGAAATCGTCGTCGCGTCGCCCACGATCGAAAGTAGCGCTCCGGTGTCTGGGTCCGTGTCGATGACCGTCGGCTCGGTCGGAATCTGCACTTCGAGCGCGCTTTTCGGTAGCCAGAACCCGCCGGTCAATTGCCCGACGCCAGTGACGCTCGGGGCAACTCCGGCTGCGATACCGCCGATGGAAGTTGCGGATTCAAACGTGGTCCAATCCCGGCTCGCGTTGGTGACATCGACCTGTACCTCGACGACTTGGTCAACAGGGTTTCCATTGGCAATCAGCGTCGTCTTTGTTCCCGCGTACACAAGTTGCGCACCCGGGCGAGCCCAGTTGGGTGCCTTGTCTGGGATCCACGGCGTCCGAATCCGACGCGCCGAGCGCAAGAGCATCTGCGAGCCAGCACTGGTCGTACCCTCGCTACTGAAAACCATCAGCCCGCTCTCGGTGCTGAACTCGTCTACGATTCTACTGCCATTTAGTGTCGTCGTTTCAAACCGTACGACTTCGCGTTGGCTCCCCGCAACGTCTTTGGTGAGTCGCGTAACGGTTAGGCCCTCACCAGCAACGGACTCAGCGTCATCAAGGACCATTGGATGGACCCAGACCGGACCAACTCCAGCAATTCCAAACGCTGGAGTCTGTCCCAACGGCGCCAAACCCGCCCCAAGGTTCGAGTAGTTCACCTGATTCAGCACCATCGTGTTGCCTACCGCCACGACGTCGTACTGGATGATGCCGCCGCCACCAGTTCCGCCTCCTCCGGAAATCGCGTCGTAGGTTACGCGAGCCCCGATATCAACAACGTCTGGCACCACGGACTCTCGCAAATCCGGGAACAAGATCAGATACTCGGAGTTGCCAATGACCTCATCTACAGGTTGCGTCCATGCAACTGAACTTGTCAGCGTGATTGTTGCGAGCACGAAGATCATTAGTTTCATTGAGTTGGCCTTTGACGAAAGTCTACGAGTTCCGAATATCACGCGATGCTGACCTTACCGATATGCGGGTAGCGCGTTGGTCCATCACCCCGCGCAGGGAACAAACAGACCTCAGCATCAACCTTTTCGGCGTCCTGCTGCTTTGCGCCCGCGTTGATGTTTATGCCTGCCCTGAGATTGGTCAAGCACAGCCATATGTGATGAGACGTTACGCATATGCGCCGATCCTGTGCCGTTCGGCGAGGTGACGTTTTCTGTCGCCATTGCTAGTATGACGAATACTCACAGGACTACAGAAATGAACTTAATCGGACCATTGATTGCGGTTTGCGTGTTGATGGCTACGCTCGTAGTTACCCCCCGCATTTGCGTGCTCTCCAGCTTTCGAGCACTCATTCACCAACCTACCCACTGAGGAAGATGGCCTTGCGGTCAGCAGGGACGGGACCATCTATGCGCAGATCTTCCTAAGATATGATGATCTGGCTGAGGAGCTGCGGACCATCCCAATTTCGCTTGATGACGCCGACCCAAACGAGCCATTCAACCCCTACGATTTCTTAACGACTGGTCCCTTGATTGCACTCGGACCAACTAGTTTCGGGGAGTACCTGGAACCCTCCACTGAGGGTGAGACTCAAGCGGTTTGGCGTCCGGAAAGCCCCGTTCTTGCTGGCGTTCATACGATCGAAGGAACTTGGGACTCTGGCACAATTCGGGTGGACCCGAGCGCGGAGCTCGTCTTTGAGATGCCCACCCTTCAGCCAGGACGTGTCGTCAAGGACAGTGATGAACAGTTTTGCTGCATTACCTGGCGCCCCGGCCCGGGAGAAAGTTGCCTGGATGAGGAGTGTGGGTACAACGAGTGCCAAACGTGTGTAAAGGCATTCACAAACGACCACCCCGCGCTTCAAGCACCTGCGCAGCCTTTCTTGGTCGACCACGTAATCCGCGCTGAGGTTGTCCATGGGGACCACACCAGCACACAGTATTTTCCTTCCCGAGTGCCGGTCGCAGTACTTGGCGACCCATCAGAGACCTCCGCCCCAATCTGCGTGACTCTGCATCTGGATGACAAGAATGGCCCCGTTCAAAGCGACGAGGAGCGGTGCTTTGAAATCTCAGAGTTTCCAGCCACCGATAACCCGGTCATCGACAACAGTGAGCAACTCGGGTGCCTTGGCACGGGAAACGATGCGAATAGCGACAATGACGACGGTGGGGCGACCGATCCAACGACTGAAGACCCTACCTCCTCAACAAGCGAAGAAGGTTGTTCCACAACCACAGGCCGCAACTCCCCCGTTCTCATCATCCTGTTCGGCTTGGGCTTCACCCTCTTTCGCCGGCGCCACACCAATACATCGAGGACTCCCGGTTCTTGATGGACCGCACCAATTGGGCAGATCGAGGACTCCCGGTTCTTGTTACTGCGGGCAGGCGCCGGATAGGTCCTGGCCATATCGGGTCATGTAGAGGTCGTAGTACTGCTGAGCGTCGGCGCCGTTCGCGAAGACGGTATTGCTGTTGTCGTTGTTCACATTCGTGGCGTTCTCGTCCAAGAAGTACCCTTCGGCATCACTGCGGTACGGAGCCGCATCGACCTGGTTGTCATGATAATCATTGTGCGCGAACCAGACCTCACCCTGCTGGCCTTCATCGTTGATTCGGACCGCCTCGCCGTTGCCTGAGAACTGCCCGGATTCGTAGCCGTACATCTCGTTGCAGACCACAACGACGGGGCCCAAGAACTCCTTGAGGTCGATGGCGTTCTCTTCATCGTCGTGCATGATATTGCCGGCGATGTAGACGTTGGCAGGACCGTCGTGCTCACCTCCGACGCAGCCGTGGCAGAACTGGATTGAATCACCGGAGTTTTCGTAGATTGTGTTTGCCAAGATCCAGAGACCGTCCGTGTTTCCGGCGACGTTGATACCATGGTGGTCATCGCTCGAAGGGATGACGCCATTGTCGTAAATCATATTGCCTTCGATCAGAATCTCGGTGCCACCCGGATTGACTGCACCGCCCACTCCAGGGGCGTCGATATCGTTGTTTCGAATGGCATAGGGACCGCCGCGTACGTTGAGACGGTGCGTCAGCGTCGAGTTTTGAACCACGTAGTAGCTGCCCGAAATCTCGCACCGGGAGTCCTGCGTGACCGTGATCACCTGCCAGTCTTCCGGTGTTCCGTTAACGGTCATGCCGTTGGACGGGCAGTTCGTGATGTCCGGTGTTGCATCCAACGTGGGAAGATTGTCGCGATGCGGATAGGCTGGAACGCCTGGATAACTGCCTCCAATCGGCGGAATAGTCATGTCCATTCCTGCATCCGATTCGTCCATGTCGGAACCCATATCTGAGCCATTGTTCGCGTTGTTGGCGTTGTTCGAATTGTTCGCGTTATTGACGTTGTTGGCGTTGTTGGCGTTGTTAACGTTATTGGCGTTGTTGACGTTGTTCGCGTTGTTCGCGTTGTTGCCGGTCTCGTCATCGCTTCCACACCCAATTACGCCACAAACCATCGCTATCCAAATGAATCGTCGCATCCCATCTCCCGAGTTCGTTTGAGCAAGGATAGCAGCCGTAAGTTGCCTTCACAAAACGGTTCATGGTCCTACGCATGAATATGAACGCTTCGAGTCCGTCCCAGAAACCAGTACACTAGCGACAAACAGTAACCTGGAGTTCGGATGAAATCGGGATGGGCAGCCATTGCTGCGATTTCGTTGTTTCTTGTGGCCTGTGGAGATGACTCGACCGGGTCGACCAACAACAAGAACAACGTCAACAACGCAAACAATATCAACAACGCGAACAACACAAACAACGCCAACAATTCGAACAACGCAAACAACGCAAACAACAGCAACAACTCGAATAACAGCAACAACTCGAACAACAGCAACAACGTCGTGATCCCCGACCCGTCGCTTTGCCAATACGGCGAAATCGCCGCCGGTGGAGAGCTGACATGCGCGACAGATTGCGAAGGAACACTGACCTGCTGGGGTCACCTCCGAGACCGCCTATGGAGGGACGGCGCGCAGCTACTCCTGGGCCAGACCGCGATTGGACCAGATAAGAAATGGCAGGATATCGACGCGTTCAGCTTGGGATTCTGCGGCGTGACTATGGACGGGGAGCTTTGGTGCTGGGGCGATGCGCGCGGGATCGTCGAAGGCGGCGACCTGCAGGTTCCGACCCGCGTTGGAACCGATTCAGACTGGTCGAAGGTGGCGGCGAGTTCGCAAGGAAATATCGGCATCTGCGCAATCAAGGCTGACCAATCGATGGTCTGCTGGGACGTCTTAGGCAACTCGACTCAGGTGGCCGGAACATGGCTTGAGGTCGACATCGGAACACAGGTGGTTTGTGGGTTGGACACCAGCAATCAGGTCCATTGCTGGGGCTCAAACAACGCACAGTTTTGGCCCGACCCGCCGAACCAACGAGATCCTGACAACGCAGCCTTGATGCCCGGAACGTACAAAGCGCTGACCGTAAGTTCGGCCACTGCGTGCGCGCTCGACATGGACGACAAAGCATGGTGCTGGGGCTCAGGTGCGTCTTTCATCTCGGGCGTCCAAGAAACAGTTCCGACGATCGTGCAACCCGACACCTCATGGCATCGAATCATGGTCTTTGGCGCTGGATTCTGCGGTGTCGACGACACATACGCGTTGCGGTGCTCACAAGGGTTCTTTGCGGGTGCGAACTACCGAGCGTGGGAGACGTTCTCCGACGACTTAATCTGGGCGGATATCGACCTTGGCGGGTCGGTTATCTGCGCGCTTGATGGCCTCGGAAGGCCGCACTGCATCGGCGTGAACTCACATGGTCAGGCCGGGCTTCCAACCTCCGCCCGTCGCTGGGTGCCCGCAAAAGTCTCGGACGGACCGTTCAAATCGATCACCGCAAACTGGCGCACAACCTGCGCAATCGACCAAAACGACAACCCGGTCTGCTGGGGTTTGGTCCCTGACGGAACCGGACGTTTTTCACAGGTTCCAACTCCGCAAACTGCAGCTCCCGAGGGCCTCTCCTACGTCGTTTCCAATGCTGGCCTCATCTGCGGAATTGGGCTCAGTGGAGCGCTGTATTGCCAGTGGCGCGGACGGACCTTGTGGACGCAGGTCGGCACCGAAACGGACTGGACCGCCGTCGGAATCGACGCCTACAACGAAGCCTGCGGTCTCCAAGGTGGAAACTTTGTGTGCTGGACTGATGACGAGGCGCCAGCCGAGGCCGTTGCGGGACCGTTTACCGAGTTAAGATCGATACACGGCGGTGCGTATTGTGCTCTTCGCCAAGACGGAGCCGTGTTCTGCGGCAGGCCTGACGGTGTAGGCTTCAATCAAGTCGGGACCAACCAAACCTACACGGCGATCTACATGCACGACGACACGGCATGCGGCAGAACTTCGGGCGGCGCGTTGTACTGCGACCAACCTGGCGTGGCGCAGTGGAACGAAATCACCGAAATCGCTGACTGGGACCAACCTTGGTATTCGGTCACGGGACGCCTCACCAGCTGCGGCCTAACCAGCGCGGGGCAGATCGACTGCATCGTCGGTCCCGTGAATCAGAACGACCCTATGGTTGGCTCTGGGATCGTCCCTGGAACCGACACGACAGCTCGTGATGCAACCGACTGGAGGCAGTTATCAGCATCGGCCGAACATGCCTGCGGGCTCAAACAAGATGGCTCCGTGTGGTGCTGGGGACGCGGCGATGAAGGCCAACTAGGATTTGGCGACGCATTTGTATTGGATTGGCGGCTGGTTTCACCCTCGAACTAATCAGGTCTTGCCCCTTCAACATTTCCCGCTCAACGCTAAGATGTCGCGACGCAGGCGGCGCAAAGCAGCCAGCACAACGTGGCCTGTGCCAAGCAGAAAGCGCGACGAAGGAGCCTCAATTGCATTTCAACGTCCTGATTGTCGGTGCCGGCCTCTCGGGCATCTGTGCCGGTTACTACGTCAAAGAGCACGGTGGCGGGCGTTCTTTTGCCATCTTGGAGGGCCGCGAAAGCCTTGGCGGGACCTGGGACCTGTTTCGCTACCCGGGCATTCGCTCCGATTCAGATATGCATACCTTGGGGTTCTCGTTTAACCCCTGGCCGAATCCCCAGGCAATTGCCGACGGCCCATCCATCCTGAAGTACCTTCACGACACATCCGAAGAATACGGACTCGACGCGCACATCCGATACCAACAGATGGTCGAGACCATCAGCTGGTCATCCGAAGACCGGCTTTGGACGGTGACTTCCAAGAACCGGGAGTCCTCTGAAACGACCGTCTACACCTGTGACGTCATCTGGGCGTGCACGGGCTACTATCGCTACGATCGTGGCCACATGCCTGACTATCCAGGGGCTTCGAAGTTCAAAGGCCAGATTGTTCACCCACAGTTCTGGACTGACGATATCGACTACGAAGACAAAAACGTCGTTGTGATCGGTAGCGGCGCGACGGCCGTGACGCTCGTCCCTGCGATGGCTGGCAAGGCAGCACACGTCACGATGCTTCAGCGCTCGCCGTCTTATGTGTTGAGTGTCCCCGAGGAAGACGCCATTTCGGAGGTGTTGAAGAAGGCGACTGGGAAGACCGTCGGGTCGGCGCTGACGCGCTGGAAGAACGTGGGTCGCTTGATGTTCTTCTTCCAGTTTTCTAGACGCTTTCCCGAGGCTGCGCGCAATTACCTGCTCAAGGAGGTCGAGGCAAAGATCGGCGATGTTGTCGATGTCGGTGAGCATTTCAGCCCGACCTATGCCCCATGGGATCAACGCCTGTGTTTCGTTCCAGACGACGACCTCTTCGACGCGCTGCGCTCTGGAGAGGCGTCGGTTGTCACCGACACGATCAAGTCGTTCGATGCGACGGGCATCGAGCTGGACTCCGGAAAGCACCTAAATGCAGACATCATTGTGAGCGCGACCGGGTTGGACTTGGTCGTCGCCGGCGGCGCCAAAATTGTCGTGGATGGGGAGGAGCTCAACGTTGGCGAGGAAACCATGTACAAGGGCGCGATGCTCAGCAATCTGCCCAATGCCATCCTGTCCGTCGGCTACACCAACGCTTCGTGGACGCTAAAATGCGAGCTCATCAGCCAATACGCTGTCCGACTTCTGAGCTACATGGACGACCACGACTACCAGGTGTTTACGCCGCGTCTGGCACCAGGTGAGCAGACCGACCAACCCCTAATCGACTTCAACTCCGGCTACATCCAACGCGCCGCGGACCGACTCCCGAAACAAGGTAGGAGACTCCCATGGCGACTGTACCAAAACTACGTTTTGGACACCGCCCTCTTCCGCCACTTCCCGATCGAAGATGACGCTCTCCACTTCGAGTAACCAAGAACCGGGAGTCCTCGATCTTCAGATTTCATGCGGGCTAGAGACTTGGAGGCACAACGCACTCGGCCCGGATCATGTCGCCGGCTTGGATGCACGAGACGACACCATCGCAGTTGTTGGTATCGGGGAATTGAAGCGGCGCATCGTCGCTGATGCAGTCACCGCAGGCGTCGCAACCGTCAGGTAACGCGACACAGTCGTTCGTGACGACCTCGTTGTTTGAGTACGTCACGAGGCAGTAGCTGGTCGACGCGTCACACGAGACGCCTTCGCAATCAAAACCACCGTTGTTGGCGTTATTGACGTTGTTCGCGTTGTTGGCGTTATTACCCTTGTCGGAATCGTCGTCCCCACAGGCCGCCAACGCAAGAATTGCCGAAATCACAATAATGTTCAGAAATCTCATTTTCCCTCATCCGTTCGAGTGAAACGGAGCGTCGAACACGTTCCCAACACCGTCAAGAAACCCGGATAGGTCGGATCCTGCCCAAACCGTCAAATTATTGACGTGAAAGTGACGGATTTTGGCGTAGGTACAAGGGCTTAAGACATTGTATGGTTAGTGAACTTACCGAAGAAATCGCAGGTTTTTGGGACGAATCATGAAGAGACAACTCACACTGTTGACCGTTCTAGGGGCATTTCTTTTCCCCCTTATTGCTTCCGCTCAAAGTTATCCTTCTCTAGCCAAGGCGCCGCCGGCAATGAAGACGGGGGCGAATGACGTCGCCGTGATCGTGGCGGTCGAGGACTATGTGTTCCTGCCAGATGTTGCGGGAGCCACCACGAACGGAAACGACTGGGAAAACTACTTCAAGAACTCGCTCGGCGTGGGTTCGGTTTACTTCCTATCCAATGAGAACGGTACGAAGGAAGAGATTGAACGTTTTGCCTTATTGGCGTCTCAACAGTCGAAGCCCGGTGGAACCGTGTGGTTTGTTTTCATCGGTCACGGCGCGCCCGCTAAATCTGGAAACGAAGGTTTGCTGGTTGGCGCGGACGCTCGACAAGACCCGAATTCATTGTTTGCACGTGGGCTTCCGCAACAGACGCTTCTGGACATTCTCCAAACGGGTCAACAAACGCAGACGGTCCTGATCGTCGACGCCTGTTTCAGTGGACGCGCCACCGATGGTAGTGCGCTCGCCCCGGCTCAGCCTGTGATTCCGACGACCCTGAACCCAACCCTGACCGCGAACACGGTTGTTTTGAGCGCCGCGGAATCTGACGAGTTTGCGGGATCGCTACCAAACAAGGACCGGCCAGCGTTCAGCTATCTCTTGCTTGGCGCGCTGCATGGGTGGGCGGCGGACTCCAACAAGGTTGTCACGGCGGGAAACGCAAAGAGTTTCGTTGAACGTAGCCTGCGTGGCATTCCCGGACGCATGACCCAGACTCCAGCAATTCACGGCCAATCGAATCTGGTCTTGGCTCGAGGAGTCACCCAAGGCGACCCTGGAATCGCAGCTTTAATGCGGGAAGAGGCGAAGAAAGGCGGGCCGACGTCGATCGTCGAGACAAACACGGTGATTAAGTCGACTGCCGCCGCGACGGGTATCCCCGTATTGCCAGACAAACTCAACCCGAACGGGGCCATCAACCTTAGCGTTGATGCAGAGGTTTTGGTCGCACGCGACCAGGCAATTCAAGCCGAGGCCAACGGTGTATCGAACCCGAGTGCTGCAAAGGAGGCTTGGGAAGCCGTGGCAAAGCTCAAGGGACAAAACCCCTTTAAAGAAGAGGCGATGACCCGGGCCAACCAATGGGCCGAATACGCAAAGAAGCAGCGTGACCTCGCCGCTCAGAAGACTGCGGATACGAATCGACTGCAGAAAATTCTGCCGCTTGCCAGTGTCTCGGAGTCCAACAAACTGGAGCTCATTAAGAACTACGCGTCGCTGTATGGAGGAGAAGACGTGGTCTCACTCATTGGGTTGGTCGAGCCCGCCGAGGCCCGCCATCGACTTTGCGAGCCCTACATGAAAGCGGGTCGTTCAGAATTATTCATCGACATGCCGCGCGACCGTGACGGCGAGTCATTTCTGGGCAAAGTTCAGGTGGCGGGCACAGATGTTGGAACTGCGCCGACGACCGTCAAATTGCCGCAATGCGCCAAAGGAATGGAGGTCAAAGTCACGGAGGTGGAATCCGGCAAAGTCTGGACAAGCACCGTGAAGTCGTTGAGCCCAAGTAGCACGACGTCCATGGATGCGTACTTCGAAGACATCGTTCCATATTCATTCTGGCACGACTACATGATGGTCGATGATGAGAGCGGCCCGCTGCTTGGTGTCATGTATTCGCAGCTCGGGTTCCCGTCGGACTTCAATCGCTCGAACGCAAACCTGGTGCGTGGCAACGTTGAGCTCGGCATCGGTTCGTTCGCGTCTCACTTCTCGATTTGGTTTGAGCCCATCATGGTCATGCCACAAGACGGTCAGGATTTGTCCTGGGCGTTCGCGGGTGGCGGCAGCATCGGACGAATTCCGTGGGGCCGGTTCAGCTTCACACCACTTCGCGCTGGATACGTTTCATTCACCGGGGCGGATTTGTCCGACCTGAGTGGGTTCACAGGCCAAGCCGTGTTGCGATTCCATTTGGGTAAAGGCTTCCAGTTGCGCGGTGACGGTGGCGTCATGCGAGGCACAAGCAAGGTCAACGGAGAAGATTGGAGCGGTTATGTCTGGAACGCGGGTGGTGGCGTCGAGTACGGCAACGATTTCATTCATGAAGCAACGGACAGCCTGCTCGACGACACGTCGATCGATGGCGAAGACTGGACGGAATGGTCGTATGGCTCGATTAGCGCCGGCTACAGTATCTCAACAGGGTTCCTGTCTGATGACCACACTGCCATCGGGATGATTCAGGCCGAGGCGAAAGGCGCTGACGACTCGGACGGCATGCGTCTGGCCCTGTATGGTGCTCCAGAAGCCATTGGTTTGGGCACGAGCAGCTTCGGAGGCGTGCTGGCGTGGGCCATGATGAACGACGACGAGGACTTCGTGATGACCTACGGATTCGTGGGCGAATACCTCAGCCACACGAACGAACAAGAGAAGGACGACAGCTACAGCATGCTGGGCATGCTCATTGGATTCGGCTGGCATTTGGGCGCGCACGTCTCGCTCAACGGCGATTTCCAACTCAACTTCCTGTCGCTCTTGGATTTCAGCGACGAAGACGACACAACCGCGCCAGAAGACGAGACCGAAGGGCGCAATTCCAATATGCACCCGTTCCGAGCGTATCTGCGATATGTGACCCCATTCGGCGTCTACATGCAGGGAGGTGTCCGAGGCGATATCGTCTTCGACGAAGACGCCTCCGGTTGGGGCGAGTTGGGCTACCTCTCAACGTTCGACTAACGTTCGACTAACAAGAACCGGGAGTCCTCGATCTGCCCGACTCATGCGGCTCACCAAGAACCGGGAGTCCCGATGTGCACGCTTCATGCGCCCTATCAAGAACCGGGAGTCTTAGAGGAGTCGGTCGAGGACGTGTGCTGTGAAATGTCGGTTGAAGAACTTCTCGCCATCGCCAAAACCGCCTGTCGAATAGACGTTGATCTCGCACACGACATCGCCCAAGAAATCAAATCCCGCGAGCCGAATTCCGTTCTCTTTCAACAGGGGGGCACATGCCGCAACTACCCGCCGCATGCCGTCGGTAAGGACTCCCGGTTGTGCGCGACCACCAACGTGGATGTTGCTTCGGAAGTCGGAGCCGGTTGGGAGGCGATTGATAGCCAGGGTGGCGCCGTCGATCGTGAGCGGTTCGCCGTCCAAAACGACCACCCGCGTGTCTCCGTTGACGGCGTCTGGAACAAACGACTGCGCCATGATCATGCCGCTTTGACGCAGCGTTTCGATAATTGCTTTCAGGTTCGGATCGGCGCTCGTGACTTTAAAAACACCCTCGCCGCGAGTTCCCCGGACAGGTTTCAGAACTGCAGCTTGATCTTCCGAAGCCACAAATGCTTCGAGTTGTTTTGGATCTGAAGTCACGATCGTTCGTGGCCGAGTCCAATCGGGAAGCTGCGTCAGGAAGAACTTCGTGCTGGTTACGCGCAGTCCCAATGGACTGTTGATGACGGGGACCTTGTCCTCAACCGTCGCCAACATGGCGAGCACGTCGTCGTGAACTTGTGGCCACTCGAAACGACCGGGATTGGTTCTGATTAGGACGCGGTCAAAGTCGCAAACCTGCAACCTCACCTCATTACTCGCAGACAAATGCTCCAGCGACGACGAAACGGTTTCTTTGACAGTAGACTGTCGGGCCAAACACGAAATCTGGCCGTCTTCGTCGACAGAGACTCCCGCAACCGGAAAGACGAAGACGTCGTTTCCGAGCTCTCCTGCCTTTTGCATAAATTCGGCAGTCGTCTGACTTGGCTTGATGGTCTTGAAGTCATTGACCAGAAACCCAACCTTCATTTGTCCACCTTCGACTGTTCCGCAGCGGCCTCTGGGGTGACCAGACCGTCCAGATCCCCAAGCCGGCCAAGATGCAGAATCCGAGCGCCGGTTGGGCTCACCGGATTGACGCTCTTGCCAATTACAACGCCATCAAATGGCGCGTGATATTCGCGAACGACGGCCCCGAAAATATCCAATTGTCGCGCAACCAACTCGCCTTCTTCTACAGTCGTTGCAACCTCGGGAAGCACCTCAAGCAAGCCGCCAAAGTCGGTAAACATCCAAGAAGACCCAGTGGCCAAGATCGGCTCTGCGGCCTGCACACGAGGCTTGCTCTTTAGAATGCCAAAGTGGCTCATCACCGCGCGCGCGCCGGCGATCGTTGGTTTGATATGCCGAGGCTGAAACACCTGTGGGTCGCCAATCTCGACGGTAATCGCGGGGATGCCCAGCTCATCAGCAGTACCGCGAAGCGTGAAGTCACTCGGCGGATTGTGCAGGATGATTTTTGGATGTTGCAGGTATGCCATCTGAGCCGTGACGGGATTGGTCATGTCCGCACGTACGTAGAGCGAATTCACGCGTCCAAAACTCGCCGTATGTAAATCCAATAATACGTCAAATTTTGACACCAAACGTTCGACAAGGCGGTGTGCATAGAACTGGCTCTCGTTGCCATGTTCCTTGCCGGGCATCAGATGGTTAAGGTCCTTCCCATCGCGGTACTCGCGCTCGTTTCGGGTGAACCCAGGAATGTTCAGAACGGGGCACGCCACCATCGTCCCGCGCAGTTTTTCGGGGTCAACGGTTTCAATCAATCGGTGCACAACAGGGATACCGTTGAGCTCGTTGCCATGGAGCGCACATGTGATCCCGAAGACGGGGCCGGGGCGTTTTCCGCGCACCAAAACGATTGGAACGCCAACAGCTCGACCCAGTCCGTCATGGATCAATTCGACAAAGAGATTGGTCCGCGTACCAGGCTCACCGAGCTCAACATCGAACTCTGTCACCCGCGGATACTTCGCCATGATTCCAATCATATCACTTCCTCGCTGAGCACATCGTCTGGGTTGAGCTCGAAGAACAACCGACGCCGAAACGCGCCTTTCGAATTCACCAATCGCTTCGCCATGTCGTCAATAGCTCGCACGGACATGACCGTTTGCAGATAGGCCTCCGTCAAGTCGTCTAGACCCAATCCAAGCTTGTTGAAGTCACGATTATCCATCAACAAAAGCCGCTGTGGTTCGGTCGTAAACGACCCATCTTCATGCTTCACAGACAGGTTAGTCCCCAGCATTCCCCAGGAGTCTTGGCCAGGTTCCAGATTCTCGGCAAGGGGTTCACGCGCACGGCGAGAATAGATGGCGACGGGATAGAAGCCATCGGGCGCCGCGCCAACCATGAATCGGATGTCCGCGACGTAGATGTTGTTGTTTTTACTGGGTACCGTACCGACCTGATACAGGCGGCTGCCTTGCGTTCGAGAGCTCCAGTTTCGATTCCCGATAAGCCCTTGCACGATGAACAAGTCGTAGGCCTCCTCGGTCTCCATGAAGGCATCCAACTCCCGAGGGGACGTGATGGTGTAGACGCCCTGCCCCGCGTTGGCATAAGGGACTTTGACGACTGCGACGCCACCCATTCGCTCGACCCAGAGTGGGACTTCGTGTTTGCCGACGTCCCAGATTGTCTCCGGTGTTTTCAACTCAAGTCCAGCGTCCTGCGCCCACGCGTTGAAGAAGTCGTATGCCTTCGCAGCCATCAACTTGTTTCGACCACCACAGAGGCAGACGAGGACGGGATTTAAGAACTTCGTCTTCGCGAGTGGTGGAATTCGGTTCCAAGGTTGCTGCGTGACGTATCGGAACGCTGCGCGGATGGGCACCCAGCCATCATCGTTGCGGATCTCCATAACTCCGTCTGTGAACCGCACCCGATTGTTGTCTGCCGTGCAATGAACCCACCAGACGTCTTCGCCTGTCAGCTCTGCAATCGTGGCTGCATATCCACGGGTTTCCATCGGGTTTTTGTCAGCCACGACAGCCAACGCCCCCTGCGGCAAACGGCGTTTCAGGAGCGGGAGGAAGCTGCGCTCGATAATCTTTTGGTAACCTCCAAACTCACGACCGTCTTCATATGGCATCGACTTCTGGCCCGACGGTGACGAGTTCGTTTCGATAATCACGTTTCGTCGAACGCCGTGTTCCGTCGTGGCATGGAAGAGGTCCGCGCCGGCCCATTTGAAGAACTGCGGGCTGGTATTCAGAAGCTCGTTGACTGCGTCGGGGTCAGCCTCTGGATGGAGGTGGCAGTAGCGTTTCGCCAGCCGCTCATTACTGAGGCTCATGAAGAAGCGCACCAACGGATGCAACTGCGCGTTCTGGACCCGAGGATAGTAGTGATCTTCGGGAGCGAAACTCCCCGGTTTAATGAGTTCAACTTCGTGCATCGTTCACCCACGGCAAAGGCGCGCGGATGATACACAAACCCCGCCGCAATCAAACCAAATTCGCAACAGTCATCAAGAACCGGGAGTCCTCGATCTGTTGCTATTGTTGGGCGATCTCGAAGCTGTAACTTTCTTCGCAACGATTCGGAGCTGCGTACGAGAACGAATCCGTAATCAACGGAGAAGTGTCATGACCGCACCGAAATTTCGAGCACCCAATCAAGTTGTTGAAATCACCCGACGAACTGCCCATCGCCAAATGTTAATGCGGCCTGGCGAAGACACCTGCAACCTCGCGGGGTACATGTTCGGCAAAGCCGTGCAGGATACGGGTCAGGAACCCATCGTGTTCTGCATGATGTCGACTCACCACCATTCGATGCAGGTCGACCCGGAAGGCCGACGATCCGAGTTCATGCAACGTTTTAACTCAAACCTTGCGCGGAAGCGGAACCTTCAATTGTCCCGACGCGAGAATTTGTGGTCGTCCGCACAACCGGGAGACATGGCCATATTGGGTATGGACGACATTGTGCGTAAAGTCGTCTACGTCGCATTGCAGGCGGTGAAAGCCAACTGTGTTGAACACGCCCATGAATGGACTGGGTTTCAGATTTTGCCCAGGGACTGGGGCAAACCCATGCGCTTCGAACGTCCGGAATTCTGCGGTCCTGACATGCCAGAGTTCGTTGAGTTTACACCTATGCCTCCACCGGGCTTCCGCCATCTGCCGCTGGATGAGGTCATTGCGTTCTTTGAAGACCTGATTGCAGCAGAAGAGGACCGACTGGCGAATGAACGAACTAAACCGGTACTGGGGATCGAATACTGCGAGTCGGTCAGCCCGTTTTCAACTCCTGACACCCCGAGTCCGATGCGTACTTTGAACCCGAAGTTTGCATGTTCGGACCCTGTGCGACTTTCTGAGGCGCTGCGAAGCCAACGCAATTTCACTCAACGACACCGCTTCGCCCGAACCGAGCACCGAAACGGCAACCGAAAAGTCGTCTTCCCAGCGGGAACACTACAGATGCGGGTCGAATCTGGCGTTGAATGCACCGAGGTCCGTTCAAACGATCCCCGATGCACAAGTTGTGAATGGACCCCTCATTTGCACAAACTCTGGGATGACTGGGATGAAAGACGGCGACACGCCGCCTGACGTTTGGTCGCCCCGCTTGGATATTGATTCTCGGGAGTGAATCATCCTTGCCTGCACAAATTTTCCAAGTTTGATTCATTTGGGGTTCACCTCGGAGTGTCAGGATTGCCTCGTACTCAATGAAGAGGCTGTCATGCTCACCAAAGAACTCGAGAATCTCAGTATCGCCGTCACCGTCGTCATCGCGATCGTTACCCTTGCCGGGTTTATGGCGAACGTGCATCCGGCGCTCGACCAGCTGTGTAGCTTCCGTCACGTCTACATCATGATGGCGCTGCCAACCGCACTATCTCTGGCCTGGCGAAAGCGAGCCATCGCCATTGTTGCCTTCCTGACGGTCGTCCCAAACTCGATCGAAGTTTCGCCCTACACGCCCTCGATTGCCGACGCTGAACCGTGCGAGGCCAACCTCAAGGTGATGCCCATCAACGCCTTTGGGCCGCTCAGCGACCATGATGCACTGCTGGAACTGGTCGATAGAGAGCAGCCAGACATCCTGTTCGTCTCGGAACTTCGCAAGGGACTGAAGGACCGAATTGCTACGCGTTTCGATCACCACGTTTGGAAGCCAAAACCGTACGAAAACTTCGGCCTGTTTTCGAAGTATCCGATCTTGGAATGGCGATACATGGAAGCCCCGAATGGGCGCCCGACCATTGATGCTGTGGTCGATACGCCGCACGGTCGTCTGCGGGTGTTGGCCGCCCACCCGTCTGCACCATTTGATATCGAGGCGATGCACAACCGTAATGCCGCGTTGAAACAGATTGCTGATGCAGCGCGAGCCTCGACTGAACCCGCTGTGGTCCTGGGCGACCTGAACGTCACCGTCTTCTCACCGCACTACAAACAGATTGAGGCGGCGGGCATGACCAACGCACGTCAAGGTCGTGGCGTCTACGGAACCTGGCCAGACAAGCTGCCTGTCCGCATCCCCATCGACCATGTACTGGTCTCGGACGAACTTCGTACCTGCGGAATGCATGTTGGTGATTCATTTGGATCTGACCACCTTCCGCTAGTCGCCACCATCCAGTTCTAGCCCGCTCAACAAGAACCGGGAGTCCTCGATCGCCAGTGTTTGCGGTTCAAACCGCCTACCCTTAGTCGCTACAATCGAATTCTGAATCTCGAGCGGTGCCGTCCGTCTTACCAACAACCACAGCGAACCAAAGAACCAAGAACCATGCACCTATCGGCTCTGATGCTTCTCGTAGGCCTACTGGCAGCTTCGGCGGCGACCGCTCAAGAGCATCTCACCGACCCACAGGAGATTCACGACGAGGTTGTGAAGAATTTCGACATGGGCCTGGCAGCATCGATACGAAAACGTCAGCCGTTCGACCCCAAAGGCATTACATGTTCGGACGTTTGCAAGGTCTTTCGACAGGGCGCTTGCATGGAAAAGGGCAATCCTAAAAAGCGCACCTTCGGCCGGTTTCACTCATGTGAAGAGCCAGTCACGAAGTACTCCAAGAGGCCTTGCCTTTGCGACTCGGACCGCCGCGATTTCGCGATTCACTACCAGCATGCAGGTCTGGGCGGCACCAAACTCTACAAACAGCACAACGGCGAGATTGCCATCTTGGATGCGGCCACATTGAAGGTCTCGAAAGTGAAGCGACCAAAGGTCAGCCGCTCCGAGTTTTACGCAGGTGGGCCGTTCTTGGGCTTCCGGCCAGACCCGCTGATAAAGACCTTCCACCGGCTCGACACGCGGACCGACAGATGGGCCAAGACGACCCCAAGAACCCGGATAAATGGGACCGCTGCGACTATGTGCGCGGTGTCGGCGCACGTGCTTGGTTCTGCCGGACGAAGCCCGACGACAAGACCCACACATTCATGTTCATCGACGCCGAAACATCCAAAGAACACCTGCTACCAAACATCGATTTCGACCTCCTTCGCGCGCACAGCGCTGCAGCCAGATGGGACGGAAAGCGCTTGGTGTATGCCCGCAAACTTGGTTATGGCGAATGGGATGTCCGCTGGTGGTCTCCGGGTCAGAAACAATGGACAGTCATGAAGCATCCGGACCAGCCCGTTGAAGTCGATAAACCTTCCGAAGTTTCAGGCATCCGCATTACAAACGCTGGGGTCTTCGCAGACGATATCCGCTCGACAAGCATGGCGAGTATGGCAGGAATGGGCCCGTTTCACTCAGCACGTACCGGTGGGGAATGGGCTGGAGATTGGGTGTTCCTTCCCACCCGCAAAGAACTGCTCGGATTCAATGTTAAGACGAAGAAGTGGCTGTCCTGGGATATCCAACGCGACGTGCACCGAGGACTCTGGGCGGTTGGCGACACGGTGGTCTATGACGAGTTCATGCTGCACACACCCACGATGACGTTCCGCCGCCTGCCACCTGGCTTAAACGCAATCTGGGTTGGCCCATATGCGGTTGTTCACAAGACGTCATGCCCCATCGGAAAGACATGCAAGAAGGTAGCAGACAAAGGTCCGTTCAAAGACTACGCCGTTTGGAAACCCGACGTTAAGCAGCTCTCTCCTAAGGACCCGAAACTGCCTCGGCCGAGGTAGCCTTCAAGAACCGGGAGTCCTCGATCGCCACACACAGCGCAGGGAGTCCTCGATCGCCACACACAGCGCAGGGAGTCGATCGCCACACACAGCGCACGGAGTCCTCGATCGCCACACACAGCGCATCGGCCGAGGTAGCCTTCAAGAACCGGGCCGAGGTAGCCTTCAAGAACCGAGAGTCCTCGATCGTCACATATAGCGCGGCGAAGGCCCTGGAGCCTCCGAAACCACGTTAGCGATGCGTTTACGCTGCGAGCACAATGGCTTAGGCTTTGCTCATGGCTACAAAATTTGACGCAAACTTCGCGACGGTCGTGCGCACTGCTCTGACCATTTTCATTTCGCTATACGGTCTACTAGCCCCAAACGCGGCGGCAGCTGATGACGGTTGTGTACCTATCGCCGGCTTTGTGGTGGATGCGGAAACCCGGCTGCCTATCGAGGGGGCAAAGGTCGTTTTGGATGCCGAACACCAGGCAGAAACCGCGCTGTTGGGTGTGTTCGTCATTCCGCCTGTGGACCCAGGTACACAACGGTTAACCGTTAGCGCAATCGGCTACGAGACGGCGTCGACAGATGTGGAAATCGAGGACTGCGACGACACTCGGCGAGTCACAATTCCCATTGAAAGGCCGAACGTGGGGGAAGTTGAAGTCGTGGCCACCATTACCCCGATGGCGTATGACATCATGACCGGCCTGCCCATCGACGGTGCACAATTTAGCATTACGGTCACCACCGACCCTGCCGGCGATGTTCCCGCGCCAGATGTTACGAACCCCACGCGCATCGTCACCGGATCGGATGGTACCGCAGAGCCGGTTCAACTGCCGCTCGGCTACTACACGTTTGAGGTGTCGGCACCTGGTTACTCGCCCGTTTCGCATCCGATTACAGGACTTCTGGAAGACCATGCGATCGTGGCGCGTCTTGCTCCCGAAACGACGGATCTAACCGTCACCGTTACCGGACCGGACCTGGCTGACGGAGGAACGGGGCCGCTGGCAAACGTGGCCGTTTGGGTGAAGGGTGTCGACCCGCGAGACAACACCCGCACCGTCCTTGCGCCGTACACTCAACGCACAAATCAACTCGGCCAAGTCAAGATTGAGCATTTACCTCCTGCAGACTACATCATCGAGGTTGCCAAACCCGGATTTCGCGCCGACCCCGTAACCATATCAATCACCGCAGATCCACCGGATGAGACGACCGCTGCGGTCGCCATGAACTTGATTGGCACATCTCTGACGGTCGAGCTGAGCTCGGAGTGGTACGTAGGAAGACTTCTTTCCCAACTCGGAGAAGCCAAACTCGTTGGCGTGGAAGAAAGCGAGACCGAGGGCATCGAGATCGAAGCGGATGCTCAAACCGTGGACGGCACCCCGGTCGTGGTCTTCGAAGACATTATCCCCGGCCAGTATCGAGTCGAGGCCACAATGGCAGATTGGCGATTTGGCCTGGAAGTCGGAGGCGTTCGTTTCTCGTCCGTCGTCATGCAACACGAAACGGGGACGGCAGGGGCGTTGGTCGGGGAAGGCACCGAGAACCGCACCACCGTAGAATTGAAGCCAAAGTTTGGGACGGTATCCGGACGTATCAACGCCCAAATGGACACAACCGTCGATAGCACTGACCTGGAACGAACAGGGCTGACCGCGGGGCTGCTTCGACGTGAATTCGAGCCATACACCGGCGGGGGCGAAGTCTGCGCTCGCCCTCTGACCGGGCTCGTTGGCCAAGTCGTACAATCGGACTTCTCCATCTGCAGCGAAGTCAACAGTGAAGGCCGCTTCGCGTTCAGCCTGCCACCCGGACTCTACGGCATCGAGATGCCGGATACCGAGGGCTTCACCGGTTATGCAATGGCCTACGAAGGCGAATGGCAGGCATGGCCTTACTTCGATTGGCTGACGTCACCTGGCGAAGCGCCTCCGGCGCCAGAGGGAACAACCCTGAAGGGCGACGGGGAACTCGAAGGTCAGGCGCACGTCTATCTAGGCTCGGATGAACAGTATCTGGCGGAACTATACCTCGCGCCCTGGACGACCACCGTGATGAGCGAGGTTCTTCGCGACCGTTGCAACCCGTTGATGGTCGCAGGGCCGGTTCTTTGGGCCAATCAAACCCGGCCCCCGGGCGCCGATGGTGGTGTCTACGCCCCGGATCTCAGGAACGGACTGCAGGCTGAACTCAATGGGACAACGGCGGACGGCCAGTCCCTGCAGGTCGCGGGCGAAATCGTCGTTGGCGCAGCGGGATACGTCGAAGACCCATTCGACATCCCGGATTTCCAAAACGGCCTGATCAGCGTTTTTGGCGACATCCCGCCCGGCACGTACACCATCACCATGACGCATCCGCGGCACATGATTACACCACGCACTGTGACCGTACCCGCGTGGGCAAAACCCGGGGAAACACCCGCAACACGTCGCCCGCCAATCAATAACCGATTCGAGGACTTTAGCTCTCCTGGTGGCTTGACCTGGGCGACCGGATTGCTGGCCGTTGACAAGCATCAGGCCACGATGAACTCCGCCACCGGCTATCGCGCAGACGTGTATGTCTGGAACGCAAACGACCAACAGTACGATTTCCGTGGGAGCGTCGAACCCAAGGCGCTGAAACCAACTTGGAGTCCAATGGTCTACGTCGAGCCTAATCGAGCTCAACGCTGCGGACTTCCGGGGACAGCCCCGGTCGGCACATACAGCATCTACTACGAGATCTTCCTGCCTGCGGATATCCCGGGTGGGTGGGGATTCTCGCGCATTGACGCAGACTTAGGAACGACGCCGCTGATCATTTACGTCGGAGGACAGCAAAGCAACCTCATTCCGCCCACGCCCGTGCCAGTCAACATGGCTGTGGAAGGTTTCGTCTTCAACGCCAAGAACCGTGCGCAGCGCGTAAAAGGAGTGACCGTATCTGTGCCGGGCTGTGGGACGGCGACCACGAACAACAACGGTTACTACAAGGTCGCGGGAACCAACTGCTTCCAAACGCCAACTCTGACAGACCCATTGTGGACCGTCGAAGACGTGCTTCTGGGTGAAACAGACCCTGTATCTGGAAACTTCCGAAAAGACCTTGTCGCCAATGCCCTACACGGCTTTAGCGGTCTGGTTGTTGACGACCGAGGTGTCGCGCTTGAAGACGCAAACATCCGAGTTTGGGACCCCCACTACCGTGAGATATTCACGCTAAACTCTAATCCGAACGGGCAGTTTTCATCACAAAATATGGACGTTGGCGAAGTTCGCCTTGAAGTCACAGCACGGGGTTTCAAAAGAGAACTGGTAGGCCCGTACACGCTTACACCAGGCACTCCAACCCGGTTGCCAACCGTGAAACTCGACCCTGCTGACCCACCTACCATCACGGAGTTCGGCGCGGACATCAGTGGTTTCGTACTTGAAGGGATCAAGGTCTACACACCTCCACTCATCGCCGACAACCCAGTGGAAGCGAAATTCACAGCCAAAGCGGACGATACGAATTCAGCTGGAATCAAGAGCGTGTATCTGGTTCGCGCGTTTGACGGGTCCATCCCTGCTCAGCTTAGTGACGATAGCATTCGCTATCCCGAATGGTCTGAGCTGAACAACAACTCCAAGATTCAGAAGCTGCCACTCCGACGTAAACTCGATGACGATTCCAACCCGTTTTATGAAACCGGAATCGACATGTCTGGTGCGCCCGTTGGACTCTTCAGGGCTTGGGTCGTTGTTCTTACGGACGACGACGGGATCGCTGTGCAGCGATTGAGTCCTGCACCAGGAAAGGAACCGCTCTCAGTCGTCGGCACTAGCCCGTGGACTGCCTACATTTTCACGCTCCTGGCGACCATCGACCAGTTTGGGGCAAACGTGAACATGGACCCCGAAGAGATTCGGAAGTTCGTAGGTAAAGGCAGGTTGGCATTTTTCGGAAACTCTACGTTCGCCGTCGAAAAAGACAGTGACAACTACGTTTCTTACAAAGTGGATGGGGACGCAGGGTTCGCTCCCGGCATCGGCGAGGTCCCGGTTGGCGGTCTTGGTTGGCTAAGGTTCGGCCTACGAGGGAAGTTGGGACTCGATGTGAATGGGCGAGGCACGACCGTTACAAACGCAAGTGCTTCCCTAGACGAGTTTCGGCAACGTGAAGAAATCGATGAAGACTCCATCGCCAACGCCGGTACTCCGCTCCGCAAACTGGTGATCGGTGGCACGGCTACTTTGGAACGCACAGGTACCACAGAAACACGAGTTGTGGGTTCGCGCCTGGTCGACCGCGAGCAGGTCAAGATCAATGTACGTGGCGAGGTAAAGGTTGAGTCTGAATGGTCACTCCGAAAAACGATCCTTGGAATTCTCGGCCTACCCATGGTTGAGGCGGCGTTGTCCGGCCTAAACAGTCGCTGTAAGCGATGGTTCAACCTCGACGAGAAATGTATCGAAATCGACCTGCTGCTCACCCTCGATGGTCAGTTTGGTTCGTTCATGCAGTGGAATTGGGACACCGGATGGCCAAGTATCTCTGGAACAACCGCGGAACGAGGTGTGCCAAATACCGGGGCAAGTCTATTGGGAACCCCAAGCACGTATGAACGAACATGGGGCGCCGGCCTCGGACTCAAGATGGGCTTCAAACTCGGGCTAAACATCCTGCCGTCGCTCTTCGACAAACCACCTATCGAAGCCAATGGATGGTTTGGCGCCACGTTAAAGGCTCCCAGCGGCGATGGAAATCGAGGCTTATCGGGACTCACGTTCACGTTCCGTGCGGCACCCGCGCAACCTGTGCTTAGATCATTGGAGGGCGAGTTCTTTTTCAGCGGAGAAATTGAACTAAAGGGCCTCTTCTACAAATACGAAAAATCGTGGGAGTCGAAGAAGTGGAAAATCGAACACCAATTCGACACCGATAGTACACTAGAGTTGGTGCCGATGGGTGGCACGACGGTGGTCCGTTCAACGGTTCCACCAATTCAGACGATCGTCATCTCTGAACGGGAGGATTATGGCGATCGAATGGATAACGTTTTCCCTGAGAACAACATCGCAGGTTCTGGAGGAACCGAAGACCGAGTGGGTGCTGTCATCGTCTCGCGTACAAACGACGAAGACCCTGACGGACTTGCTGTCTCGATCAACGTGTTTGAGGACGGAAAATGGCGCAGCTCGGAAACTGTCCCGGGAAGCGAACGTGCCGTGTCCGTTGCAGTTCAAAAACGCGATGACGGCAGCATCGTTGTCGTCTGGTCTGCAGCCAAAGAAGACGAACAATCCACCGTGGTTAAAGCCAGTGTTCGCGATGAAAACGGCAACTACTCGCCGCCTGTAGATATCTCGGATGAACGATCCATCGCACACAGTCTAGAGCTCGTCGACACGAGTTCAGGAGTGCTTCTAGCCTGGTTGTCGACCCGCGGGAACAGCGCCGACAGCAGGTACAACAAACTGAAGACTGCTGAGCTAGTGGACTCTACCTGGAGCGCTCCCGAGGTCGTGCGCGAAGAGGCAGAATTGCACAGTATTAGTGTGGCCTCCAACGGAACCCAGCAAGCTATCGGTGTGGCAACGGGAGACAATGTCGAACTCTTCACACGCGAAAACGCAGCGTGGAGCGACGCAGCCGTCATAACGACAACCCTCAGCGATGTCGCTGTCGCCTATCCTGATGGCCAGCCAGTCCATATCGCGGCGGTAGCCGACGGAGAATTGAAGGTGTGGCGATGGGATGGCGCGTTGACCGACGTCGGTGCTATCGGTGCAACGGGCGAAGCGGTTGATATAGATCTCAAAGAACTACCCAACTCCATCGGCGACCGCATCCTTGTCATCGCGTGGTTGTCGATTTCGGACTTCCGCAAGACAACGCTTCGGTATGCTGTAGCCCGTGTGGACGGTTCAACCGATATCGAGCCGACCGAAGTTGTGCCAGAAGCATCTGCGACCGAGCGAACCGCAGTCGCAATTTGGCCCAGCGAAAACGGGGCATGGCTGGTAACTCGCGCCGTCATTCCGGAGACCGCGTACGAGCGGATCGAAGAGTTCCGCGTTTCATTGGATGCCCCGACATCAGTCGACCCCGGCCAACTTCCCAAACCAGACGACGACGACACCAGCGGTGGCGGCGGCTGTGGGTGTACGCAGCTTAATGCATCGCCATCGTTACCGGTCGGATTCGTCCTTATTGGTCTCGTTGGTCTAAGGCTCCGACGACGCCGAACACCACTGCCCAAAAAAGACATACTTGGCCTACTCATCGTTTTCGCAGTCGGTTGCGGCAGCAATGGCGAAGGCGTCGACCTCAGCGACATCGAAGTGCCTGTACCTTGCACCTCGGACGTGGAATGCCCCGTGGACCGCTATTGCGACGGCACCTTCTGCATCGAAGGATGTCGCGTTGAACCAAACAACTGCCTCGTTGGCGTCTGCGATGCAGAGACAAACCAATGCATACAATGCGCGACCGACGCGGACTGCGCCTTTGGCACCTGCGTGCAGAACATCTGCGAATACGAGCCCGAATGCGCAACCGACGACGAATGCGGTGCTGACCAATTTTGCAGTGCTGACAGCCTTTGCGAATCGGGCTGCCGAACGTCACCCGACAGTTGCAGCGACCAAATCTGCAATCCGGATACGCGCGAATGCGTGGGCTGTTTTGTAGACGGTCACTGCGCCGCGGACGAGTTCTGCGACGACGGCACATGCGCGACGGCGCCCAATCCATGCGGCGAATTCGGATTCTGCCCAACAGGCCAGTACTGCGACATGGGCGAGTGCAGGCCGGGCTGCATCCCAACCTTTCCCGACCCATGTTCACCCCGAAAATGCGAGCCGACCACGCGTGCCTGCGTCGAATGCCTGGCTGACGGCGACTGTGCCGGTGGCGCGGTTTGCGTAGACAACGCGTGCCAGGCACCGACGTGTACGGCTGACAGCGAATGCGCGGCTGACGAATTCTGCGACGGGGTCTGCGTGGTTGGATGCCGCACGGCTCCCGACAACTGTGGTCAGGGCGTCTGCGACGCAAACATCCGGCTCTGCGTCGAATGCGCCATGGACTCCGATTGTGCATTTGGAACGTGCGACACCGGCGTTTGCTCGATCGATACATCATGCGCGATGGACACCGACTGCCCAGACGGCGCCTATTGCCAGGCAGGCACCTGCGCATCGGGTTGCCGCGTGGGCGGTTGCGACGGATTGACCTGCGACACCGACAAACGCGTTTGCGTACTTTGCACAGACGGCAGCCAGTGTTTGAGCGGGTGGAGCTGCAACCAACAACTCGGCCAATGCAGCCCAGAGTGCGTCTCCGACGCGCAGTGCATCGGACGGTGCAACACGGCACTTGGTTACTGCGTGCGTTGTCTTGCCGACAGCGATTGCCCCGGCCAGTTCTGCGACGTCGCGCGCGGGACATGCGTTGAATGCCAAACCGATGCGAACTGCGTGAGCACCCTAATGTGCGGCTCGGACGGACGATGCGTCGGCTGCGAGAACAACAGCGACTGCGTACAAGGCTTCTGCGCAGAAGGTTTTTGCGTGATTCCAGGCGGCCCAGGTCCCTGCAGCAGTTGCCTTACCGATGCGCAATGTACGGAGCCTGGAGCGGAATGCATCGAGTTCACAGACGCCCTTGGAAACGTCATTGACCGCGGCTGCGGGCAGTTCTGTGATGGTTCCAATCCATGTCCTCAAGGCTACGACTGCGTCGGCTCGCAATGCCGACCGAGCTATGTGCCCGACAATTTCCAGGGCGCCCCGCGTATCGTCGCCACGACCTGTGCGGCGATACGAACCCAGGGGCGACTCAACTGCGACACCATCGTCACAGATTCATGCGGCGTACCCGGCGTTGGAGACGGACATTGCGCGCTGCTCCAGTTTGCTGGGCCCCGAGAGTGTGCGCTTCGATGCGTGGATGACGCCGATTGCCCTGCCGGCAAGAGCTGCCTGCCTAGTCTGGATGGGTTCGACACATGTTTCTAAGACATCATGCAATTCAACTGCTGGCTGCGCTGACCTGTCTTGCAATTAGCTGCAGCCAGACATCAGACACGAACCAAACTCAAGACATGACCGAATCTTGGGACCTCGCCGAAACCGATGGAGGCGTGTCCGATGCGGACATGAAAGACGTAGAGAGCTCGGAGACGTTTTGTACGCGTTTGCGCCAAGCCGAATGCGACTGGTGGAGGGCATGTCGCGGTGACGAGTATGGCGACCTCTGTGAGGAGGGCAGCGACTTGTTCACCGAAGCCAAGCGTTTCTGCGCCTTCACGCTGGCTTGTGAGTCCATTTCACGCGTCAACTTTGACCCAATCGGCGCTGCCGCCTGTGTTGAAGCGCTATCGGTCAACCCCGATTGCTCCACCCGACGACCCGAGGTTGAACTGCGGTGTACGGACGCATTTACGGGAACGCTCGGCGAGGGGGAAATCTGCAACGCAAGTCTCGAGTGCCAATCCGGCAGTTGTCGCCGAGCGGAGACGAACGCCTATAACGTCTGCTTTCTCTTGCGGCCTCGAGAACCAGCAACGCCATTGCCAAGTGACTCAGCGACTGGATGTGGGTCGTCTCTTGATTGCCTTGACGATGGCAACTGCGTCGACGGCGCATGCACACGAGCGCTACCCGCAGACGTTGGAGGCCAAGGCGAACGGTGTTTTCGCCAACGTTGCCGCGATGGGTTTTGGTGTCGCAGTCAAAATTTTGGGACGCAAGTGTGTGTGCCGCTCGGCGAAAGCGGCGATTCGTGCTCGTCGATGACCTGCGGACCGGGATTGGTTTGCGACCAGGGCACTTGCTTCAGCCAAAGAGAGCTCGGCCAATCCTGTGATCCACGCGCAAGAACTCCGTTGTGCGCGCCAGGGCTATTCTGTTCGGAGGAAGAGATTTGCCAGCCTCTGTTGGAGCTCGGCGCTTCCTGTGAAGATGATCAGCAATGCAGAGATTCGCAGTGCTGGCGGGAAGTGTGTCGCAATCCGTTGCTGACCTGTGAGCCCCTATACTTCTGACGAACTATAGAGGCCATAACAAGAACCGGGAGTCCTCGTTGTTCAGTGATTCCGGGGGTTAGCGCTGATCGGCGATTTGGAGCAGGTCGATGTCGAAGATGACGTCTCCGCCGCGATTGGGGGCATCTCCATAGGCCTGTTCTTTGGGGATGAAGACCGTTGCCGAATCGCCGACGCACATGTTGCTGAGAGCCTTCGCGTAGCCCTGGATTACCTGGGCGCGTGTTGCCGTGAAGGGCTTGTCGGGCTTCGATTTGTCGAACACCCCACCATCGAGCTTTCGCATCGTGTAATGCGATGTGAAATACGCGTCCGGCGATGCGTGCTGACCACACATACGCTTCCCGGACATTGGCAATTCCTCGGCTGAATAGTGGATCCAGACCCCCTCGCCCAAATGTGCAGACCGGCCAGCGGTGCTGTCTAACGTCGGAGCTGGAGGCTCGGGCCCGGGCTCAGGGATAGGTTCAGCCAACAATATGCAATCGGGCGGCTCAGGCTCGGGTTCCGCGACAAGGAACATCGCGACGCCAGCGACGATGACACCGGCCAAGAGCAGCCAAGGGATAAAAGCCAAACCGATGAGTTTACGTGAAATCATGTCTTCCTCTTAAGATCGTCTACGATGCTCAAAACGGCCGGATTTGCTGTTGGATCTATAAAGGTCCATGGAATGAATGTTTGTTCGGTAGTCACGTCCGACCTGTTAACCTACCGCAAACCCACACTTAGAGGGCCGAATGAGACGCTTTGCAGTGCTATTGTCCGTCGTCATGCTTGTTGCGTGTTCTGATGATTCGTCGTCGACCGATACCAACAATCAGAACAACGCCAATAACCAGAACAACGCCAACAACCAAAACAATGCCAACAACGCCAACAACGTTAGCGACATGGGCATGGATGGCGGCGATATGTCCTCGGATATGGGCATGGACATGGCGGATATGGAGCCGCCGGGCTCGAACTTTCCGATCCAGATTGGGAACTTCGATGCGTCGCGCGTGCTGCGGCTTTCCGTCGACCCCAGCGGCAACTCATATGCGATCATCAGCGCCGAAGGCGGGCTCGATTTCGGCGACGGACTGCTGTCGAGCGACCGCCGCAACCTCTTCGTGGCGAGCTTCTCGCCGGATGGTTCGGTGCGATGGGCCAACGCCTACTCAAGCGAGCCGTCGATCGTGGAACATATGGGCCACGCCATCACGCCCGCCGGCGATTTCTATCTAATGCTGGAGTTTCCGAATGGTGGCGACTTCGGCATGACTACGTTGGATCGCGGCCGCTATCTATTCGCGATGAACGACGACGGCACCGCTCGCTGGACGGTCCCGCTCCCCGATGATGACTGCGGAATCGCCGCAAACGCCCAGAATCAGCTCCGGCTATTGTGCCCTTTGACCGAGACCTTCGACTTCGGCGGCGGCCCGCTGAACGCGGACGGCTCGCAGTCACTAGCGTACGTTGTGTTGGACTCAGACGGCGCACAGGTCTCTGCCAAGGAGTTCCCAGGACTACGCGATTCAACGATCGGCAGTATCGACGCGGTTGCGGTTGGTACTTCCTTCTGTTTCGCCGCCGCCGGGAACGGCATGGACCCCGATTTTGGAGACGGGCCAAACACAGCCGACGGATTCGTTGGGTGTCTGGACGCAAACGGTGACCATATCTGGTCCCACGGCACCACCAACCTCTACATCACCAGTCTAGAAGCGAGCCCAACAACGTTCTGGGTGAATGGCAGCTCGCAGTACACCACGGTCGGCTTCGGAGAGGATTCCTTCATGGCCGAACGGTACGAGGATTTCGTCGTCTCGCTCAACGCAGCAGACGGAAAAGCCAACTGGTTCAAAACCCTCAATTTTGTTCAAACCGGGGCCCACAATGGGAACGGTGGACTGGTGTATTCTGCGTCAGTTAAAAACGACCCGGAGTCCTCGAACGTCCCTGAAATCGGGCTAATCGACGCGGCGGGTGATTTTGGATGGCGGACCCAGACCGGCGAAGTCGGCGGTGTTGCGAAGACGGGGACAGGGTTCCTCTTCATGCAGCAGGGTCGCGAAACTTCGCTTCGTCCTGTGACAAATACGGGTGCACTGCAGTCCGAAACCTGGGCATCCACAGTCGTCACGCCAACGTATCAACGTGCCGATGACATCACTGGCGATGGCAACGGACGGTTCATGGTGGTCGCAGATTTCTTCGACGAACTCGAAGCGCAGGACGGCCGCGTCACTGGCCGAGATGACGCCATCGCAGTGCTCGCATTCGACGCCGACGGCAACCTCACAAACTCAGAGGCGTATTCATCAGACTCACAAGAATCGATTTCTGGCGCCGCTGCTGTCGGCGACAAGGTCGTCATCGCCGGTCGAATCCGCTCTCGCCTCACACTAGGCGACGCGAGTGTCTCGAGCGCCAGCGGTTTCGAAGCGTTCATCGCGTTGACGGACTATGAAGGAAACGTCGACTGGGCGGTTGACCGCGGCCAAGACGCCGATGACGCCTTCAACGACGTGGCTGTCTCGCCGGACGGCAACACTATCTATGCCGCGGGTACGTACGGCGACCGGGTCGTGAATTTCAACGTGCCCCACGTCGCAGTCGCTTCATATGCGTTGGATGGAACAATGAATTGGTCACTCGAAGTCGAGGGACTCAACCGCGCCTCAGCCAACACGGTCGCAGCCAACAACGACGGCGTCTACGCAGTCGGCGAGTTCAATGGTGGTTCAATGTTCGACGGGGAGCAGGTTGAATCCGACGAAACGACGTTCATCGTGGTTCACTCATCCGCGGACCGAAACTCCAGCTGGGTCGTCCTTGGTGCCGACGCCGGAACCGGGCATGCCGTCGCGGTGGACGACGCAGGCAACTCGGTCGTGTCCGCGACCATCAACGCTGACCAGAACTTCTGCGGCACCGACCTGGTACGCGGCAACCACATCATCTTTGGGCTCGACGCGCAGGGTGCCTGCCAGTGGATTCAAGCGTACACCGCCCTCGAAATCACCCGGTTTGAGCGCAGCGCAACAGGCGAACTTTGGGGTGTTGGCAGCATCAACGACGACCAAACGCTGGGCCCAGACGCGCTGACAGTCGACACTGGACCGGATGCGCTGGTCGTCCGCGTAAACCCCGCTGACGGCACGATCGAAAGGGCTTGGGCATTCGGAGGCCCCCTCACTGACCGCGCCACAGGCGTTCATATCGATGGGCAGGGAGGCGTCTTGGTCTCGGGTACATTCGGCGGTTCCGCAACAATTGGAGTCGGTGACGAAACTCGACAAATGACGGGCGATAATGCCGACGGATTTGTCGTCCGAATCGCCGAATGAGGCAGCTCTCTAGTGGCGCGTAGCCACGCATGCTAGAACGAAACCGTACAACCAAAAGCATGGTGACGATCCCATAATATGTCCGAACCGACGCTCCAGACCGGCTCGCTGCTCGGCGAGTACCGCCTCGTCAAGCCGCTTGGCGAGGGGGGCATGGGTGTCGTCTGGCTTGCGGAACACGTCGCCTCCGGGCTTGAGATCGCGCTCAAGGTCATGCGAAGCAACATGCCCGCCGGATTGGACCTAATTTCATTCCAACGCGAGGTCGAAGCGGTCGCTCGCTGCCGTCACCCCAACGTCGTGCAAATCTTGGACTTCAGTGTTGAAGACACCCCGTGGCTCGCGATGGGTTTTGCCGGCGGAGGCGACCTTGCCACGCACCGCCCGGCTGCGTGGGATGCGCTCAAGAAGGTCCTCGAAGAGATTCTGCTTGGCTTGGCCCACACGCACGCCCGCGGAATCATCCACCGCGACCTCAAGGCCTTAAACGTCTTGTTGGACCAAAACGGTGGCGCGATCCTTACCGACTTCGGCCTGGCACATCCTCGTTTCATTCACGAAAAGACCGCCGAACACCAGCTCGCGACTGCCGGCACGCCCTACTATATGGCACCGGAACAGTTCACAGGTGCCTGGCGAGATTACGGTCCGACTACTGACCTCTACGCGTTGGGGTGCATGGCGTTCGAACTAGCCAGCGGCCGTCCTCCGTTCGTCGCCCCATCCATCGTCGGTATCGCGCAAAAACACCTAAACGACCCCGTTCCAAAACTCGCCGCTCGATTTTCTGTACCCGAAGACTTCGAGGACTGGTTAAACGCGCTCTTGCACAAGGACCCGCAAAGACGCACGCCAACCGCCGCACACGCATTGGCCGGGCTTCGCGAACTTGGGCCCGCATCGCAAAGCGGCGCACAACAAACTTGGGAGCATAGCGCGTTATCTGAAACACTCGACTTCACCAACGCGGCCACCCTGGTCTTCGACCATCCAACCCCAGCCCAACCTGGCACAGCGACAAAAACATTCGGGTTGGAAATCTCCCACAAGCCCCCAAATCGAGACAACTCTGTGTGGCGCCTGGAAAGCACCGGTCTCAGCCTGTTTGGGCTGCGCGAGGTGCCAAACGTAGGGCGCGAGGAAGAACATGCCACTTTATGGCACACTTTAAAGACAGCTCAGTCTGACGGGCTACAGTTCGTACAAATCACCGGGCCTCCCGGAAGCGGAAAATCCAAGCTCGCCACGTGGCTGCGACGCTCGGCCGAGGCGCACGCCGGCTGTTACTCGGTCGCGATCAATGTGGCCTCTGCCGACTGGCTTCAACAAGCGATCGGCGGCGCATTAAACACCCATGGTCTGAACCCAGGCCGAATGAAACAGCGGGTTCAGACGGTTCTTTCGCGTATCGCACTCGACGCCTTAATCCCCGAGTTCCTTTCGATCCTTCGCATAAATCCGACCCCCGAGGTGTCGCTCTCCCGTGCGGTCCAACTGTGTGTAAAACTTCTAGAGGGCGTCTCGCGCGGACGCACGATCGTGATGCATGTCCAAGGGCTCACAGCCGAAAATCCGGTGACACCAATCCTGAAGACCATGGCCCACCAAACCTTGCCGGCGTGCTTGGTCGTCACTACGCAAACTCCAATCGAGTCACTTCCGGGGGCGACGGTGGCCCTGAAGATGTTGGACACAGACGCCATTGCCCACCTCATCCGTGAGCACGTCCACATCGACTCCGCGCTGGCTTCGCGTATTGCCCAGCTCAGTGGTGACCCCAGCACAGCACTGCAAACGGTCGGTTCGCTCATCCGCTCGGGGGTTTTGAAACCATCTCGCGTCGGCTATCGAGCCGACGATGTTGAGCTTGAGCCGTTCGTCATGACCGATTGGAAACCCACGGTTTTTGAGCTCTTCACCGACCATATGGTCGCCCTCGGATGCGCCGCAGTGCTGGGGCAACATGTCTCTCGAGAACGGTGGCAGCGACTCCTCGACGCGTTCGGGCTTGGATTTGACCTTCCCATGCTGACCAAGCTCTCGAAACGCGGATTGATAACGACGACACAAGACGGTGGCGTGTTCCAAAACGAAGCATTTCGGCGAACCGTACTTAACTCGTTGCCCGTTGAACTCCGCCAGGAGATTGAGCTCGCAGCGGCCGAAACAGGAACGACAGAAACCATGTCCATAAGTGACACCATTAGTGTTTCAAATCACTATCTAAATGCCGGCAAACCCCAACCCGCCAAGACCATCGCGTTTGAGGCTCTGAAAACGAACCACCAAAAGCACCTGGCCACGTTCGGCAACGAATACTCAACGCTGGTGAAAATCGTCGAGTCAGCAGTGTCATTGGGGGCAGGCATTACAGACGACGAGCAGCTCTATCTGGACCTCTTCCGCGCGACGGATGCAAAGAACATTGCGGGTGCAAACAAGGCTTTGGCTCTAGCGACCGATCTGCAACAAGCTGCCGGCCAGAACGGCAACCGCGAGCTTCAGCTAGAGGCCCTCCTGGTTCGAACCACAGCGCTTCAGCAGCTTGGCCGCCTGACCGACTGTATCGATCTGTTATCCGAGGGGCTCACCGAGCTGAAGGGTGTTCCCGGATACGACAAAATCGTGCGCGCCTTGGCATCCGCCTATCTGCGCGTGGGCGATATCGAAAATGCCGAGAGGTTTACTTCGCACGCTATCGGTCTGATGGACCCACATACACAAGCCTCCGGGATTGGATGGTGTTATGTGCGGTTGTCTGACGTGTGCATGCGACGTGGCGAGTTTCGCCTGGCGAGCACTCATGCTCAGCACGCGTATGACTGGTTCGAGACTAGTGGGTTTGCGCCGGGCCGTGGCGAGGCCATTAACCTGATGGGGGAGGTGCTCAAACTACAGGGTGACTACGAAGGTGCGCTGGAACTCTACGCTCGGTCAGCACGTCTGCTAAACGAAGCCGGGTCATTTTGGGTCCTCACGCCACGTCTAAACGCCGCACTCGCCGCCGTATTGGCTGGGAAGTCCGATGTCTACACGCAGGAGATTCAAGACATTCTGGATGAGTATCGCAAGCGGGATTGGCGAATGCTCGAAGGTGTCGCCTGGTTGACCGCTTGCGGGGCGGCTGCGAACCAGGGAAACACCACGCACTTCGATCGATTTGCAAGGGAAGCGGTCAAACTCTTGGAACCGCTAGAGAACGAAGAGCCTGATATTGAACTGCTGGTCGAACACTGTCGTTTGCGGTGGGCTGAGCGAGGCGAGGACGCTCGTGCAGCGATATTGGATTCGCTCGTCTAATCAATCGAAACACTCAATAACCGGCATCCCCGTGAATGCCGCAAAGAATGCCTCGACGATCCCGATCCATCCTGCGTCTACGATATCCAAGAAGTAGGCTCGCAACAGGTCGCAAGCCAGGTTCAAGGCATCTTGCAGGGTGGTGATATTTGATGGGCCGTCCATCTCAACTATAGCGATAGTTGCGGTGATAATCTGCTTCGCAATGGCCTTCTGCAGCGCCACCCAAAAGCCAAACGGTACGCTGGCCCCCATTGCGGACCCGCCAAACGACAGCCAGTCCAGTAACGCGTTGATGGCGTCTAGTTGCGCCTCAAGCTGCTCTTTGGTCAACCCACCACCGGAGCCGTCGGCGAGCACACCGTAGGTGGCGCCCGACTCCTTGTGGATGGCGTAGAACGCGACCGGGTCCCCGTCAGCAGGGATCACCAAGAAGTGCTGTTGTTCATACGTCTCCAGGACCGCCTGCCATGCGAGGACTTCCTCACGCATGAGCCCCGGAACAACCGATTCCAATTGAGAGGAGCGCGGCAAGTACACGAGGTCCTCGCCCTCCAAGAGCGCGATGGTCGATGTCTCATATAGGTCAGATTCCAGAATGCTGGTTCGGACCGACGCTTCGATGCCTTGACGCAAGGTTTCTGCCGGGTCGGCCTGTGTTGAACGCAATCCAATCCCTGGCCCGCTGAGGACGTCCAACTTCTGGACACGCTCACGCGGCGACACCAGCTGGTCGGTCTTCATGACGGCTCGAAGATGGTCAACGTAGAGAACGCTGTCGCCTTCTAATCGCGGGGAAAACACGGTCAATAGCTCCGCAGGCATCCAACGCGCCCCGGTCGCAATTGTGCTTAAAACCTGGTCCTCGTCTGCCGTGTTGATCGCGTCGGTCAGCGGCTCCAACTGCAGTCGATTCTCTAGAACCTCATCCATCATCTCGTGCACGATTGGGGCCTCACCCTCAAACGCAATCAGATGTCCGCCCACCAAAGCGCGCTGTGCCTCAGCAAAGGGAAGCGGGTCACCATCACGTGAACCAAAGAGCATCCGACGCACTTCAGGCCGCTGCGGACCGGTCGAGATGACGAGCTCGATGCCCTGAATGAACGTCTGCCCATCCGCCGTATCAGGGGCAACATACGTCGCACTGCCCGCGGCTGCCCCGATCTGGACATCAACCACATGCTCGCCAGGTTCCTGGTTCACGGAGATATAGCGAAGCCGGTACGGATCGGCGTCCTGTTGTAGGAAATCCAAGATTCGCATACGCGCCTCGGCCTGATTCGCGATGTCGAACACCTCGCCGCCAACGAGCGCCGCCATGTCTTCGAGGTCTGTGAAGGTGGGGTCGCCCCCCGCGCGCAGGAAGACACATGGAGACGATTCCAATAGTAGGTTCTCCAAACTCGGCGTGAGTTCGTCTGTCGCTTCTCCGTCCGAGATCATCACACACGCCGTCGCATCCGCAGCTGCCGTGACGCTGAGCGCTGCCCAGATGTTCGACGCGCCGTAGTCCGAACGCTCAATCTCCTGGCCGACAAATGCGGTATCCTGCGTCCAATCCCCCTGCAGTTGAGACGCACCGACCTTCTGCACGCGAAACTCGGCGAGCGGGTTGGTGGTCAAAATGGTGTCAGCAATATCAACGACCAAGGGCGCCAATTGTGTCGTTAGGAACTCCGCAGGTAGGCTGGTGGACTCGTCGATAACGAACACCACACGCGGGCGCTGGACATTTCGTTCGATGAAGGGGGCGACACTCTCGTCCCGGTCCGTGACCTGAAACGCCGTGGCAGGCAAGCCGCTGACAGTCGTCCCATTCGCAGTGGCGTCGACCTGCAAGAAGACCTCGGGGAAGTTGCGCGCATCCGCCTGAACCGTCACCCCGTCGATCGTCGAGACGTCAAAATCCGTGTCGGATTCGATCGGCGTTCCGTTGATGGTCAACGTCCCGTCGGCTTCATTCGCGGCCAATCTGTCAGCCTGTAGGGTGTATGCGTCTCCGACAAAACTGTAGGTCGTGCGTGTCTCTTCGGTTGTATCGATCCCCTGCAGCGCAACCATCGGCAAGAAGGTCGAGAAACTCGTGATTGGCAATAGCAAGTTGTCGGCAAGTTCTCCGGTAGGCAGTGCACCCACGCGAAGTTGTCGCCCGGCGAGTTCTTGCGTTGGAAACTCGCCAGTGACCAAGAGCTCCCCATCCACAGGTGTCGTCGGCGTATGAAGTCGCAATTCCACGGTCACCGGAGCGGCTTCCGTGCCCTGGAACGCACTTGCGGGAACGTTGCCAATTGGTATCTCGCCCAACGGAACGTCGGGAAGGTAGAGATTCGCGAATGTCCACTCGCCATCCGCATTTTCGCGGTATCTTACGATCGGCACCTGGCTTGGTGGCGTGGGATCAAACCCAGAAACCATGACGTCAGATGGCAGAGTATCAATCAAGTCCTGAGCCAAAGTTGAAGCCAGGTCCCCGTTGGCGTCCGTCAACGTCCCGCGATTGGGAATCTCTAGCCCAACCTGTCTGGCCCACTCGTCGATCTTCTCGCTCGGTATCGATGCAACCCGCGCCTCGCGTGGTTTCAAAACGCGTTCCGTGAAGTCGGCTGGAGGCCCGGACATCTGCCGAATCTCAGCCTCAAAACCTGCTTCGGTGAGCATCTCGACCAGAAGGTCGGCCTTATCGCGCAGAGAACCCGCGCCGTAGCGAAGTGTTCCCCGGGTCCCATAGAGCACCAGGTTTGGTGCGCCCCAACCGTCCTTCCATGCTGGTACAGTGCGGATCTGGTCACGTACGAACAGCCGCATCGCTGCTGGGTCACCGGCTTCGACCAGCCGGTCTCGTTCGTAACGCAGATATGCCGGGTCGGCTCGCAGCGTCTCGCGCATGTCGCGCCAGACCTCGTACCAATTTGCGCCTTCGACACCATCATCGGTTCCCATGTCCGCGTCTGAATCGGTATCGGCCACCGTCATATCTTGCGACATGTCCGGCTCTAGTTGCGCGTTGTCGTCACAACCGCTGCAGCCAGAGAAAAGCCAAGCGATGCAAACAAGAAGTGCCCATTTCATGTTGTGTTTCATGTGGGTATCTATACCACACAAGCATTGCCGAATCATCACGCTGCGATAACCGATTACCAAGAACCGTCTGAAAGCTTCTGAAAGCTCACGCCGACCTATTGCTCCTACGACGTTCAATTAATACAAGCGTCTCAATTGAAATGAACGGCTGAGGAGACCGAAATGAATAACTTGATGAAAAAGATTGGATTCCCGCTGATGGCGCTCTCGCTAGCAGCATGTGCAGACGCAACCACCGATACCAACCGCCCAGAAAGCAACGATGCTGCCGACGCATGTGTCTTCTGCGGCGACGCCAAAGCTGACGCACACGGCATCGCCCGCGAAAGCTACCTGGCCTACGGCATCTTGGCCGTCGCAAACACCGCGACATTCGAGGAGCTCGACGACGAAGTGCCGCTTGATGTGCGCGCCGCGCGCGGCATCGTCGCTGACCGTCCATTTGAGTATATCGAGCAGGTCGACACGGTCTCGTACGTCGGTAAAACGGCATTCGCAAACCTCGCCGCATACGCCGAAGACAACGGATTTGTGCCGTTCTGCGGTGACGGCGAGCTTCAGCCGCTGTTGGAAGCATGCGACGACGGAAATGATGTTGATGGCGATGGTTGCTCGGCAACCTGCCAGACTGATGACGGCGGAAACAGCGGCAACGGCGGCAATAACACCGAGTGGTTCGACCTTCAGGAAGAGCTGATCATCGGCGCTGACATCGGCGTTTCACTCGTTGAAAACGACGGCTACTACCTGCGAAAGCGCAATATTAGTCTGTTTGGCGAAGACAACGAAGCGCTGGAAGCCCTTCTGGAGCGCGCCGACGGCATCAACGCCAACCTCAACCCCAACGCTGACGGTTACATCAGCTGGGACGAACTCGCCCTGCTCTCAAAGGAGCCTTTCTACAGCACGTTGCTCGCAGACGAGCGCGCCGTGCTGCCCGATGCATGGGAAATCATGCAGGTGAGCACTGCGCCAATGGTGGCGATTGAATACAAAGGTGGGCCGATCTCGAACACGCTTCCTTTCGAAACGAAGATTGAACGCGTTGGGCCCCTGTTGGTCGAGCCAACCCGCAAGATTGCGGACCTGCCAGGAAGCACACAGCGCGAAGTCAGCCAACGCCTCCAAGGTGTTGCTGGACTCAACGCTGACAACGACGACAGCACCATCGAACTCACTGACCTAGAGAAAGGCATCGAAGACCTCGCACCAGCGTTCACGACTTGGGAAGTCCGTGCGATGGAAGACATCATCGAGTTGATGTTCAAAGAGGCAACGCCTTCGACCCCTGGCGACTTCGCCATCGAGTTTCTTTCCATGCCAAATACCGGCAGTGTTCCACACACGCTGGTTGAGTTCGACGGATGGAAGTTCGGTTTCACGACGAACGTCGAGCTGCACTACGACGCCTACGACAGCCGCGGCAGCGTGTTCAGCGACTACTTCGACGCAAACATGAAGACCTACTACTCGTTCCGGACCTTCCTGACGAAAGACGGTCAGGCTGACTTCGTGTGCTACGGAGGGTCAAGCTGTGAGCGCCGCTTCGGCTACACCGGTGTGAAGTACGTACGTCTTTCGGGTGCCTCAACCGCGCCTGGCTACTCGACCAAAGGCATCATGCTGATGGAGCACTGGAAGAACGGAAAGCGCGTCTACAACCGCTTCGTCGACTTCAAGAACACGTACTCACACATCAGCCGCCGGTCGACCCAGATGGACCAGTACCTGGGAGCACGCCCCGCGGTCAAAGGTGGTTCACCACTGTCGCTGCGAAAGAACGGAACGAAGAAGTACCGACGCGGCTCGATCATCACGACGTACGACGCGTTCAAGGTTGTCCCCGTCCAGACCGAGTTCAACCGCAACCTCGAGAAGTTCTTCCCAGAAATGGAGAGCACGCTGTCCTACTTCCTGCCTCCCGGACGCTACGAAGAGTTCGACGGCATCACGCTGGAAATCCACGAGTCACGCGCCGCCATCGCCTACTGGGACAACGACCAATGCGCAATGCCGTTCAACTACGTGCAGGGCGCTATGGAAACGGAATCCTGCAACGGCCGAAAAGCGCGAATCACGTTTAGCAACGTGGACTCGACGCTAGTCACCTACCGCAACGGTAGTCGCGCCGAAGAAATCGACATCTACGACTCCAACGATGTCTACAATGGCTACGAGTACCGAATGCTTCAGCTCGACCGAAGCTACTACGTGATCGCGCCGTAGGTGTAAGGGAAGAGCCGCTTCGAATGCTCAGTCTAACCAGACGAATTCGCCATCCGTGGCCAGACGCTTGCCCGTGAGAAGATAGCCGAACCATTTCACGCCCCGGCGGGGGCGCCATGACTTGTGGCCGACGATCAACTCCTCGTTTGCAAATGGAGCTGTGTGGTCATCGACAATGAGGACACGTCGACCATCGGGGGCTACCCAGCCGGTCTTCTGGTCGTCGCCGTTGTGGAAAAGCTCGTTGCCCGTCAGATTGATGCCACGCCCCACGACCCGGTTCCCGTTCGCATCGTAGCCGTAGGTACGCTCGACCCCGTTGACCGACGCGCTCGTAAGCTGGCCCAGGCTGTCGTAGCCGTAGGCATATGCAGTCGGAGCGCCAGACAACGCCTGGTCGATGCCGGTCACACGTCCCAGACCATCGTAGTCGTAATCCAACGACAGAATTTCAGTGCCATTTGATGTCACATTATCGATGCAACCTCACCAAAGAGTAGCCGAACCGGCGCCGCGAATCTAGGTCGAGCGCCACCGACAGGTATAGGAAACTCGAACGACCGAGGTCGGTAATGTCAGCAAAAAAGTCCATGGCGTCTGGGGCCTGGTTGAGATGGCTGTGCTTCGACTTCGAGGGAAATCGGCGCACCTCAGAATTCCCATCCCGAGACTAGGTTCTAATCGGCCCACCGAGCCAAAGTGTGAGGGCGCGCTCACTTCTGATTCTCCACGACTTTTGGCTCTAATGACTCGTCTGGCGAGATCAATTGACCGTCAATAGACAGTTCGGCGTCCGGATAGAACTTCCGAAGTCGCATGGCTAACTGTACACGGTCATTAAAGCGAGAATCCTGAAACAAATGAAGATTGCCCTTCTCCCGCCCGTAAACAACGACACCAGCAGAGTCGAAGGGGAAACCCATACAAACCTCAATACGTGCTGGCTCAAGTTGTATCTTTGAAACGAAGAAATGGCGGAACTCTAGCTCGTTGGGGTGAAATATGACGGTTTGACGCAGGCCGATCAGCCAGCCGATCATCCAGAAGCCGACGATCGCAACAGAGACGCCTACGATCAAACCTTGGTCAAGGTCTGTTAAGGACCGAATCAGCCAGAACATTGTTGGAATGAGCACAATAACAACAAGCCAACCCCAAACCCGTCTCCGAAAACTCACGATGCTGAACGACTCAACGCAAATACTGCTGCCACGGTTTTCGTACTTAACACCGTTCGTTCTGAGGAAATCTGCAAAAGTCATAAACTCTCACACGTGCAAGAATCTAGTCGGGAAACACCAATTGCGTGCTTGAATCCGTTGAAAGCACTTTGACTTGTCGCACGAACTGAAAAGACAGATGCCGCCGCCACTAACCTCGGTGCCTTTAGTGTGTGTATGATATGACCTAGAATTGCGCCATTGTAAGCCCCTCCCGCGGACCCCGCCAAAGCGCCCAAAAATGCATGAGCCAACACGCCTTGTGACGTTGGTTCACGGTGGGGATCAATTGACCTCGAGATTACGTACCCCCCCATCGAGCCGATACCGCCGCCGCCCCAGCCAACAAATAAACCCATACCGAAAGAGCCTGCTCCTGAGGTGGCTCCCGTCAATGCAGCCCAACCTCCCGCGGATGCAGCGGCCAGTCCGCCAGCAAATGCACCACCTAATGCCCATCCGACGTATCCTTCCGCGTTTCGGCAGTTTTCTGGGGTCGTAACATGATAAGACCCAGCACCCACCAAAGCTCCAACCGCCATGCCAATGAGTACAACGGTCGTCACGGCCAATTGTCCTGATGGGTCAACAAACGAAACCGGAGAGTTGTTGACGTACGCATACAGATTCGTCTGACCGCCACCAAACCCAATCGGGTCTCGCGCCGTCCACCGTCCCATGCCCGCGTCGTAGTCGCGCACACCAAAGCGCGTGAGCTGCGTATCGTTGTCGTACAGCCCACCCGCGTAGCCGAAGGGTTGGAAGCCGGGGTTCGAGTCGGTCAGGATTTGGCCGTACTCGTCGTAGATGAGGTTTTGCACCACGAACCCGGTGTCGGCGGTGACGACGGCGCGCACGCTGCCCAGGTGGTCGCGAGCGAAGTAGTACTGGTTGCCCTCGCGAATCATGTAGTCGGGGACGTTCAGGCCCGTGCCGTAGACAAACACGGTTTCGACGCCGTTTTGGTCGATATGCGCGATGGGGTTGATATTGGTGCCGTAGATGTAGCGGTCGACGTAGACGTTGTTGATGCGTTTGGCCACGCGACGGCGCAGCGCGTCGTACTCATACTCAATGACGTCGCCGTTCGGGAACGTCACCCGTTCTAGCTCGCCCAACATCCCGTACTGGTAGTTTGTGATTTGCGTCAGGTCGTTGGTGGACGCCAATTGCCCGGCATCGTTGTAGGTCAGCTGGCGCAAGCCATAACGCGTGACCTGGTCGTCCGCGTTGTGGACCAGCTCGTTACCCGTCAGGTTGATGCCACGCCCCACGACCGAGGTCCGGTTGCCGTTCGCATCGTAGCCGTAGGTACGCTCGACCCCGTTGACCGATGCGCTCGTCAGCTGGCCCAGACTGTCGTAGCCGTAGGCATACGCGGTTGGTGCGCCTGACAACTCCTGGTCGATGCCGGTCACACGTCCCAGACCATCGTAGTCGTAATCCAACGACAAAATTTCAATGCCATTTGATGTCACACTTATCGATGCCACCTCACCAAACTGGTTGTAGGTGTAGTCGGTCTCGACCACGCCCAGCGCGCGTTTGGACATGAACGTCGTGCCCTGGCGATAGGTCAGCATCTGGTCACCAATTTGCGTTGGCACGCCATCCGTATCGTAAGCAAAGTCGATCTCGGTGCTGTTGATGGTCGTCTTGGACAGGTTCAACGTACCGTCTTCCCACTCCCAACTTACCGCGCCGTTGGCGACGCCCGTGGTCGTCTGCGTCAAAGGCAGCGGGCCGTCCCACGTCATCGTAACGTTCGCATCGCCGCCATTGACCGCGCTCAATTGGCCGGTGGCCGCGTAGACATAGTCAAACGCTTCGCCATCAAGGGTGATGGAATCAAGCCGGTTGCTGCTGTCGTAGGTCATCGTCGATGTCCGACCATCGTTCAGAGTCATCGACTCTAGCCGGTAGTCCAGGTCAAACGTGTAGGTGCTGGTCTGACCCAACGGAGTCGTCATCGTCAGCATGTTTCCACGTTCATCGCTGGCCATCGAATACGCGTTTCTTCCCGGAGGCGTGACCGAAGTCATGTTGCCGGCTGGATCGTACTCGAACGCCGCCGACGTGCCGTCTGTGCGCACACCTGCCAACACACGCCCCATTGCATCGCGTGTAAACTGGACCGTCCCGTCATCGCTCGTGATCGAGGCCACGTATCCTTCCGAGTCATAAGCCATCGAAATCTGGCGCGTTGCCTGCGTCACCGTCGTCACGCGTCCTTGCGAATCATACGCGTAATCGATGGGCTCAACGCCAGGCAGCGTCATGGTATCCGGGCGCGCCATTGCGTCCAGAATTGTGGTTGCTTCGCGGCCCTCGCCGGTCTCCATGGACAGTGTATTGGTGCTCGCGTCCCAGATTCCGTCACAGTCTCCACGCCATTAGTGGTGTCTTTGCGCCAGCTACTGAGGCCTGTCTTCAGGTCGCTGGCCATGGTTTCGGCCTCTTCGGTTGTCTCGGTCCGTAGCTCCAAACCAGCGGGGGTCCTGAACAGCGCGTCCGCTGTGAAGCTGGCGATCATGCCATAGACAGGATGCGCTGCAGTCCGGCTTCGATAGCTGCTTCCGTCTTGCGACTCGCTCAACGACCAACCGTCGCGCAGCTCGGCCGTGCCGGACGACAGGTCCCCGGTCTCAACGCCGTCGAATCGCAACGCGTTGGTGGGTGGCGTCTGCTGATACTCCGTTGCGCGACCCTCCGGCGAGGTGAACAGAACGGAGTTTTTGTCCTTGTCGTAGACCAGGGTTGATGCGCCTCCATTGGGCATACTGTCTTCAATCAACCGTCCCGCCTCGTCGTATGTGAACGACCATGTTTCGTCGCGCGGGTTGGTCATCGCGGTCATCAGCCCATCATCGTAGGTAAATCGCCACGTCTCGTTTTCGGGGCTGGTCAGCGACTCAAGCATGCCGTCCGAGCCAACCACCATGGTCCAGGTCACGCCGTTTGGCCCAACGATGCTGGTGGGGTTGTCGCTACCGTCACGTTCAATCGTGGTGACGTCACCATCGCGGTCTGTTGCCGATAACAAACGCCCCTCGGTATCGTATGCAAACTCCCAAGTCTGGACGCCGGTCAGCGCGTCAAACGACGCCAGATGCCGACCTTCGGGTGTGAACTCATCAATGGCCGAGCCGCCCGCCACGGGGATCTGGTAGTTCACGCCGGAGTAGCCTGGGAACAGCTCGTCTAGCCGCACAATCTGCCCCGGCACCGAAAACACCAACGTCCCACTTGGGGACACAGCGAACTGATACCCAGGCGTCACAGGCCGTTTCGCGGACTCGCCATTCAAGATCTCTGGTCGGAAACCAAAGAGCATCTCCCACAGGCTTTCGGGCTCCTGAAATATGCCAACTCTCGGCACTAATTCACCGTCGTCATTAACTTGGACGACGCCCGCGCCGGATGTCACTTCATTCTCTTCAGGCGCAATCATCACGACGCCATTCCCGACGCGGATGTGAATGGCGGCAGGCACCTGCGCATAAGTCGTCAGGCGTCCGTCGACGCCAATCTTGCGGATGTAGTCCGCATTGGCGCCAAACACGCCGGACTCCAAGACATACACGTCGCCTGATTCGTCGACATCAAATCCGCGAATGATGCCCAAACTGACATTTGGAATGACCTCGCCCTCGGAACATGGGACCTGGTCTTCGAAGCATGATTCGGTGAGGAAGTAGCTGAACAGCACTTCCATGCGCCCATCCGTCTTTCGCTTATAAATTGTGCCTTGGTCGCCAACATAGACCTCTCCGTGTTGGTTGGCCGCGATGAATTCAAAGTTGGCAGACACCTCGGTTGCCTGATCTCCCGTTTCCAGTTCAAGCTTATCGCCGCCGCCCATCAACTCGGTGATCGTTCCGTCGTCTTCGACGCGCCAGACATAGGACTGCGTGACAATGTACAGGCGACCATCCAATCCGACGTCGATCGCGCGCACCTCCAGGAACTCAGCGTCGCGAGCCTGTCCACCGTCCCCGCCTTCTTCGGTCCAAGAGTCTTGAGTATTGAAGTCGAGAAGCTTGCCAGCGACCCGATTGATCTCGTTTGAGTTGGGATCGATGCTATACACCGTTTGGAAACCGGCGAAGTACACCACGCCATCGTGGCCGACCGTCATGGGACCCCCGCCTTCCAAGCGGTTTATGGCCAAATCCCCATCAGACGGCGGTTCAGCGACGTACTCAGCGTCGGCTCCTCCTGTGACCAACGTGAACTTCCGGTCCTGACCTGATGCTGGCAGATCTTGCCCGTTGCCGTAATACATGGTGCGCCCGATAGGGTCGTATCGGTGCTGCAGGTCGACCGTCCAACCGCCAAGTCCTTCGCGCGCGACGTCATAGGTGCCGACGGTCACAGCCTTTGTGTAGTTGCGACGAATTACGACATAACTGCGGTCGAGCTGTACCTCGACGCCATCACCAGCAGGATAGGAACCAAACTCAGGCGGGATTTCTCCAATACCCGCTGCGCTCGCGACAGCGACTGTCGCGGTACTTGCAGATTGGGCGTTGTAGGGCGCGTCATAAACCAACGTGACCTTCGCCTCGACTTCGGCCGAGCCCTGGATCGCACGCCCAAACTGGTCGGTGCCATCCCAGATGTATTCTTCGACAATCGGAATCGAATCCGCGGTCAAATACTCACGCGTTTCGAGCGATTGACCGGCGACGGACGCCTCCACTTTCGCGCCCAATAGTAACGGCGAGAGAATGGCTTCGGCCGGAATGACGGGGATCTGAATCACCGGTTTGCGACCTGATGTTCGGCCGCTTTGGTATGCCAGCGTAAACGGAGTGCCATTGAGGCGAATGCGCTCGCCCAACGTCTGGCCGCTACATCCAATCAACGAGCCGACTTCCTGGCCCGCCGTACACTGATTTGGCTCACTGTCGCGGGGTGCAGGAGGAGGGAACGTGCCCTCTGGGAAGAAGCCCGCCCAGTTGAAATCAAACGGGCTGAAGTGACGGGTCGGCACCCGCCAGAACGTGTCACCGACGTCGAAGTTCTGTGCGATGAGCGCAAGCTCACCATCGGTGAGCGCGAGGTTTGTGATGTCTTCTTCGTTAAGCCCGTCGCCCCCGATCGACAACACGGCCGAGTCGCCTTGTACTTCGAGCACTTGAAGGACGATGCCATCGGGCATCGCTTCCCATTCAGTCTGCGAGCGATCATAGAACCCCGATGGCACCAGCGTACCCGGCGCAAAACCCAAGAAGTTGTCGACATAGATGAAGACGGGTTGGTCAAACTCCACGCCTTCCGCACGGGCTTCGATCGCTTCATCGACCGAAAACTCCGCGGCGTAGGTAAACATCGTTTGTGGCGGCAATTCCGCCATCATCGCCTGGTCGCCGTCCTCACCGACGGTGACTTCTGTGGCACGAACTGTCATGGTTTCCAATGGCTGCGTCGCACCATTTGGAAAGCGTAAACTCGCCTGCGTACCCTCAGGAATCACAACCGCGGTGCGGCGAGTCCCGTCAGTGTCAGAGGCTTGAGTTCCTGCGACATAGGTAGTGGTCGAGAAGTCCACCGTGGTGCCTTCCGACTCCAGAGCGACCAAGACGATTTCGTCTAACGATGAAGGGCGTTGCAGGCGCGCGGCGACCTCACGGTCCGACGTCACAAACCCTGGCGCAGACACACGCAAAACAATGCGTTGCCCGGCATCGAACGCGATGTCGTATCTGCCGTCCGAACGTGTGTATGTCCGCCCCAACTCGGGTCTGTTCGCGATCGCGATCGAGGCACCAGGGACCGGATTGCCCGCGATGTCCACAATACGCCCGGTCACGGTCCCGATATTCGCGGGGTCAATCGCTCCATCCACAACGCCACGTTGCAAAGCGCCGTCTTCAAACAACCAACTGCTACGCTCCCAAAGACTAATGACGCCATTTAGCGGCAAGTCCGGTGGATTGAACGCAGGCTCAAACACACAGGCTTGAACGCTGTAACAGTCGCTGTCCGCACAACCCGCGGCGCCGTCCTGATCGTCATCGACATCAGTCGCGCAATCCTCAGGCGTCCACATGCCCATCGGCTGGTTGTTCGTCCCGTTATTACTGTTGTTGGTGTTGTTTGACCGAGTCTCGCCACCGCCCTCATCGCCGCACGCAACGATGCCAGCAAGCGCCAGAATCAAAAGCCAAGTGGGAACCCCCCGATATCTCATAACGATCTCCTGCGGTTAGGTAATCAAGCTAACTCGCCAGAAACCGAGGTGCAAGAGGTGAGTGGATTTCTCGGAATCATGGGCGAGGAGCGCTAGCGGCTAGCGGGCACGAACACCAATTCTTTTGTGAACATCGAGCCCATCTCTTCGTGCACACCAAGGACTTGCGATGTCACGATTATCGCGTAGTTCGGCGGGTTCCCAAAAGCGTATACGGTCAGCCTGCCTTCCATCCACGGGACGTCCATATCCGCCATTTCGAGCACGTCCTCGGCCTTGTATTTTGGCCGCCACTTGAACAGCTCGGCGCCTGCACTGCTGACGACGATCCACGGCGGTTCCTGAGAACCCTGTCGAGCTTTGTCATCAAACCCGGTCCACTTATACGTCGCTGGATTTCCGGCTTTCACGACAAACTTCGTGGCTCCCGGCGTCGCACCCTCGGTTCGAAACTGCAGGGCTTTCGTCGCGACTTTCTTCGGCTCTTGGATGCCCAACTTCTTCAAATCCACAGGCTTCGGATACTGCTTGTTCGCCTTCTTCCAATAAGCCAGAGCTGCCTTCTCTTCGTCGTCCGTCACGTCTTCAGGCCGAAAGCCCCAGTCTTCGGGGATTTCGGTCGGCTTCTGCCCAGGATAAATCGCCACCGGCTTGTGAGACTTCGTCTCGCGCACCTCAATGAATTGAATCCAAAACTCCGGCCAACCGGGCTCTTCCTCATGACCCACCGATGAATTAACCGCATACAACGCGCCATCCGCAGAAAACCCCAGCAGGGCATCGAACTCGGTCTTGAACTTCCACTCGACGCTGGGTCGAGCTGGCTCCTCGTCAGCCTCGTCGGCCTCATCCGCCGCGTCAGGCTCGTCCGCCTCTTCAGCCGGCGCTTCCTCTGCCATGGGCTCGGCTGCCGGCGAGGGCTGAGGTTCAGGCTCCATCTGCGGTTTCTGCTCAGACGTCGACTCAGCCGGCGCGGTCGTCGAACACGCCGCAACGAAAATCATCAATAGAATTAGGTGTTTCATACGACCAGCGTAACACCGAAGGCGGGTTGCCAAACACTCGAAACCAAAAGTTCGACTCAGTCGAACCACCTACTGAGGATTATCCAACTAATCCCCGCAACCTTAGTGTTCACTTTATCAAAGGGGTTCTTGGAGGTGACACATGGCTATTCGAGATCAACGCAAAGCACGTCGTCTGAAACGGCGAAGACAGGACCACGAATCACAAAACCGAATGCTGGTGTATTCGACCATCACCGTTCTGTCGTTTGCGGCCTTTTTCTCGGCGCTCGCGTTCGCCGCGGGCTTTCGATTTGAAACTGCTGGAATCTACTCTGTGGGGTTGGGTCTGATGATCCTGTCATTCTGCCTGATATTCTTTGGATTCTTTCAGGGTTGGTCTTCCCTTACCGGACCGGGACGAAACATGGTGGTCGTCGGGCTATTCGGTGTTGTGACATTTGCCACGCCTGTGTGGTTGTTGACTCAGGCCGGAGGAATGATGGAAGCGGGGTACGCCATAACATCACCTTCGGCGAATCCCGCCCGACTATCTGTGCCAAAAGTCATCGGGCCTATGGTCACTATTCGTGGGGACGAGCCTGGCCCATATCTGCTTGTTACGGAGGATGAAGCGCGACTGTCGATGAACCCAATCTACCCTCCATTCGAGGCCGGAGATTCGACGCTCATCGCAGCCCCGTCTGACTTGCCGAAGGCATTGGATCAGGTCATCGAAGAGGTCGACCGCCGTGGTACCCCTGTCTACCTGTACGACCGGAGCAGACTGGTAATCGCCATCGACCGCGACGCACCGTTCTCTCGATTGAACACGTATCTGAGCCACGTTCCAGAAACTTGGAATACCCGAGTCGTGGTCTACAACGGGGCGTACGGAACCACCTACATCGCGCGAATTTCATCCGATATCGGCGAGATTCCGCAGCACGAGGGTCCGCTCCCGGTCGTGCACTTAGATGGGCAGGAGATTGATATTGCCGCACTCAAGCGGTTTGAAGAACGCGATGGGCACAGCGGCTTCTTCAAAGTCCGGGCTGACGATGACGTTCCCGTTCAACAGGTGATTGATGTGATGCGGGTACAGGACACAAAAAACTCACGTCTGCTGCCACTGCTTGAGGTTCAGGCGGTTTCGACCGAACATGAGGACCTATGACATCGTATGACGACACAATCTTGAACTACGAACAGCTATTGGCCAACTCAGACCGGCCTGAGTGGCTATCGTTGGTCGTGAAATCAAACCCGCTCACGCGGGAGTCGTCTGAGCTGGACGATGACATTCTACAAACCCTTCTTCGGCATGACTGCCAGCCCCTCGCCCGTGAAATCTCCCGTGTAAATTACATGGATATCGACACGGAAATCTGGACGGCGAAAGACGGCGCGGTCGTGATTGAGTACGTGATGAACGGCGACCTTACAGGAGAACACCTAATCTCGCTCATGTTTGCCGACGGGACGGGGTTTACAGTTTCTGATTGGAGCAACCCGCCGGCGAATATGCCTAAACGCGAGCTAGTCCAAGGAAGCGGGGACCTCGAAAAAGATCTCTTGAACATGTTCGAGCGTCTTTCCGATGCTCAAAAAGACGGGGCCACCGCGTTGCTTGCGGTCGACGAACGCACGCTGAGGCTGCGCGAAGCCGTATTCTGGCGATGCCTTGCAGCTCCAGTGATCGTCACCTACTTTTCAGCCGACAACTTCTGGCTTGCGACCATCACCGGATTTGTCGGCTTCGCGTGCCTGGCAGGGTTCATCGCGATGAAGAGCGTGGTGGTAGCGGTTGTGTTCTCGATCATCATAGGTATCGGTTTCACCATCCGCAGCGTGGGCGCCTTCAGATACCGTATGAAAGAGCCAATCCTCATCGAAGACACGACGGAAGATGATGAGGCCACACGTGATGGTCAACGGCGTGACAGCGCCATCTGATACCCGCCTTTCGCCGGGTCTTTCGACGCTTCCAACAACTCGGCGCGTCTCTCCAACCACTTCGCTTCCGCTTCGCTGTCACCGCGCCAACGTGCAGCTTCCGCACGTAATCGATAGTCCGTCGCAAGGCCGTAGTTCGAAGTCGTGAACGACTGCATGTACGCTTCCTCATTGCCCGGTGCGAGCGCCCCATGCAGGTAGTAGGTCACGACCGCGTCGGCCCCCACGCCGTGTTTGTTCTCGACACGGAAGGCGAGCTTGTCTTCGTCCGAGCCCAAGATCGCCGCCCAGAAGTCCTTTGCGTAGTCTTTGACCTCGATGAACTCCACCTGGTCCGTCACACCTAGACGGTGAGCCAACGCAAGGACCAGCGCGTCGGCGTCCTTCGCGTAAACCGTCTCGCGGCCTGCCTCCTGCATTTCTTTTGCGCTCTCCAAAGCAGCTTCGAAATCGCCCAAACGAGCCTGCGTGAGCGCTAGTAGATGAAGTGCGGTGACGACCTTTTCGCGAGTGTGGGCGACAGGAACATCCTTCTTTGACCGCGCACGTTTCAGGATGTTCTTCAGGCGTTTCGGGGCAGCTGCTGGCTCAAACTCGTATTCGACCCGCGCCCAGCACTGCTCGCTCTCTTCAAGTGGTTTGTCCACCTTGTCACGAAGGTCTTGCCCACGGGTCAGACCGGCCACAAGCACGCCCGTGTTAATCCGGTCGACCAACGTGGCCAACCGCTCCTTTTGCTTCTTCTTGGGCTTCTCGCGCTTCAGTTTCTCGACCACGCGCAGTAACGATTCCGGAGAGGCCGTTTCCTGACCATACTGGTCGCGAATCCGACAAATGTGACGGGCGCTGTGGGTCGTTCGCAGCAACTCGCCGAACTCTATCTTGTCATGCAAGTAGAGGATTGCCGCAGCCTCCAACAACGTATTGCTTCGACGGTACTTCCCCTGCGTTTTGATGGATTCATAAGCAGGCACAAGCATGTCCAGGTTCTCGCGCGCGATGAACAAATCCACCGTGTCCGACGGCGCGTTGCGCGCGTAGTTTCGCTTCACAGGGGCGAGCCCGCACGCGACAGCGTCGTTGAAGTAGACTCGGCCTCGCGAATCATTCGGGTCGACATAGGTGTAGATTTGCTTCGCCATCTCTGGACGACCTGCCATGCAGTACCCTTTGGCGGCTTGGAATTGGTGGTCTTCCTTGAGCTCGTTCACGTCGATTTCGTCGAGCTTCTCCCAAGCCCGATGCTTGATGATAGCCTTGAAGAAGTAGTCGAATTTGTCGTCTGGTTTGAGCTTCAGAATGTGTTCACTAGCGCCGTTCTCCCACAAAGCCCTCTGGGCTTCTCGGCCTTTCAAATGGCCGTCATTGACCCGCTCAACTAACTGGTCCGCGATGGCATCACGCTTCTTGAAATCGATATCGACCTTGGCGGCCTTGCGTAGATCTTCAATCAGCTGCTCGGAGTCCTCGATGGCCTTTTTGCGGTCCTCGCGCTCCATATCGCGTAACGTCTGATTTGCCCGATTGATGCCCCGATGGACGGTCCGGTTCGCGCTCTTGGAGGCATTCACCTCAGCAAATGTCTGTTGCTCATCGACGGCATCGTAGACGTCTTTCGCCGCATCCCCGCCAAACAACACAAATGATGCAGCGCCAAACGTCACGCCCAAAACGACAAACGCAATAATCAACGTGTTCGCGTCGACCTTGTCATCGTCTTTGGTCTCTTGCGGTGGAACCACCGGTGGGGCGCTATTTTGTTGGGAATTCTGTTCGTCGTTAGGGTCGCTATGCCAGTCGCCAGCCATCGTGCCTCCTTTTTGCAATGACCTAACATTAAACACGAACCATTAGAGTCAAACGAACTATCGCCAAGCACTCCCAAAATAGTGCCACATCATCTCCAGTCAGACTACCCGCCAACCCTCGCCCCGAGCCCGGCCCCAAGCCAACCATTATGCGGCAAAGAACAACTGTATCACGACGAACAGTCCGAACGCGGGCAGCAACAAACCCTGCAGCCACTCCGCTGTCGAACGCACTTTCAACTCCCAGATTTCTGCACCGATAAAGAGGGCCAGAGTCCCAATGACGATCGAGACGATCTGCATCTGGGTGTACTCAAACAAGGGTTGCCCTATCGCCAAATCCACGATGCCGACGAGCATTAGTATCACCGCGATCAGCGTGGTTGGAAACGTGACGAACTTGAAGACTTTGGACAGCTCAGCCAGATGTTGGTCCCGAGTCCCTCCAGACAAATTATACATGCCATAAATAGACACCATTATGGCGAACTGCGTGGTTTCGCGATCCGAAAAGACAAAGAACGGAAGCGCGCACCAGACCGCCAATAGTGCCACACGCGCGAACACAATCGGCTTTGGCAATGCGAGGCGCCACAACGCCAAACCCAATACAAAGGACAAGTACATTGGGACCCGCGATAGACCACTTACAGAATGCGGACCCTCGCCTTCCGCGATGATTGCCAGGGCGATCGGCATCCCCATGCACGCCCCCATTAACAGCGAGCCAGCCAGCGCCTGAAACCACCAAACGTGGCGATCTTCTTTATGCGCCACATACGTGAAGTATGCGTACGGAATGCAGAAGATGACCGCTCCCAACGCTCGCAGAGGGTCGAAATCCATCGCCACCAGCACCAAAATCAGCGGCACAATCGGTGCGGCCATAAACGCCGTCTTTGGCTCGTAAGCCACGGCGTTCAAGGGGTAGTCATACCATTTCATGGCGACACCCATCGGGTTTGCCGCGCGTCTTTCGTGCCGGACTCAACGACGTAAACCTTCGGTGACCAGTCGATATCGCCAACAAAGGTTGCGGTCGCGCAACCTTCACCATCATTGATGTCGAGGATGACTTCGACATCTTCAGGAATGTGGCATTCGTTCCATTCGAAATTGCGGCTGATACGTTTCATGTACCCACAAAATTCCAACCCATTCATGCGGCGATTTTGGTTTGGAAGATGCTGATATCGTTCAGGATACCGAGCAAAGTCCATGTGCTCTTGTGTGAACGCTCGGGCCATGTAATTGACCTGATATTCACGCTTCTGTTTGCTGCGTTTCGCCTCCCGAAAAATGCCGATAGAAAGCACAAGTGTGGGAATGACAGCGATTATCACAAATCGTCGAACCCGCAGGTCGATGCCGTTCAGGGCCTGACGAACTCGTTCGGCTGTTTCTAGATTCAACATGCTAAAACGTAACCGGCAGGAGAACGTCGTCATCAATCTTGTCGAAGTGCAACTCGACCTCGGTATGTGTCTCTGATGGGTCGAAAACAGGTAGTTTGATATCCCAATCGTGCCGATTGATTTCGAACCGCGCCTTGACTGACTCGCCGCCAGGAATCGGCTCAATCTGCAGTGGGAACCAGACCGGACGCATGACGTCATTGATGGTCAACTGACCTCGTGCTTCCAGCTCACCATTAGGTTTGCGTTCAATCTTGTCGACGAAAAGCTTCAGTTTTTCTTCGTCACCGCCGCCAAGCGCGAGGTAACGAATCAGCACGTTGTTGAACTGGCTATCGGTGCGGACGTTCTGCGCCTGCGCTTCAATAGTGAAAGTCACGAGTCGATGTTCATCCTCGACTGAGTACTGACCATGTGATTTGGGCAGGCTGCCCGACATTTCGCCGCTTTTGAACGAGACAATCGGGTTCATGGTCCCAAGGTTGTAGGTAGGCCGACCTTCGCAGCTGTACTTGGGTTCCACGGTTTTGCCAAACAGCCAATACATGCAGTAGCCAAGCAGGCTGCAAAGGCCGATCGCGATGATCAGTTTGGTCGTCGAGCGATTCACACACGTCCTTGTTCGATAGCGTTCAGACTATATCAAAACACCATCGAACCGGTTGTGAATCGTTTGTGAAAATAGCCCTATTGCGGCTGTGTAATGCAGTAGATGGGATACGCTTCAAAGCACCCGGCGTTACCGCTCACCAACCATTGCACTGGCGAGTTGGGGTTGCCGTAGTTGCCGCGCGCGCCAGTCGGCGTCGGGTTTACCCATGCGCTGCAATATGCTTCGTCCGCCGCGTTTCCTTCGCCGTCCGACCCGGTCCACACCCGGTCGACATTCGCTAGAGATCCATCGGCACGCTCGTTTGGTTCAGTCAACAGGGTCGTGCCAAAAAGTTCGCCGTTGCCGGCGATGGCTTGGCTGCTGGGCGAGGCGACATCACGTGAGATATTGATTCGTGTATTTACTGGTTGAGCTACGGAGCTAATGACCGCCTTAACCACTATATCCGGGTCGAAATTGCCCATCGCTTCTTGCTTGCAGGCTGCATCGGCCCCATTTGGCCCACGAATCGCGCTGGGTAAAAACGATGTTGAGGAGACAAACAGTGTGATCGGACACGACATATCCGAGCTCAAGAGATTCGCGTCCGCGCAATCAACGAATTCGTCGCAGTCGTTGTCCAGTGCATCGCGGATTTCGGGCGCGGACGGATTGATCGAACCTTCGTCGTCGTTGCAATCCATCCCGACCAGAACTCGCCCTTCCGCGGTATCGGTGCAATCCCCGCTGTCCTCGGCGCCAAAGCCGTCGCCGTCACCATCGTGGTAGGTCAAGACCTGGCCAACTGGGCACCCGTTGTTCGAGTTGTTCGAGGTATTCGAATTATTCGAATTATTCGAGTTGTTGGCGTTATTCGAGTTGTTTGAGTTGTTGACGTTGTTGGCGTTGTTGGCGTTGTTAACATTGTTAACGTTATTCGAATTGTTCGAATTGTTGACGTTGTTGACGTTATTGATGTTGTTCGCGTTGTTCCCAGGAGCCTCAGGTGCAGACTCAATGCACCCAACCAGAAACACGCTCGCCAAGACCATTGAACGAAATTTCACCGCGACACCCTCGAATTCAGATACCTGTGCACCTTAGCGAAGTTGCTGGCCCGACACTAGCCCTCTAGCCGATAGTCCTAGCCACGAGAACTCGAGATTACGAGAACTCGATAATTCGAGATTACGAGATTACGAGATTACGAGAACTCGAGATTACGAGAACTCGACAACTCGATAACTCGACAACTCGAGAACTCGATATCTCGAGAACTCGACAACTCGAGAACTCGATATCTCGAGAACTCGACAACTCGACAACTCGAGCCCCAAGCCGCTAGCCCCCTAGCCCCCTAGCCCCCTAGCCGCTAGCCGCTAGCCGCTAGCCCAGCAAACGCCAGCTCCGGCACAATACGTGCCGCACCAATTGCTAGGCTGCTCTCCGAATCGAAGTTTCGGGGGTTTCAGTGGCCGACCAACCTTACTCAATGAACCTGGCACTCATCGTGTCCCACCTGCTCACGCATCCGCGTGGCTGGCGTGTGGACCAATTGAAGGACGAGCTGGGAATCGCAGACAGAACATATCGCAAGTACCGACGGGTGCTCATGCACGAGTTTCCGCCGTTTCAGCGCCGAGATGGGTCGTCGAGCCTGTGCGAGGTGAAGGACGGAAAATACACGTACCTGCGCATCGTGCCGGACCCGGAAACGGCCACGACTGGCAAGCAGTTCTCGTCGAAGCTCGCCGCGCTGCTCCTGGCCCGCTCCGCGCTCGCTCAGGTCGCCGGAGGGACGGAAGTCTACGCGGCGATGAACGCGGTGTTGGCGAACTACATGACCCGCTTCAAGGACCGCTCGTTTGTGCAAAACGGATTCATCAAAGAGGCGCAATCTCGCTTTGCTGTGTCGGCGACTGAAGACGAGAGCACGTTGGACGAGCTCTGCCACGCCGCGGTCTTTGGCCGGCGCGTTTTGGTGAAGACGGGCATCGGCGACTACATCCTGGATTCGCCCACCTTGTCTTGGCGACGGGGTAGGTTGTGGGTGACGTCGGAATGCGTTGAACTTGCGGTCGAATCTATCGCGTCAGTTGCGACGTAATCGTGTTAGACTGGCGCATGGACCGCGCCAAACTCATCACGCTGCTGCTGGGGATCGTATTGCTGGTGCCGTTGACGGTCGTGCTGGTGACATCGTTGCTGCCGCCGCCGTACGGGTATGCCAACCCGGTCGCTCCGGAGCTGGACTACACGCTGCCCGCGTTCGATAGCGCCTCACTCACGGACGCCGAAATGGGCCATTTGGTCATTGGGATCGAGCCCGATCAGATATGGATCGATGATCGGTGGCAAAAGCACAAGGCAATGGAACTCGTGGTTCTGTTGCAGCGAGCTGGTGGATATCAACCACACGCGGACGATCCAATGCCGCGGTCGGGACCTTCCATTCGCGCCGCGCGATCCGTACTGACCTCGGGTTACGACGACCATTTGCAGAACTTCACAGGAACAAAGAAACGTGCCCTGTCGCTTCAGGAAGGTGTGCTGCCACCAAGTGAACGACTTCTGATTCAACCGTTGTTTGACGTGGCAAGCGATGCTGTGAAGCGCACAAAACGCTTCAGAAACCTTGCTGGAATCTCCTACAAGCCGACCGTTGTGATGGCGATATCCCCCAAGGTGCCTGCGGAAACGGTGATTCGGGTTGTCTACACACTTGGACAGGCCGAGTTCAATACCTTTGAGTTTCTTGTACGCTCGCCGACTGGTCTGAAAGTCCACCGCTACTCAGCAGCGAAGCTGACCGGCTGCGTCGACATAGCAGAAGAAACGGCCTGTGCCCAACCGATGGTTTACCTGCGGCCAGACGGCGCTGACATCGTGATTATAGAGAACTACCTCCATGCGCTCCCCTGCGGATTTGGGGACCGGAACATCGCTGCAAAAACACGATGGGGAGACACTCGTTTAACTTTGGACGACCGCTGCCCACAGATCGACTACGCCGAGGGGCCCACGGTCAACGAACTGCTTGCGAAATTCACCCACGCGGAGTTCTGCAACGTATCTTCGCTGATCGCAGACAAAGGCGTAAAATGGGGCGATTATCTGAAGATTGCGGCGGATACAAAAGTCGTGACTTCGAAAAATGTCGCCATGGCGTATTTGGACGAAGAGATGCCAGACGTCTGCGCCATATCGGTGACACCTACAGCCCCGTAGCCCATTTCCGACAGGACATCCTTGCAGCCAAACCAAATGCCGCCCACCTGGCGTTGGCTGTGACACAGTATTTAACGGGATCGAGAGCTCTCGAGAACTCGAGAACTCGAGAACTCGATGACTCGAGAACTCGATGACTCGAGAACTCGATGACTCGATGACTCGATGACTCGATGACTCGATAACCGATAACTCCCCTAGCCGCGAGCCCCAAGCCCCCTAGCCCCAAGCCACAAGTCATGAGAACATTCCGGAAAAGAACAACCCAAGGAGCGCTGATGATTCGATACCTTGTTGATGGAGAGGGCCATTTCTGGAAGGCCTCGGTCGTAGACGACATCGTGGTCGTCGAGCACGGAAAGATTGGTGAAGAGCCGACCGTCGATGTGGTCGACACATGGGAGATGTTCTCGACTCCGCCCGAATACTCCCTAGACCAACTCGCCGAAGAGCTGTTCGAGCATGGTTACACGTACGCCCCGATTCCAGATGTCGTGAAAATCATCGAGGAAGCCCACGGCGCGACGTTGCCGGGTGTGGTGCGCGCGTTCTTCCAAGACGAGACGTATTGGGACTACATCGGCCATACCTGCGCCGGAATGCGCTGCGAGGTCGACTTTCTGGATGACTCGGTGCTGGGCAACTACATGCAAGAGCACTACGACAGCGAACGCGGCGAGTCGCGCACGTTCGTGCCGATTTCAGCGGTCGTCTACGACGGTGTCCCCGACGAGCAACAGTGGATAGGCGTCGACCCCAAAGAGACCGACAACCCCAAGGTCTACGCGCTCTACACCTCCGGCGAGTTCGAAGTTGCCTATGAGTCGTTCGGTGAGTTCATCGACGACTTGAGTCCAGCCCCCTAGCCCCTAGCCGCTAGCCAAGCCCGGTACTCAGATGGCCTGAGGCCATACCGCGCAAAGTTGCCTTCATGCAGAGCGGACAGCTCGTGGTCCAGCAGCTCTTGGAAAGCGGCTCGGTCCTGTTTGGGAATATCATCGAGCTCGAACTCTCCACCTCGGACGATATGCGCCACCGCGTCCTTCAGCTCCAGTCTATATTGGGTTCGAAATGGGTCTGGTTCGCCCAGCGACTCAGCAATCACTGCGTATCTCTGCGCTGTGTTTCGATAGGCGAGCTCGAACAGCGGTTGTAGTGGCGCCGTATTGTTTTGTTCGTAGATCGCCAGTGTCGCCTGAAGGTAGTCATCACGTTCAACATCCAAAAACGACAGTGGATAGTAGCCGCGCTGAATGAACGGGATGTTGGCCGCCAAGCGCGACACCCGCTTGTTAACGTCCACAAACGGTTGCAGATACGGCAGGTGAACCAAAAGAAAGAACGAGCACTCAAACGGGTCCTCAATCTTCGCGGCGGTTTCGATGATGTGCTCAAACTCGGTCTTGATCCGATCCGGAATCGCGAGCGGGATGTACTTCGAACCCGAGATTTGCACGGGTATCGTTCGTAGACGGCCACCCATCTCGGGGTCAGCGAGCAAGGTGTCTGAGAGTATCGCATGTAGGTTGCGAACCGTAATCGAGTCGAGCTGCAGCACATCCGGTTCATCGACCAGAAACTCGATCGCAGCTTTGTGATTCAGGATCATCTGGGTTTCGAATCGGGTACGCTCGTCTGGCGACTTTCCGCGAAGAATCAGCTCTTCGGTTTCGAGCAACGAATACGTGTTTCCCTCTAGCCGACTTGAGTTCCACGACAGGTCGATCAGGAGTCGGTCCAAGATGTTTCGAGAGTACGTTCCACCGGGCTGAGTTGCCGCCGAGCTACCAATTGAATGCAGCTGAGCCCGCGTATCCGCCGGAAGATAGAACGTTCGGTTTGGGACATAGCTGTGTAGGAAATCGGTGTTCCAAGTTGTGGCGCCGTCCAGCCGGTCTATCACCTGGTACCGGGTTCCGCGCCCCTGGCCCAAGCGCCTTAGCTGTCCTGCATCCACAAGTTCGCGCAACCACCGCTGCAGCGTCCGTCGTGGAACTTCGAGCGCCTCCTCAAGCTCGCCGACAGACAGCGCCCCTTCTGCCCGCAAAACTCCGATGATTTGGTCTTCCATGGTGACTCGTAATCGCGCCATAAATGCGCCACAATCGCGCCACATATTACCGTTTACGCGCCAAATTGCGAATTTACGCGCCAAATTTTAGCTTTTACGCGCCAAATCTGTGTTTTCGCGCCAGAGACGAGCCAGCTTATTGATGCTCATTCGGAACCGAATCTGTGGATTCGGAGTTGTTGCTAGAGGCCGCGATGAACTCCCGATTGCCCCAGATAAACCTGGCCGACAATCCACCAACAGTGACAAACGCGACAGTGGCGATGCCTCCAACAACCGGGTTGAAAAACACCGCGATAACCATCGAAATCAGAATCAGCGGACCGAAGAAAAGCAGCCCAAACTTCGCATAGATCTTGAAGACTTCGTCTGGAGTGTAGCCCTTGTTGTCGCGCTTCGTATCCATATGCCGCCGCTAGACTGCGCATCAATCGCCGCCGACACACAGTGTACCATACCGCTCCCTAGCCCCCTAGCCCCCGAGCCCCCAAGCCCCTGGCCAAAACTAAGAACTTTCAATCCCCCCACGGTCTCAGGTAAAACCAAAGCCTACTTGAGAACCCACCCAAGCTAATGGGGCGAAAATGAAAACGTTATTGTTGCTTATGTTGGCCATGCTTTTGGTCAGTTGCGGACGTGAAGAGAACACTGAATGCGAGCAGGACAACCCGCCCGCCGAGTGTTGTTACGAGGGCTCGCCGTACTGCGAACCGAACAATCAAAACAACACGAACAACGTCAACAACTCGAACAACGTCAATAACTCGAACAACGCTAATAATGGTTGTGGCGCCTGCACCGAAGACCAGGTCTGCACTAGCGGCGGAATGTGCGTGGATTGCATCGGCGACATCGACTGCACCAATAATGATGACGGCCGCAACACCTGCACGCCAAACAACGAATGCGTGCAATGCATCGTCGAGGGCAACCAGGGCTGCGACCCCGATTTCCCCATCTGCGTGGTGGATGCCAACGACCAGGAAACGTCGTGCGTGAAGTGCGGCGGCAATGAAGATTGCGGCGAGGTGGATGCCTCGAAGTGTAGTGACGATCAGCTGTCGTGCGAAGCATGCGTCATGGACACCGACTGCGAACACTTGGACAACAAACTGTGCGAGAACGGAACGTGCGTCGAATGCCGCGTTGCCACCGAAGCCACCGATTGCGCCGGAAAGGGCACAGGTGGTGTCGACTCGGCATGTCTGCCAGACAACACCTGTGGTGACACTGAAGCCGGCACAGTCACGAACTGCATGCCATGTGAAGCGGACGGCGAGTGCGCTGCTGACCACCGTTGCATCGCTATGACCTTTGATGACCCGGCGCAGGACGTTGGCTCGTTCTGCCTCCGCACGCTTGCGTCTGGCGCATGTCAGAATCCGTACCGCACGCCGATCAATCGCGAGTCCCTGTCTGGTGCCACCGCCGAAACCTACTGTGGTGTCGCTGAACTTCTCACGACCTGCCCAGCAACTCTCGACCTCGTGACCGATAAGGACTGCACGATGGATGACGAGTGCGGCGCGACCGGCGTCATGGACGGAATCTGCGGGTCGCTGCTCGGAAACATGAAGTGCACATATAGCTGCACTGATAGTGCTGAATGCTCAGTGTCAAAACCGTGCAGCCAGACTGACGGCTACTGCGGCGGCCAATAGCCAATAGCCAAAAGCCAAAGACCAAGAACCAAGAACCAAAAACCAAAAACCAAAAACCAAGAACCAAAAACCAAAGACCAAGAACCAAGAACCAAAGACCAAGAACCAAGAACCGTCACAATTGATACGCATCGAGCTTGCTGAGATACTGCTGGTTCACCGGAGTTTAATTGTGGGTGACTACAAGCCATATTTGTTCGTCCTAGCGCTGGCTATCGCCGCGTGTGGAAACAACCCCAAGTCGTCCGACGACGTTGTGACCAACAACTCCACGAACAACAGCAACAACAGCAATAATATCGACGTTAACAACGCGAACACGAACAACGCGAACAACGTAAACAATGCCAATAACCGGCATACTAATAACGGCCCGGGGTGTTCCGAAGTTGGCGGGTCGTCACTGTCAACTCCGCGCACAAACCATGAACCGCCCAGGTGTTCGGACGAGTGCCCACCACCGGCATGCAACGAGTCAATCGATACAATTGATTGGCGGTTTGCGTCGGTTGTCTCGAGTTTCGAGCTGCTGAATGACGCCGAAAACGCCCACGACTACACAGGTGACGACGAACCCGACAATATGTTTGGGCCCTCAGTGCTACAGACGTTGCGTATCGCCGACCAAAACACCCAGATTCAAGCAATGATTGAGGATGGGTCTTACGTTCTGGTGTTGCACTACCGTGGTTTGGATGAACTCTCCGGTGGGGAGTACTTGCTTGGTTTCTGGCGAGGTGAATGGGACGGAATCGAGGAACTTTCAGCGCAAGGCGGCAATCCAATCTTGGTGGACTCCAGCTCTTCGGACCCAGCATGTCAGGACTGCGCCTGGCCCGCTTACTACGTAGGTGATTCAATTCTGGCCGTGAACCAAGTGAGTTCTGGTTACTACTCCAGACTTCCCCTGCCCATGGTCGTTTTCGGGTCCATGCTGGAGGTACCACTCATGGGTGCCACGATTGCCGCTGATGTCGTCGTTGAAAACACTTCGGTCGAGGGTGGGATCGGCTTGGCGAACGGCCGAATCGGCGGGGTTGTTAGAGCAGCTGACTTCTTCAGGACCCTGAATGAATTCGCAGATGAAAACTGCAAGTGTTTGGACCTGGCGGGCCCCTTGACCAGCTGGAACACCGAAACGCGGTCAGGGACGTGCAACGGGACTGCCGACGGCGACGCGTGTCGGGCAGAAGGAAAAGAGGACTGCGCGTTGTTAGTGGACGCCTGCCCGGTCGTTATGGCCCGCGGCAGCGTGGCATTGGATGTCGACACGGATGGCGACGAAACGCCAGATGGATGGTCCATGGCAACCAAATTCACCGCATATGGTGCCGTAGTTACGGGCATCACACCGCCGCCAACCCCCTAGCCGCGAGCCCCGAGCCCCCGAGACCCCAGCCGCTAGCCCACGAGCCGCGAGCCCTCTGAAACCTTCTGAAACGTCACCTCCATCCGTTGAACCGACTCGCCCCGTCTAATACAAGCGTACGAGTAGATGGATTGGTCGACGAAGGAACGACGATGCGAAACGCATTCTTGATAGCGATAGTGGCTTTGTTTGTAGTTGCGTGTGGTGGGGAAGAACCCAAGAAGGGCGGGTCTCGCTCGAACAACGTGAACAACGTGAACAACGTTAACAACGTTAACAACACGAACAACGTGAACAACACGAACAACGCGAACAACACGAACAACGTGAACAACACGAACAACGTGAACAACACGAACAACGTGAACAACACGAACAACGTGAACAACACGAACAACGCGACGAACAACGCGACCAACAACAACCAGCAGGTCTGCGACCTGTGCGCAGATGAAGCCAGCTGCGACCCAGACGAGTTGGGCGACTTCGTATGCACGTGCAACGAAGGCTACACCGGCAACGGCTTCACCTGTCTGGACGTAGACGAATGCACAACGGGAGCCGCAACCTGCGACGCCAACGCAACCTGCACAAACACGCCGGGTGGCTTCGAGTGCGCATGCGACGCGGGCTACGAAGGCGACGGCACGACCTGCACAAACATCGATGAATGCGTGACCGGCGCGGATAACTGCGGCGCAAATGCGGTGTGCACGGACACAATCGGATCGTTCGCATGCTCGTGCGCCACGGGATACACCGGCGACCCAGTCGCGGGTTGTGTAGATCTCAACGAATGCACCCAGAACACCGACAACTGCGGGGCGAACACGGACTGCACAAACACCAACGGAAGCTTCACCTGCAGCTGCTCGAGCGGGTTTGAGGGCAACCCTATCTTGGGCTGCACGAATATCGACGAGTGCGCAATAGGCGCCGCCAACTGCGGCGTAAACGCGTTCTGCACTGATCTATCACCCGGCTTCGCATGCCAATGTGAAAGCGGCTATGAGGGCAGCCCTATCTTCGGCTGTACCGATATCAACGAATGCATCGACAACACCGATACCTGTGTCGCGAACGCGAACTGCACAAACACTCCCGGCGGATTCAACTGCACCTGCGCCCCGGGCTACACGGGCAACGGCTTCTCGTCCTGCACAAACATCAACGAGTGCGCAAACAACACCGATAACTGCGACATCAACGCGACCTGCTTCGACAACGCGGGCGGCTACAGCTGCGTATGCAACGCGGGCTACACCGGCAACGGGGTGACATGTAACAGCCTCGGCGACACTTGCAGCGCACCCTACGTGATTGGAAGCCTTCCCTATACCGACATCGGCGACACCAGCGACGGCACCAATGGTTACAGTTTTGGCAACAACGTCTGCCCCGGCGAAGGTGGCAGCCGAGGCGGTGGATCGAACGACGATGTCTGGGTATTCGTGCCGCCCGCCACCGGCCACTACAGCATCACCATCGACACCACGTTCGACGCGGTCCTCTACGTCGTTTCGAACTGCAGCGATATCAACAACAGCTGCTTGGGCGGCGCGGACCTGGCGTTTACAGCGGGCGAAGAGACCTTGAGCCTGTCGCTGACCGGCGGGCAATCGTACTTCATCGTCGTCGACGGGTACCCAGACACCTCGAACTTTGACGGACCGTACTCAATCTTCGTCGACGCCGACGAATGCGCAAACAACACAGACACGTGCGCGGCGGATGAAGTCTGCGTGAACACGTTCGCGGGCTTCGACTGCGAATGTAACGAAGGCTACGAGCGAGTGGGCCACAGCTGCGTCGACATCAACGAATGCTCAATCGGCGCGGACGACTGCCATCCTGACGCGACCTGCACCAACACGCAGGGCTCCTTCACTTGCGCATGCACCTCGCCAGACATCGGCGACGGACGCAATTGCTACGACCCAACCGCACTCGGCGAAACCTGCACCAACCCGATTATCCTTGGGACCACGTTCCCCGTGTCGGTCACAGGAGACACCAGCGATAACGGAAGCGTCTACGGCTATTCGTCGAACTCCTGCCCGGGTGAGTCCAATGGCTGGGGTGCAGGAGCAAAGGACGAAGTCTATCAGTTCACCGCGCCGGCCGACGGCGAGTACGCGTTCTCGCTGGTGCCAAACGGGTTCGATTCGACGATCTACGTCGTGACCGACTGCGCGGATGTCGACAATTCCTGCCTCGCTGCGGACGACAGCAACTTCGGCGACACAGAAACCGTGACCGTGTCATTGTCGGCCAACGAGGTCGTGTTTGTGATTATCGACGGATACCCTAACGACCCCGCCACCGGCGACGAGTCAGGCCCATACACGTTGACGGTTGATTTGGATGAGTGCGCCGCCGGCCTGGACACTTGCCAGGCAAACTCAACATGCATCAACACGCTCGCCGGTTACGACTGCGAGTGTGACGAGGGCTTCGAGCTTGTCGCAGCCGCGTGCGTCGACATCGACGAGTGCAGCTTGGGCTCAGACGATTGTGACGCGGTCGCGACCTGCACGAACACGCCAGGCTCGTTCATGTGCGAATGCCCGGCGCCGTTGGTTGGCAGCGGGCAGTCCTGCCATGACCCCAATGTGCTTGGCGAGTCGTGTGTAAATCCGTTTGTGATCGGCGCGTTGCCATACACCATCGGCGGGGACACCACGGATGCCAACAGCGACTACGGCTACGAGGCTGGCGTCTGCCCAGGCGTATCGAACGGATGGGGCGCAGGCTCTAACGATGAGGTCTATCAATTCACCGCGCCGTCCACCGGCAACTACACGTTCTCGGTCACGACAACCCAGTTCGACTCGACGCTCTACGTCGTCACGAACTGTGGCGACATCAGCAACACCTGCCTTGGCGGCGAGGACGCCGTTGGTAGCTCTGGAACGGAAACGGTGACGGTGGCTTTGGCGGCAAATGAGACCATCTTTGTCGTCGTCGATGGCTACACAAACCTATCGAACACCGATGGCGCATACACGTTGACGGTCACCTCGCCGTGAGCCGCTAGCCCGCGAGCCCTCTAGCCGCTAGCCGCGAGCCCAACAAACCGATCCACCGTCTCGGCCCACCGCCGCAACTCTTGAGTCGTCGGTGGCAATCCATAGCCGTGAATATGCGTCGCGCTGCTAAGGCAGATCGCGGTGAATCTGTGGACCAACTTCTTTAGCAAACGCATGTCGCAAATTCAGACTCCGCGCCGCGTTTACCAGTTTGATATCTGAAGACACGACTGCTGCATTGATTTTCTGTGCACAAGCGACAACATGGCTATCGGCTCTGTTGGGCCGGTTGGGACGCGGTGCGAGCGCAGGAAACTGATTTTCAATCTCATAGATCGACATGAGTGCTTCGGCATCAGGGGTCCAACGCCAATCCAGGTCTGTATCAATTCCAGCAACCCAATCTTTTGCCGCTCCATTGATGCACTCCTGAAACACCTTCTCGGGCAAGACCCATAGCTGCCCGACTTGTTGGTTAATGTGTTCCCAGAACTTGGGGAACACGTCCGGAGGATACCAATCAAGCCAATCAATGATTGCAGAAGTGTCGAGCACGTAGTCGACTGTCACGATCGAGTCCCCTCGAGCGCCCGATACATCTTGTCGAGCCCACCAGGTTTTGTGGCCCTCAGCAACTCAGCAGCAGAATGACGCGAGACGACGTTTAGGTTCATTGCCTCCAGCACTACATGGGCGTACTTCCGGCCAACATTTCGAACGTTGGTTGCATAGAAGTTTCCCCCACTGGAAGATTTAGCTTTCTCCGACTGCCCAGCGACCTTGCGGACTTCGGACCGGTTGATGTGACCGAGTTCTAAGAGCCGATAGGCCATCGCCAGACGACTGGTCCCCAGCTTATTCGCCAAACGACCAATGTCGCCGCTGAAGTGCTCATCCACGAGGTCTTGTGGCATCAGAAGTTCGGCAGCCACCTGATTCGATAATCGCTCTTCTGCGGAGTCGCTCTCATCCAGCTCAAGCGTAAAGTCATTTCCACCTCGCCATAAATGGACGAACTCATGCAGCAGCGTAAAGGCCCGAGCCTGAACAACGTCCTTCCCATTGAGGAGAATAACCGGCGCCACATCAAAATCGATCGCAAGTCCGCGAAACTCCTCTAACCCAATGTTGCTGCATTGGAACACGAGAACACCTGCGGACTCGATAGCATCGATCCACAGCTTGTGTTGATGGTAGAGGTTGCCGTTCGCCACTTGGTCTTCCGACCTCACACCCAAATGATTTCGGATATCGTGCGCCGTCCTCTTGGCCGCGTGTGCACGTAGCACATCTCTCGGAAGCAACGGTATGTCCTCACCGATGGCACTAGAAAGGTCGAGGTAGTCCTCGCGTCTTGCCTGCGCGATCTCGACTTCTTTCAGAACAGCATAAGATGGGGTGCGGTCGAAAAACCGACGAAACGATACTGCCGGAGACGGCTCGTCCTCGGGATCCTCTGGGAGGATGAAGAACGCCTCGGTGCGCAAGAGCGTGGAAGCCAACTTGGTGAGTTGGAGGAAAGTAGGTTCACGCACTCCATCTTCCCAAGCCTCAGCGATGTGCACACCAACCCCCACTCGTTTTGCCATTTCTTCTAGAGAGAGAGCAACCGACTCACGGGCCCAGACCAAGCGGTCGGGGTTGATTTTGATGGTTCTTGCCATGCAGACTTCGTGGATGTTGAATCAGACACTATCAAACTTCAGGAGGTCAAAACAACGCGGGTTTACACCGTCACTCATAACCACTCCCACCACCCAACAAGCGCAAAGCAGCAAGCGAGATGTTGTGCCCGCCCAGCCGTTGCTCCATCATGTGCACATGCCTCGGAGAAAACATTGCGATACTACTCACTTATAATTGCGGTGACGCTTGTCGGGTGCAGCTCTACGCCGAAAGGCACCGAAACGACTGCGCCTACAGAATCGGCCAAGACAGAGACGGAGCCAGACAATCGACACAGCCGATTCCGTACGTTTCTAAAGCCTTGGAATACGGTGTTTGCCAGAACAAAGGACGAACGGTTCCAATTGGTCTCCAATGCCGATGGATGGCGAGTCCACCCTTTGGACGTCGATAAGCTGTATATCTCGGATAGGGTTACGGGTGAGTCGTATCCAATTCCGTTCGACAAATCGTGCTCATTCCCGACCGCGGGGCTGACTACATTTCATGTGGTCTGCGATCAAGAGTTGAGGGTCTATTCGGCCGCTACCGGACAGCTGAAGTCTACCAAGAAGTTCAAAGAGTATGTCGTCCCTGGGACGCCCGTCCAGTTGGACGACTCAGGTGAAAACTACACGATCGGCAATCGCGATAAGACGAAACTAAACGCACCTAGAACAGGGTCACCCGCGCTTATTGAGGGGCCAAATTCCACAGAGATTGTGCTGGCAGATTTTGGATACTCGCACCGGGCTTACGGCTGGAAGCCTGACCCAAATGGCGGTTACCTGATTGACGGCGAAGCTGGTTGGTTGCGCCTTGATGAACAGGGGAATATGCGCACCCCGAAATGGCAAGAGGGTGTTCGTCACGTTGTGGCTGAAGACGACGGAAGCATCACGGTCACCGCATGGAATGGGCTGGTGCGGCGGTGGGACGCGACGGCCCAAAAAGCCAGCACGGTCGATGTTGACTCAAAATTCCTGCATGGGCTGGTGCGCCGAGTGGATCAAGGCGTGCTGTTTCTTTCAAAAGAGTATGTTTCCAAACTCAACCGACGTGGAGTGCCCAGCCCGCAATACGAGCATGGCCGGTTCGCACTGCTTCGAACTGCACAGGGCGACAAGACCATCGAGCTCCCAGAACCGGTTGAAGACGCGTTCGTCTATGAAGACGGCAGCATTACCTATGTAACGCCGGATCGCGTGGTTTGGTGGGACCCTGTCAATAAGACCGAGCTCCACTCCATCGAGTTCGCGGACTCAGTTCTGGTTCGAGGAATCTCGCATTCGGGTGGGTATCTTGTCGTCAATCCCTTTATCAAACGCACCAATCTAGTGCGGGTCTTCGATCTGAGGGCGCGAAAGTCAGTCTTCACCGCACCTAGTGGGGAATGCGAGATCAACACTAACGACACCGTGATGGCCTGCGCAGACGGCGTAACAGTCTCGTACAAATCCTTGCCAAATCTTGACACCATTCACAGTGATCGATTTCGACACTTCCCGGATTTTGTGGATTCAACTGGCCGTGCCGCATTGATCAGCTGCAGATCGCCAGATGGTTGCGGCGGACTGCAAGTCAAAGGAGCCCCGCTG
>JAUIBR010000073.1 GCA_030427705.1 bacterium | reverse complement strand
GATTCTTCAGGTTTGCGTTCGTAGCATCCCTGCCCAATTCGCCACCACACGCACCGAGTCAATCTGCGCAAATCTGTGAAGTATCGGTGGAATCTGTGGAACTTCCCCTGCGGTGGTTGTTCCTACCCTCACGCTTGCGATTCTTGCGCGATCTGACTAGTTTTCACACTTACTAGGTGTGAATTGGCAATGAACTTAAGAAAACTCACAGTTTTGTGTGCGTTGGTTTTCGGGCTTGTAAGCTGCGCGAGCGGCGATATCGCTTCTCCAGGTGGTGATACAGGCAATCAGAACAACCAAAACAACACGTCAGATATGGGCGCCGACGACAGCGTGCGAACGTGCGCTGATAACTCGGAGTGCGATGCTCAGGAAGTCTGTGTGAACGACGGCACATGTGAGTCGCTCGCCGGCGACCTGTGCACGCCATGCACCGAAAACTCGGAGTGTGGCGGAGGCGTTTGCTTCACCAACCCCGCGACAGACGAACAGTTCTGCATGGCGCGATGCGTCGAAGGGCGCTGCCCCGCCGAATACGGTTGCGTGCAAGAGGGCGCGCTCACCGACTATTGCCTGCCATCATCTGGCACCTGCAAAGACAATCCATGTGACGGCGTCACTTGCCGTCCTTCTGAGCGCTGCCAGCCAAACTCCGGTGTTTGCCTCGCGGCTTGCACACAGGACCAAGACTGCCCGAACTCGGTCTGCGAAGAAGAGAGCGGCATCTGCTACCAATGCTTGGGCGACGCTGACTGCGAAGCTGGCCAGGTCTGCGACATCGCTAACGACAAACGCTGCAAAGACTGCTTTACCGACGGAAACTGCGACGAAGGATTCCGCTGCAGTGAAGGCCAATGCATTGAGTGCGTCAACGACGGCGAATGCCCTGAAACCGGGCGATGCTTCGTTCAGTTGGGCATCTGCGCTGAATGTGAAATGGACGCCGAATGCTCAGGCGCGGAGGTCTGCGTCGACAACTTCTGCGTTGAATGCCGTGACAACTCGCTGTGTACCGATTCCGTTTGTGAGATTGAAAACGGCACATGCGTCGAGTGCGTTCGCAGCGCGGATTGCGCGATGGGCGTGTGCGACGAAATGAACAACACCTGCGTGCAATGCACGGTCGACGCCGACTGTCCGACAAACGCGGTCTGCGACGACACCGTCAATATGTGCGTTGAGTGCACGGACAGCAACGATTGCTCGGAGCCTGCGCAGCCGGTTTGCAACACAACCAATAATAGTTGTGTTCGTTGCCTGGCGGACAACGACTGCCCCGGCATGGACAAGTGCAATAACGCCAATGAGTGTGTGCAGTGCTTGGTTAATGGCGACTGCCCAGTTGGCGTCTGCGACCAGGGTCAATGTGTCGGCTGCAACTCAACCGCTGACTGCAACGCCGGCCAAGTTTGTAACACGGGCACGAATCGATGCGTCGAGTGCTTGGGTGACGGCAACTGCACCGGAGGCCAGCGATGCCGGCTCTCGGACAATATGTGTGTCGACTGCTTGGACAGCACGCAATGCAGCAATCAGGTCTGCGATACCAACGCTGGCGTCTGCCGCGACTGCGTGGTTAGCTCGGACTGCTCGCCGCAGGTGTGCTCAGCCTCATACACGTGCGTGGAATGCTTGAGCACATCGGATTGCCCAACCGGACGCGTCTGCTCACCGCAGAACAGCTGTGTTGAGTGTCTTTCTTCCAATGACTGCGCTGGAAGCTTTGTCTGCTCAGCATCGCGAACGTGCGTCGAGTGTGTTGTGAATTCGGACTGCTCAGGCAGCCGAGTCTGCAACCAAAACTCCTGCGTTGATTGCATCACGAACGGGGACTGCAGCTCGAATGAGTACTGCGACAACAATACCTGCGCGACCTCGCAAACAGCGAGCTGCAACAGCGACAGCGACTGCGCAATGGACCAGGAATGTGAGCAGTTTGGAACCGGGGCATGCACCTGCAGTTCCGCGGCAGATTGTGGCCCTGGAGAAGGGTGCCTGTTGTTCTACATCGATGTTGGGGGTTTCCCATTCCCCATCGGTGAGTATTGCGCCTTCCCTTAGTGAGGTGGGGTTAGGGCGAAAAGTTACACGGCGTAACTTGACCGTCTTAAAAAATCTTGGCGTCTTACTAAGCTATGCTACGGTTCATGTAGGACAACAACCGTAGATGTGATCCGAACGACGATGAGCCGAAAGAAGTCAAATAGCAGTAAGGGCGATTCCAAATTCACGCGTATGCTGGGAACCACGATTGTGGCCGCGCTTTTGTTCAGCGCCGGCCTCATCACGGGACAGCGACTTGTGCATCAGGATAATATCCCACCTCTAGTATCGCTTTCGGTTACCAAAGAAGCGCAAGCGGCAGGCGAGCCGGCTCAAAAGTCGGAGTCTGCCGAGAAGCTCAAGACGACGTTCTCGTTCTACGAAGAATTGACCAAGCCCGCCAAACTCGACCAACCAGACGTGATCAAGGCAGCACCAGCGGTGAAGCCGAAGCCAAAGAAGGTTGTGAAGGTCGAGGCGAAGCCTGAAGTGAAGCCTGAGCCCAAGGTTGAAAAGCCTGAAGTAAAGGTTGAAGAACCTGCGCCTGCACCAGCAGAAAAGGCTGAAGCAAAAGCAGAAGTCAAAGCCGAACCAAAGGCAGAAGAAACGCCAGTTGCTGCACCACCAGCGGCTGCCGAGGCAGCGCCTGCTCAGGAAGCCCCAAAGAAGGTTCTGCCGGCACGCTACAGCTTGCAGGTTGGCTCGCACCCATCCAAATCAGCCGCGACTCGCGAGCTTAGCCGCTTGCGCGCCATGGGATTGGAAGCGCACATGATTACGGTGAACGTGCCCGAGAAAGGCCGCTTCTACCGTGTCCGCGTCGGCAAATTCCACAGCATGGACGAAGTCCGTGGCTTCCAGGCCGAGCTTACCGAAAAGCGCGGCATCAACGGCTTCATCACGCCGCTCTAGACACAAACCCATTTGGCGGCGACAGTCAGCGTATGAGCAAGATTCTTGTCGCATACAAAAAGTCTCGCCTTCAGAACTTCCAAGACGACGACGATTCCCAGGTTCAGCGACTGCTGGACGAGGGCAATGCTGCGGTCGCGAAGCTCAATGCCTCGCATGAGCGCCACCAACGCAGTCTGGAGTCGGTTTGCGACACGATTGAAGAGCTTGGCGTCGAGTATGCGTGTCTGCACCGTGCCGAGGTCGAGTCGGTTGAGGGCTACGATTTGGTTGTCGCCGTCGGCGGCGACGGCACAGTCTTGGACCTATCCCATCGCATCGAAAGCACGCCGCTCTTGGCCATTAACAGCGACCCAGAACGAAGCTACGGATACTTTTGCGCCGGTAGTTCGAACGAGTTTGCTGCATTACTTGAGATGGCGTTTGGCGACGAACCAGACATCACCAAGCTGATGCGGTTTTACATCGCGTTGAACGGCGAGCGCTTTGGCTATCCCATCCTGAACGACGTGTTGGTTTGTCACGAGAACCCGGCCGCGGTGACCTCCGTCATCATGCAGGTCGGCGACGCTGCACCCGAACACCAAAAATCATCCGGAATCTGGATTTCAACGCCCGCAGGCTCCACGGCCGCTATCCGCTCAGCGGGCGGCTACGTTATGGGCTTGGACAGCACGGACTTCCAGTACCTGGTGCGTGAACCCTGCCCACCAACCCTTGGTACGTACCGCTTGTTGAAGGGCATCCACCACACCAAAGAGACGTTCAACATCATGTCGAAGATGTCGAACGGACGCGTGTATTTGGACGGGCCACACGTGTCGGTGGACTTCAAGATTGGCGATGTGTTCAGCATCGACGCTAACGCGCCGTCGCTCAACCTGCTCGGTCTTGCTAGCAAGGTTCGCAGTTAGTTCGGCCTTCGGCCTCAGAATTCGGTCGCTTTGCTCCCTCAGAATTCGGCCTTCGGCCTCAGATCTGAGCGCGCAGCGCGAATTCGGAGCGAAGCGACTTTTTTGGCTGCGTGAGATGGCAAAATCGGTCTGATTGTTACCAAACGAACCTAAAGAATCCGTGCGAATCTGTGTTTCAATCTGTGGAATCTGTGGAACTCCGACTGCCAGTCCACAACCGCCACCGGGGCGGCAACCGAAGCCATGGACCTTTCGCAAGCAACGCCACCAGCAAGGTTCGCAGCTAACTACCTAAGAGCGAACGTTGGAGGGGAAGTTCCACAGATTTCGCGGATTTCCACACAGATTTACTCAGATTCTTTTTGGTCGCTACGGTGGCGGGTTGGGCAGGATTGCCACCAAACCAGCCCCTAAAGAATCCGTGTTAATCCGTGTTTCAATCTGTGGAATCTGCGGAACTCCGACTGCCAGTCCACAACCGCCACCGGACGGCAATCGAGGCTATGGACAATCGGTATGGTTCCCTTCACTATCCCTCCATGCGAAAGCACCTCCCATCCTTGCTGGCTTTGACGCTCTTCATGCTTTTTACAAGCAACGCGTCTGCCCAACCGCGGTTTGGAATCGAAGCGTCGGTGGGCCAGTCAATTGGCGTCACCACGTATGTCGATAACGCGGTCTATGTGCAGGATAACCAGCCGTTCATCGCCGACGAAAACGCGGACTCCGGGATTTCCCTGGCACTGACGTTTGTGTTCACTCGCGTCGAGGTCGGCTTGGACCTTCGCTGGTTCTCGCGCGACAGCGTGACTGTTAACTACGCCGGCACCGAGAACCTGCCTGAAGGGCGAATTCGACCAGATGGCTCCGTGGATGACGCGGGGATTCAGTATGAAGCGGTCGAGCCGATTACCTTGAACGTTGCGCGAGGTCGAGGCTCGCTCTTTGTGGGTTCGCTATTCGCAGGCTACCGTTTCTATCTCTACGATGGTGAGAGCGTTCAGTTTTATGTGCCTGCGGTGGGTGGATTGGTCATGACCCACGTGCAAGAGGACTCACTGGAATATGAGTTTGGCCTTACAGCCAACACCGGAATCGGCATGAGTGTCGATGTGTCATCACCGGTTGCGATCTTCGCGACGACCCGACTGCATGGACTCGTCACGCCAACCTATGGTCGACAAACCGATGCCTCGCGCGCCGCCACCAAGACCGGCGAGACGACATTCAGCGCGACGATGGACAGCTTCATCTTCGCCTCGCTGACCCTCGGAATACAGTTTGCGATCCGATGATGGAAGAACTTCCGGAAGACCTTGAGAGCTTCATGGACCGGGTCTATTGGCTCGTTCAACAAATCCCAGAAGGCAAGGTCGCGACCTACGGCCAGATTGCGACCTACGCCGGGTCCGCGCGTGCTCCAAGGGCGGTCGGCAACCTGATGCGCGACTCGTTTTCGAACGGAGTGGAGTTGCCCTGGCAGCGCGTCATCAACTCGACCGGTGGAATCTCGTACAAGGGTGACGTCACACGGGCCGAGCTGCAGCGCGAACTGCTTATCGACGAAGGCATATCGTTCAACCGCAAATACCAATGCGACCTGAAGACCTACCGGTGGGCACCCGAATCGGTGTTTTGGATGGATGAATAGACTCGTCTTCATCATCGCCTGTGTGGCTGCGGTGATCTTCTACGCGTTGGTTGGGTTTCAAGGGACGAACACCCTGGGCGTCACCAATCTAAACGCCGCCCGCGAGTTTGCGTCTGGCGGGGAGCTGTTGGCATCGCATCATGTCATGTTCAACCTCATCAACGCTGGCTTGATGAAGGTCTTCGGGGGCAGCCTCTACACGGTTTGGTTCAGCTCACTCTTGGGTTGCGGACTCGCGGCGGGCTTCATCGCTCGTACGCTCGAGCGTCGCTACTACAGCGCGATCGGCGCAGCCTTCTTCGTCTGCAGTGCAACCGCGACGGCAGCAGCATCGACGTTGGGCCCCACGGGCTGGGCGATGGCCGCCATCGCCGCTATCTACCATGGGTCCCGCAACAAATCCGCATGGTCGACGGTCTGCGTCGCTCTGGGCGGCGTCTATCTCATCATCGATCACCCATTGGCCGTAATCTTCGGCATCCCTTGGCTGATACAGACGATGGATTGGCGTGACATCGAAGGCGAATCGGGCACGACCGAAGGCATGGAGATGGCGTGGCAGACACTGTGGGTGCTCGCCGTCATCTTTCTGGCTCCGTTGGTGGTCTTCAACGCCTTTGGGTCTATCAAAGAGGGTGCGTTGCGTTGGGCAAATCTGGTCCTGATTCGGCCCAGCATTCCCGCGTTTGAGTGGTTTGGGACCTGGTACGAGACTGCGCGGCCACCCGTATGGACTGGGGCCGTGCTCTTGGTGGCGGAAGTTGCCGTCTGGATTCTTGCGTTGGCTGCGTTTGCTATCTGGCAGCGCCGCTCCGATACCGCTGTCCGCTGGTGGTTGCTCGCCATCCTCGCCTATCTGGTGACGCCTTGGATTTGTCGAGGCCCAACGTACGGGCAGATCGACCTGATTGCCTGTTTGATGCCGCTGATTTGCGTTTGGGCAGGTGAAGGCTCGCAGGCAGCAGTGGGGCGGTTCCACGAACGTGTTCGAACTGCCGCAACGGTCTGCGTGGTCGCGGTAACCGCAGTTTCGACCTTGTTGTCCGCGGACCTTCCTTGGTCAGCAAAGAGCCTGGCGGTTGGTGGACGTGCAGGCTGGGCCGCTGCCGATGGCGCCCCGAATCCGCACCAAATCGTTCCGCTGAAACTGGTCGAAGAACTCGATTCTGTAAGTGGAAAACCCTACGCGCGCGTCTTGTTCGAATACGCCGAGGCGGGCGTGATCGAAAACGTAACTGTTTCGGACGAATCGCAAGCGACGCATAAGGTCCGATTGCCAACGCGTCGGCAGCCGAAACCCACCGCGCCGCTTGAGGTTGTCGGACGGACGTCTAGACCCTATGCATGGACCGACCCGTAACGTGCATAACACCACTTGCGGCCGCTGCGTGACAGTGGTAGCAAACTGGCCCGAGTTGGATGAGTACACACCAAGGAGTGCGCATGTCGGACCTCACGGCTCAACAAATTTTTTCGGAAGACCTTCCAAACAAACTTTCGGCGAACCCTGATTCGACCGCAGCAAACGCTATCTATCAGTTCAATATTGATGGCGACGCTGGCGGAACCTGGGTTGTCGACCTCACGAAAGATGCTGACTACGTGACCGAAGGCGAAAGCGACGGCGCACAGTGCACCATCACCATGAAAGAGAGCGACTTCGTGGACCTCTGGACCGGCAAGCTTGCTGGCCCACAGGCATTCATGATGGGCAAGCTCAAGATCAAAGGCGACATGGGTCTTGCCATGAAACTTCAGAGCTTCCTGGGAAGCTAAACCGGCCTAACGGATTTGAGTCGCACCTTGCGTTTGTAGGGTGCGATTTTTTTTGCCTATGCGTATCCAATTTGCCAGCTGCTCCGACTACACGGAGTACCATCCAGACGACGCGATTTTGGCGGCCGAGCTTGAGTCTCGCGGCCACGAATGCGAGCTCGTGCAATGGCGCAGCCACACGCCCCAATCAGGCGATTGCATCCTGATCCGCACAACCTGGGATTACTACGCAAACTTCGCCGAATTTTCGGCATGGCTGGACGCGATTGATGCTGCCGGCGCCAAGGTGTTGAACAGCACGGAAATCATCCGCTGGAACGCCGATAAGCAGTACCTAATCGACCTCGACACGCATGGTCACGACGTCATCTCGACGGCTGTTTTGGACAACGTGGGCCAGCTACATGGCGTGGTCTTGTCGTGTGGCACCGAAGAATGTGTCGTGAAGCCGACCCGGTCCGCAAACGCGTTTCAGACATTGCGTTTTCCTGCGCAAGAGATTGAAGAAGCCCAAAACGTCGCACAGTCCATCATCGACACCGGCGCGCTACCGATGGTTCAGCCGTTCCTGCCCGAGGTCACGAGCGAGGGCGAGTGGTCGCTGATTGGGTTTGGCGGCGAGTATTCGCATGCGGTCCTGAAGACCCCGAAGGCGGGTGATTTTCGTGTTCAGCACGATTACGGCGGGACAGTATCTGCGCAAGAGCCGCCACCACAGGCGATGGCTGCGGCACAGCGGCTCTTCGACAGTCTAAAACTGCCTTATATGCGCGTCGACGGTGTCGTCCACTGGGGCCAGTTCCTGCTGATGGAACTTGAGCTCATCGAACCTGAATTGTTTTTGAGATTTGCACCCGGTTCCGAGGCGCGGTTTGCCGATGAGCTCGAACGGGCATTCAATGGAGAAGAGTATGGCGCTCCCCTTAGACGGAATCCGGATTGTTGATTTCTCTCGGTTGCTTCCTGGCCCGTTCTGCACGCTATTGCTGGGCGATCTGGGTGCCGAGGTTATCAAGGTAGAAGACACCAAAGGCGGAGATTACGCACGTTACTATCCACCGATGGTCAATGAATCCGGCGCGTTCTTTCAAGCCATTAACCGCAACAAGAAGTCGGTCAGCCTGAACTTGAAGACGTCCGAGGGTGTCGAGGCCGCAAAGCGCTTGGTTGCTAGCGCAGACGTGGTTCTCGAGAGCTTCCGTCCCGGTGTGATGGACCGATTGGGGCTGGGCTACGAAGCGTTGAGCGAAGCGGACCCCAACCTGGTGTTCTGCGCCATCTCGGGGTTTGGGGCGACGGGACCGCTGAAGGACCGAGCTGGGCACGACCTGACTTACATGGCGCTCAGCGGCATGTTGCATCAAAACGGCAGCGCGGCTGCAGGCCCGCAGGTACCTGGGTTTCAACTTGCAGACATCGCCGGCGGCGCGCTCTATGCGGCGTTGGGTATCGTGACAGCGTTGTACGCACGTGAGCGCGGCCAAGGCGGACAGTTTCTGGATATCAGCATGACGGAAGGCGCGCTCAGCTTCGCATTGCCTTCGCTCGCTAGCGCGGTCGTTGAGCCTTCATCGGTAGAGCAGGGCGGTGGCATGCTGACCGGCGGCATCGCAGCTTACAACGTGTACGAGACGAAAGACGGGCGCCACTTCGCGGTGTCTCCTTTGGAACCAAAATTCTGGGCCGGATTTGTCGCCGCCGTCGGCGCGCCTGAGCTAATTGGCGAGGGACACGGACCCGAAGAGGGCAAGGTGAAGGTCGCTGAAATCATGCGTTCGAAGACGTTTGAAGAATGGACCGAGGTCTTTGCTGCACTCGACGTGTGTGTCGAACCGATCTACGGCCCCTTGGAAGTGCTCGAACACGAGCTACACAAGGCCCGCAACTGCTTCTTCCAGCTCGCTGGGGTTCAGCAGGTTCGCACGCCGCTGACACCAGAGCGCGAACACACGCCTGCGCCGGGCTTGGGCGAACATACGGGCGAAATTCTGGTGTCTCTGGGATTTTCCGAATCTGAGCTGGCAAATCTTGCGGAAGTAGGCGCAATTACTGCGTAAGCGGCCTGAATCACTTGACGTGAGCCTCGCGTTGCTTTAACCAAGGGTGGATCAAACGCGAGGACGACACGAATCATGCGTATCAAACCACTACACATTATTGTTTTCCTTAGTTTTTTCATCGTCTCGAATCCGGCATTCGCCGAGAACAAGCCTCAAAACGAATCCGATGTACTTCGATACACGGTTGAGCCTGGTGACAACCTCGGCAAAATCGCGCTGCGCTTTGGCGTGGGCATCAACCAGATGGTCCAGTGGAATCGCCTGGCCGAGCCAAAGGTGGAGCCCGGAACCGAACTCATCGTCAAATCGAAAGAGAAGGTGAAGGAAGAGAAGAAGAAGCCTCTTCCAGTGATTCACCGCGTCAAACGTGGCGATACGTTCGAGAAGATTTCGAAGAAGTACAAAGTCTCCATTCAGAAGATCAAGCGTTGGAACCGACGCGTGAATCCTCGCAAAATGCAGATTGGTCAACAGATTCGCCTCTACATCCCTGGTCGTGACGGTAAATCCGTTTCGTGGGGCAAGGCCAATGGCGGTCGTCTCTACAATGGTGACGCGATGGAATCGGTGCCTGGCATGCGCGTACGCAACGTGGCTCGCGCGTATGGTACGAAGCGTGTCGTCAACCTCATCGAAGCAGCTGCCTTTGACCTTAAGGTGCATTTCCCTGACGCCGCCGACGTCGAAGTCGGGGATATCAGCTACCGAAGCGGTGGGAAGATGCGACCGCACAAGTCACACCAATCGGGGCGTGATGCGGACATCAGCTACTTCCACAAAGGCAATATCGAGACGGGCTTCCGCGATTTCGACGAAGAGACCTTTGACGCTGTCAAAAACTGGCACCTCTTCAAGACGTGGATCGATTCCGGTCAGGTCGAGTACATCTTCGTCGACTACCGGCTGCAGAAGGTGCTCTACGAGTACGCCAAGTCGATTGGCTACACGGAAGCGCAGCTCGATCCCATCTTCCAGTACCCCGCAGGACGCCGCGTCGCTACGGGCATTATCCGCCACAGCAAAGGTCACGACGACCACTTCCACATCCGTTTCGTGTGTGGCGAACTCGACAAAAACTGTCGTTAATTTTACGGACTAGACATGGCTTGGATCGAAGGGACCGAGGCGCGCAAATTCAAAGTTGATGCGCCTATCGACGTCGTTGCTGATTTCTTCTGCGACCCGGCACAATTCCAGGAAGCATTCGGCGAAATGGAGTCGTGCGAGGAGCTCGAAGACGGCGTGTGGAAATGGACGTTGGTCGAGAAGGCCGAGAAAGGCATCACCTTTCAGGGCACCTATACCGTCGACTATCGGCGAGACGGCAACACCTGCGAATGGACGACTCGCCCAGGCTCAAACTCGAAGTCGACGGGCCGCGTCGTTTGCACAGCACGTGGTGATAAGACAGAGGTCGACTACACGGAGACGCTTTCTTTTGACCTGCCGATCCCCAAACTGGCGGCGAAGATCTTCAAACCGATTGTCGCCCGGGAAATCCGCCACGGCGTGGGCGACTTTTTGGATCGCGGTAAAGAAATCTGCGAAAGCTAGTGATTCTGCGTTCTGCGGCGATGTGGGATTCCTGACTACCTTTGCGGTGATGAAGCCGGTAGTTGACATGAATCTCGAACTGCCTAAGGTTCGCGACTATAAGACCCAGGTAGGGGCATTATTTTCTATTTGTCATCGTGCAAGGTGATCGTCATGCGACGCATTTTTCTTAGCGCAACGTTCGTAGCCCTTTTGGTGGGCTGCAACACGTCTGACCCAGCTGTATCCGGGCGCGCGAACAACGAGAACAACGTTAACAACGTCAACAACGTCAACAACGTCAACAATTCGAACAACGTCAACAACGTGAACAACTCGAATAACGTTAACAATTCGAACAACTCGAATAACTCGAATAACTCCAACAATTCGAACAACTCGAACAATTCGAACAACACGAATCAGGCGCGCACCTATCCAGATGCAGCAGCCGTGACCGGCGGAAGCGTACGAAGTGAGTCCCAGAACTATCGGGGCCTCATCCAGGTCGGAGCACCTGCAAGTTCGCCCGCACCAACAAGCGCAAACAACAAAGTAGAAGTGGGTGCTCCGGCACCACGCTAAGTGTATTTTCTAGAGGTAGAGACCATGAAAAAGATTCAACTCGCAATCCTCCTCGTTCTGATGGCACTGCCCGCGCTCGCATTCGCGGAAGTTCCAGGAACCTTGCCCGTTCAGGGCGTTCTGACGGATGCCGACGGCAACCCAATCACCGACAACGTCGCTGTCACGTTCACCATCTACGGTACGGCTGGCGATGCTTCGGCAACTGTGCACTCCGAGACCATCGCGGTTGACGTCGACCGCGGCTTCTTCTCGGTCGCATTGGGCGCTGGCTCGACGCCGCTTGACCTGAACATCTTCAAAGATGGCGCGCGCGAGCTCGGCATCACGGTCGGAAGTGACGCCGAAATGTCACCACGATTGGAGTTCGGTGTGACCCCATTCGCTGCACACGCAGGTTCGGCAGACGACGCAACCACGTTCGACGGCAACACGACTGCGGACTTCGTCGGCGCCGGACAGACTGACTCCGTCACGACCGACATGGTCACGGATGGCGCAATCACCGCGGCAAAGCTGGACAACCCACAGACTCTGTACCGCGTGACCAGCGCATACTGCGCCAACGAGATTGGGACCCTGATGACGACGAACACTTGCCGCGCAACGCAGCACAACGTCGACTCCTGCACGAACACCTGTCCACTTGGGCAAACACGCGTCCGCGACTGTAACGGCGACTGCACGTGCGCAACCAACCTGTTCTGCATCGTCGGCCAACCGTGTGACCACCGTCGGTCGCATCCACGATGCAACAACGCCGCCGTCGCTGTTTCGCCGAGCAACTAGCGAACGTCGACTGATTTAGATTTCGAGTCTGCCCGCGCTACATCTAGCGCGGGCTTTTTTTGTTTTCGACCACACCGCACATTTTTAAGGATCCTGAGTTTCGCCCCACTTCATGCCCGTTTCCTACTGGTCTCCATTGATGTACCGCCAGTTGGGTTGACGGATTGAATTCCTTCGTCCATTTTCAAAATCTAGCCGACAAACTAACCCCGCAAACAAATTTGGGTGGGAAAATGCATTCTGAACGATACTCCAAGGCAACGCTTCAACTTGTACTTCTGCTATCGATGTCTTCTTTCGTAGTGGCGTTTAGCTCCTCCGCAAGTGCAGATGAAATTCCCTACGAGTGTAGCCCTCGCGAGCTGGTGCCAGCCGGTCCCTACAAGTCCTTCACTGATTACGCAGAGACTTTCCACGATCTCGAAGAATCGTTGGATGTGCCCGTGTTCATGCTTCATGAACAGATTCTCCCTGAACTTGTTTCTGACGGCAGAATCCAAATTCATAGCTCAGCGTCTGTGCAGCTGTTGGGGGCGGTTCAAGACGAAGTAACGCGTGTGCATCGTCAAGGAGTGCTGGGGGTTTCAGGATATGCACTTGAGAGTGAAGAGCTCGGCTACTTCGAGGGAGAAGCAGTACTCATCCTAACCGCCCGCGCACAAGGTGATAGCGGTGAATTCGTTCAATCGAACGACTTCACCTTCATGCCCGGCACGTTCACCATCCACTTCGAAGATTTTCCAACCGGATGGGCAGGCGTGAAGCCTATGATGCTGTTTGGGCGCGATGGAGGGCTTGGTACAGACCAGTCATGTGTTTGCGATTCGGGCGGGGGCGGACAACGACCTTCGCTCTTGACCAAGAGTTTAACCGAAAACCCGCCAAACCCCATTGGCCCCATTTGGGGCGAGCTTTGTGTGGGGCCCGTACCATTGCCGAACCCCAATCCAAATCCAGTCGAGTACCACTGGGAGAACGTTGAATCGGGCGGGGTATTTGAGATCTTTGATTCTACGAACAATCTCAACGACAGGAATCTACGTTGGGAATACGACATTTGTCGTCGTGAACTCGCGCCAATCGATATCTACGGTCGCCCTCTGGCGGGCATGATAGATGCCGGCGCATACTTAAATGCGATTCGAGAGCAGACTTTCTTCCAAAACAGGGACGTTGAGTTTGAGCTTCGATGGGAACTCGACCTTGTACAACCTCTACCCAAATGCAGTTTGACCGATGAATGTAACCCGGAATCGGGCCCCGGGTCTCCGGAGGATTGCGGTGTCGACTTTGATTTCGAAGTGCCAGCTGCGTTCCACGAATGCGAGGGGGAGAAGAACAGCGTGGATGAGATCTGCACGGTAGTCGCAGGAAACTCGACCCCTGACTGCTCGACCTATCATCACTACGGTCTCGCTGAAAGCGAGATGTGTGCCGGTATCTACGGTGAATCCAAGGCAAGCGAGCCCGGCGCGCTTGGTGCATACAAATCTGAAAATCCCGGCTGTAATGCGGCCGACCTCAACACACTGTGGTGTCAGCAGGCAATTGTAGATGCCGACGACCAATGCATACCGGCAGAGGGCGGGCCACGGTATCAAGAACGACTGCAACACTTCTTTGACGTGCGAATGATCGCGTTTGGGTGCAAGGGGACCGGCGTCTTTGACACAAGCGCTGCTGAGGCGGCACTTGGTGTCTCTTTGGATGTTGACGCTCGCCCATCCTGCAATTGGTTGGGCGGTGGATGCATTGAACGTGGTGGCTTCAAAATGTGCCGGGACTGCAGGTCACATTCCGGCGATTGCGAGGAAACTATAGAGCCAGTGCAAGGTTATAACTGGAATCCCACGGGAACCAGCCAACCTAGCGAAACAGCGTCCCCCCAGGCAACTGGAGGAGACGTTACGCATTCTGCACCCTCGGGCTCAACGATTTCGACCCCAGTAACGCCTGTTCAAGTTACTACTTCGATTGGAGTTCCAACTCAAAGGCATGAAGTCCCGGAAGATATCAATCCGACCGGTGCGCAGAACATCGCGCTCGCATCCAACGCAGACACGGACATCTATCCGGTCACTTTAAGTAATGGTGCGGTTAGCTTTGGCGAGGTGGATCTTGAGTTTCCCGGCGCGATGCGGACGTTGACCTTCGCTCGATCGTATAACTCACAATCCGACGAACGTGGCGTTTTGGGAAGCAACTGGGCACATAACTGGGAGCGTCGCTTGATTCCATTGAGCAGTGTGAATGCTCCAAGATGGGCCAACACGTACTGCGAGTTTGGGAAGCGTTGTATTCTGGCTGTCAATGCGGACGGTTCCAGAAGTCTGATGATTCTCGATCCGATCCGTGGTGTTTATGTGCCTGACAACGGAGGGGATTCCACAGTTGTTTTCAAAAGCAACGACCAACACGTTTACGATAGTCGGTATTATCGCCGGTTTGCCGACGGACGTGTGGAAACCTACAACATCGACGGCGCCTTGGTCGAAGATGCGGATAGGTTCGGGAACAAGTTCACTATCGAGCAAGAGCCGACGCCGCTCGCGGCATTCATGACGCGATACTGCACATTTGACAGGCCATCGAATGGTTCTTCAACCCATGATTCAAACACGGTCTTTGGGTTGGCTACGAACCACCTGCTGTCTCCGCCATATTCACCTGAAATGTGTTTTCAACTGCGTGCAGCATTCGGCCAGGCATTCCTAGAACCACTGGAACCCACGGGATGGCAAAATGAACTGGGGAACATCGCGATTCCCGACCTCTCTGCTGCAATCACCTCTACTCTGAACCTCCCCTTGTTCGGTGTGTATCGTTGGGAACTCACCACAGGGTTCGAAAACGGTGAGTCGCTGGTTGGCGAGAATTTCGCATATCAACAGGACGCGCCAGCGGGTCTGTCTCAGTATTTCAACCACTTGGAGAAAGGTCGCAGACAGGTCGAGTCCCTGCTTGCAGCTGGCTATGGCGCGCAGATTCGGTCGGGCGAGTCGATGTATAGGGTAACGAAAGTCACGGATCCATTGGGCCGCAGCCTGAGATTTTTTTACTCCGATTCCGGATCGAACCCCACTGGACTTCTTCGACGGGTGTTGGGACCAGCCGGCACTGAATTGGAGTTCTCATACACGGAGCCACTGGGTGAACCAAGCGCAGTCAACGAGTCTTTGTTAGCCAGCGTCAAACGTAACCCTTCGTACTCCTCGGCCACCAACGGGGCAGGTTGGGATGATTCGTTCTGGCGAACCAATGGGGATTTGGTGAAGGAGAGTGTCTACCTCTACGACGATGCCGTTGACCTGGATGAAATGGAGCGGATCCAAGATGAATATCTTGGTTACCTTAGCCTGGTGCAAGGCTGCCGTTACTTCGAAAGCGGCGATTGCGACATGCCACTTCCAGCGACCCAAAAAGGTAATCCATGTGAGAGTGCGAATCGGGAGGCTGAGGAGGTACGCTCAAACCTCGTCGACAATATCGTTGAGGTTTGGCATCGGCATGGAAGCGAGGAAGAGCTGCGTGCCGCCATGTTCTATGAGCATGATGAGTCTAGCGACAACTTTGATCGGGTCTTGTCGCAGTACTATGGCTCCATGTCCCTTGAGAACTACGAATCCGGTCAAGGGAGCGAGGTTGGAGCCAAGTTTAGTTATCTACAAGCTGGCCCGCGGTCGTGGGAGGACGCCTTGGACGTCCAGTCGGGACCACCGGCCGCTGGAGACGACAAAACGGAAGGTGCTCCGGCAGGATGGGGGGAGTTCGCACTTCCCGCGGGATTGAAGTCCCTCTACCAGATTGAGACTTCTGTTCACATGTTCAAAGCAATGCGGGTCAATGAGCGTTGTGGTTGGATAGAGACAGGCGGGAGCACGACATGGGGCTGCGTTGAGATTGCTTCCGAATCAGTTTTGGATGACGGCATCGATTTGCAGCCGCAGTTCGGATGTGATGCGGATCATCGCATGACCAACACAAATGACGGCAGCATCTGGGCACAGAGCGTCGGATGCTTCCCCTCCGACACGATCGCCATGATGAAGGAGCTTCCCAATTCCAAGCCACGCTATCGTTACTTCGAGAGTCAGGAACCTGACCCACAAGGCGTTGAAGTACCAAAACCTGTTCGCTCGCTCTTGAGTTGCGACACACTTGCCGCGAATCAACTCGCAGACATTTACTCCAACGCCAATGTCGGTTGGTACGTTGCGGAAGTGGAAGGGATTCAGGGGCGACAAGAGGTCAAACCACAGTACACAAACCGGCAGCGCGAAATGGTGGAGCGCGACCTTCGTCGAATCTGTTCGTGGACCCAGGTCATCGAGCGCGACGACAGCGTGAAGTACTACGGCCACAACTACATGGGATTGCGTGTGGTGGAGGCCGAAGACGATGGGTATGGCGACCTAAGAATCGTTCAGCGAGCGTACAATGCCGATGGGTTAATGACCCATGAAACCGACCCGTTCTTGCTTTCGCAAGGGACACCCACATTCGAGTCAGACGGGAATCCCAGCGGCTTCACACATTTCGAATACGACGACGATCGCGAGATGCCCGCAGGCTACTACACCGCAGCGTCGGGTGAGTTTGAACCGGGAGTCGTGATCCAACCCAATGGATGGCGCAAGCGCAAGAACCTCTTGCGCAAGACTTACTACTCAGAGCCCACTTTGGAAATTGGTGACTTGAGCAGCGTCTTCAACGACATCCCAGGCGACCACCCGTTGCCAACTGAAACCACGTTAGGTTTCCAAGAGGTCTACGATTACGAGCCGTTTTTCAATCAGTTAAGGACCTCACGTTCATATCGAATCACCGCAAGTGGCGTGGATACCGAACCGCTTCGAACCACCGAGATCCAGTTCGATTTCCATGAAGCCAGTCTCGACGACTTGAAAGCAGAAATGCGGTTCCAGAACTCCCGTGGCGCCAATTGGATGGTTGAAACTGCTGGTGATTGGCTGGAAGACGAAGGTTTCACCTACGGAATCGGTGAAATCAATGGGGATGGAGTCACCGGAGCCAAGACCCTGCATCCACAATCAACGGTTCGAGGATTACCGATTCGGATCATTGAAACGGTCCACGTTGATGATTCGGTCGCGCCGAATGACACCCATAAATACAGGTACAAAGACTTCGCTTACACGCCGAACGGGCAAATTGCGTTTGAACGCGATTACGTCGGAAATCTGAAGGAGTATCATTACTATGCGCCAGGTGTGTACACAGGTGCTTCGGCGGCGATGAACCTAAATGGTTTGTTGGCTAGGACCGTGACCACGGGTTCGGCGAGCGACCCCGAACAAGCAGCTATCGACAATGCAATGTTGCAGGATGGGCTGCGGACCAATCCAAACCTAACAGGGCCATACAAGTTCTTTGGGGATCCCACAGGGACTGATCCTGCCTATGCGAATCAATCGTTTGCGGACGTCATGAGCCAAATCAACGTGCCCATGAGTTTACGATCGGAGTTGGACACGATCCTCACGCCAAAACACAAGATTCGGAGTTATGAATATGCGCTGAACGGCCATCAAATCCGAGAGATCGTCAACACACAAGACAGCAGTGCACCGATAGCGCAATCGTCGTGGGTGGTGGACATGGATGGGCGAATTCTCTCGTCGTACGAAAACGGTGTAACCACGACCCGACAGCTAAACACGTTGGGGCGAGTGGAAACGGCGACCGTTTTTGATGCCGACATGGAAATGGAGGCGCATCATAGCTTCCGATACAACCTTCGAGGCCAGGTCATCGCACACTGCGCGGCGATCGATGACTCGGGCTGTCAAAATGGGTGGTCCGAAACATCTTCGTTGCATCAGGCAGTCTCGACTTACTCCTTCAATGAGATGGACCGTGTCGATGAAGCGTGCGACCCGGATGGGAACTGTACTCAATGGGATTATGATGACTTCGGTCGTGTCTACTCGAGTCAGACAGCTCAGAACGACGCCAACAATTCAGTGCGCGTAGAAGACCGAGCCTACAACGTGTTTGATCAGGTCGTCGAAGTTGCGGTCTCAAACAACGGCGCTGATTCCCGGTCAATGCTCTACCAGTATGACCCGTTGGGTCGTCTGGTAACCGTGACGGATACCCTGAGTCAATCGTATCAACTTGGCTATGACAAGTTTGGCAACCAAGTCATTGATTTGGCGACGAATCAAGCACTAGAGGGGTTCATCTTCGGTGAATTCGGCACTGAAGATAACTTCATTGCCAAGCAGTTCGACCCGTTCGGTCACGTCGTGGCGGAAAACCGCCACAACCTTCAACGGGCCGAATTCTCGGTTCAGAAGGACGGCCTGCCTTGGAAAGTGTGGGTTGAGGGCGAAGGCACCGCTTACGTTCGATACGATTGGGACAACAAGCCAGTTTGGCAACTGCTGCCCGATGGGACGCAGCGGGTGTTTGCGTTTGATTATGGAAACGAATTTGGAGGCTTTGAGCAACTGCTCACCCTTTCACTCACCGTCCCGGCTGGAGATGACCCACGTACGAAAGGAACAGCGCAGTTTTTTGACCCTCGTGCACGGGTGATTGCTCAGGGCACCTTCTCTCATGACGGTCTAACAGACGTGTTTACCAGCATGAGCTATACCGCTGATTTGCATCAGTACTGGGACCCTGACGGAAAGCGGCATCAGTACGTTCCGGACTTGCTGGGACGCTACATTAGCGTGACCAAACCCGATGCAAGTGGCGCGACGATCTTAACGCAAACAAACACATATTCCGCTGGTGGTCGGATACTGGCATCGGTCAGTGAGGCCAACGAAACCACCACCTACGGCTACGACGGTCACGGAAATCTGACGCGTCGCACCTTACCCACCAACGAGGAGTATCTATGGGAGTACAATGTGCATGGTCAGCCGGTGAGCACCACCCGAACGCGGACAGGATGCACAGACCTCACACGTACTTTTGGGTATGACAATGGTCTGCTTGAGACGATTAGCTCGGGCGGAAACAACCTTGCGTGGTTCCATCACGATACATTCGGTCGTGTGACCTCCGCAGAGCGTTTCAATACGCCAGGGTCTGCCGATGGAACGGTTAAGGTCGACATCGACTATGACCAACTAGGCCGCAAGACCCTCGAAACTCTGTCGTTTGGGGCGCACAACAACGCGACTCATCTGCCGCTGACGCAATCCTTCGCTTACCAACTAGGTGGTAATCAGACTACCTTCGATGCAACGCTACCGCATCAGAGCACGATTGGTACGATCTCGGCGGACGGTAGGCGGCAGTACATAGACCGTATTTTGGCCGGGCAAGACGACTGG
>JAUIBR010000072.1 GCA_030427705.1 bacterium | reverse complement strand
CCCCCGTCGCCGCGAGCGCTTCCGACATGCGGCGGATCTCGAGCTCGCGGACCTCCTCGGCGATCGGTCGAAAGGTCTTGCGCGGCTCGGGCTCAGGCTCAGGCTTTGGCTCCGGCGCGGGCGGAGGAGCCTGCGTCGACGCGGGCGACGACGTCGGCGTCACGTTGACGCGCGCGGTCGCCTGATCCGCGCGACTCGTGCGCGAGCTGACCGGCCTCCCGGTGATCTTTCGCCCGATGCGCTCTTCGATGAAGGCATTGACCTCATAGAAGTCCATCGTCTCGGTTTCGACCTTGGCCACACGAATCTTCGTGTAGTCGATCGGCTCGAGGAATCGACCATAAATGACGAAGAATGAGTACCCTTCGCTGAGGTCCTTGCTGTGGTAGACCCGCGGATCTTGCAATCCCATTTTCTGCGCCACTTGCCGCGCAGCTTCCTTAGCTTCAGGGCCGTGCGGCACGGGCAGGGTGAAAGAGACCTGAACCTGGCCATCGTCGAGCGTGTCGCCGTATGGACGGACCTTCTTCAAATCCGGGGGTGTTGCTTGTGTTCTTCCGACTGTCATTTCGGCCTCTTCTGGAGCACCGTAGATAACGATTATCCGGCTCAGGCGCAATCTCAACGCACCGTCAACGCCGTGAATGCATCGAAACGGTGGTCAGAAATTCATTCAAGAGCCATTTCCCATGACCCCAGAACTTCGAATTGAGCCACTCAACGACAACCCCGTCAATGGCGGCGGAGACTACGTTCTTTACTGGATGACTTCGTATCGTCGGTTGGAGTCGAACTACGCTCTGCAGCGGGCAGTGGAGCTTGCAAACCAGCTGGGCAAACCGCTGATTGTGCTCGAAGCGCTTCGCATCGGCTACAAATGGGCTTCGGACCGAATCCACACGTTCATGATCGAAGGCATGGCCGACAACCAACAAGCGGCCAACGGAGTCGTCCCATACTACTGCTATTTGGAGCGCAACGCAGGAGACGGCAAAGGCTTGATACAAGCGGCGGCACAGCACGCATGTGCCGTCGTCACCGACCACTTCCCAGCATTCATGATTCCACGGATGGTCAGCGCAGCAGCAGATCAGGTCGATGTCCGCATGGAGTGGGTAGATAGCAACGGCATTTTGCCGATGGCGGCGGCCGACAAGACCTTCAGTCGTGCCTACGACTTCCGTCGATTTCTGCAGAAGAACCTGCCTGACCATTTTGGCGACATGCCCGAGTCCGACCCGCTTTCGAGGCTGGAGCACCGGGGCGGCACACTACCTGAAGAGATATTGAAACGATGGACGATGGCCACGGCCGAGGAGCTCGGTAACCCAGCATCGATTGTTGACGCGCTCGCCATCGATCATAGTGTCCCCCCAGCGATCTGGAGTGGAGGTGCGGCCGCAGGAAAGGCCCGGGTGAAGTCGTTCATCGACAAGACGGTTGAGCTCTACACAACCGACCGCAACCACCCGGATGCCGACGCCACAAGCGGGTTGTCTCCCTACCTGCATTTCGGGTTCATCTCTGCTCATCAAGTGTTTCAGGCACTCGTCCAACGTGAAGGATGGTCGCCCGAAGATGTTTCTGAGCAGACCAAGGGAAGCCGCGAAGGCTGGTGGAATATGAGCCCGGAAGCCGAGTCCTTCCTTGATGAGCTCATCACCTGGCGCGAGGTTGGGTTCAACATGTGTTACCACGAGCCCGAAACCTACATGAAATATGAGAGCCTTCCGGGTTGGGCTCGACAAACTCTAGAGGAACACGCTGACGATCCCCGTGATTACGTCTATTCACTTGCGGAGTTTGAGGCCGGCAATACCCACGACCCGATCTGGAATGCGGCGCAGAATCAACTGGTGCGTGAGGGGCGAATGCACAACTACATGCGAATGTTGTGGGGAAAGAAGATTCTGCATTGGACGGAGCACCCGAAAGATGCGCTCGAAATCATGATCGAGCTTAACAATAAATACGCACTCGATGGGCGTGATCCGAACTCCTATTCGGGAATCTTCTGGGTGCTTGGCCGCTACGATCGGGCATGGGGGCCGGAGCGCGAGATTTTCGGCAAGATTCGTTACATGACCAGCAAGTCCGCCAAGAGCAAGCTCCGGCTCAACGCCTACGTCGAGAAGTACACGAGCGACCAAGCGCAGCTGCTCTGATCCCTTGCGAAGCAACGCCGTCTGACGCATAAGAGCGTCGACGATTTGCCTTCCAAGGAGTTCAACATGTCAACGCGGACCGAATACGACAGCATGGGAGCCATCGAGGTTCCTTCGGACAAATACTGGGGTGCTCAAACCCAACGCTCGCTTCAGAATTTCAAGATCGGCGGCCACCGAATGGCTCGCCCAATGATCAAGGCTCTTGGTTTGGTCAAGCACGCTGCTGCTGAAGCAAATCACGGGGTTGGCGTGCTCTCCGCTGACAAGAAGGAAGCAATTCAACGCGCTGCAGATGAAGTCATCGCAGGTAAGCTCGACGACCAGTTTCCGCTTGTTGTTTGGCAGACCGGTAGCGGCACCCAGACGAACATGAACACCAACGAGGTCATCGCGAACCGCGCCATCGAGATGCTCGGCGGCGAGATCGGGTCGAAGTCGCCGATTCACCCCAATGATGACGTTAACAAGAGTCAATCGACGAACGACAGTTTCCCAACGGCGACCTCGGTCTGCGCGGTGGACGTCATTCAGGGCGACCTCATCCCTGCCGTCGAGAAACTTCGTGACGCGCTGACGGCGAAATCAAACGAGTTCCAAGACATCGTAAAGATTGGCCGCACCCACTTGATGGACGCAACTCCTCTTACGCTTGGTCAAGAGTTCTCGGGTTACGCAGCACAATTGGATTATTCGCTGAAAGCCCTTCGTGACTCACTCGACCTGCTCTACGACCTCGCAATTGGCGGTACCGCAGTCGGCACGGGGTTGAACACCAAGCCTGGTTATGCCGAGAAGGTGGCGGAAGCCCTGACTGAACTGACCGGTTACCCGTTCCGCTCCGGCCCAAACAAATTCGCTCTGCTTGCTGGCAAAGAGCCGCTCGCTGAGGCGCATGGCGCGATGAATACACTCGCGACGTCTTTGAACAAGATCGCCAATGATGTGCGATGGCTCGGCAGCGGGCCGCGTTGTGGCATTGGCGAGATCATTTTGCCGGCCAATGAACCTGGGTCGTCGATCATGCCTGGCAAGGTCAATCCGACCCAAGCAGAGGCGATGACGATGGTTTGCGCCCAGGTATTTGGGAACAACACCGCGGTGACGTTTGCAGCCGCTTCGGGGAACTTTGAGCTGAACGTCTACAAGCCAATGTTGGTTCACAACATCGTCGAATCGGCGCGGATGCTCACTGATGCGTGCGACTCCTTTACCGACCACTGCGTCGTTGGAATCGAGCCGAACCACGAGAAGATCGACCACAATCTCAATAACTCGCTGATGCTCGTCACCGCGCTCAACACGCATATCGGCTATGACAAAGCCGCTGAAGTGGCGAAGAAGGCATACAAAGAGAAGACGACGCTCAAGGCCGCAATCGTCGAATTGGGTTACATGACCGGTGACGAATTCGATGCCGCCGTAGTCCCTGCAGATATGGTGCACCCTAAGTAGTGGCGTTTCTGAATCGACTAAAGAAGCGAAAGAAGCACCTCGCAAAATTCGCTCGGCGATGGCCCACGGATGCTTATCGGGTTTATGACCGCGATATCCCTGAGTATCCGTGGACCGTCGACATGTACGGCGACCACGTCTTCCTGCAGGAAATCAAGCATCGGCAATCCCGTGGGCAACTTGATGAGGTCACCGAAGCGGTGAAGTCCGTGTTCGAGGTGGACGATTCCAACCTGCATGTCCGCAGCCGGCAGCGTCACGACGGGCAATCACAATACGAAAAACGTGAGACCGAACCGTGTGTCCTGACGGTCACCGAAGGCGAGCTAGACTTCGAGGTCGACCTCGAATCGTACATCGACACGGGGTTGTTTCTGGATCATCGAAATCTGCGCCGCCAGGTTGCTGAGGAGATTCGGGAACGTGCCGATAAAGGTCACAAAGTTCGGGTGCTAAATCTATTCTGCTACACGGGCGCGTTTAGTGTCTGGGCCGCGCACGCAGGCGCGACACAGGTCGTCAGCGTTGACCTCTCGAACACCTATCTGGCGTGGGCCCAACGCAACTTCGAAAAGAACAATCTGGATACCTTTGGCCATGAGTTTGTCCGGTCGGACATCATGCGTTTCTTGCCCAAACATGGGCAGAACTACGATTTCATCATCCTAGACCCACCAAGTTTTTCGAAGTCCAAGAAGATGGAAGGCACCCTTGATGTACAGCGTGACCATGCGCTCCTCATCAATCAGTCGCTGAATCGGTTGAACCGCGGCGGCGTCTTGTATTTCTCGACGAATTTGCGAACGTTTGAATTGGCAGAGGGCAATCTCATCCAAACGCCGGAGGAGATTTCCCACATGACTGTCCCGGAAGATTTTCGGCCTGGTATTCACCGCACGTTTCGATTTGGATGAAACGACCAACCGTTGAAATGCTGCTTTCTGCGTATTCGCAGGGCATTTTCCCGATGGCTCACGAAGATGAGGATTGGGAGGTGTATTGGTACGCGCCGGACCCACGGGCCATCTTCCCCTTTGACGAATTTCATGTGCCCCGAAGCTTGGCCAAGACCATCCGACAAGGGAAGTTCGAGGTGCGAGTTGACCACGACTTCGAAGCGGTCATGCGCGAATGCGCAGCCCCGCGACCCGGCCAAGGTCTGTGGATCAGCGAGCAGCTCATCGAAGCCTACGTCGAGCTCCATGAGTTAGGTTTCGCGCACTCCGTCGAGACCTGGCAGGACGGCAAACTTGTGGGTGGACTTTATGGGGTCTCCCTGCGCGGGTTGTTTGCCGGAGAGTCAATGTTCTCGAGAGTTGCCGACGCCTCAAAGGTTGCCCTGGTTTACCTCGTGGAGCGACTTCAAGAACGTAGATTCACGTTGTTGGACACGCAGTTCATGACCGACCACTTGAAGCGATTCGGGGCTCGCGAAATCCCACGCGAAGAGTATGAAGAGCTGTTGGAAGTCGCGATGGCACAGGTCGGCGTGAAGTTTGTCGACCGCTGACTATTCTTCTTCCGACGCCGCTCGCCATTTGTCGAGGCGAGGCTTGATGACATCCCCTTCATAACCGTTTGACGATGGGTGGTAGTATTCTTCGCCCGCGAGAGCTTCAGGAAGATAGCGCTCGACGACAAAGTTCCCGTCAAAATTATGGGGGTACTTGTAGCCCCGACCGTGGCCCAGCGCCTTATGCAGCTGGGTAGGAGCGTTGACGATATGCTTTGGCACCGGAGCGTTTGGCTGCCTTCGCACAGCACCTAGCACATCTTTGTAGGCAGCCATCACAGCATTGGATTTAGGTGCGGTTGCCAGATAAGTCGCTGCCTGCGTCATCGGCAAAACCCCTTCGGGCATGCCCATGAACCGGAACGCGTCGGTGGCATTCATGGCGACCTGGAGCGCTTGTGGATCGGCGTTTCCGATGTCTTCGCTGGCGAAGATGACCATACGGCGAAGTATGAACAGTGGGTCCTCACCACCTTCTAACATGCGGGTCATGTAATAGAGCGCCGCGTCAGGGTCGCTGCCACGCATCGATTTGATGAATGCGCTGACGACCTTGTAGTGCTCCTCACCTGCCTTGTCGTACTGAATGATCTTGCGCTGAACGGCCTCTTCGATGTCATCGCTTTCGATGACATTGCCGCCACGCCCCGTCACGGCTGTGGCCGCGACCTCAAGCGTATTGAGTGCGATCCGGGCATCACCATCTGCGGCCGAGATTAGGGCTCCGCGACCATCAGCAGACAATCCAATCCCTAACTCACCCAGACCACGAACCTCACTCAGCGCACGATCCACGATGAGTGAAATGTTCGACTCATCAAGCGACTCAAGCACCAAAACTCGGCACCGAGACAAGAGAGCTCGATTAACCTCAAACGCCGGATTCTCAGTGGTGGCGCCGATTAGGGTTACGACACCCCGCTCGACATGCGGCAACAACGCATCCTGCTGGGCTTTGTTGAAGCGATGTATCTCGTCGATAAACAAGACGGTCTTTGTGCCGAACATCCCAGCGGAAGCGCGTTTTGCGCGCGCGACCGACTCGCGGATGTCCTTCACGCCGCTCAACACCGCACTCAGCGCCACAAACTCGGCATCGACCTGTTCGGACAGAAGCTTGGCCAGCGTGGTCTTCCCAGTGCCGGGAGGTCCCCAAAGAATGATGGATGGTAGCTCGCCCGTCGAAAGAACGTTCGCCAGAAACTTCGACGGTCCCAACAGATGTTGTTGACCGACGAAGTCGTCCAAAGTCGCGGGTCGCATGCGCTCCGCGAGTGGTGCCTTCTGCCTCACAAGTCCTTTGATGGATTCATGTTGTTGCCAGACGCAGCGGGCAGAACACGGCCCGACACTCGGTTCTTTTCGAGCACATTGTGCTCACCGATTAACTCAACCCGTCGAGCCCGATTGTCGCGATGATTATGCGGATTGTCTGGGAACTCCTCACGCACCTGCGCCTCTATGTGTTGCGGCAGGTCGATGAACGAGGTCTTGTAGCTTTCGCAGACCGGGCACTCCATCTTCGGCTGTCCGCCGACGTACATGAACCCGCAATGCTTACAGGTCCACAGGAGCGCGTGTTCATAGGGGTCGTAATTCGACATGGGTCAATCCTTCGCTGACAACGGCAGCACTCTACGTCGAGTGCCGCCGATCAGGCAACTCTACTGGACGCTTTGGATTTCTCGCCACTCCGCCTCGTAGTTTGCGCGGGCTTCGCTGACGATTTCCATGTTTCGATTATTGAAGTCCAGGTCCATAGCCCGCGAAATCGCATTCATCTGAAGGAACACGTCGCGGAGCTGGTCGCACAGAACGCCAAGTCGCTCAAGGTCGCGACCGCGGCGGTCTTTACCTGCGTAGTTGTCACGATACTCGGACATGATTTCGTTCGCGGCGCCACCCAGTGCACCCGCGAGGTCCTGGGCTCCGGTCTCCTGGCGCACTCCGCGAATTGCTTCGAGCTCCGTGCGGTACATCTCCAAGTTTCCTTCGACGATGCCCATGTTTTTGACGTTTTGCTCGGAGTTGTAACCGCCCGACGCGAGGATCTGCATGGCCTTCAGGTAGTCTTCCAGATTCTCAATCATACGGATGATGAGCTCTGGACGACGCGTTACCCGCGACTTGCCCGCGAAATGCTGGTTGTAGAGTTTGAACTGATCGTTTGCGAGGATAGCCAGCCGACTGGCCTGTTCATCCGCCGTCCCGGTGGCTCGCCCCTTGCGGATGGCATCCACCTCGTCATTGTACAAATCGATGTGGCGATTCACGGTCTCGAGGTCGCCCCTGCTCGCCTCGGCACCGTTCTCAACGGCAACCTCCATGCGCGCTTGGAGGTCTTCGAGTTCGTTGACCAAATCCATAAGCAGACGCACGTCGCGCGTTGCGCGATCTTTACCGGCGAAGTGCCGACCATACACATCGAAGCAGCGATTTGCGCGCGTCGCGAGGACGGCGCTCAGACGTGCATGCGGTTGAGTTTGGACCTTGCGAATCTCGGCGCGTTCGTTCTCGTAGATGGCCAAGTTTTCGCGTGCCGTTTCCAGGACCGAAGCCAGAGCTGGGTCGCGTTTATCTTGCTGTTGGCGCTCGCCCACAGAAATCACGTCCTTCAACCGTTGGATAATCTCGTCGAGCTCCGCCACATCGCGGGTCGCACGCGCCATTCCAGCAAAGCGGGACCGATAGAGGTCGTAGATTGCTTCCGTCTCGTTTTTGATTTCAGAGAGATTCATCATCATTACCTAACCAGAAAAAACATTAGCGCCCGATGGCGAGCAGCAGACTAGTGTTAAGCACCCACGCTGCCGAGACCATGACTATTATTGTCGCCAGCGTTCGATGCACTGTATTGCGTTTGGATCCGTAGTCTTCAACGGATTTCTTGATGACGACGTAGGCAACGACGCCATTTAAAAAGTTGAGGGCTGACCGGGAAAACTGCAGCGCAAAAGCTGACCAAACCTGGGCATTCATCGCGGTAACGCCCTGCACCATCAGCCAAGTCAGCGCCGCAGCGGCAAGAATCACGACCGCAAATCGGATCTGAACTCTTCCGCGCACGGTCGCCAACGCGACAATTGCCGTGGCGAAGGGGCCCAGGGCCATTCCGGTGTACAAGATCAGAATTGGGTGGATGAAGTACTCTTTCGATGGCTCCTTTGACGCGTATGGATCCACCGGAAGTCCCGCTGCTGCGCGAGCATCGCCCCACATTTGATCAAATTCATCCTTCGATAGAAAGCGGCGTTCGCCGTCTTCCGACTCGAATTCGTGTTCGTCGCTCATGGTTCCGAAAGTGAAATCAGATAGTCAACGCCCAACATAAACAGGAATTGGACGTCGTGTGCGACTTGAAAATTCCCTGGGTTATCGGCGTTTTCAAAACCATCGAATCGCTCGACGGTTGTTGAGGGGACCATCGGGTCATAGGTGAAACGGAATTCCATGGGAAGAATGAAGCGTCCAACAGCCCAATCAGCCGCGAATACCGCGGTCAGCCCGACGTGCGTCACAGGTGTCGTGAAGAGGGGATCGGGTGTCATTTCGACATTTTCCTGGCTGATGGTCGAGCCGGAGCCGACGCCCATCAGCAGTTCGGGGCCAAGCGTGACTCGGCCGCCAAATGCACCGCGACCAAATCCGAATCCTGCGTGTAGAGGCACCCGAAAAACGGTGGTCTGCAAATCGGTCACACGTTTTGCGCCAGTGGCATTGTCGCTAACCTCGGCAGAGGAATAGTGACGTGCGAAGAGGATGTCGATACCGACCAGCCACGCTCCCGCGTCGATCTTCGCGATCGGTAAGAGTGTTGAGATTCCGCCCTGAAATCCGATTCCAGAATAGGCGGCGCCGCTGTTGAGCGTCGGTTCGCCGGCAGGATCTGATGGAGCACTCATCTGGCTCCAGTTGCCGCCGAAACGGGCACCCAAACGAAGTTTGTCTTGCCCCCATGAGATGGATGAGACGAGCATGACCCCGATAAAGACAAGTAATGATGCGGCTCTCACGAAGATGTCCTTGATGTTCGCGTGATTGGAACGCTTCCATTACCATTAGGGGAAACGGCCATCAATTCGCGTATGACAGAAGACCTTCAGGAACAGCGCATTTGGGCGCAAACCCTCTTGGAAAACGGTCGGTTTACCGAGGCTGTGGATATTTATCAGAAGCTCGCCTCGGTTTCACCGAATCAGACGGATCTGTCTAATCTGACGATCGCGCTCGCGTGGAAGGAGCGCGAATTTGCACAACGCTTGCTTGGGTGGATGCCTGGCGATATTGAGATTCGCCGCTTCTTTCTGAACACGTTGATGCGAAACGCGTTTCACAAAGATGTCGAAGGTTACTGTTCAGAGTGGATTCCCACAGCGGAGGAGCCATTCCTCACTTGGCTTCGCCTGACACGGATCGACGCGGAAGTGCGTGGTAAATCAGTGGAACCGCACTGGGATGAGGATGTGACGGAACTCTTGTCCGTGCACGGAGAGAAGGCGTTCCTACGCCGCGAAATCTCGTCGAGACTAGCGCTGATTCGTTGCGCATCGGCTGCGCCACATCTCGAGAAGTTAAGCAACAATCACAACGTCGACGAGATGCTCCATTCTCAAATCCGCGCAAAGATATTGGAACTGAAGGCGATCGAAGCGACGTAGGGATTGCGGGACTCGCCCCCGGTTGGACAGGGAAGTTCACGTGAACGACACGTGACAAACCCGTGACCCGTAAAACAAAGCGTCAAGGGTTTACCCTTGTGGTGCCTTGCGCATATGCTGTCGCCACCAACGGAGTAGTAAGAAATGGCGCGTCGTTCACGAAACTCGAAGAAATCAGGCGGTTCTTCATTCCCGGTCATCGGGGTGGTAATTGTAGCACTTGCGTTGGGTCTGTTGGGCTTTGGCCTCTACCGCGAGTTTAGCGGAGCTCGCCCGATGGCGCAGTTAGCGAAGGTAGAGAAGGAAGCGATTCCAGACATCCCTATCGACGAACTGAGCCCCATCGAATTTGAGCTCAACAATCCCGAGAACCGCTATTTCTATATCGACTGGCGACGTGGCATGAACTCAGCTCCCAAATGGTCGGCAATCCCGCATAACGCTCGTGGGGTGGTTGCCGTTGTCACACCAGAGACCGAGCGCGTGAAAGCCTTCTACATCGCCAACCTTTGGGAAGCGAAGAACGGGCGTGGGGTTGCGAAACCCATGACGCGCAGCCAATTCGAAGCGCTCGCAAATAACGTTGCGATGGCATCCTACTGGGCAACCGACCTTTCGGACGCGGTGGTCGACACCACTCTTGAGATCGAAACACAGCGGATTCGGCGCAAACACAAACGCGATTCGAAACCGCGCACCCAAATCCGAAGACTCAACAAGCTCCCGTCATTTGACATCCCTGGACTGTTCTGAGGCATAAGCATGTCTATTCTTGTCGCTACTGATTTTTCTGAGAATTCACATTCTGCAATTCAGTTCGCTGGTGTCGTCGCAAAGCAGCTGACGGTCCCTGTGCGGCTGGTCCACGTCGTTGATTTCGCGGGCGATGACAACGCGTGGCGCGTGCTCTACGAGACGCCGGATGAGATTGAAAAACATGCGACGCAAGAAGCAAAGATTCAGCTCAAACAACTGGCCGAGAAACTCTTGCCGGGACTTGAGGTCGAAACCAAGGTTCGTTTTGGCACACCTTCCGAGGGAATTCTCGCGGAGGCCAAGGACGATCGGCCAGAGATGATCATTGCTGGAACAGTGGGACAGAGCCACTTGCAGCACATCTTCTTCGGGCGAACGTCCAACGAGTTGGTTCGCGAAACCGATGTCCCCGTGCTGGCCATCCCACCGAAGGCAGACGCTGCGGTATTCAAACGGATTTTGGTGGCTGTAGATTTCACGGATTGCAGCCGAAAGGCGATCCAGACTGCGGCAAGTCTAGCGAACTCATTCGACGCAACGATCGAAGTTGTTCACGCCGTGGATGTCCAGGCGAACGATGTCTTCGCGATCGGTTCGTTCCTTGGTGACGTCGGTCCTCGCATCGACGAGCTACTCGAAGAACGGGACGAAACCATGAAGGAATGGGTCACTGGTCTGGGCTTGGACGATGCCGTAAGTGAGTACCATATCAAGGGTTTGCGCCCTGATATCGGGATTCTCGACCAATGCCGTGACTCCGGATGCGACCTGATCGTGATGGGAACCCATGGTCGTAGGGGGTTCGCGCGTTGGTTCCTCGGCTCCACCGCCGAGCGTGTGTTGCGTCGCGCCGAAACCCCCGTTTTGGTGCTTTCGTCACCAGAATCTGCATGAAACGTGGCGCAGAAAGCGCTAATTGTTTGTAGTGAACTGGGTGGATATATATAGTTACGGTGAAAGACCCTACTTGGAGAGTAATAATGAAGATTCGTTTGGCCATCGCGGCTCTTACGATACTTGTGGGAGCAGCCAGCTGCTCGGACACAGATACTGGTAGCAAGAATTGCTTGGAGACGAACCCTGTGACGGGCGAGTGCATCCGGACGGGCAATAATAACGACAACAACGTCAATAATCAGAACAACGCCAATAACTCGAACAACGCCAACAACTCGAACAACGGAAACAATACGGATCCGTTCGCCGATACCGATGGTGATGGGTTCTTGGACAACTTCGATAACTGCGCTGATATCGCAAACCCAGACCAGGCTGACGCAGAAGGCGACGGCATTGGTGACCCATGCGATAACTGCGAGACGGTCGCGAACTTCATCCAGACCGACACCGATGGTGACGGAATCGGTGATGCCTGTGACGAAGATTCTGGCGGCTCGTCGTACAATCCTGACCTGGATTCGGACGGCGACATGGTTCCTGACATCGACGACAACTGCGATGCAGAGATGAACCCGGATCAGGCAGACGCGGACAACGACGCCGTTGGCGACGCATGCGACAACTGCCCGAACGTTGCGAACTATGTCCAGACGGATACGGACATGGACGGCGAAGGCGACTCGTGCGAGCTCGAACCTGCAGGCATGACCTGCGGTCAGCAATCAAGCGACTTCACGCCAGTCGATCCTAAGCTCTACTTCGTGATCGATACCTCCGGTTCGATGACGACGCAGGACATCACCGACGTCCGAAACGCTATCAATACGATTGCGACGGAAATCGCCAACGAAGCAAGTATTGGTATCTCCAAGTACCCCAATGGTTCCGGCAACGGTGGTTGCACCGACCAGGAACTCTTGGATCTTGGACGTAACACCGCAGCTCAGGTTCAGGCCGCTATCGCTGGTTTGAGCGATGCTGGCGGTACGCCGACCGCGTGGGCGCTTGAGCGAATCCTGGCAGAGAATCGTCTGAGCGAGCCTGGCGACCCTCTCGACGCGGTTCGACCTGGCGCAGTGATCCTCATGACCGACGGTGACCCGAACGACTGTGGCGGTCAGACCGCTACGGTTGCCGCGGCTCAGGCATTGAACAATGCTGGCATTCCTGTCTACGTCATTGGTTTCAGCTTCGGCGGTTCCGAGACAAACCTGAACGCGGTTGCAAACGCTGGTGGCACAAACGCCAACCAGGGCGGCAATCGATTCTACACTGCAAACAACACGACTCAGCTGGTCACGGCGTTCCGCCAGATCGCAGACGAAGCTATCGCTTGCCAATATGTCTTGGACATGACGCCACAGGACCCGAACAAGATTTGGGTGAAGGTGGGCGGAAATCCAGTGATGCGTGATGCAGCTGCAGGCTTCTCGTTCGATGCAGGCGCAAATACGCTGACCCTCAACGGACAGGCCTGCACCAATCTGCAAATGGTCGACCCGAACGGCGGCGTACAGCCACTCGAAATCATCCTCGGCTGTGCAGATATGTGCCCGATGGAGCCTGAAGTCTGCGACAACGTCGACAACGATTGCGACGGTGAGACTGACGAAGATTGTGGTGATTGTGGCGCCGAGATTTGTGACGGCGTCGACAACGACTGCGACGAAGAAATCGACGAGGGCTGCCCACCATGTGCTTTGGCTGGCGCAGCATGCATGGAAGACGGCGATTGCTGTGGTGGAACCTGCCGCGACGGCATCTGCCAACCACAATGCCGACCTATCAACGTCGCTTGTCGCAGCAATGAAGAATGCTGTGGCGGAGTCTGTGGTAAGTCCGGCGGCAGCGACGTCGGTGTCTGCATCGGCGGCTAGCCCCCTCGCCCATGTGCGATCTTAAGCCCCTCGGCGCTGCCGTGGGGCTTTTCTTTTGTGGCCTGTGCTGCTACCTCGAATGGCCATGATTTCGCTTCCCAAAACATTGGATGACCAAGCCCGCCTACCCCTTCCCGACGGCCGGGCTTGGGTGTTGAACGGAGCCGACATCTCGGCGCCAGAAGGGACGTACTATGTGCGCCACTTCACAGGGCCAATTTCGATGTTGAAAGTGGGCGCGGTGTTGGGCCATGCCTCGGCGATGGAGCTGCCGAACCTACGTCCGGCGACGTTCTGGGCGCCCGAAGACGGCATCGTCATCGCATCTCGCTTCAATCTTGACGGGTGTCAACTTGTCGAGCGCACAGAGCGCAGTGGCTGGGCCGAAGCCGTCGACTTATGGCGTCCTCTTGTTTTTGCGATTCAATCCGCGCACCAACGCGGCATCGTGCATGGCGCGTTGAACCCCTGGTCGGTCTGGTTTGACCGCGACGCACAACGATTGGTTGCCTTTGACGGCGCAACTTGGATCGCACGTCTTGACGATGACATGTGGCACGGGCGCACGATGCAGCACGATGTTCGTGCGCTGGCGAGGCTTTTGATTTACCTGCATCAACCTTCGACGCTTCATGTCGAAGACCCAAACCTCGAGGGAATTCCGGCCTACGCGCTTCCCGTCCTGCGCCGAGCGCTGGAAGGTGAAGTCACAACCGGTGACTTGATATCGGGACTCGCGCCAGCGCCGACCCGAACGACTGTCTTCGCAACGGACGAAGAAGACCGCGAAACTGTGCTGTACGGCCGCGTGTACGGTGTTGACCATGTTCAACACCCGAGTTTCGGCGAGGGTGTGAAGTTTTGGATGACGCATCCTGCCTACGATGAGAAGGGCGAAGCACAGGGGTACAGCCCACCCCGCGGAACGTTCTTCTACGAATCGACGCATGGCGATGTGTTTCGGTCTGCTGCCGATGTGTGGGACGGCGCTGAGCTAAATCTGGTCGATGCCCGCGTTGTGGCAGATTCCGCTGGCAACTCATTTCTGACCGCGCATGCCGAGACCCTGCCCGTTCTCGAACCGCACTGGCCGGTGCCTGTGACGAATGTCATTAAGGCGCAAGGCTGTGTGAGTCGTTACTTTGTCGACCTACGAGACCCCGGCGCGCCAGGACGACCTCTGGTGCTGGGAAACCTCGTGCATGGTTTCTTGGATGACCTCACCCTCGTGCCTGACAACCCGTCTTTCGAGGCTTCGTGGAACGCTCGCATTCCGAATCTACGCGTGTCGATGTTGCTGGCGGGGCTGCGGGACAAGGATATGCCCAAGTTTCGTGAGGACGCGCAAACGCATTTCGATGGCATCGTCTCGTTCGCCATGAAGCGCAGTCACGCGGAACGAGTAGGCTGGAGCGGCGAAAACGTCGAGGTATCTCGGTATTCTTCGGTCTACGGCCTTGAGGGGCGTATCGACCTCGTCACTCAGGACGACCGGACCGGCTTGCACATCGTCGAACTCAAGACGGGCCGACCGCGCGATGAGCATATTAGCCAGGTTCGATGTTATCGACTGCTCTGGGATGGACTGACAAATCGACGCGAGATGACGGCGAACGGATACCTTTTGTATTCCAAAGACGCGCGACTGCAGTCGACGCCGCTTGATGATCCGCTTCGTGAGCGCAGACTGCTTCGTGCGCGAAATGCGCTGGTCGCCGCACATCACACGATGGCATTCACCGACGAGATGCCACTACCTGCTTACATGGACAATCCTCGTGCTTGTCGTGCCCCAGACTGCCGATTTCGCAAGGATCGATGTGCTCAACAGTCAACGCATCTCGGACTGCTTGCGGATATCAAATCGAGCCCGCGCCGACGTGAACTTTGGGCATATTGGCGACACTTTGTTCGACTGCTCGAGGTCGAGAACTGGGTTGACCACGAACAGATCGGCCTGATGCTGCAGAATTCACGCACGATTGACCGCGTGAAATCCCATCGCGCGGTGACGGGTCTTTCGTTGACCGACTTTACCGCAGACGCACTGTCGTTTAGCGGCATGAACTCACGGGCGTTCAACGAGCGTGAGACCGTGATTGCGCACCGCGGTGATTTCCACAGTGACCACATCATTAAGGGCCGAATTCGGCAGGTCGACGGAGATATCGTTACGCTGGAAACATCGGCAGCGGAATCGGGCGCGGTATTGCCCAAAGACGGATGGATTCTGGACAAGATGCCAATGCGTGTGGGTTACAGGGCCGCACAGCAGGCCTTGTATCGGACACTCGCCGACGGCGACGATGACCTGATTGAAATTCTGGTTCGCCCTTGGACGCAGGAGACCGAGCTGTTGATGACTGGCGACCGGTCGACCGCCATTAGCGAAGCAACCAGCGAAGTCTTGAACGATGCGCAGCTTGATGCAGTTGCGACAGCGGTCTCAAGCCCACGCGGCTGTTTGGTGCAAGGCCCCCCGGGAACTGGAAAAACCACCGTGATCGCTCACACGGTGCGCGAGTTGGTTGCCCGCGGAGAGCGGGTCTTGCTGGCGGCGCAAACACATACGGCTGTGGACACAATGTTGTCGCGGCTCCTTCAACTAGACGACGATATCGAGTTTCTGCGTGTGGGGTCGGTGGGCCGTTCGGTTGAACTCGTGCGACGTCTCGAAGAATTGGGGATTGATGCAGCGTCGAGATTCACCGACGAGATTGGATGGTCGACGGACTCGCTCGACACGTTGGCCGAAACACTTCAGTCGGCGACCGTTGTCGGTTGCACCACCCATGCTGCCGCGCGTTCCGACGCAATTGCTTTCATGTGTAAAGATGGCCTCTTCGACACCGTCATCATCGATGAGAGCACACAAATCTCGGAACCGATGAGCCTCGCCGCCATCAACCGGGCGCGACGGTTTGTGCTGGTGGGAGACCACAAACAACTTCCTCCTATCGTCCAGAGCGAGCTAGCGAACTCGCTCATTGTGGATGGTTGGACGTTCGATGACGTCGAGAATGCGCCCCAGCTTGGCCTGTTTGATGCGCCCGACGACGATCCAGAATCGCCTGGTTTGCGCGGTCTGGATCAGAGTCTATTCGAACGACTCGCAAACCACGGCTGCCCATACGTCATGCTGCAAGAGCAGTATCGAATGCACGCGGATGTGATGGCTTTCTCGAACCGCAGTTATTACGGCGGACGGTTGCGGTCGTCGCCCACGGTTGCCGGCCAGCAGATGCCGCTTCAAAAACCTCCAGACCATGCATTTGCCCCAGTCTTGGACCCCGCGCACCCGGTCGTCTTCGTCGACGTTCCGGGGAAGTCGATGGACGGACGGACGAACAAGCAAGAAGCAGAGTTCGTACGAGATGTGGTTCGGGAGCTTCAGCGAGTTTCGCCCGACCTTTCAATTGGGGTCATCTCGCCGTTTCGTGCCCAGGTTCACGCCATCGCGCCGATGGTTGACCGGGGCATTGATGTCGACACGGTGGAGCGCTATCAGGGGTCTGAACGTGATGTCATCATTGTTAGCCTGGTAAAGACTAGTGAAGCCGGTGTGTTCCTCTCGGATCCACGCCGATTGAACGTGACGTTGACGAGGGCCCGCACCAAGCTGATTATCGTGGGGCATCAAGCGTGTTTGGAAGGTGACCCCTTGTTCCGCGAACTCATCCATCAACCCGAGACTTCGATCGTCCAATGGCCCGAGTCCTAGCGATACTGCTGGCGCTCGCAGTGGTGGGTTGCGAGCAAGAGAACCAAGACGCAACGCCGATCGTGCATCAGGAGCTTGTGCCTGAGTTGCGTGCCTATGCGGCACCGAATGCGATCAAGCTCAAAGAGAGTCCGACGCATGCGCTTCAACTGTCGAATCCTCAGCGGCTGTTGGACTGCCACATGTACCTTGAGCCGAACGGGAAGGTGGTCAGGGAGTTTCCGTGGTCTGACAACGAGCGATTTGAGGCCCTGGTTGGCTGCCAAGCCGAGGCTTGGTTGCGGCATGAAAACGCGCTTTACGTTGCCTACGCTGTCCCAACGGAGGGAGGGCGTTCGGATCTTCGGTTCGCGAAGTTTGAAGGGCGAAAATACGTATGGTCGCTGAAGATCGACCGCAGCCAACAAGGTACGAACTTCATTGCAAACTACCGCTCCGGGTTCATCACGCGCATTGACGACAAACATGTTTGTGCAGGGACCCTGTGGGAGGGTGGGACCACGACGACGTGTGTCGATCCGAAGGAAGGAAAACAACAATGGGGCGGGCGCCTGTCTTTCTGGGCAGGGCTTCAGCCGACGGGGCGAGGAGACGCCTTTTACGTCGCGGACCTCGCTTCGTTGACCAAGAGATATCCGTTTTCGGGCGTGGAGATGCGCCATCAGAAACTCGATGGAACCGGCGGACGCGCCGCCTTCTACGCTTCGGATGGCCGCTCCCTCTATTTTGCGCCGTCACGCGCGGAACAGCCACGTATGATCCGCTACGACTTCGACTCGATGGACCCGGTCTGGCGAAGCCAATTGGCAGACAATACATTTCCGGGGTTCTCGCCGGTCTTTGACGCGCACGATGTCGTGGTCGTGAAGCAGGGCTCTGAGATTCTGGCGTTGGATACCGAAGATGGCCACTACCTGTGGCGTCTTGAGGTAGGTGAAGATCGACCGTCATTGGCGGCGACAGGCAAGGAGATCCTTATCCTGCATCGGGTTCCCGATGTTCCAAACCACATCATTGGCGTCGATCCCAAAACTGGTGCGATAAACTGGCAATCGACGGTCCCAGTGGGCACCCTAAAAGTCGTGGCGGAAGGCGACCAGGTTGTCTTCATGGGCGTGCGGTCAACACAGCTCCTGACGGGACTCGATCCAATCTGATGACACGCGACAGCAAATCACTTTTCAAAGAGGCGTTCTCGACGTTCTCGGCGGTTTTGGTGGTAATCATCGTTCTGGCGCTGCTTGCGGGCTGGATACCGCTGATTGCGGACGTTCTGTATGCGTTGGTCGCGTTGGTCTTTCTGATCGTTCCCCAGAAGATTCTGGAGCGAAACGACGAGGACTTCGACGACTTCGGCCTGACCCGAAAAGAGCCACTCAAAGCCATCGGCTGGGGCATGCTGTTCACCCTGCTCACCCTGCCCTTTTTCGCTGTCGGGTACTGGGTCTGGGAAGTCCAGATTCAAAAACGGAACTTCGACTTTGACACCACCCACTACTGGCAGTGGCCCGTTGAAACGCAAGACGAGCCGATTGGTTGGGGCAAAGAGTCAGCGGGGGTATGGATTTGGGGAGATGACGATGCCTTGCACGTCGGCCTGCGTAACAATCAGGAACGGAACAATCGGGTAATCCTGGAATCCGATAAGGCGTTTCTCCCCAATTCGCGAGGTTCAGTGACGATCGTCGCGCTCGACGAAGGGGTTCGATCGGGTGAGCCCTCCAAGAAGTGGGCGTTATCCCTCAAATCAAGCCGGGGACGTGGGGCTGTTCGTGTGGATGGCGCCCAGAATGCGAAGGTCAGCGTGAGCCCGATCGTCGAGGGGAGTCCGACGTGGCCAATCTACGTCGGACCTGCGCAGACGAAAATTGAAGGAACGACGTGGTCTGATAAACGTGGGCTGTTGTGGATTGTGCTCTGGGTCGCAACGCAGTTCTTACTGATCGCGCTTCCGGAAGAGTACTTCTATCGCGGATACCTCCAAACGCGTTTGAACCAGGCGTTTGTGGCTCGGTCCAAAGAGAACGGCAAAGCGCCAATGCGATTCTTGGGATTCACGCCCGCAATCTTCCTGGCTAGCTTCCTGTTCGGTGTCGGACACTTGCTCGTCCCAATCGGAGGTGTGCTAATCGCCACGCGGATGAGCGTGTTCTTCCCCTCTTTGCTTTTCGGTTGGCTCCGCGATCGCACCGAAGGAATCGGCGCGTCGATTGTGTACCATGCGTGTTCGAACCTCATGGTCCTATTCGCTGCGGTTCACTTCTCTTGATCTTTTGATTTTCGTAGCGAGACCGAGACGATGATCTGCGCTCCAGGCACAAGCCCGCCGGGCTTCTGAAACCGTTCTGGAATCTCAATCACGCCGTCCGCATTGACCTCACCAATGAAGTTGAAGCGGTCATCCTCCATCACAGTCGGCTCGTAATCGAAACGAATCGCAGCTGCGGCTTCTGGAGAGATGACCTTGACCGACTGCGAGACCTCGGCTTTTAGCGCCATCTCACGCGTATCGATCTCGATCGGGGTGGCGTCATCATCAGTCGGCGGCCACTTGATCTCGCCAGTGCGTGGGGAAGGCATGGGCCGAGTGTCGTCGAAATCATCGTAGATCTCTTCGTCGTCGTCTCGATTGCTCACGGCATTTCTCCTTTGGGATAATGTAATTGTGCAGCCTGATCCCAATTTGGACAAATCAGAATCCCAAATCGGGATAGGGGGCGGCTGTTCTCAGCCGCGCCCCTCCCACACCACCCTGCATGCGGGTCCGCACAGGGCGGTTCGATGAGTTGAGGTCATGTCTTCGCCAATCTCGGTAATCCAAGTTCGT
>JAUIBR010000017.1 GCA_030427705.1 bacterium | reverse complement strand
CGGCATGCGGCAGAACGCTGCGACTTGGGCGGGGGAAGGTCCGCAGATTTACTCAGATTCAACACAGAGTTCACAGACTTTTGAAAATGCCGTCGGAGGTTCGGCGAAGCATAAACCCTATCCAATAACAGTCTGCGAAATTCTGTGTCTAATCCGTGTCTATCTGTGGACCTTAGAACCGAAGGTCTTCAAAGCCGAGGACCTTAGGAATAAGAACATGGCAAATGACGCCCATATTTGAATACTCATTAGATTAATACGTCTGCATTAAACTGGGTTTGATGCGGAGAACCACATGAAGTTATGGATTTTGCTGTTTGGGTTGGTGGTGTCGGGATGCGCAAATCAGGTCCCTACCAAGACCTCAAATTGCGGCGACCAGAGCATCAAGGGATCGCCATCAGATGTGAAGACCTTCACGTTTGAAGATGCTCGCCGAGGAAAAGCGGAGACCTGCGAAGGTGAGGATGGCGCGTTCTATCCAATCACCGTGTCTGGGTCCCGTATGCTTGTTTTGCGCAAGCAGATTAGCGAGCCGTTGCTGTGCGGCATTGACGAACTGCCCACGGATGCCGAGTGCACTCAGGTCCACATCAACCATTTTAGCGACGAGCTGGCCGCTCGATTGACCAAACGCGGTATCCGGATTGGTGGCATCGGCCTGGGTGCATGCGGTGACGCGACCGTAGAAGCAAACGCGTGGGGTCTTTGGAATCTGTCGGTGAGTGTTCATGATTGGCGTGATGTCGATCCCGCCTCGGAAGAGGTCGCCAAACTCATGAAAGAGTGGTCGATTGGCCGGCGTTTTGGCGTCTCCGTACTGAAGCCAGTGTGCGCCATCCCGCTCTAATATTCGGCTGGTTCTAAGCACTCGTTAAGCCTAATCTACCGCGCGAAGTCCCGGTCTAGGAGTGAAGCGTGCGTAGTAGAACTACTTTGGTGTTGGCGTTCTTGTTTTGTGTGGCTTGTGGAGACGACGCAACCGAGTCGAATCCCAACAACGTCAACAATACGAATAACGTCAACAACACGAACAACGTTAACAACGTCAACAATTCAAACAACATCAACAACGTCAACAACGTCAACAACGTCAATAATATGATGGACGCTGGTATGGACGCCTCCCCGGACATGGACATGGGGATGGACATGGACGCCGGTGTTGACCTTGGACCACCGAACCGGCCACCGGTGGCAAACGCGGGCCCCGACCAAGAAAAGCTCAAAAACGACCCGGTCAGCATGGGCGCGGGTCTGAGCAACGACCCCGATGGCGACGATTTGACCTACCGTTGGCGCCAGGTCTCGGGCGAAACCGTCATGTTGATTCAGATGGGGCAGGTAAACACCAGCTTTATTGCGCCGACGGTCGGCAGTGACCTCGTCTTCGAGGTTGAAGTGAGTGACGGCGAATTCACCGACACCGACCGGATGACGGTGACGATCGGTAACCGATTGCCAACTGCCAACGCGGGCCAGGACCAAAGCGCAAGCGCGGGTCAGACGGTGACACTCGACGCGAGTCAGAGCTCGGACTTGGATTCCGAGCCACTGTCGTTCCAGTGGAACCAGATTTCCGGTGAATTGGTCACGCTTTCTAACCAAAACGTACCGCGACCTAGTTTCGTCGCGCCTGTAGCGTTTGGTGACCTTGTCTTCGAGGTCACAGTCACGGACGGCGAAGACGTCGATACGGACCAAACCACGGTCACAATCCGGAATCTGCCGCCGATCGCGGAAGCTGGGAGCCAACAAGTAGTTGCTCCAAACACCGTGGTGACGTTGGATGGCAGTGCCAGCAGCGACCCGGAGAATCAGCCAATCACCTACCTGTGGACGCAAGTCGCAGGGCCAACCGTGGTGCTCTCGGATGACACCGCAGAACAACCGACATTTACGGTTCCGGCCGGTGGTGGATTGTTCATTTTTGACCTCGTCGTCAACGACGGCGAAAGCGATTCCGCCATCGACCGAACCCGTGTAATCACGCCGAATAGCCCGCCAGTTGCTGACGCCGGAGTGGGCGGGCCCGTGAACGGCGGAGAGGTCGTGTTCTTGGATGGACGTGCCAGCGCGGACCCAGACGGTGACCCGTTCAGATATCAGTGGACCCAGACGGCAGGCACGCCGGTGTTCTTCGGGGATGGCGACAGCGCGCGCGCCTATTTCAAGGTGCCCGAAAACGCATTCGGAACACTGACCTTCCAGCTGTCCGTCGCCAATCCTCAGGGCGCCTCGTCCGACACGGTTTCGTACCAGGTCACACCGTGGTCGGGAACGACCGCCGTGCTGCCGAACAATCCATTTTCGGAGTTTCTTGAGCCGCTCGCTGAGGTCTACTCATTTGATATCTCAGGGAATCTGCTGACGGTCGCCGGGCGTGACAACGCCGGGGACGATATTCGAGTTTACGACATCAGCGTCCCGGCTTCTCCGCAGCTTATTGCCGGTTTGGATGAGGGCGCCGTGGATACCACCAACGTGTTGATGGAAGGCAACCTGATCTACGTGTCGGTCGAATCCAACCTGAATATCTACCAAGTTAATCCGGGCATTGGGACAATCAGTCTGGTAGGAGCTGTGCCGTATCCTGGCACGTTTGTTGGCAGTGGGGTCGCCAAAGAAGGCGACACCTTGTTTGTTGGTTTGTTCAACTCAGGTGCGTGGCTGGTCGCGGCGTACGACGTCCAAAATCCCGCGGCCCCCACCCTGCTACATAGCCAAGATATTGGTCTACCGGTCGACCTCGCTACGCGACCAGGGGAGCTCTGGATCGCCGGCAACGGTCTCTTTGACGGGTATGACGTAAGTTCGGTTCGTGGACCAAATCCGAGCTTCGTGCCGCTGACCGACGCCAATGACGAGAAGTGTCCATTCGCCATGAAAGGGATGGAGATCGTGGGCGACTACCTCTATGCCGCTTGCAGCAACAACTACGAGATTGCGGTCTTCGACATCACCAATCCGGATCAACCGACGATGGTTGGGAATGCGGACGTTAACGGTGAGGGATTAGACATCAATGTCGTTGGGAATCTGGCCTACGTCGCGGGTGCCTCGGCTGGGGTGCTGATCTTCGATATCACTACACCAACAAACCCCACGTTGTTGGGAAGTTTGCCAACTACGGATAGCGCCGAGACTGTTGTCTACAGCAACGGAAACGTGTTTTCCCGCGCGAGTTCCTCGGGTGTCGACATCATCCCTGATGACATCAAGTCGCCTGAATATGCGGCAAGCGTCCCACTAAGCAATCTGCTTTGGTCGATGGATTATCAGTCAGGACGGCTTGCCGTCGGGTCGCTGTTCGACACAATCGTCATCGATGTAAACGATGTCTTGAATCCAACCATCCTGACCACTCTGGGCAATGGTGCATTCCAAGACGTTAAGCTCGACTTCCCGTGGCTCTATGCCTCGAATAGTCTGAGTCTGTTAATCGTGGACGTGCAGATACCAGGCGCGCCTCTGACGCTTGCGACATTGACCAACAATCTCTCGTACCGTGGGATCGACGTCGACGGAAACCGGCTCGCCGTGTCGAATTACGATGATGGCATCGCGCTCATGAATGTCTCAAACAAGAGTGCGCCAGCCACCATCGGAACGTACAACCCAGGAAACACGGATTTCTCGGACGTGCTCATCGATAGTAACGGTCTGTTTGGACAGGGCGGCGACGGGCTGCACGTGATTAGCGTCAATAATCCGCAGATGCCGATGCAGGTTGGGTTCAGCGCGCAGACCTCACTGGGGGGCAAGTTGAACAAATCCGGCCCGTTCATTTGGAGTGGGCGAGGTAACGTCTGGTGGGAGCAGTTTGATGTAAGCATACCGACCGCGCCAACGCGGACGACGATGGACATCGGGATCGGCGATATCGAGGAGATTCGGACTAACGGTGCGCTAGCGTGGATTGGTGCCGGCGACGCTGGTTTGGTCACGGTCGACATCTCAGACCCTGCGAATCCCATAATTCTGGAACTCTATGGAGTCACCGACCAAGTGCAGACCATGGCGCTAGCCGACGACAATGTTTGGTTTGGCGATGGTTCTGTGGTTCGCGGTGTGAGAATCGACAATGCCGAGTTTGGGACACGTTTTGTGACGGCCAACGCAAACTCGACCGTGGTTTACCCGGTCTCGTGGGAGGAGCCTGGCACTGACGCTGAAGTGAAATGCTACGTCTCCGGCGGCACGTGCTCGGTAACCGCGTTCAACGGCTCGGCAAAGACGGCGAGCGTGTCTTGGGACGTGCCTGCGTCTGGAGACCACGAAATCGCGATCGTTGTCGGGCACCTCGCAACGCGTTCTTACCTACGGGACCGAATCAGCGTGCAGTGATGCTCAGCGCGGCTTCATCTGCGGGAAGAGAATAACGTCCCGGATGGATTCTGCGCCGGTCAGAAGCATCACAAGTCGGTCGATACCAACCCCCATCCCACCCGCAGGCGGCATGCCGTGCTCAAGGGCGAGCAGGAAGTCTTCGTCGACCTGAGAGCTGTCGCCAGCGGCCTGTGCGACCAATCGTTCGCGCTGGATGATGGGGTCGTTTAGCTCCGAGTAACCCGGCGCAATTTCTCGCCCACCGATGATGAGCTCGAACACGTCCACGCGCGTTGGATCGTCGTCACATGGTTTCGCAAGCGGTACCAACGGGGCGGGCAAGCGCGTGACGAACGTTGGGTTGATGAGGGTCTTCTCGATGACCTTCTCGAAGATCTCCTGGGTTACCTCGACTTCACCCCATTCCGGCGCCAACTTGCACCCAAGCTCTTCGGCTCGTTCACGTTTTGCAGCCAAGTCTAGCGACGCGTAGTCGGCCCCAGCAGTGTCTGCGATGAGGTCGTCGTAGTTGACGCTGCGCCACTCCGACAGGTCCACCGGTGTGTCGTCAAATCCGACCTGCAGCGTGCCCATGACGGTCGTGGCCAAGTGCTTGATGAGGTCTTCAATCAAGCGCTGCATCGTCGAGCGGTCGCCGTAAGCTTCGTAGATCTCAAGCGCCGTAAACTCCGGGTTGTGCCAGCGGCTCAAACCTTCGTTACGGAAGTTGCGATTGATCTCGTAGACGCGGTCAAAGCCGCCAACCAATAGGCGCTTCAGATACAGCTCGGGCGCGATCCGGAAGTACACGTCCATGTTGAGCGTATTGTAGTGCGTCTCAAACGGCGTCGCGGCCGCTCCACCCGCGATGGAGTGGATCATCGGTGTCTCGACTTCCAGGTAGTCTTCGCCATCCAAGAATCGGCGCATCTCACGAACAATCGCTGAACGAAGCTTGAAGACGCGGAACGAGTCCTCGTTAGCGATGAGGTCCAGATAGCGCTGTCGATAGCGAGCCTCAACGTCCTGCAGTCCATCCCACTTGTCGGGCAGCGGCAACAGGGCCTTAGACAGTAGCGTCCAGTCTGAAACCTTGATGGTCTGCTCTTCGGTGCGGGTCAGGAACAGCGTGCCTTCGACGCCGACGTGGTCACCAAGGTCCAAGATGGAGAACGCATCAAACGCCTCTTCCCCAACCTGATTCTTCTTCAGGTAGATCTGGTACTTGTCCGAGCCATCCTGAATATGCGCGAAGATGGATTTACCCATGTCGCGCAATCCAACGATGCGGCCTGCCGCGCGAACGGATTTGTCTGCCTCAAACTGCTTTCGAATATCAGCCAGCAATCCGGTGCGTTCGAACGCGGGTCCAAAGGGTGGGTATCCGGCTTCTTCAAGCCGCTTGAGGTTCTCTAAGCGCTGCGCGCGCACATCCGATGTTTCCTGTTCCATTGCCAGTCCTTGAGTCGAGGGAAAAAGGCGGAACGCCATTAACAAAAGTTGGAAACAAAAACCAACCTGAACGTCCGTTGACATCGCCCGCGTACCGTTCGACATTGCGCGCCACATGAACGAATTGACGACATTTGATTGCGTCACGTTTCTGGTGCTCGCCTTGAGCACCGCAGGCGTGATTCAGGTGGCATGGCTGCGCACAGAAGTGTCCCAGAAGTTTGGCCAACCGGTCGATTTTGGAGCCACAGTTCGCGGGCGGCGACTCTTCGGCGACAACAAGACGCTGCGCGGGTTTGTGGCCATGGTGCCCGGGGCTGGCGTCAGCTTCGTCTTGTGGTCGTATCTGCTTTCAAGCTTCGATGGACTGTGGAACCTGAGCACCCTGCAGTTCTTCATCTTTGGCTGCATCGCGGGCTTTGGTTTTATGGCCGGCGAGCTACCCAATTCTGCGTTGAAACGACAATTGGATATCGCTCCTGGCGAAGCGCCTGAGCAGCCGTGGTTGCGCCGATTCTGCCTGTTTCTGGATCGGACCGATTCGCTTCTGGGCTCGTTGCTCGCCATGAGCCTCTATGCATCTGTGCCTTGGAAGGTCTGGCTGGGTTGTTTGATTCTGGGACCCGGAATCCACGCGGTCTTTAGCTTCGTGCTCTACAAATTGGGCGTGAAAAAGAGGGCCGGCTAGATGTTCCTGGCTCTGGAAAGCGCGGACGACACTCGGCGCGTTGGCGGAAAGGCAGCGTCGCTTGGACGCATGCTGCGTGCGGGTTTCACCGTTCCCGATGGGATTGTTCTGCCAACCGAGCTTTTTGAAGATTTTCTGGATTCCACAGGCCGTCGCGAAGACATCCAAGAGTTGGTCGAAGCGCTAGACGTTTCTATCGTCAATGCCGCGAATGACGCATCCAATCACATCCAAGGTTGGCTAGAAGAGACGCCGCTTTCCGACGCGCTTAGCTCGGAGCTGTCGCGCTACTTCAATGGGAATCCAGGCGTGTTTGCTGTCCGTAGTTCGGCGGTTGGTGAAGACTCTGCAAGAGCATCGTTTGCAGGGCAGTTGGACAGCTTTCTAGACATTGCTGATGAACAAGCATTGCTCGAGGCAGTCAAGCGCTGTTGGTGCTCGTTCTACTCGGCACGTGGCCTTACGTATCAGCGCGCCACCGGTGTCCGCCTGGCGGGAATGGCGGTCATCATTCAGACGCAGATCGAAGGAGCAGTATCTGGCGTCGCGTTCACGCAGTCACCGCAAGACTCCAATAGCCTGCTGATGGAATACGTTGAAGGTGGCTGCGAAGCATTGGTCTCCGGCGAGGTCACGCCAGAGAGCCTTACGATTAGTCGAGAACACGACGGTGGTCACAAGGCGATTGAGCTACTGAGTGGCCCGCAGGTTGATTCGTTGCACTCAACATTCATGCAACTCGAAGATGAGTTTGGTGCCCCGCAAGACATTGAATGGACGATCGACCCGGACGGCCAACTTTACCTCCTTCAGTCACGCCCTGTCACCGTGACCGATGCCGGCGAGCGGGTGGTCTACTCAAATGCCAACATTAATGAAAACTACCCGGGACCGGTCGAACCCTTCCTTCAATCGCTCGCCAAGACCAGCTACGCCCACTACTTCCGCAACCTCGCCATCGCCTACGGCTTTGCGCCTCATCGCATCGAAGCCATGGAAGACGCGCTGCAGAATATCGTCGGCGTGCACGGTCAGCGGCTCTACTACGACGTCAGCAATATCCACGCGGTCTTCCGCATGGCGCCTTGGGGTGACGTGTTTGCGCAGTGGTTCAACGACTTCGTTGGGGTCGAGGTAAACACCGAAACGCGCGACCGCGATGCCACCTGGGAGCGGGGCAAACTCGGCCGCGCAGCCGAAGCGTTCGAACTGTTCACGATGAGCCTCAAAATCATCGAGCAGTATCGAACGATGACCACACAGGTGGAGGCATTTGAGCGCACCGTCACTAACTTTGTGCGCAAGTGCACGCCGGCGAAACTTCGCGAACAGGACCGGGATGGTTTGGTCAAACTGCTGGAAGGTTTCATCGAGATTCGCTGCCATAAATGGATTGGCGCGACGCTCGCCGATTCGGCCTGCATGGTTTGTTGCGGAGCGCTAGATAGCTTCCTGGGACGCGCGTTCGATGAAGACTCCGATGTGCTTCTTCACGGCTTGTTGCGGGGGCTTCCGGATATCGTTAGCAGCGAGCCGCCCAAGCAACTCTGGTACCTGTCCCGCACGATTCGCAACGACGAAAATCTCAATACGTTGTTTGAAAACGACACGGCGTTTGTCCTAGAGACACTCGGGTGGGACGGCGAACGCATGGCGGCGGACCACTCGTTCGCGGCGCCATTGCAAGCGTTTCTGGATAATTGGGGGTTCCGTTGTACCGGCGAGTTGATGATGACAACGACTAGCTTTCAGGAGGAGCCGGAACCGGTCATCGACATGCTTCGGTCGTACAAGGACATGGTGAACAAGGGGCCCGATGAGGTCATCGAATCGCAGGCAGCCAAACGACTTGCGCAGACCGAAGAGCTTGCGTCCCAATTGAATCCGGCGACCGAGCAGGTATTTCGAACGTTGCTGCGCGCTACCGGAGCGTCACTATCGCTTCGAGAACGTGCGCGACTTAAACAAGCGCAACTCTACCGCTGCTGCCGTCGAATTGTGTTCGCGCTCGGCGAGGAGCTTGCGGCGTCCGGTGAACTAAGCAATGCCGATGATGTGCTGTTCATGACCTGGCAAGAGATGGTGAGCTTGGGTGAGGGCAGTGAGGTTCCAACCGAGGTCGCTCAGCGCAAGCGTCGCTTCGAACGTGAGTCTCTGTGGGAGGACCTGCCGCCGCGCATCATCACGACGCGTGGTCAGTCATGGTCGCCACCCGTCACGCCGCAAACGACAGAAGAAGCCGTCGAGTCCGACGACGACGCATTGCGCGGGATTGCGGCAGCTGCGGGCAACGTAACTTCTCGGGCAACCGTGGCGTTAGGACAGCAGGATTTCCACACCATCGCGGCCGGCGACATCTTGGTCGCGCCACAGACAGACCCGGGTTGGGCGACCGTGCTCTTCCTGGTCCAAGGCTTGGTGATGGAGCGCGGCGGCATGCTCTCGCACGGCGCGATTATCGCGCGTGAATTCGGGATACCGTCTGTGGTCGGCGTGCACCGTGCGACGGAACGGATACCAAACGGCTCGACCGTGTTGGTCGACGGGGATGGAGGCTATGTCCACATCCACGCGTGATATGGCGCAGACGTTGTTCGCGTGGCGGCAGCAGCGCTTTGGAAGCCCCCTTTTTGTACCCGTTGCGATGACGCTGGTGGTTGCCAGTTTGGTTGGTTCAGATTGGCCAGGGCCGCTGCAAATCGCATTGCGACTACCTGCGGCGTGGTTGGCTGTGCTTGCGTTTCGGCTGTGGGATGATCTTGAAGACCGCGAGCGAGACGCACAGAGCCACCCCGAGCGCGTTCTGACTCAGGTGACGTCAGCTCGGCCGTTTGCACTCTTGGTGACATTCATACTGTTGTTAACGGCACCGTTGGTTTTTGCAGGCGGTGGTTCGGTCGTGGTGTTTCTAGCAACGATCGCTGGTTTGATGGTCTTCTACCGAACTTACGGAACCGGGCGCCCGGGAAGCGACTTTGTCGTCTTGTTCAAGTATCCCCTGATCGTCCTCGCGCTGGGCGCCTCGTGGCAACCGATGAGTCTGGCGGCCGCTGGCGTTGTGTTGTTGGGCGTGTCCATTGACGAGGCCGCTCAACGTCTACACTCCAGTGCCGCGACGCGGGCCGGGTTGCTAGCCGTCACCTTCGGACTTCTTTGCAGTTTCAAAATCGTGGAGCACTTCCATGCCAGTTGATCTTACCGCCCCTCCGCCACCGGAGTACTTCGAGCCGGTTCCCTGCTACTTCTGCGGCAGTACAAATCGTGAGCACTTCGAGACCGCTCAGGAAGACCTGACCGGCAAACCGGGCGACTTCACGTTCGTGTCGTGCAGGGACTGCGGGTTGGTCTATCAGCACCCACGACTGACCATCGACCACATCAAGGACTACTACGACGATGAGTACGTCGCGCACCGAAAGAACCAGTCATGGGGTGTGCTTGCGCCGTTCTTTGAGTGGTTGATGACGAAGCTCGACCGCGACAAGGACGCGATTGTCAGCGACGCGTTTCCGCTGAACGAAAACACCCATGTCTTAGACGTTGGCTGCGGCGCCGGTGGGTTCCTAGCGCATATCCAGAAACACTACGGATGCCCATGTACAGGCGTCGATTTCAAGGACTTGTCTCAGGTCATCGCTGAGCTCCATCCGGAGCAATCCATCGACTTCAAATGCGGCACCCTCGCCGAAGTCGATCTTGAGCCCGGAAGTTTTGACCTTGTCACAATGTGGCACTTTTTAGAACACGACTACGATCCGTTGAATACGTTGCAGGTCGCGCGCAGATTGCTCAAACCTGGTGGTCAGATGGTCATCGAGGTTCCGCGTCTGGACAGTGTCTCGCACACGCTGTACCGCGACCGATGGCCGGGATGGCAAGCGCCTCAACATACCGTTGCCCTGGATAAGGAACAGTTCATTCGCATGATGGATTTGGCTGGACTTGAGGTCGTCGATTACCTGCCGTATGGCGCATATCCGGGCTACTTCTACATGTACGCGGGCCTGGCGTTTAAGCGTCACAAAGGCAAGGGTTTGGACCTGAGTAAGTCCATCAAGACGTATCTTCTGGGCCAGATTTTGACCGCGCCGGTGATGCTCTTCGAGAAAAGACTCAACCTGTCGATGCAGACGATCGTCTGCCGAGCACGGGAGACCAACTGATGGCCAGTGCCCTACGCTCGGCCTATGTGGCTGTTAGCGGACTTTCGATCTTGGGTGCGGCTTCGATGGCGATGGCTGTTGTGCGGGTTGTGCGCCCCAAAGAAGGTCGGCGAATCTGCCAGGAAGTCATCGGTGGATGGGCCGGCGAGACGATTCTGAAGGTCTTGGGTATCGACCTGCAGGTGCATCGCGGCGACTGGCCAAAAGGCCCATGTTTTTACATGTCGAACCACTCGTCGGCTTTGGACATGCCGGTGCTCATGGCGGTTCGACCTCCTAACGCGCGAACGTTCATGAAGGAGCGCTTCCGTTGGTACGGCCCGTTGGGTCTGGTCACGATGCTGACAGGGACGCTCTACACGGCACCGCAGGAAGAGCACGACCGCCGCGTCGAGCGCTTCAAACAAGCCGAAGCGCTGCTTCGTCGTACGGGCGAGTCGGTATTCGGAAGTCCAGAAGGGACCCGAGTCACCGGTGGTGATTTCGGGCCGTTTAACCGCGGTGTTTTCCACATCGCGACCAACCTGAAGATGCCCATTGTTCCGATGATTATTTTGATTCCCGAGGAGACCGCGTCTGGCACAGGCGTGCAGGTCAACTCGGGTGAAATTCATGTACATGTCGGGGAGCCAATCGCGACCGACGATTGGACCGAAGACGACGTGGACGCCAATAAAGAAGCCGTCCGCGACCACTTTGTAGCTTGGAAAAAGGAGCTGCTAAATGCCTGAGTCACGACCATTTGGACCTTCACCCGAGGCCTTGAATGCTCGCCGTCTTGTCGACCTGCTGGAGCTGCGCGCCGAAACGCAGCCCGACGAAATCGTCTACAACTATCTGTCAGACGATGGGACGATCGAGCGCCGGGTCACTTACGGTCAGCTCTTCGATGACGCGCAGCGTGTCGCGACGTTGGTGCTGAACCACGTCAGTCCTGGCGACCGAGCAATTCTGCTCTTTGGTTCGGGTCTAGACTTTGTGTTGGCGTTTATGGGGTGTCAGGTTGCTGGGGTTGTTCCAGTGCCCGTCATGCCTCCGCGCAGCGCGGAGCCGACTGAGCTTGGACGCGTCATGGCCATCATGGATGACGTTGGCTCGAATCTGATGGTGACCAGCGAACAGCTCATCCAGATGGGGCAGGCGTTCTTCCAGGGCTCAAGCCTCGCTTGGCTATCCGTTGAAGACCTGGATGGTGTCGAAAAGACAGCGCCTGTGGCATTTGAGGACGCCGGTGAATTGGCGCTTCTGCAGTATACGTCGGGTTCAACGTCGCGTCCGCGCGGCGTCATGGTTGGCCATGACAACCTCATGCAAAACCTCGCCGATATCTATTGGGCCGAGGGCGCAAGCCCAGAGACGATTTCGGTGTCTTGGCTGCCAATGTCGCATGATATGGGCCTAATCGAAGGTGTGCTCCAGCCGCTCTATCGCGGCAGTCCCGTGTACCTGATGTCGCCGATGACCTTCCTGCGAAAGCCGCTGTGTTGGTTGGACGCAATCTCCAAGTACCGTGCAACAGTCTCTGGCGGTCCGAACTTCGCGTATGACCTGGTGCTGCGCCGTCTTGGTGATGGCCCGATTCCGGACTGGGATTTGAGTTGCTGGCAGTTCGCTTACAACGGCTCCGAGCCAGTCTCTCCGGAGACTATCGAGAACTTTGCAGACCGGCTTGCGTGTCGAGGACTTAAACGGGAATCGATGCACGCACTCTTCGGCATCGCTGAGGCTACCTTGGGCGTCAGCGAAGGTCGGCATAAGCAACTGACCAAGTACCAACAGCGCGTCGGGGCCGGTGGTGAGCGCACGGTCGTTTCGTGCGGAGTTACCGCACCAACGATGGACTTGCGGATTGTAGACCCTGAGACCTTCGAGGAGTTAGCCGACGGCGAAGAGGGCGAAATCTGGCTCAACGGCCCATGCATCACACGTGGCTATTGGCGCCAACCCGAGAAGACAAAAGAGGTCTTCCAGGCCCAAATCAAAGGTAGCGACAAACACTACCTGCGAACGGGTGACCTTGGTTTCATCGTCGATGGCGAAATCTACATCAGCGGCCGCATCAAGGAGGTCATCATCAGCCGTGGGCTGAACGTTCACCCGCAAGATATGGAGCTGACCGGTCAAAAAGCGCACCCCTATATTCGTCCGGGGGGCATCGTCGCGTTCGCGATTCCCGGCCAAGAGGAAGCCGCTGGAATTGTCGCTGAGATCGACAAGAAGGTCTTTGCAGCAGGCCCTACCGAAGAACAGCTGCGCGAAGCGGCAAACGCGGTCCGGAAGGCTGTAACTCTGGCTCACGGTGTGCCCGTCGGCGTGATGGCGTTGGTCAAGCCAGGCACGATTCCGCGGACCACCAGCGGTAAACGCCAACGCTTGCGTGTCGCCAAAATGTGGGCGAGCGGCAAGCTCGACACCCTCGTCGCGATTACGCACGGCCAGGAATCTGATGCGTCGATCGAAGGCTATCTAAAGGACCGCGTCGCTAACCTGTTGGGTGTCGAACCCGAGACAATCGACGAATCCAAAACCCTGACAGAACTTGGCTTGGATTCCCTGCGCACTCTGGAGCTCTTGGTCGACGTCCACGACCGCTTCCCAGCCATCACACTCGCCGAAATGCTCACGCAAAGCCTGAGCGATTTGGCCTCCCCAAAAGAAACGCATTCGTCCCAACCTTGGCTAGAAGACGCAAAACTACCCCAAGACATCCATTGCCCACCAAACAAAAACCAAGAACCAAGAACCAAAAACCAAGAACCCATTCCGAACCAAGAACCAAGAACCAAAAACCAAGAACGAGCCCTGGTGACAGGCGCCACCGGCTTCCTTGGCAGCCACGTCGTAACGCGCCTCCTGGCAACATCCGACATAAACATCTTGGCGCTCGTCCGCGGTGATAATGCACAAGACAGGCTCTTGGAAACCCTGAGCCATCACCCCGATTGGAACCCCGATTGGGCCACCCGGATTGAGGCGGTACCTGGCGAGCTTTCACAGCCGGAGTCGTACGCAGACTTGGAGGTGGACGCGATTTACCACATCGCGGCGATGGTCAATTGGGTCTACCCCTATCACGCGCTTTCGGATGCGAATGTTCGCGGAACCCAAGAATTGCTGCGGCTTGCGTGCAAGAACGCCACGCCATTTGTGTATGTATCGACCTCGGCTGTTTGTTGGTCGCACGGCGCGACCGACACGTTCGACGAAGATACAGACCCGATGACCCATATCGACGGAATTCATCTCAACTACGTGCGCACCAAAGCCGTCGCCGAGAGCCTCGTCAGACAGGCCGCAACCCGCGGTCTGCCTGCGACAATCGTTCGCCCGGGACTGATCTTCTCGCACTCGAAGACCGGCTACCACAGTCCGGGAGACTTCCTCTCCGCGCTGTTCAAAGGCTGCATCGAAATGGGTGCCGCTCCCGATTTAGATTGGTCGTTAGAGGTCTGTCCGGTAGACGACGTCGCACGCATCGTCACCGACCACGTTCGCACCGAACCCGGTGTCACGACATTGCACGCAGAGCCCCCTAAGAAGCGGCTCTGGAGAGGTGCCGTATTGTGGATGGCGTTGCGCGGATACGATGTTGAACTCGTTGACTATGACACATGGTGTCAGCGTTTAGAGGCGCATGCTGCGGAACCGACCGCAGCACTTCGACCGCTGCTGCCATTCTTCACACGACCGGCTGACGGCGAGCTGAGGCTCCCGCAGTTGTACGAAGAGACGCGGCGCAATCCGATGTGCAGCCAGAAATCGAAAGCTACATTGAACGGGCAAAGTCCGTCCGCGATGGATGCGCGGCTCCTGCAAAAGACCTTCGACAACCTGGTCCACTTTGGCTACCTGCCTGCCGCTCGGCGGGAAGGTATGGGACCCGGCGAAACTGGCCAAAATGAGCTCTCGGAACTCAAACAGGACAGAATCGCAGGTGAGCATGGCATCATCGGCGAGCTTGCATCATGGCGTTACGGAAAGGCCGCGGGCCTGACTCGCCGCGAACTGCAAGGCCGAACTGTTGTCGCTAAGTCTCAAGTTCCCGACGAACAAACCTTGGACGTTGGACAAGAGGTTGCCTACCTGTGCAGCGAAGCGCTCGGCGATGCTTGGAAAGCCAATCGGGACCGAAACGAAGCTAACGGGAGTCACCTACGCGAAGCTGCAATCTACGCACTAGAAGACGACGCAATCGTTCGGCATAGACCGGCTGTTCACGGCATTGAAACTGGAGCATTGGTGATCGAAGACCTCACCGGTCTGCCAATGTTGAACAGCGCCCACACCGTTTGGAGTGACGAGCAAATTGGGTCCGCGTTGAGCGGAATCGCCAACATTCACGCGAATTGGTTTGGCAAGCCACCAACTGAACCGTGGCTTCCACCACCACGCGAGTGCGAAGCTCAATTCGACCTCTGGAGTGCACTCGCCGACGTCGCCCTAGAGGGAGTGTTTGGGGATGCGCTCGGAGAGTCGGGTCGCCACCGACACGCGTTCTTACGTCAGGAAGTCGCACGTTGGTCCAAGGTTGAATCGGATCAACCAACGACGCTCATCCATAACGACTTCAACCCTCGCAATGTCGCGCTACGCAACGATGGACGGCTTGTCGCATACGACTGGGAACTAGCCCGAGTTGGCCTCCCACAGCGCGACCTGGCGGAGTTCCTTTGTTTCGCTCTCGACCCATCTGTCAGCGAAGAAACAGTCTCAAACTGGGTCGACATACACCGACAAACCCTGGAAGAAGCAACCGGTCAGACCATCGACCAGGATGCCTGGAACCTTGGATTTGGCGCAGGACTCGCGGACTTTATGGTCACGAGGCTTCCGATGTACGCGATGATCAATCGGTTCCATCCGCAACCGTTCCTGGAACGCGTCACGAAGACCGCCGTCGCCATCGACTCAGTTATGGGATTCGGAGGCGCAAATTGAGCGCAGAGAACCACATGGCGACACCAGCCGAGCTCACGCACCTGAAGGCCCGAAACTCCACAGGCGCGCTCTATACGCTGCTCTGCTTGAGTCTCACTGGCATCGGCACCGGCCTCACGCAGGTGCGGGTGTTCCTGCCCGACCTGGCTGTCTGGATACATGGCGTCACGTGGCTGTCTGGCCACGTCATACTCGCCTTCGGCCTGCTCCAGTGGTTTGTGCTTTTGCACGAGTGCGGACACGGCGTGCTCTTCAAAAGTCGCTTCCTGAACACTTGGGTTGGCCATCTGTCTGGATTCTTCTGTTTTATCCCGTTTCGGGCGTGGGCAACGATCCACAACGCCCACCACAAATGGACGGGCTGGCAGGACCTCGACCCGACGACGGCCGCGCTCGTCCCGCGTGAACTCGGAACGGGCGAGCGGCTGTTGATGAACTTCTGTTGGAAGTTCTGGGTGCCGGCGTTTTCGGTTCTGTATCGCGTCTCGAACTTCTGGAACCCCGGTCGCCTTTCAAAGGTCGTCCTTCGGGGCAGCGGCAAAGCACGCTTGCTCGCCAACGCCGTGATTCTGCTGGTCCTTTACGGACTGATTTTGTGGTTCGTCGGCCCACTGGAGGTCTTGTTGGCCATCGGTCTGGGCACCGTGCTTTCCCTGGTCATGCTCGACCCCATCATGATTAGCCAGCACTCGCATATCCCGCTGGAAAACAGCCATGGTGATGACGTCAAAGCGTTCAAGCCGCGCGACCAAGAAGTCTACACGCGTTCCCTAAGATTCCCGGATTGGTTCTCAACCGCAATCTTGCTGCACTTCGACGCACACGAACTCCACCACATCTACCCGCATATCCCAGGCTATCGCCTGCGCGAGATCGATTATGAGCCGATGAACGAAGCCCATTGGTTGAAATGGATTCTTGCCGCGCGCAGCATGCCGGCCGAGACGTTGTTGTTCAAAAACCGTAACGACACCGGGTCAAGTGTCTAGATTCCGGTCAGGTACGAATCATATGTCGGCGACTTGATAGGCGTACGTCCGCATGTTCACGGTCGCCCCGGGTTCGGACAATTGCTGCATATTGCATCGCAATGAGCCCCGAAGGACGGATTCGGGGAAGAACGGATGGCTGTGTAGCGTCGATGATGCTTCTCGAGGTCTTTGGTGTTCGGTGAGTCTTCCGCTCCAACGCCACGGTCCTTGATTCAAATCCTGTTCGGGCTGAGCGAAGTACTGCCCATAGAACGACTCTTCGTGGAAATTGGGTTCAATTTTGCCCAAGCCCATTTCGAAAATGGGTCCATCGTGGTCCCACACTTTGGTCGAGAGCCGGTCTTCGGCAATCTCACTTCTAAGCGATGGATGGTAGTGTACAGGCATGCCCAACGCGCCCGTTTTGTACTCCACAAAAGCCTGGCTATTCGACCAAACATCCAACACGCCCAAGGTTAGTCTTGGAGTAGGCATGTCCAGAGACAGGTCGGGGTGAACCAAGATTGAACAGACAATCTCATCAAACGGCTCAGGTCCGCCTCGGTTCTCGGGTGTGTAGTGCGCATGGATTAGACTCATCAGTGCTAATCCAGGTGCAGCTTCGACAGCTTCCAAATCTTCGGGGAGCAGCGCCTCGGCAGGACCGACGGGCACCTCGAACAGAAACGCACAGTGAAAATCGATGTTCCAGAGGTCAGCAAATGCCAACCCACCAAGTGATGGTTCACTCATGAGGACCTCGTTGAGAAGCCGATTTCGTTTGCGGCAGCGATGATGATATCGGCCGCCTTTCGAAGCTGATCGTCTGTGTGTTCGCTGGTTACAAAGAGCCGAATTCGACTCTCGCCGACTGGTACAGCTGGGAACTGTAAGACGCTGGCATCCAGACCCTTTCGTTGAAGTGCGTCTAGCAGTGGAATAGTCCGCTCTTCGTCGCCATAATTCACGGTGACAATCCAACTCTCAGACACCCCCAAATCAACGTCGGATGCCAACATTTCGCGAAGCTTCATCGCATTGGATTTCACCCGTTTTCGACGTTCATCACCAATGGACGACCCACCAAGCTCCAGGGCCTTGGTAACCCCCGCGGTTACTGCAGGATCGATCGCGCACGAGAACATCCGACACTTTGCGTACCAATTGATGTACCGCGCCATTTCCTCGGACGCGATTACAGCGCCCCCGACACCGCCCAACGCCTTGCTAAACGTCGTGACATAAAGGTCGACATCCTCCAAAACACCATGGGCCTCAGCCACGCCGCGGCCGTTTTCACCGGCTACCAGGAAGGAGTGTGCCTCGTCGACGAGCGTCATCGCATCGTATTCCTTGGCTGCCTCTACAATGCCTCGAAGATTGCCGAAGTCCCCATCGGCGCTGAACACGCCTTCCGTGCATACCAAGACGCGGCGTTTCTTCTTCGACTGTATCTCTTTGAGAATCTCGCGAAGTTGATCGACGTCGTTGTGTTCGAAGTAGTGAAGCTTCGATCCAGCGAGCTGCGCCCCTTCAAGAATCGACATGTGGGCGGCCCGGTCCAAGACGATGTGGTGCCGGCGTCGCATGAGAGCCGAGATAACGCCCGTGTTGACTCCGTATCCCGACGAAAACACGGATGCACTACGACCATCGAGCCCCATGAAGTCGACGAGTGTGCGCTCCAACTTTCGGTGTACTTCGAAACCACCGCTGTGGACCGGCGAACTCGCAGCTCCTAATCCATAGAGATCCAGGGCCTCTTTTGCGGCTTCGATGACGTCAGGGTGGTAGCCAAAACCCAGGTAGTTGTACGACGACATATTGATGACATCGAGCAACTCACCACTTGTTCGGCGCATGCTTACTTGCGGACGCTGCGCACCTACGCGGCAGGTCTCGAATGGAAACGCGTCATCGTCTTCGACGTCATGCACCCACTCCAAAAACCGGTCGTACTCGGACTTCTCGCCCATAATACTTCCAAGAAACATGTCGTAGGTGGCGTCGAGGTACTCTTTTCGAGGTGTTTCTTCACTCATGTCAGACTCGTAACAATGGCCTCAAACGAAGCGCGGTCATGGGTCGAGAACTTGGGTTGCTTGCACCAACGTCGGTGGAGCAGGTCGGTAATGATGTGTTTCGGGCCGACTTCGATGAACGTCGGATCGTCCAGCTCGGTCAGGAAATAGTCGACGGTTTTGCGAAACTGAACCGCCTCAAAAACGTGGCGGGTGAGGTGTTCCACGTAGTCATCAGTCGTCGCGCTCACACGGGGTGTAGGGTCGACATTCGGCATGTATGGAAGGGTTGAACGTCGGAACGGAACCCCTTCGAGCGCCACACGAAGCGCCTCAGCTGCAGGCCGAAAGTAGGCACAGTGCATCGGCACGTTCTTCTCGATAATCTTCGCCTCGGCCCATGTGTCCGCCTCAATACGTTCGATTAGCTCGGTAAACCCGTCGGATTCGCCTGCGACCACAAACTGCGTAGGGGAGTTGAAGTTCGAAATTGCGATCTCAAAACGGTTTTTGAGGTCTTCCACAATCGGGACAAGCTCTTCCTCAGACGTTGGGAAAATCGCGGCCATGCATCCCCGCGGACCCGCGTCGTAGGCGCGCCCACGTGCCTCCACGAGTTTCAGGGCGTCCGCAAAGTCGAGCGCACCAATATGGACAAGGTGGTTGTACTCACCTAACGACAAGCCAGCGGAATAGTCGGCCCGAATCCCAGCGGCATGCAGAATCTGCATATGCATGTGATTGGCAACGAACACAGCAAGCTGGATGGCACGGTTGTCTGGGAACGGGTTATCCGCGACTGGGTCTGGAAGCCAAGAACCACCTATCGCGGCATCAGCTTCCTCCTTCACGGCATGGAACTGTTCCGGCCAGTCTTGCTCCAAGAGCACGAACATCTCTCGGTGTTTCGCGCTTTGTCCTGTGAACAAGAAGACGTTCATAGTTCGACCTGTTGGTCGAACCAACCCATGACGTTGTCGCTGAACGCAGCGCCTTTATCGGCAGTGATGACCTGTCCGTTCACGCTATCCAGCCAACCGGAGCAGAGCGCAACAGCCATGTCCGCAACCTCTTGCGGTTCCATCGCCCCGTCTTCAGGGGACATCTTCTGAGCAAACTCGAAGATCTCGGTTCCAAAGACGTCCTCGATGGAGTCTGTTCGGACCCCTCGGGACCGAAGCACGTTCAAACGCACACCATCGGCGGCTAAACGATGACTCGCATAACGGCACATCGCTTCCAGCGCAGCCTTGGACGCGGCAACAAAATCATATCCAACCGCGAAGTTGTCGGGTCCGTCTGAAGACATGACCACGACATGTTTGGGATAGGTTCCAAACTTCTCGTGATGCGCGCCCAGAACATCGAAGGTCGGCCAGGTGCTGGCCTCCATCGTTCTCAGAAATGCGCGGCGGTTGTAGTCCTCCATACTGTTTACAACACAGGCATTCGCCGCATTGCTGATGAAGATATCAAGCGGTCCGGCGATCTGCTCCATGAGTTGTTTTGTCTCGCTGGGGTCGGCTGCATTCGCCTCAATCAGCGTTGGACCTGCGAGATCTTCGGCGGCATACAGTTGCTGAACCTCCTCGTTGGGTACCGACCCCCAGCGGTAGGTCAGGACGCAAGAGGCCCCACATCGCGCAAGCGCGAGACCGGTTGCCAGGCCAATCCCCCGCGTTCCGCCAGTAACAAGCGCTCGCTTACCCGCCAGATTGGGTTTGGCTGTTGTCACTTCGACGCCGCGGCTTCAACCAGGACATCAACAAGACCGTCGATATTTGTGATATCGGCGAGCTCGTTGCGGGGGATCTTGATTCGAAGCTCCCGCATCGAATGCGACACGATTTCGACGATATCCAAGCTGTTGATGCCGTAATCCTTCATCGACCGTGCGGGGTCGATGGTCTCTGGAGCTTCATCGTCCAAGACCTCTCGAATGTACTTCTCAACGACGGCCAAAATTTCTGCGCGTTCCATTATTGCTCCTTATTTACTCGTAGTTTTACTGCGCTCGTAGGCGCCCATTAAATTGTCTCGGAATGATGTGCCGTTATCGACCGTGAGCACCTGACCCGTCATGGCGTCCATCGCACCGCTGCAAAGGGCGACGATGGCATCACCCACTTCCATAGGTTCGATGAACAATGAGGGGTCTAGCTTGTTGACGAAATCCACAAAACCTTCACCAGCCGTAGACTTCAGCGAATCTGTTGGCACATAGCGTGTTCGTACAGCGTTGACCCGGACATCCTCATGGCGAAGTCGGTGGGCGAGGTAGCGACAGAACGTCTCTAACATCGCCTTCGTTGGTCCTGCGAAATCGTAGTTCGAATGCATCGAAACACTGCCAAAAGATGACATACCTACGATGTATCGGGGATATGCACCAAACACCTTTTGGGATTGTCTGACATGCTCAATAAGTGGCCAGACAGAGTAGTCGACAGATGTCCTAAGTCCACGCAGGGTGTAGTCATCAAGACCCTTGGGTACCGCGGCAAACGAAACATTCGAGACGAAAACATCCAACGACCCAAACTGCGACTTGATGGCGGTAAGAAGCTCCTCCGTATCTGCGCTTTCTCTGGCGTCCGCACAAAAGATTAGTGGCTTCGTCGCGCCTGCGGCCTCGAAGACCTCGTAGAGCTCTTCGTCAGAAACAGAACCCCATTTGTGCGTGATGGTAACGTTCGCACCCAGTCGTCCGAATGCAATGGCTGTCGCCAGCCCGATGCCTTTGGTCGCGCCGGTGACAAGCACCGAGAAGTTCGAAAAGTCATTCCACATAACGTGCCTCGATATCTTCTCGAACCTCGGGTCGGCTCAGCGAAATTGTGTGCATCAGTGCCTCCTGCGTCCGTGCTTCCTCGAACGCAGCGCGCCGCCGGATTGAGAGAGTGCGCTTGAGGGTCTCCAACACAAGTCGGGGTTTCTCAGCAATTCTCTCGGCGACTGCCTGTGCCTTAGGCAGAACCTCTTCGCGTGACAACACATGGTTCACACCGGTGTTGTTGGCGAATGTCGAACCGCGTCTCAGCTCGCCCGTGAAGAGCAATTCGTGAGCTACAGCAGGCGATAAGACGTGCTCAAGCAAACGAGTTGTTCCCATGCCTGGGGTAAATCCCAGGTCGACAAAGTTACATCCATAGCGGCTTTCCTTGGCCATCAGGACAATGTCCGCGCACAGACCAATTGCCAGTCCGCCACCTACTGCATGACCTTCCATCGCCGCAATAACCGGCAACGACACATCGAGAATCGCTCCTGCGAGTCGAATCTCGTGAGGCTGAAGATCACCGCTGGCGAAGTCGCGCAGCATGTCCTTCGTTGCGCCCGCACAAAACACAGTATCGAGCCCCCGAAGGAGCACGACCCGGGCCGATGCGTCGTTCTCGGCCTCTATCAATGCGGCTGACAGGTCTTCGACAAAAGCACGGCTGAGCGCATTTTTGTTGTCCGTGTCAGACATATGCACCTCAGCCACGCCGTCGGTGACGCGTGTCGAAACAAGTTTCATATCCGGCTCCACGGCGGAACTCCCCCGTCGAGGTAGTCCAAAATTGGGTCGACGATTGCAGGATTGCAGACATCGTTCGCGGTTTGCTTGGCACCTGCTCGGATTGCCGTTTTCAACGCAGAATCCGCACTGGTGGATTTAATCCCCGCGATCGCTCGATGGCGACCGCGCCCAAACTCGCGAATACGGCGGCGCAAGCTGCTCTCGATGTCCGTTGATTCAACAAGCTCATCCACCAAACCCATCTTGTACGCGTCGTTTGCGGAAAAGCCGGTGGCGCGCAGCGAAACTTGTCGTGCGCGAATCCGACCCACCCGCTCAACAAAGACGGGTAAAATGGTCGCGGGTTGGAGTCCCAGGGACACCTCGGGGAGCGAGAACTGGCTGTCGGTGTTCGCGATCACCCAGTCCGCTGCTGCGGCCAAGCCCACCCCGCCACCTCTGACGGAACCCTCAACGACAGCAATTACGGCGACGGGGGCGAATCGGAGTGCGATCAATAACTCTCCAAACACTTCGACAGCCTCTGACCGAGCGTTCTCAGGTTCCCTAAGCGCGCCCAGGTCCATCCCATTGCAAAAGACATCGGACCTTCCGCGCAGCACCAAGACCTCGTCTATTTCGCAGGCGGTGGAGAGTTCGGCATGCAGCTGGTCAAGACTTCGAAGGTCCAGGGATTGTGGGAGTGATACGATTGTCATCAGCTTCTTCCGTACGTTCGAAAGTAGCCATCGATCGCCTTCAAAACGAGGCGGCCCTTCCCTTCATAGAGTCGCTCCCAGACCGCGTCCAGATCCGCAATTTCGGGTTTGAAACTTGGGGCTCCAGCAAACTCGGTGCGTTCGTTTTCGAGTCGTTCGTAGGTCTCAATCGAGACCTCCTCCCGTGACGCTATTCGGGCGGTAGCGGTCGGCGAGCGTTCCGATATTTGGGCACCAGCCCGGATGGCAAAAAACTCGGCGCACGAGCCAGAACCATACGAAAACACCGAGATGCGTTGCCCGGCTTTTAGCGGGGCATTTTCAGTGAGCGACAGAAGCCCCAAGAGCCAACTTCCGCTGTAGACCCCACCCACCATCGACGCGAACTGAGTGCTCGGCCGAACGCGCGTTTCGAAGTCCGCCGTCGCCTCTTTGCGGCTTGTGAGACCGGTCGCCGCACACAGCGCCCGATGGGCGGTGAGGGCCAAGCCCGGAAACGGCATGTGGTAGACGTTGTACTCGAACTGGTCACGAAGCTGCTCTGGCGCATCGACGATTGCCGCATAGGCTTCGTACGCGCCGTCTAGCGCATCCAGGTACGAAAACATGCTTGCATCGCTGTTTCCCGTTTCCGTCCTCAGATTCGGTCGGATGACGTCCGTAATCTCCTGCGCAAACACGCCGCTCTTTCCCAACTCAAACTCAAAGAGCGAGGGGGTAGAAGACAGGACGAGCGCGACAGCTCCGGCCCCGCAGATGGGTTCCCAGGGTTTGCCGATCGAGACCAGACTCTGGTCAGTCGTGACGATCAGAGCCTTTCGACCATTTGCAGACGTCGCCAGCCAACCGAGCGCCATCTGAATCGCGGCCGTCGCTCCATAGCATGCGTGTTTGATCTCAAAATTCCGGACGTCCGCCTTCAGCTCCAGATGCCGGTGAACCCAGGTTGAGATTGATTTTTCAAGGTCGACACCAGTCTCTGTGGCGACGATCACAAGCCCGATTTCTTCTCGGTTGTCTTCATCAATCACCAGGTGAGCCGCATTTACTGCCATCGTGACGGAATCTTCCCAGGACGGATTCAGCGACCGATAGCGGGTCATCAGTCTTGAACTGTCGATCTCTCGCCGGTCGCAAAGTGCCCCTAGATCCAAAGCGAGCGTCGCTGGATAGGCATCTATGCGTTCAATGCCGAAGGTCATGGCGCCCAATCCAACCCTCCCGTAACAGACAAGACCTGTCCGTTCACGAAACTGGCGCCCTTGGACGCCAAGAATAGGACAGCGGCGCTAACCTCACTTGCCTCTCCCATACGTCCTGCTGGAGCAAACTCAGACCAGAACAACTTGTTTCGGTCGCTCATCTGCTCTCGCGTGAGGTCTGTGTCAAAGAACCCCAGAATCAACGCATTGCTGGTGATGTTCTTCTTGCCGTACTCCTTAGCGATTGTAGCCGAGAGCCCGAGCATGCCTGCTTTACTAGCAGCGTACGCGGCTTGCCCACTCATACCATTCGCAGCAAGGGATGAGATGTGGATAAAGCGGCCGCCTCGATTTGCCAGCAACGCTGGAAGAAACTGCCGGGTCACATAGAACGCACCCGTCAGGTTGGTCTGGATGACGTCGTGCCAGTCTTCGTCCTCAAGCGAGAACAGCAGTTGGTTGTGGTTCATGGCGGCGTTATTGACGACCACGTTAACGGTATCGAAGTCGTCCAACACCTGGTCCGCAACGGCTTCAACCTGACTCGGGTCACGGACATCAAGTGCGTAGCTCTCGCATCGGACACCGTTGTCCAGCGCTTTGACCGATGCTTGGACCGATTCCGCCGCGTCGCTTCGTGAGCGATACGTAAACGCCACGTCGTGTCCCGCAGCCGCGGCATCGAGTACCAATTGCGCGCCAATTCCGCGGGAGCCGCCGGTAATGAAGAACACCGATTTTTCGTCGCTAGCCATCATGTCGCCTTAGGAGTGAAACCGAGTTGATACCCCCAAACCCAAACGCATTCTTCATCACAATCTCGGGTTCGAAATCCACTGGTCCATTTGCGCAAACGTCAACATCAACAGCGGGATCAAGGTTCTCGATATTGATCGAAGGGTGAAGTTTTCCCGCTTGCATCTGCATCACGGTCGCAACTGTCTCGACAATCGGCGCCGACCAGCATGTGTGACCCAACATCGACTTGGTCGCGTTAATCTTGAGGTTGTTCAGGTGCGGCCCGAATGTGCGTCGAATGGACTCAAGTTCGGTCACATCTCCGAGTGGTGTGGAGGTAGCATGGGCGTTGACGTAGTTGACCTGCTCAGGGGCTATGCCGGCCTTGCGAAGCACCTTTTCCATCGCGCGGGACTGACCATCCGCGGACGGTTGGGGAAGGTGATTTCCGTCGCTCGTCGCCTCAACGCCAAGCACTTCAGCATAGATTCGAGCGCCGCGCGCAACCGCATGGTCCCAGTTTTCCAACACGAGTGCGCCGCCACCATGGGAAGGCACAAATCCCTCTCTAGCAGTGTCGTACGGGCGGCTGGCTTTGTGTGGCTGATCATTGAATGACTGGAACGTTATCGCGCCCATCAGCGCCATGGCGTGCACATCGATGGGAGCAAACTGAAGGACGGCGCCCACCAGCATCACGTAGTTCGCATCGTGGTACCGAATCTCATCCACAGCGCACCGCATCGCGGTGTTGCCGCTGGCGCACGCCGCTCCAATTGTATAGGCCGGGCCCCTCGCCTGAAGTAGGTCGGAGACCGAACCCGCGTGGTCTGTGTCTAAGGCGTGCAACGCAAACAGCCCGTCGATGAAATCGGGTTCGTCCGCGAACTCAGCCCTGTTTTCTTCGATGTAGAGATTGCCCAGGTTGTGGCCGGCAACCACAACACCCATTTCGTCGATGAACTCTGGTGCTTCTTCGTTCAACCCAGCGTCGACGAACGCCTGCGCACCCAAGAGCAAAGAGTGTTTCGTGGACCAAGGCGCCGTGCGGGTCAGCTTTCGCAAACGTCGATAGCGTTGCGGATCCAACACGCCCTCAAACTGCTGAACGCGAGCCTTGATATCGTAATCCGTCAGATCGCCACCAACCTTCGAGTAGATTCCATCCGTCTCGAACGCCTTCCAATTCGAGACAGCGGAGCGTCCAGCAAGAAGCGCTCCTAGGTAGCCGTCAAGCTCATCGGAGAGCGGCGTGTTGATGGACATCCCAGTGATTGCAACGCGTTCAATCGTCAAAATAGACCTCGAATGCAGCAACGGACCTCAGCGACCCGTCGACGTAGATTTGCCCAGCCGCAGTACCCGCGATGACATCAACTTCCAGCAAAGAAGCATGAATCTCCATCGTGTCGCCCGGTTGGACAGGCCCCAAAAATCGAGCATGGTGAATTCGTGTCACTCGCCGCGGGCTCGGGGAGTCGTCGGCTTGAGTCGTTGTTCGTTGATTTCGAACAAACCACTCGACACACAAACCGAGTTGGCCAATGGCCTCAGCCTGCAAAACCCCAGGATAGATCGGCAGACCCGGAAAATGGCCGGCGAAGATCGGGTCCTCGGGATCGACGACGTACTCGCCACGCGCCGTTTGGCCTTCGAGATCGATGCCGGTGATTCGGTCGAGCAAAAGCATTGGATCTCGATGTGGCAAGATCCGCATCAACCCATCTCGACTAATGGGTTCGCCGAGAGGTTCCGATTGGAACAACGGCTTGCGCTCAAGCTTTCGCCAACGTTTGTCCATTCCACACCCTAACTTCGAAATGACGGCCGGACATTACGAAATAGACTGCGGGTAAACAACAGGAAATTGGCCCAGATCGGTTCAGAGGGCTGCCTTCGGGCGTGTACTGAATCGTCGTGCTATTACTCTTCCTGCGATGGTCGCCAACGCGATGATGGAAGTCTGCGGATTCACACCGGTATTGGTAGGGAAGACGCTCGAGTCGACGACGTAGACGCCGCGCGCATGATGATGCTCAAAGTTGGTGTCCACGACGCTCGTCTTGGGGTTTGAGCCCATCCGACAGGTGCCAAACATGTGGGTCATCACAGCCGCATAACACTTTGCGTCCAATGGCGCTTCCTCTTCGATGGCGCGGGCGCGTTCGATTGTTGAAACCACCGCGTCGAAACCATGAATACCTGGGGTCACGTAGTCGGCGCCCGCCAAGAGCATCATCTCTGCCAGCACCGCAAGTCCGCGACGAATCTTGGCGATGTCCGATTGGATGAGGTTGTAGCTTACCCGAGGTCCAGTGAATCCTCGTCGCACGCGACCTTGAGTTTCTGCGCGAATCGCAGCGCCCCAATGCGCCCAATGGTCAAGTGTTTCCAAGTCGGCGTTAAATTCGCTACCGACTGATTTCAGGCGAGTGGCGGCGACGGTGCGGTCGAAGCCCAGGGCTTCGAATTTAATGCCCTCTTTGCGCAGTCCGATGACCTCGTGCCCTTGCGTGGCACCCTGCCAGACGTTGATTTTCTGCGGAAAATACCCCGCCATCGAGACGCCCGGATGCGCCTGAAAATGCTCGCCAACCGGGCCTTGTTTAAGGCCGCTCTTCATCAGTAATAGCGGGCTTTGGATGGCGCTCGCCGCCACAACGACACGGTCAGCACGAACACGGAATTGCCGTCCGTTGGCGTCGGTCGCGATGACGCCGTTTGGCCGGGTTTCGATGCGTTCGACCCGGGCTTGAGAGATGATGCGCGCTCCTGCTTCCTGCGCCCAAACCAGGTACGAGCGTTCCATGCTGGCTTTGTTGCCGTTTGGGCAGCCTTGCAGACAGCGGCCCAGGCCCTGACAGCCGCGTACATTGCGGCGAATCGGACGATGTTCAAGGCCCATTGCATCGGCGCCTTTGGCCATCAAAAGGTTGTTTGGGCCGGCGACTTCGGGGCCGGTTGGCTTGATGTTTAGGTTGGCCTCAACCTCGTCCAACGCCGACTCCATCGTCTCCCAGTCGAAGGCCTCACCAATTGCGGGGTCCTCAGCAACCCAACCGTCGTAAACATCACGCGGCAAGCGCCACGAAATCGCGCCGTTTACAACCGACGTACCACCAACCGCTCGCCCCTGCAGGTAAGGCATCGGCGCACTACCACTGGTGATCGTCGCTCCCATGTCGCGGTAGAGGTTCGCAAACGCCTGAAACGTGGATTCCTTGTAGGTCTCGGGTTTTTGGTAGGAACCCTCTTCTACAACCACAACATCGAGCCCTGCCTTGGCCAACTGCAACGCGGCTGCGGAACCTGCCGGGCCGCTTCCGACCACGACGACGTCGGCGCTGATTAACTCCGGGACGTCGACTCCTATTGTGATTTCGAGATTCATGGCTCGTCCGCGTCGAAATAGTCAAAGCACGCGACGACTTTGACCGTCATGACCATTTGGCGCTGCAGGTAATTCCCGCCATTCCAGCGGGTAACCAACGCTTCGCGAGTGCGTCGCCAGTTCTGTGGGAGTAGCCGCGCCAGATTGAGACCCCAGACGCAGGCCCGAAGTCCCCAAAACAAAGGCCAAGGGGCGGCTTTGCTGAACGTGGTCCAAAACGAAGGCCGAATGACGCGCTCAGAACCCAAGACGGCGGAGCACCAGGCAGATAACCAGGCGAGCTCGAATGCGAACCACCGTGCGCGCATTACGCGAACCTCAAGGCAGGCAGGTGTTCTGCACCGCTTGAAATTTCGCGATGCGCCCGAGTTGCGAAGAACACAAACGCACCGCTGGTCACATAGTCCAGAATCGCAGCCGCCAAAAACGCCGGGTACTCTGGTTGAGCCACAAAGCCCGCCAGCCACAAAGTTGCGGCGAGCGCCTTCATGAACGTCAGCGGTACTAGGACAGCGTAGAAGCGGTTCACGTTCACCTGGAGCAGTGCACACATGAACGCCAACGTCGCGACGTTTGCAGCGCCCAGGTAGCGCCACAGATGGCTTGCTGCTTCGTCGACTGTGTACGGCGAACCACCTAACATCTCGTTCAGTTGAATGAACTGCCCCACCGCAACCTCCGGCGCGAAGATGTACGACAGCGTTGGAATCGCGAAATTCAGAGTCAAAATCGTGAATACCAACTGGAAGTTTCGATATGCGCGAGCCTCTTGGCCCCAGAATTTACCCAACCAACTCATCGTGCTCTCCGTCGTTGCTCAAGCAGTTCTTCGAACCGCTTGAGGGTCATTTCATCCATCGATTTCAAGAGGTCGATCGCGATGTCGCGCAGTCCATCGACCTCGGAATTCATTGCGACAATCGCCGCTCGGTAGCCCGCCACGTTGTCGGATACGTCGGGGTACATCGCTTCCTGAAGCTCTTCGACGTCCAAGAGCAGTCGCTCAAACACGTTGAAGACCGACGCAAATGCGAACTGCGGTCGAATCGCCAACAGGGCCCGGACCACGTCGATGTCCGCCTGTGCGATGGCCTCCCAGCTCCCGCTCTTTTCCAGTGCCTCCAGCCTCAGGATCGCATCGAACGCGGGCTGGAAATCCTCAACCGACACCCCGCTCAGTCTCGCAAACAGCGACGCTGCGAGTTCTCGCCGCAACTCCAGAAAGTCAGCTAGGACCTCGCGGGCAAGCGCAGGGTCTTCCCTTAGCGCCGAAATCCAGTACGGGTACGCAGCCAGATTGGCCGATTCCTTTGGATTCTGAACACGCATTCCACTGCCCTGGCGAACCGCCAAAAGGCCCATGTCCTCTAGCCGAGCGATCGCACGCTGTGTCGTTGGAACCGTCACGCCGTAGTTTGCGGCGAGCTTACGAATCGGCGGGAGATTCTCCCCGGCTTCGTACACGCCCTTGAAGATCTCACCTGAGATTTCTTCGACCAGACGGTCTGCAAGTGTTGGATTTCGGATGGCCATTCATCACCTCAGTTTCGCTAACTGAGCCAATTGTTAAATTGTATTATACAATTTGTCAAATGCAGAGGTTTGAGCCATTGGGTTTTGGCTTTTGGCCTTAGTTTGTGGGAGGTTTGGTCGCTTGGCGTTGCGCTAGAAGAGGTCTTCAGCGGCTCGAAGCACATCGATATAGCTGACAATACCGACGAGTTTGCCTTCGATTTGGTCACAAACAGGAATTGCGCCGAATTTGTTTTCCACCATTAGTTGGATGACGTCAGCGATTTCGGTTTCCACCCCGACTGTCTCAACATCAGCCCGCATGATGCTACTGACAGGTGCTTCAAGCCGTTTTGAAGCTGCTTCGGGATTGTTGAATTCCACCATCGCAGGAAGGTTGAACGACCGAAGGTCTCGGTCGCTTACCAGGCCCACTAACACACCATTGTCGACAACCGGCACGTGGCGGATTTCCAACTCGTTAATGGTATCCAAGACTTCTGAAATCGGGGAGGCGGCATCCACTGACGCCGGGCTTTCAGTCATGATTTCTTTAACGACCATCGGTTCGCTCCATTAAGTAGTTGGCGGCAATCTACTCGATCTTCGCATCGACGCAAAACGACATGTGATACCGCAACGCACCAAAACCAATAGGAATGTGGTTCGGTTCTTACTTCCATGTATGATGACCACTCAACTGTGTCTAAGTTTGTTTGGGACCGGCGCACAAACACCAGATCTGGTTATTGATGATGACATCACAGATGGCTTGTTGGAAACGCAACGCATCGCGATTCCAGGGGTGAACGGAGAAGGGATGGTTGTTGACGGCGATAACATCTGTTTTGCATCGAACCCAGGGGCTGCGATTGATATTCGCTGCGTTGCTGCCGCTGACGGCACAGTTGTCTGGAATCAGTCCTTTAGTTTACCCGGTATTACATCAACACTGCGGGTGTTTTGGGCCTCCGGCACTGACTATGTGTTTGTATCCGAGTCCGGGCGTCGGACCGACGAGTCTGAGCGGCTCTTGCTGCAATCTGGTAGCAGCACCGATGCCATGCCTACCGCCACGGATTTGGGTCGCACGACGGGCGGTACACCGACACAATTTGTGGAGCATCCGGATGGGCTATTCTTCTTCTATACGCAGCGGGAAGTCCATGGTCCCGCACTGGACTACAGCCGCGTGGCGTACGTCGTTTCGACAGACAACGGTAAGACATGGAGCAACCCCGAATTGCTTCGTCTGAGTATCGGCGGTGCCGGTCAGCAATTCACCGCAGCAGTGGTAGAACCCGACGGTACAGTCATGGTCGTCTTGACCGACAACAGCGGTTTGAATCCGCTGATTACGCCCGAAGACACGCTTGTGATCCGCTTCAAACCTTAGGCCGTCTTGCAGAGCACCAACGAGTCATCATCACCGGCAAGTTCGTAGCGGTCCCCAGCGCGCTCAAGGAACTCCTCGGCGGCTTGGCGACAGCCCGACAGCTCGTTGTAGTCATCCAAGAAGATGTATCCACCGACCGTCAGCACTGGGTCGATGACCTCTAGACAATGACGGACCGGGTCGTACCAATCCACATCGATATGGGCCAACGCGATTGGAAAATCTGGTTTCAGCGTGTCTTGGACAAGGCCTTGAACGAGGTGAATCTGGTCCTCCTCAAGGTCGAAGTCGAACGACTCCAGATTCGCTTGTACCTTGCCTTTGAGGTCTTCCTCGTAGCCGTAGTACTTATTGCCAGCCAGGCCTTCCGAATCGCCCGACTTGATGGCCTTGTACCGTTTCTGCATATCTTCGCCGTCTTCGTCGGTCGGAGGCGGCATCAATCCAAACACGTCGTGGACATACAGCGGTCGGTCGCCCTTGATGCTGCTCAACAGGATCGTCGAGCCGCCTAGCGCGCAGCCACATTCGATGAATGCGCCTTCGACCTCCAAGTCGACAACCGCCTGTCCGCATAGCGAAAGCGCGTCGAGCTTGCGCGCAGAGAGATACGTTAGGTTGGAGAATTTGACCTTCTTCGCGACCGGATGGTCGGGAACCTCCAGTTGTTCGAGGCCAAACAGTTTTTTGATCGATCCCAGCATGAATTACTCGGCGTTCAGTTAGCGCGGGGATGGCCCAACGCATCCCATTGCGATTGGGCCAACTCTCTCGCCTTTTCTTCCTGGTCGGTCTGACCTGCTTCCCTCGCAAAATCAGCGGCGGCATCACCGCCAGCGGCAACCAGTAGGCTGGTTGCACCAGATTGCGAAATGCCCTCGTGTGCTTGTTGGATGAGGGTGTCGAATGCTTCCCAATCGCCGCGGCGCGCAGCGCAGATGCCAAGCGCGGTTTGCACGGAGGGGAGCTCGAACTTCAGACCGGTTTTCTCAAACATCTCGACCGCGCGGTTGAGCGTTTCCTCGGCCTGGGCGACGTCTCCGTCACAGGCTTCGATGAACGCTTCATGCATCTCAACAACGGTCTTCGGGATGCCCTCAACGTCAAACACTTCGCGGGCTTGGCGGAAACAGGCACGAGCCGGTTCCCAATGCTCGGCGAGGATTTCCAAGAGTCCTTCAAGCAAGAGCGCGCGCCATTGAGCGTTGGTTGAGCCCATCGACGCTGCGTCCTTCCCAGCCTGCTTCAGAAGCTCGCGGGCCTCGTCGTAGCGGCCATGACCAAGCATTGAGCAGCCGAGCTCGCTTCGCGCCTTCACCAGGTCATACTCACGGTCTAGCGATTCGTAGATTTCAACCGCGCGTGCGCAAGCTTCAATGGCCCCGCCCACATTATTTGCGCGGCGTCGTGCGATGCCCAAGGACACAAGGACACGTGCTAACTCCAGTGAGCCTTCGCCTTCAATGACCGCCAGCGTCTGCTCGTAGGCGTCCAGCGCTTCGGCAGGTTTGCCCTGGTGCAACAGCACATTGGCCCGCTGTGACAGGGCTCGGCCCAGCTCATACGTCCAACCGTTGTTTTCGGCGACGTCAGCGACCTCAGCCGAGATAGCCAGGACCTCGTCGACATGTCCGCCAATCAGCTCGATCGAGCCTTGAATGAGTTTGCCCTTCACGCGTGCACGTTGCGTGTCGCCGTGAACGTTTTCGATCGCCGTGTCCAACAGGTTCAGTAGTGCTTGAGCTTCGGCAACGGACTCTTCAACGGCAAGCTCGGCCGCCATCAGCAGCGGTGGAATCGCTTGTTCGTATTCACCAGCCCCAAGTAAGTGGCGCGCGCGACGAGCGGCGATGCCGACGGCTTGATCGTCGTATCGATCCGCCAGCATCTCGGCGCAGCGTCGGTGATGCTCGGCAGCACGCCCGCCGTCTTGGGCACGTCGCTCCAGACTCTCGCGGAACAAGCTGGCCGAGAAGTACCAGCCATCTTCGGTACGTTCGACATAACCACCAAAGGCCAACGCACGCATCACTTCGTCAGCCAAATAGGCATCGACGCCCAACGCATCCAGTTCCGCATCCGTAATCTCGTTACCCAATAAAGCCGCGAGCTCGACGATTGCCGGTGCGGTAGGCGCACGATGGATGAACGGCTCCATGATTCGCTCGAAGTCATGCGCCAGAAGTACATGCACGTCGTCTGGTACGGATGCAGCATCGGACGATAAAACCAAGCCATCATCGGATGGGATCAACGCCTCGCTGGCGACCCACGAACGGACCAATTGCGTGGCGAACAACGGATTCCCGCCAGTTCGCTGCGCAACCGTGCTGGCAAGCGACAGCGAAAGCCCAAGCATCTGCCGGACCAATGAAATCTGCTCGTCTTCGGTTAGTGGGTGCAGCTGCAGCAATTTGCCTTTCTCGCCAAGCTCCACGACGCGCTTGGTGGACGGCGTTTCGACCGCATCGTCCTTCAACGTCAGCACCATCACCACCGGCAGGTCTTGAGCCATCAATTGATGGCCAAGCTCGACCGCATCGCGACCCCACTGTGCATCGTCAATCCAAAGGACGACGGGGCGTTCCATGCAAAACACCTCGAGCAGGTCGATGAAGATGCGATAACGCTCGGTCGGCTCCATCACAAACGCGGATGTGTTCACCTCACCGTAGCCAGCGGTCACGATGGAAAACAGCGATTCGATGAGTCCCCGCGGAGGGCGAGTCATGCGGTCCGACAGCCATTTCTGCACGAACTCCGATGCCTGCGGCCGGTTGAGACCCTTACAGCGCAAATGTCGCGTAATCGCGGGCCCAAGGCCATCGGTAGCACCACCGTTTTCGCTGTGGATAACGCGCAGGACCTGCGCACCACCGACCTCGTCGGCGTGCCGCGAAAACCATTCAGCCAGACGACTCTTCCCAACGCCGGCAGGCCCACGCAGGACCACGGGTTGGGGCTTTCCGGTTTTGTCGGCGTCGATGAGCGCCTGCCATAAGGCCTCGCGCTCCTTCTGGCGCCCAACCATCGGCATATTGCGAAGACCAACCAATCCCAAGCCCGAACCGACCAACGTCACCCGTGAGCTGGTGTCCAACTCGCGCGCGGCCGGAGGAATTGGAGGCCGGTCGTAGGTGCTTCGCCAGCCTTGCGCCGGCGCCTCAACCGGCATTTCGAACGCCGGCATCTTGATGGTGTCGCCGTCGTCTTCCACCTCGGTGGGTTCGTCGTCATCGTATCCAAAGACGTCGCCCAACTGGCGAAGTGCGTATGCGGCGTCTGCGGCGCGCCGATAGCGCTCCATCGGCTGCTTGTTCAACAGTCGCCGCAACCAACCTTCGAGCCCTGGAGGGACATCCATCGTGGGGATGAAATTGCCGGGCGGGTCGTTCAAGTGCGAGAGCATGACAACGTACGAGCTGCCCTTAAATGGCGGCTTTCCGGTGGTCAGCTCCCAGACCACACACGCCAGCGAGTACAGGTCGGTCGGCGGACCTTGGATAGACCAGGCCGCCGCTACCTGTTCGGGCGCGATATAGCGAGGCGTCCCGATAACCGTGTGGTCTGTCGGATCCCCACCCTGGGTCTCCAACTCTTCAATTGGAAGTGCGATCCCGAAGTCGACCAGTTTTGGCGCGACTCGCCCATCTGGCGTGCGCTCGATAATGATGTTCTGCGGCTTGATGTCGCGGTGAACCACACCCAACGAGTGTGAGTGGGCGAGCGCATCCAAGATGCCCAACGTGAAATCGCGGATCTCGTCCCATTCCAGCTCACCACGGAGCTTTGCAAGCTCATCACCGCTAATGAACTCCATCGCGATCCAGGGCGCGTTTGGCACGACCTTCAGGTTCTTCGAGGCCTCTTCTTCCAGACGCCCCGCATCCACAACCATCGCGATATTCGGGTGGTTCAGGCGCGCCATGGCTTGGACTTCAAGGTCGAACGTGTGCTCCATCTCGGGCTGCATATCGCCCAAGACCTTCAACGCCACATCGACCTTATCGGACTCGTGTTTTGCAACATAAACGGCACCCATGCCGCCACGTCCGATCTCAATCCCTACTTCGAATGCGCCAATCTTCATCGCGCATACATCAACACAAGCATAGCCAACGCGTCAAAACGAAACCGCACTAACCCAAGCCCCCTAGCCCCAAGCCCCAACTACCCTGCCAATCAGTAGTGTTTCTGGATCCGAGTCGCGCTATACTCCCGGCAACCTCATCCTGAGAGCACAACGTGAATTTGAAACGCATGCTGTTTGCCGCGACCGCGGTATTGCTGACGACCGGCTGTCATGAACCTCGGACTGCACAGACGCCAAACCAGGTTTCGTCTGTGAGTGTCAATATCGATGCCGCCATGGGCGGCGAGGTGGCGGTTGGAAACGCCAAGCTCATCATCCCGCCCAATGCACTCGACCAAGACACCGAGATTACGTTGGAAATGCGGGCGGCGGACGCAACGAACGACGCAAACGATGTCGTCAAAGGCATGGTCTTCGATTTCGGCCCGGACGGCCTGCAGTTCAGCGAACCAGCGGTGCTCGAATTTGATGTTCAGGCCAACACGTTCACACAGCCGGGCGCGGTCTCGAAGTACGACCCGAACCTGGGATTGTGGGACCAGCTTGGACCCACAGGCTCGGTGTATGATCCGAACCTTGGTCTCTGGGACCAGACCGGCGATTCCAGCGGCATGTACGATCCGAACCTTGGTCTTTGGGACTCAGGTGATCCTGACAAACTGGCATCCGGCGTCCCCGGATTCTCGGAGTACGCGACAACCCTTCCGGGCCATGGTGTGTACTCATGCGGTATCGAGTCGGCCGGCACCTTATGTTGCTGGGGCCTTCGCGAGACCGATTGCACGGGTTGCCAGCCGGCAGCGTCTGCAATCCCAACGACGTCCGATTTCATCGACGTTGCGACAGGCGCTTGGAGCGACTGTGGTCTCAAGTTTGACGGTTCCATTGAATGCTGGGGCTCAAATCCACCGGTGGCCCCATCCGCGACGGACTTCGTGCAACTGTCGATGGGCCGCTTCCACGCTTGTGGTCTGAAAGAAGACGGCTCAATCGATTGCTTCATGGCTGGCGGCCGCGCATACGACGTGCCTGATCCAGCTGGGACGGATTTCGTGTCCGTCACCTCAGGTGATTTCCACGCATGTGGCCTTCGAACCAACGGGTCGATCGACTGCTGGGGCGTCGATCGCGACGGCTCCGCAACGCCACCAGGCGGCATGGGTTATGTCGACGTCGATGCGGGCTCTCGCCACACTTGCGCGGTCGCTGGCGATGGTTCGATCGAGTGCTGGGGTTCGGATATCAGCGGCCTAACTCGCTCACCGTCCGGCACGAACTTCACCGAAGTGTCGGTGGGCGTCTTCGCCGCATGTGCACTGACCGATCTCGGCGAAGTGGTTTGCTGGGGCGCCGACTACGATGTTGTGACCGGCACGCCAAACTTGTCGGGCTATTCGCAAGTTGTCGCACGCCATCGACACGCTTGTGCAATCAGCCCAACTGGCAATACCGAGTGTTGGGGACAAGACATCAGCGGCTCGCTCGCACCACCTGCCGGTTGCTTGCTGCCGCCTGAATACGAGCCGTCATGCGAAATTGGCTATGAGCAAGGCCCGAACGGTTGTCAGGACATCGACGAATGCGCGCTCGGCGGAGCGTGCGATGCCAACGCGACCTGCACAAACACGCCTGGTGACTTCATGTGCATGTGTAACTCAGGCTTCACGGGTGATGGCTTCACGTGCATGCCGGACAGCACGGTCGAGCCCGCAATCCTGGCCGCTGGCGGTCTGCACAACTGCCAGATCGTGGCAGGTGCAATCTACTGTTGGGGCGACAATCTCTACGGCCAGCTCGGAGACGGTACGAACAACCCAAGCCCGATGGCCGTTCGGGTCGGGGCTGCAACGAACTGGGTCTCGATCGCAGCCGGTGCCGACCACTCGTGCGCCATCAATGACGGCGGAGAGCTTTGGTGCTGGGGCGCGAACTTCGGTGGCGGACTGGGCGACGGGTCGATGACTGATTCGAGCGTCCCTGTTCGCGAGAGCACAAACGCCACGAACTGGGCGCAGGTCACCGCGGGCGTCGGCCATACCTGTGCGCTCAATACGGCAGGCGAAATCTATTGCTGGGGCGAAGGCATGAGCGGTCAGCTAGGCGATGGAACGACCGGTCAGCAGTCGAACCCAACACGCGAAAACACCAACGCAACCAACTGGGCACAAGTCGAGGCCGGGGGCGACCACACCTGCGCGCTGGATGATATGGGCAACCTGTCTTGCTGGGGTGGAAACTTCGCCGGTCAACTCGGAAACAACATGATGGGTACCGATTCCTCAAGCCCGGTCATGATTGGCGGTGGACCATGGGATGACGTCGCTTTGGGCGGCGGGCATACCTGCGCGACGCGCGGCGGTGAGTTGTTCTGCTGGGGCTCCGATATCGGAGGTCAGCTTGGTATCAATGGCGGAGGCGATATGGACTTCCCAACGCCGCAGCGCGTTGGCAGCGACACCGATTGGGCGATTCCTGCGGCAGGCGGTGACAACACCTGTGCGCTTAAGACGAGCGGCGACCTCTGGTGCTGGGGCTACAACCTTGAAGGGCAGGTCGGCGCCGGAGACACCATGCCATATATGGTGCCCGTTCGCGTCGGTATGGCTGGCGACTGGAACAACGTCCAGATTCCGGTCATTGGGCAGCATACTTGCGGTATTCGAGACACCGGCGAGACGTACTGCTGGGGCTCAAACTTCGATAGCCAAGTCGGCCGCCCGTCTTCTCGCCCACGCCCAACGATGACATCGATCACTCCTGGAACATGGTCGTCTGTCTCGGCCTATGGCGGCGAAGACATTCCATTCGTTTTGGGGCTCTCTAGCTTTGCCTGCGGCATTCAAGACGGCGGACCATTCTGCTGGGGCTATTCTGCGTTTGATTTCAACTACCCGGACTACGCAGTGCCGGTGGCAACCACCATGGGACAGACCAACTGGACGCAGGTTTCGAGCAGCCCAACCCACGCGTGTGGCCTGCAAAACGGCGCTCCGCGCTGCTGGGGTGCGAACCCAGACGGTGGGCTCGGAGACGCCACAAACATGGGCTCGCCCGGGCCGGTGGTTGCCTCAGGAACGGCGGCAGATATGGATTGGACGGAAGTTAGCGCCGGTAGCGGATTTAGCTGTGGCATCAAGTCCGGCGGACTCTGGTGTTGGGGCCGTGGTCTAGAAGGGCAGCTTGGCGATGGTCAGTCGACCTCAACGAATACGCCGGCTGAGGTTGGTGCAACCACCGGTACCGCGTGGTCCACCGTTTCAGCGGGTCATACCCATGTCTGCGCGATTCACGGCGGCGACCTGTATTGCTGGGGCGGCAACAGCTTCGGTCAGCTAGGAAACGGCACCACCACACCAGACTTCGTCATCCCTGCAATGCCAACGATCATGGGCACGAGCTTCACTTCGGTGTCCGCTGGACAAGAGCACACATGCGCCATTGATACCGGCGGTAACCTGCTTTGCGCGGGTGACAACACCACGGGTGAGCTGGGCGACGGTAGCACTACCCCGAGCACAACCTTCGTCACGATTGGCGGGGCACTGGCGCCTTGGAGTCAGGTCTCGGTCGGCCGCGACAACACCTGTGGTATCGCAAGCAATATGGTCTATTGCTGGGGTGCGAATCAATTCGGGCAGGTCGGCGATGGCACGCTCGTAGACGCATCCACCCCGGTCGCTGTGAACACCACGTTCACCGATTGGGTCGAGGTGACGGTTGGCGACGTATTCACCTGCGGTCGACGTACGGGCGGCGAGGTCCATTGCTGGGGTGACAACGGACAGGGGCAGATGGGCGATGGGTCGCTCCGCTTCCTTGTTCCGACGTTGGTGTCGGTCCCTTAGCCGGCTAGAGGTTTTCCAAGACCAAGAACCAAAAACCAAGAACCAAGAACCAACAAATGACGAAGATTATCGACCTTGGGACAAACCCAGTGTTGGGGCGCTTGAACGCAATCAATCGCAAGCATCGACTGCGTTCCAAACATTATAAAGAGATCGAAAACTGGCCGGATTCGGCGTCAATCGATGTCTTGGATGCGGATGCACTAACCTCAGTCGACCACTATCCGTGCCAGGATGAGATATTCGTCGTATCCAAGAAGCTCCGAGACGTTCTCCAGAGCGTCGACGATGACGTTGTGTTCTTCGAGGCCAAAGCCGGGGACGCGGTCGTGTTTGTCGTAGCTCCAGTTTCTAACAGCGACGTCATGTATCAGGCAGAGGGTTTTCCGCCTTACAACAAGAGCGGGTACTCGATTCTGTCTGCCAGCAACTTGCATGTGGAAGACCAACCTGACCGCATGTTTTGTCCCGTTCGAAACAGTAGATTCTTGGCGTTGTCAGACGAGCTTGTTCAGGCCGCCGAAGCCGCAGGTGTGGTTTGGAGCGCGGTCGACCAAATCCCTGAGTTCATTGCGGCGCGACCGCATCCCTATCTGATTCTTCGTGGCGGGTATGCAGCGGCGAGCGCGGACATCATTAACATCACGTCCGTCTGGCCCGAGATTGACGAATCGCCCCATCCACTGGGTGAAAACGCGCGAGACGACAAGTTCAAAAAAGAGCCTGATGAGGCCTGGAATGCGCTGCTTCAGAAAGAGACTAACGACTCGCTCTTCGCGCGTTATGCTTCGGGATTAGCGCTGCCATCCGTCACGGCAGCGCTTGACGACGATTGTGCAAAATCCAAACAGAAGAAGCGTTGGAGGGAAGCGAAGGCCGCACAGTTCATGAGCTTGCAAGGTGTTCCAGCCGTCGGGACCGAAACAAAAGAGCATTTCGAGAATGCTGGTGTTGAAGCCACCTTCGTTCAAACGTCACTGCATGACCCGCTCTTGAATGAAACTCGGGATGACCTTTGGATTTTGCAACCGACGCACGTGGTCGATTGGATCGATTGGAGCAAGTCCGATGTCGGCTTGAGATTCAGCGGGATTTATGACGAGTATCTGGGACTCCACCCGACGGAAGAATCCTACGAATCGACCATTCCCGTCGTCCGCGTCGCCGGTTCGAATATCGTCCTAGTTCATGAGTCGATCGCCGCAGAACTGGGGGATGACAAGGGGTTCTACATGACTCCGTTGCACCACTGCTTTGTGAGCCGGAACCTGGACGATGGCTTCAACGCAACGCGGTAGGTCATGCTCGAACTTCTGCTCGCCGCGTTTATCATCGCGTTGATTTTCGTCCCGACATACTTGGCCAAGCGTAAGCCGTCGTCGGACTTGGTGCTTGTTGACGGCACCATCACCGGGTTTGAACCCACAGGCCGCTATCTCAACTTCGTCGCTGGGACCGTCACTGTGCGAACCGAGCATGGCGAGGAACTAGACGAAGCGTGCATTCTTCCATGGCCGGAACCGCCGGCGAACGGAACATCCGTAACATTCGAAGAGTCGGCGCTCGGCATGCTCCGGTCTGAAGACTGGCTCAGCGACCCGACTGAGTTTGCCAACTTGTTGGCAGCGAGACTCAAGACGGAAGCCAGACAGACAGAGTACTTCATAGAGGTCGCCACGACAGGATTGACGATCCGGGTGTTCGACGATGGCTGGCTGGGCATCGAGATTCCGATTACGGGCCCCGATTGGCTAGAAGAGGACGAAGAGCTCGATATTGGCACGTATGTCGACGGTGTTTACGAAGATGTACTTGTGGAACAGGGCGTCCGATATATGCGTTGGTCGTTGGATCACGAGAGGCCGCTGGAATCGCTGGATATGCTTCCTACGGCGTTTCGCCATGCCGTTTCAGCGCTAACCGATGTAACGTTCGTCGAACTGAGCGTGTCGCGCGAGGTCCTGGAAATCGACCTTGAGCTCGTGTTCATGGACGTCGACCTTACCCTGGCTATCGCGGGAGAGTTCCAAGCCACCACTGATTTCTCGGATTCGTCCTCCGCGGACGACAGTCAGGACGCAATCTGGTAGCCCGTCCCAAAAACCAAAAACCAAAAACCAAGAACCAAAAACCAAGAACCAAGAACCGTGCGCACTACACATATCATCATAGCTATAGCCCTGAGCGCGACCGCCTGTTCTGCCCCTCAGAATGCGGACGAAACCCCAGTGAAAGAGACACAAGACGTGACTGAATCCACGAAGGCCGCACCCCCTGTTGCCGCCAAGAAACCTCATGAATCGGAGATCCACGGCATCAAACGTGTCGACGACTACTTCTGGCTTCGCGAGAAGGAAAACCCTGAGGTCATCAGGTATCTGGAGGACGAGAACGCCTACACGGATGTGATGATGAAGCACACGAAGGCGACGCAGACCAAGATCTATGAAGAGATGCTCTCGCGCATCAAAGAGACCGACCTGACCGCGCCGTACAAACTGGGTGATTACTACTATTACAGCCGCACGGTCGAAGGCCTGAACTACCCCATTCACTGTCGAAAGAAAGGCAGTATGGAGGCGGAAGAACAGGTCATCATGGACGAAAACAAGATGGCCGAGGGCAAGGACTACTTCGCCGTGGGCTCATTTGAGGTCAGTCCAGACGGCAAGATGCTCGCCTACTCCGTCGACTACCTTGGCAACGAGCGCTACACGCTCAAGGTGATGGACATCGATTCGGGCAAGGACCTGGGCGACAAGGTCGAGGACACCTACTACTCGGTCGAATGGGCGAACGACAATAAGACCATCTTCTACAACCGCGTCGACGAGGCGAACCGCCCGTTTAAGCTGTTCCGCCACACCGTAGGCACCCTGGCTAGCGAAGATGTTGAGGTCTATCACGAGCCAGACGACCGCTTCTTCTTGAGCATTCGCAAGACACGCAGCGACGCATACCTGCTGCTTGGATTGCAGAGCGCGGTGACCACCGAGTTCCGCTATCTGGACGCCAACACGCCTGCTGGCGAGTTCAAGGTTGTGGAGCCTCGCCAACAGTCGGTCGAGTACTATTTGGACCACCACGGCGACCGTTTCTTTGTCATGACGAACGCCGACAAAGCCACGAACTTCAAGCTGATGGAGACGCCGGTCACGAAGACGGGCAAGGCGAACTGGAAGGAGCTCATCGCTCACGACCCTGAGGTGACGCTCAAAGGACTCGATGCCTTCAAGGACCACCTCGTGGTTGAGGAGCGCCGCAAAGGGCTGCCTGTTCTTCGCGTCTGGGACCTGAAGACGGACGAGAAGCACTACGTCGAGATGCCTGAGCCGACTTACGCAGCGCGCACCAGCGCAAACTATGAGTTCGACACATCGAAGGTGCGCTTCAGCTACACGTCGCTGGTCACACCGCGGTCGATCTTCGACTACGACATGAAGACCAAAGAGCGCACGTTGGTGAAGCAGACCGAGGTCTTCAAGTATGACGCTTCGAAGTTCGAATCGAAGCGGATCTACGCGAAGGCCAAGGATGGGACGGATGTTCCTATCTCGATCGTTTACAAGAAGGGCGCGCTCGATAACGGCCCCACGTTTCTATACCTGACCGGTTATGGGTCCTATGGCGCAAGCTACGACCCGTACTTCTCGACGTCACGTGTGTCGCTGCTTGAACGCAATATCGTGTTTGCCATCGCCCATATCCGTGGCGGCGGCGAGATGGGCCGCAGCTGGTATGAAAACGGGAAGATGCAGCACAAGATGAACACCTTTACGGACTTCATCGCCAGCGCTGAACACCTGATTGCACAAGGCATGACGACGTCTGATAAGCTTGCGATTCAAGGCGGAAGTGCGGGTGGATTGTTGATGGGCGCGGTCGTGAACATGCGACCCGACCTCTTTGATGTGGTTGTGGCCGATGTGCCGTTCGTCGATGTCGTGAACACAATGCTGGACGAGACCATCCCGCTGACGGCCATCGAATGGGAAGAGTGGGGCAATCCCAAGAAACTCGACGACTTCAACTACATCGTACAGTACTCGCCCTACGACAACGTCGAGGCCAAGGAGTACCCAGATATGTTGATCACCGCAGGACTTAATGACCCTCGCGTTCAATACTGGGAGCCGGCCAAATGGACGGCCAAGCTGCGGGCAACCAAAACCGACGGCAATGTGTTGTTGTTGAAGACCAATATGGGCGCCGGCCACGGCGGTGCATCTGGGCGCTATGACTACCTGAAGGAGACGGCGTTCGAATATGCATTCGTGTTAGACCGCTTCGGCCTGCTAGACTGATCCCATGAGACACGTGAGCCGAGGCATTGTGGGGGCAATCTTGCTGTTTGCATTTTTGTACCCTACCACCGGGTCTTTCGCACAAGAGAAAGACCAATCCGCAGGTCCAACGATAGCCGAAGAAAACGACACTATCGAAGCTTGTCTGGACCGGTACGGCACCAAACCGTGGAAGGAACAACAGTTCGTGGACTATATCGTCACCATGGATTTTGTGACGTCGTCCGTCGACATAGCTCCAAAAAAGCATGTTGCGGAGGGGATGTTTCGAGCCTGCCTCAAGGAGGCCATGCAGACTGGGAAGATTCGTTATCGACCGGGAATGGTCGGTCGCGCGCTGCGTCATTCGGCCAAAGGCCTTGAAGAGGTGACAACATATTCGCCGAAAATCACTTCAAAAAATGTGATACGAGCCATGCAGCTTCAAACGGCGCCCTGTGTGATTCAGCATCTGAAGCATCCCTTTGCCGGTGCGATTTTGGTGTCAACTAAGGTGAAGAAGGGCCGGGCAAAGAAGGCCACTGTGACCGCCAGCACCTTCCCCAAAGAGTTCGATGAGTGCATAGAGAAACTCATCCCGGATCAGTTCTTTCCGGTGCTCAAACAAGAGGTCAAGGTCAACGCGATTCTGGTGATGCAAAGCAGTCGCCGATGAGTTCAGTTGCCCCAGTTAGTGTTGCTCCGATGATGGAGTGCACCGACCGCCATTTCCGCTATTTCCTGCGCCAGATTACCCGTCGAACACTACTGTACACCGAGATGATTCACGCTCGCCGCGTGCTTGATCCAGACCGACGGGAACGCGCGCTGGCGTTCGATGAGATCGAGCATCCCATCGCGATTCAACTTGGTGGTGATGACCCCGTTGCGCTGGCGGAGGCCTCGCAGATTGCGGTCGATCATGGATACGACGAGGTAAATCTCAACGTCGGTTGTCCCAGCAAGAAGGTGCAAAAAGGCAACTTTGGCGTCTGCCTGATGAAGACCCCAGAAGTTGTGGCGGATGTGGTGAAGGCCTTGATGGACGCGGTCGACGTGCCTGTGAGTGTCAAACACCGAATCGGCGTGGATGAGGTCGACCGATATGAAGACATGGCGAACTTCGTCGAAGTGGTGTCTCAGGCAGGCTGCACACGCTTCACGGTTCACGCTCGAAAAGCGTGGCTGCAGGGTCTGAACCCCAGGCAGAATCGCAACGTCCCACCCTTGCGCTATGACGATGTCTACCGTCTGAAGCGTGACTTCCCGGACCTGGTGATCGAGATAAATGGTGGCATCAAAACCACCGACGAAATCGAAACGCATCTAGAACAGGTCGACGCGGCGATGATTGGTCGGGCCGCATACGAGAACCCGTGGATGTTCCACGATACCGACACCCGCTTCTTTGGCGCCGTCGCCAATCCCGAATTGAGCAGGCACGAAGCTATCGAGGCGATGTTCCCGTACATCGAAAAACACCTGGTCGAAGGCGAGCGCCTCTCGCAAATCGCCCGCCATTTGTTTCAAGCATTCAACGGCATCGCTGGCGCAAAAGCCTTCCGCCGATACATGGGGCAGAATATCTGGGAAAAAGGCGCCGATACCTCGGTGCTCGCGCGTGCGCTTCTGGAGGTTTCTCGAGATGCGGAGTTCACCTCAGAACCTAAGATTCGCGCGATTTAGGAGCTGCGCTCGGTGCTCGCGCTTCGCGCTCGGGGCTCGGCTTTGCTTCGCTCGCCTCGGGGCTCGGCTTCGCCTCGGGTTTGGCCCATGTTGATTGTGGATTTCGAGTTTTAGCACCAAATGAAACCGAACGAGCCACGCGAGTGAGCCCCGAACGGAGCGAAGCGAACGTGAGACCCGAGCGAGGCCGCAGGCCAACGCGAGACCCGAGCGCGAAGCGCGAGCCCCGAAGGAGCGAAGCGACTGAGCCCTAGCGAGGCCCTTGCTGGGCCGCGCTAAGAGCTTCATCAACCATGATGCGCTGCTCAACCGGGTCCTGCCAACGCGCCTGCATATCTTCGCTCAAGCTGTGGAGCGGGTCGAAGTAGGTGAAGAACTGACCAGGTTTGACGCTTGGCGCGGTGTAGACCGAAACGCCCGTTTCGCGGTTGTAGTACTCGTAGCCGTGCGCAACACGCTTTCCGCCGCCGCCGGGAGCGTCGACGACAAAGGTTGGGGTGTTGAAACCGGCCAGCGAGCCACGAACCCATTTTTCGATATCGAGGTTGGTTTGCAGGGACGTGCGAAGGTCCTCAACGCCGCTAACCATGTCGTGCTGATAGACGTAGTAAGCGTGGACGTTGACTTCACCAAGGCGCTTCACAAGGCGGGTCATGTCGTGCTTGTTGTCGTTGACGCCGGTCTGCAGCACGCTCTGGTTTCGAACCGTGATGCCGCGCTCAAACAGCACGTTCATCGCTTGGCGCGTGATATCCGTGATTTCGTTCGCGGTGTTGAAGTGCGTGTGCAGGCAGACGTGCTTGTGCAGCTTGCGTCCCAGGTCGTTCACTCGGCTGAGCGCATCCAGCCACGCATCGTCCGTTAGGATCTTCATCGGCATCACCGCGGGGCCCTTTGAGGCAAAGCGGATGCGCTTGATATTGTCCATCTCGAGCAGGCGCGTACCAAGGTTCAGGATGTGCTTGGCGGCCAAGTTGTACGCGTCGCCACCTGAAATCACGATGTCTTCAAGTTCGGGGCGCGAGGCGATGTACTCAAACGCTTGCTCCCAACGCTCAGGATCAACCTTGAGCTGCACCTTCTCGACCGTCTCCGTGTCGATTCCGATAGCGTAGCTGCGCGTGCAAAATCGGCAGTAGACCGGGCAGGTGTTGAGCGGCAAGAAGAGCGCTTTATCTGGATATCGGTGCGTCAGCCCAGGTACCGGCGCATCCTCTTGTTCGTGAAGCGAGTCGAGTTTCAGCATGGGATGGTCAAGGACCATCGAAGACGCGACAGGAATGAACTGCGTGCGAATCGGGTCATTCCACGGGTCTTCCCAATTGATGAGACTCAGAAGGTACGGAGTCACACGAACAGCCATGGGCGCGCGTCGGAAACCTTCAGCGGCGTCGTCGAGGAACTCTTTTGGCGCTACGCCCTCCAGGCTGTCGAACAGCTTGTCGAGCTTGTAGAGCGAGTTCTTCATCTGCCATTTGTAGTCCAAGAACGTCGCCTTATCGACGTCGTACATATACCGCCAGAACTCACCATCCTTCATCTTGAGGTGGTCAAGGGTGTCCGGATCTACAGGTGGTTTTACCTTGCGGACATCCGGTGGCGCGGCGTGATTTTTCTTGGTTTCAAGATCGACGACGTTGTCTTCTGCTGTGCTCATGAAATGCTCCTTCGTGTGGCGTGCAGCCGCGCAGTTCTTCGGCCAAGAAATGCAAACGGCCAGCAACACACCAAATCAAAACAAACCAAACAAAAATTGGCGTTCAAAATGGCGCGGCGGGCCGTAACCGCGACGAATCCACACTCCTCAAAGGAGGAGCCCAGCTTGATTAGCCTAACAAAAGTGACCGGATTTTGCTAGGCAAGAACCTACGTTTGCGGAACAGAATCTCTTGTTATGGGGTGTCGCGTGAGTGCTTCATTCGTCCGTTACTTTTTGGGTGTCTTGGTTGTTTCTTTGATGACCACTGCTTGTGGCAATGATGACGGTGGGTCACGTGCCAAAAACAACGCTAACAACATTAACAACGTTAACAACGTCAATAACGTCAACAACGTCAACAACACCAACAACACCAACAACGTCAACAACGTCAACAACGTCAACAACACGCCTTGTGACGCTGGTCAGTTCGTTGACGACGGAATCTGCGTCACATGCCCGCCAGGAACCAGCAACGATGCCGGTGACCTTCCCAGCGAAACCAACACCAGCTGCGATCCGATAATCTGTGTTGTGAAGGAGTCGGTGCAATCAAACGTTTGTGTCGCCTGTCCTACCGGGGTGTGGAACGAACCTGGCGATGACGCCAGCGGGGCAGATACGGAGTGCGATGATGTGCAACCCTGTCCGGTTGACGACTGTAATCTCGCAGTATTCGTGTCCTCAACCGCACCAGCAGGCGGAACCGGTACTCATCTCTCGCCGTTTAACTCCATTGCCGCAGCCATAGAAGCGTTGGACGCAGACCTCACCAAAACGCGAATCCACGTTACGGCAGACAGCTTTGATGGTGGTCTAATTGTGTCTCGAGATGACGTCACATTGGTGGGCGGCTACTCGAACGATTTCACCATGATTACTGGGCAAACAACGGTGATTGGTCAGGAAAATAGCCCTGCTGTTTTCATTGATTCCAGTAGCTCAATCACAGTTGAAAACTTCGCGTTTACCGCAATGGATGCGGGTGACACGACATCATATGCCGACTCGTCTGTTGCCGTTCGAATCTTGGATTCTGAGGTGACGATCGACGCCTCCACCATAACGGCAGGAGCTGGCCAAAGTGGGATGAACGGTTCTGATGGCACCACGGGGATGGAAGGTGACGCAGGTTTGATTGGAGAACCAGGATGTGAAGATGATGCGGGCTTTTGTGGTGGCTGTAGGTGGCCCGCGTCTGGTCAGCGAGGACTGACGTGCGGCTCCACTACCATGGGTGGTGGATTTGGTGGGCGCCCCAGCGTTGGTGCTGGGACCGGAAACACTGGCGATCCCGGTAGTATCGCTGTTGGCATCATTGCAGCAGGCGGAATGGGCGGAGTTGGTGGCCTCACGATGGAAGACGGTTCACCGGGTGAAGTCGGATCCACGGGCGCGCCCGGTGTTCCAGGTCAAGGCGGTGCCTCGTTTGGGGGTGTGGCGGTCACCGGAGGATACGCTCCTGGCGACGGAACCGCAGGCTTGGATGGTGGAACCGGCGGCGGCGGTGGCGGTGGCGGCGGTGGCGGTGGCGGTCAGAACGGTTGCACCTCGTACGGGTCGTCCGGCGGCGGCGGCGGAGGCGGCGGCTGTGGCGGCACTGGCGCGACGCCTGGCACCGGTGGTGGCGGTTCATTCGGAATTGAAATTATTGGCGCCTCCAGTTCAGTGACGCTTCGCAACACCGAGATTATCACCGGTGATGGCGGAGCTGGAGGAAATGGCGGCGCTGGCGGTGCTGGCGGTGCGGGTGGCCTCGGCGGCCCGGGCGGTGCCTACGGTGCGTCATTTGGGCAGGACGATGCAGGACTTGGCGCTGCTGGCGGCGCTGGCGGCCCAGGTGGTGTTGGCGGCAGCGGTGGCGGAGGCGGCGGCGGGCCAAGCGTCGGAATCTGGTGCAACGCGTCTACCAATCCCGTGGATATGACCAACATCACATTCACGCTCGGTCAGGCGGGCCAAGGTGGTACTGGCGGAAACGATGGCAGTGCTGGGCTTCGCGCCGAGACTCACGAGTGTAACTAATTTCATCGGTCTGGAACTGGAACTCATACAAACATGCGATACAAATTCCTAACTCTTCTTCTGCTTGCCTTACCGGCTTCAGCGTCCGCGGAAACCATCCAAGCGGGTCCCAACGACAACGTCGAGAACATCATCAATGGCTTGCAGCCTGGTGATGAGCTGATTCTTGCTGACGGCGATTACCAGGTGAATGAGCGGTTCTTTGTCGATATCGACGGAACCGAGGCGATGCCAATCATCATTCGTGCGGCCGACGGTGCGAACCCGCATTTCATCCAAAATACCGGCGAGAACATCTGGGATTTGGACGTCAGCTATGTCCAGATTCGGGGTCTGACTTTCTCTGGTGGTTCGGCAGGTCTTCGCTTCCAGACCGGAAACAACGTCACCATCGATAGCTGCGAGATATTTGGAACGGCCGACGTCGCGCTAAGGATGAACGACGGGGGGCAGCTCTATGACAACATGACCATCACCAACAACCATATCCGCGATACCAGTGGGACGGGTGAAGGCATGTACCTGGGCTGCAACAACAACGGCTGTCAGCTGGCGAACAGCTTCATCTCGTTCAACTACGTACACAACACAGATGGGCCAAACATCTCGCAGGGTGACGGCATCGAGATTAAGGAAGGCAGCTACAACAACGTCATCTCGGACAACGTCATCCACGACACAAACTACCCGTGCATTTTGACGTACTCGACGGTCGGCAACGGCGCGCCAAACATCATCGAGCGAAACGCCATGTGGAATTGCGGCGATAACGGTATCCAGACGTCTGCGGATGCCGTGGTCCGAAACAATATCGTCCTTGGTGCAGGTGGCGCAGGCATCGCATTGCAGCCGCATCAGAGCGGCAACCCATCGAACCTGGTCGTGGTGCACAACACCGTCATCAACGATGGCGACGCGGGTGCAATTCGCAACGCCACAGGCAGCGTGGTCTTTGCCAACAACGCGCTCTACTCGCAAAATAGCAATGCGATTCGGGTCGTCGGTGACGATTCAAACCTGACAATAGTTGGCAATGTTGGAATGGGCGCGGCACCGCAGGGACTCGCCGCAGGCGACATCAACAACGACTTCGTGGCCGCGACATTTGGGGTTACGCCGGCAAATGTATTCCCCGCCGTGGGCAGCGCTTTGATTGGGGCTGGCGATGCAAACCAAGTCGCACTGGTAGATTTCAACGGCCTTCCGCGTGAGGGCGCCGACGTGGGCGCCTACCAATACTTCTTCAACAATCCAGGTTGGACACTCGCCGAGGGTTTCAAACCGGAAAATCCTCAGCTGCCTGACCTTTCTGACGATGTGCCTGGACCCGATATGGGCGGCACTAACGACATGGGCTCGGGTTCGAACAACGCCAACAACATCAACAATGCGAATAATAACGCCGGAAACAACCAGAACGCCGACCCAGGCATGAACCCGACGGATGGCGACACTGAATCCGGTACAGACGACGGTTGCTCGCAGACCGGTGGCTCAACGAGCCCCGGTTGGTTGCTGGTCTTGGTTGGCCTGATTGGCGTCATTCGAAGAACACGCGATCAGCCTTTCACCTGAAATCTGTTCTTCTTTGGGGGAGATAGGGAGCTTTAGAGGAAGAGAGAAAAACAACTCTCCCCCTCTTTCCCTCTCGAACTCCCCCAAAAACCCGCCCAACATTCGAGTCAATCTCACCAGTTGTTGTTGAAGACTCGAGGGGGAGTTCCACAGACTCGCACAGATTTTGACTCAGATTCCCGCGGATTTTTTCAAATCAACCTGGTGAAACCGCCAAAACCAAAGCCAAAAAGAATCTGAGGGTATCTGTGAATAATCCCTCGAAATCTGTGGAACTTCGATACGGAGCGAGCTGCAACCCTTAAGTCCTTAGACCCCTTGGGTCCTTAGGAACCCACGATCTTCCGCGGCAGCCTGAAAATGCCAAGCAGAAAGTCCGGCGTTGGAGCCGTGTTCTCGCCGGCTCGCGATAGGTGGAGGGCAGGCACATCTAGGTGTGTAGTTTGCCACCACCGGTTGTTCGCGGCGCGATTGCCCTGAGGGTCTCCGATGACGGGGTGTTTCCAGCGTTTCAAGGTCGCCATCAATGTGCTGACATCGGTTTGTGGCGACTGCAGTCGTACAACTGCCGCGCCATCAAGGTTCCGCAGACGTTCGAGTTTGATGATGCCGCCAGGCAACGTCGCCTTGCGTGGGACCGTGCCATCAATCAACGCGACCCAGGTTTGCTCACCATCACCTTCAGCGCCAGTGATACCACGCTCAAGGACGTGCCACCGCTTTTCTAATCCTGCCGTGTCGAACAGGCCGACGAGCTCGATATGTGAGGTGCGTGGCATCATGTCGAACGCATGCAGCTCGCGGAGTGCAAAGCCTTCGTTCGCCAGACGTTCAGCGTCTCGCAGGAATGTTGCGGGTTCGCAGGAGACGTAGGCGATGCGGTCGAGACCTGTCAGTTGGGCCGGCAGACCGGGCGAAAGTCCGGCGCGTGCGGGGTTGATGATGGCGTTGCCTGAGACATCCAATGCGTTGAAGTCGGCGTCGGATACCGCCACGAACTCAGCGTTGATTCCAAGCCGCTCCGCGTTCTTCTGCGCGGCTGCGACACCTGCTACGTCAATATCGAAGCCACGAACCGTCTGCCCGTCAGCCGCGCAGGCCAGCCCGTGAACTCCAACACCGCAGTAGAGGTCCCACAGTGTTTCGCCACCAGCGACAAAGGGTCGAACCACGTCGTGGATACGTTCCAAAACCTCGGTGTTAACCTGGAAGAATGCCTGTGGTGGCACGCTGAAAACCTTCCCGGAGACCTCGATCTCTAGCGTTTCTGCGCCTTCGACGACAACGTGCTCGCCACTCAGAAACGCGGCGCTCTTCCCGACGTTGACGTGGACCGACAACTTAGGACCGGCGAGTTCACGCAGAACTTCTAGTTGTGCGTTAGACGGCGACTCAGCAACCCCAAACGAAGCGATGGCGGCACCGTCAGCGTTCGCGCGCACATCGACATTATGCGCAAACGCCATCACGCCCGACGTTCGAACGTGTTCAAGCACAGCCTCGACAGCCGCCTCGTGCACAAGACACGCGTCAATCGGGACCACATCTCGGCTTCCTGCGCTATACAACCCGAGGCGTCCGCCTTCGATAATCATGCGGGCGCGGTTGCGGTACCCCAGCGTACGTCCTTGCGGTGCCGCCGCCGGAGCAGGCCAATCGTGCAATCCATAGCGGCCCACCGATTCACCTACGGCGGCTACCTTATGGACAAACGAGGCCTCTGGCGTTTCAAACGCAGGGCAGCCATCGCACGCTGGGCGATGCGGACATGATTTGTTGTTTTCCACGAGTTACTTCGCGTTTTTGATACGGGGGTCGTCCGACGAAAGAACGTCAGGTCGGTCGGGTCCATCGGCTCCGGCGACGCGTTCATACGTCCCATCACCCTGGTTTTTGTACATCGAAAACCCGGTGCGCTTCAGATTTTTGTGCTGAAGGATATCGCTGGTGCTCTTCACCGGCGCAACGCTGGCTGAAATGATGCGATGACACGGCTCACCGCACGTGGGGCAGGTTTCAAGCGCATCATCGGCCATTCGCTGAAACACCTCGAAGTGCATTTCGCACTCGTCAGTAGGCTCGTCATGTACGTATTCGTAAGTTGGCATCGGACTGTCACAAAAAATCGTTGAAAGCGAAGGTGTAATCCGTTTCGGATTCTGGTAAACGCTCCGCGCCCAATACTAGGCGCAGAAGTATGAAAGACAAAATACGCAATATCGCTATCGTCGCGCACGTCGACCACGGGAAGACGACGCTCATTGATGAAATGCTCAAGCAATCGCAGACGATCGCCGCTCATAAAGAGCTGCAAGAACGTGCGATGGACAGCAACGATCTCGAGAAAGAGCGCGGAATTACGATCTTCGCCAAGTGCACGGGGATCGAGTGGAACGACTACAACATCAACATCATCGACACCCCTGGCCACGCTGATTTTGGCGGCGAAGTCGAACGTGTCCTGAAGTTGGTTGACAGCGTCTTGCTCCTTGTCGACGCCTTCGAGGGACCGATGCCGCAGACGAAATTCGTCCTGCGCAAGTCACTTGCTTTGGGACTTCAGCCGATCGTTGTCATCAACAAAATCGACCGCCCGAACTCACGTCCGGACGATGTGGTCGACATGGTCTTTGACTTGTTTGTTGACCTTGAAGCGACCGACGAACAGCTTGATTTTCCGATCATCTATGCGAGCGCCAAAGAGGGTTACGCGATCAAGGAAGTTGGCGACGAGCCAAAAGACCTTCAGCCGCTGTTCGAAATGATTGCCGAGCAGGTTCCTGCGCCAGAAGGCGACGAAACCGCCGGTCTGCAGATGCAGGTCGCAACGCTGAACTACGACCCATACCTTGGCCGTGTCGCGATTGGCCGCGTCTACAACGGCAGCATGAAGGTCGGTGACCGCATCAAGCTTTGCCGCACCAACGGCGAACAAGAGACGGCACGCGTTACCAAACTGTGGGGCTTCCGCGGGTTGGAACGCGAGCCAAAAGAAGAGGCTAGTGTCGGCGATATCATCTCTGTGACCGGTTTCGACGGTATCCTTCCTGGTGACACGCTCGCCGACCTGGAGAATCCCGAGCCGATGGAGCCGATCGAAATCGACGAGCCAACGCTATCGATGGTCTTCATGATCAACGATTCGCCGTTTGCAGGCCTCGAAGGTAAATATGTCACAAGTCGGCAGATTCAAGAACGCCTGGACCAAGAGCTTGAGCATAATGTCGCGCTTCGCGTGAAGCGAACTGAACGTGCTGAGGCCTTCGAAGTCTCCGGTCGTGGCGAGCTTAGCCTTGCCATCTTGTTGGAGACCATGCGTCGTGAAGGCTTCGAAATGCAGGTCTCACAGCCACGCGTCATCTTCAAAGAGGACGAAAACGGCAACAAGCTTGAGCCGATGGAAGACGTCGTTATCGAGGTCGAAACCGATTACTCCGGGACCGTCATCAACAAGCTTCAGCAGCGAAAAGGCGAGCTGAAGGGAATGGGCGTCAACCACGACGGTACGCAGCGGATTGAATTCCTGATTCCGTCGCGCGGCCTCTTTGGTTATCGCTCGGAGTTCCTGACGGACACGCGTGGAACGGGTGTCATGTACTCAAACTTCAGTCACTACGATACATATCGCGGTGAGCTGGAAAATGAGCGCAACGGCGCACTGGTCGTGCTCGAGAACGGCACAACGACCACGTACTCACTGCACAACCTGCAGGAGCGTGGCACGCTCTTCGTCGGCCCTGGCGAAGAAGTCTACGCGGGTCAGGTTGTTGGCGAGAACGCTCGTGATAACGAGCTTGTGATCAATCCGACGAAGAGAAAACAGCTCAACAATATCCGTGCTGCGGGTAGCGATGATGCGCTGATTCTAACGCCGCCTCGCGAGTTCTCGCTTGAGCAGGCCATCGAGTTCATCAACGACGATGAGTACGTTGAAATCACGCCGGAATCGATTCGGATTCGTAAGGCGGAGCTGAATCACTCGTTCCGTAAACGTGCGCAGAAGTCTGGGTAACTACGCCTTCGGCGAGTTCTCTTCGCCTTCGGCGAGTTTTCTTTGCACTTCGTGCAAGTTCTCTTCGCCTTCGGCGCGTTCGCTTGCGCTTCGCGCAGTTTGGGTTGGTGGTTATTGCGGTTTCGAGTTCAAAACGACCAGCGCGTAGCCAGCGACCACTAGACTGTGGGTGATGCGGCCGTCCTTTATCATTTCGGGAAGCTCGGTGGCGGGATGCAATTCGACTTCAATGTCTTCGTGTTCGTCGGGCTCGGGCTCGCCCGCTAGGTAAGCGCCATGCGCCACAAACGTATGGCATGAGTTGTTTTGGATCGCCGGATTCACTTCAACAACTCCGACGCTCTCCCATGATTTCGCTTTGTATCCGGTCTCTTCGTACAGCTCGCGTTTCGCGGCATCCAGCGGGTCTTCACCGGCATCAATGGCTCCGCCTGGAATCTCAAGCGTGATGGAGTCTGTGCCATGCCGGTATTGGCGAATCAGCACGATTTCGTCGTCGTCGGTGTACGCGAAAACATTGATCCAACTCTGCAGATCAACCACGTAGAACGAAGCGGGGTCTGCCTCAAATGGCGGGTCACGAAGAACGACGTCGAGCCCAAAAATCGGCGTCCGCGCCAGCTGTTTCCTCTCGAGCGTTTTCCATTTCTTAATCACGCCAGACTCCTTCAATCGTCACCAACAGATAACTCGCGCACAGCGCGAAGAAAACTCGCGAAGCGAAGAAAACTCGGCGTACGCCGAAGAGAACTTGCGCGAAGCGCGAAGACAACCTTGCCAAAGTGTGAATAGTGCCAACAATCTCCACATACCCACGAGTGGAGGGCCCATGCAATCCCAGGGACCTGCTGACCAACCAAAAGACCTTTTTCCCGTTGTCATTTTCTCGGTCGCGCTGTTGAGCGGGATTGTCGTTGGCTATCAGCTGACCGGATACCTGTCCCCTGAGTCGGGAATGGTGTTTAAGCTCTTTGGTGCACTGTTGCCGCCGTTTGGACTCATCTTGGGTTTATCGCTCGCCGAAGGCGTCGACGGGGTTCTGGCGCTGCTGCGGGTGTTCTCGGTGCTCGATGGACGCCACACATTCGCGGAGATTCTCGCGTTGGGTGGAAAGCCACGCCAGAGCATCCTGGTCTTCCCGACGATGATGGCCGCATCGTCTGCCGGCATCTGCATCGTTGGCTCTGTGCCCATCCACATGTTCACAAAGCCCGAAATGGTGCTCTTGGATTTTGCTTCCTACTACGGAATGGCAGGACTTGGATTCGGCATCGCGATGGCGCTCTTGCTTCGATTCCTCACTGCAGAAGAGTAGATTGTTTTCTTCGCGCTGCGCGCGAGTTCTCTCCGGCTTACGCCGAGTTTTCTTCGCTTCGCGAGTTAACTTCGCTTCGCGAGTTATGTTCGGTCGTCAGGTTCTAACTGCGCGAAGCGCAAGCAAACTCGCGCGTAAGCGCGAAGACAACTGGCGAAAGCCAAGACAACTGGCAACGCCAAGAAAACTCGCCGAAGGCGAAAGAAAACTATTTATGCTTTCGCTGAGAAGATTTTGTGTGCGGCCTGAATATCGTCCTGAGGTCCGACAAAGACCACGTGGTCACTGGCTTTGACGACCGTGCCGCCTCGCGGCACCACGAACTTACCATCACGAATCACTGCTGCTACCACACATTGCGCGGGCACATCGATATCCTTGATTTCCTGGCCTGCGACCTTGGCGCCTTCTGGAACGACCATGTCGATGAGGCTTGCAATGCCGCTCTCGATTTCGAAGAGTTCCGCAACGCCAGGGCGCTCAAGGTGGTTCTCGATCATTGCTGCCGTGGCATACGGTGAGCTAACGCAGAGGATGCCGTTTTCTTCGAGCAGTTGGATGAAGCTCGTACTGCGCACGATGGCCACGACTCGCGGAATCCCTAAGCGTTTGGCCTGCAACGCGGCAAGCGCGTTGGTCTCTTCGCTTTCGGTCGCGGCGATGGCGACGTCAAGGTCGTGAGGTTCGGTCTGTTCCAGCAAGGACTGCTGCGTACCATCGCCCTGAAAAACCGGGACGTTGTAGCGTTTCTGCAGCTCATCGCAACGGTCCGAGTCCTGTTCGACGAACGTGATCTGATACGCCGAAGACCGAAACACCATTCGGAATTCGTCGTGCGAAAGGAGGCGGTCAGCAATATTAAAGCCTTGCTCTCCTCCGCCAATGATTAGGACTCGCATACCGAATCTCCACTTATGTCTGAGTCTCTGAATTTGGTCTTTAACATAGTCTCTTAAATCCCGGATTTCCTGCCGATTCTCTTCGTTTCTCAAGTACACGGCGACGCCGACGAGCGTCAGTCCCAGGCCCAAAGCAAGACTTCGTGGCTCAAGCGTCGGCACGAAAATCCAGCAGGAAAGCGCACCAACGATGGGTGTCACGGGATAGAATAGAATCTTAAATGGACGCCGCAGATTGGGCATCTTTCGGTGCAGCGCGATGACCGAGACATTCACGATGCCGATAGCGATCAGGAACCCGAAGCTGCTCACGGAAGCCAAGAACCGAACCACGCCAAGCGCGCTGAGGACGATGACCAACGCCGCACACAAAAAGAGCGAGATATGCGGCGTATTGTACTTCTTGTGCAGCCGCGAGAAATGCTCCGGGAAGTGTCCGTCACGCCCAAGCGCGAAAAGTACGCGCGCACTCGCTCCAAGGGTCACGCTAAATGCCGAAAGGCTGGCCATAATCGTCGCAAAAATCCCCGCCCATTGGCCCCATGGACCAAACAAGAACTCCGCCACATAGATGAAGGGCGTGCTGGTCTCGGCGAGCTCCGTGTAGTCGACGACGCCCATCATCACCCACAGCACCAACACGTAGATGGCGATGCCGGTGAACAACGTAATCATGATGGCGCGCGGGATGTTCTTTGCCGGTTCGATAATCTCTTCGGCCGCGACCGTGATGAGGTCAAAGCCCACATACGAGATGTAGATGAGACCCATCGTTGGCAAAAGCGGCCCATAGCCCATCGGCGCTAGGGGTTCGAGGCGTTCGGGTTCCACATAGAACGCGCCCAGAACGCCAACGCCAATCAAAATAACCAGCTCGATAATGTTCATCACCGTGATGAACTTAAGAGCCTCGGCTTGCCCACGCAGATTGGTCGCCGCAAAGAACACCGTCGTGACCAACGTAATCAAGAACACACTGGCCTCAGGCCAGAAATACGACTTGATCGTCAGCGCAAAGATCACCGCATACAGCGCGCACGCCAGGGTGTTTCCAATCCAGAAAAACCAGCCCGTCAGGAATGCGATAGGACCCGGAAGTGTGCGGCTCGTGAAGGAGTAGCCACCGCCAGCGATAGGAATCGCGGCGCCCAGCTCGCTGTAACTCAACGCGGTAAATGCCGTCAGCAAGCCCATGGCGAGGTAGGCGAAAATACCAAGTGGGCCGATGGAACCGGCGACTTCGGTGGGAAGGGCGAAAATACCCGGACCCATCATGGCGCCGATACCAATCATCACGGCCATGAAAAGGCCTATGTCGCGCTTGAATCCGGCGCTCTCTGCCATGAATCCCTAAGACTAAAACTACGCGATAGGGGCAATACGAATAGTTCGTCGACAGGAAACGCGAAGAAGCGTGCTCGTGTCAACCCAACACGTTCGCTGTCGCTCACCGATTTGGTTCGCTGTCGCTCACCGATTTGGTTCGCTGTCGCTCACCGATTTGGTTCGCTGTCGCTCACCGATTTGGTTCGCTGTCGCTCACCGATTTGGTTAACTGCGCGCGGCTTCGCCGTGCTCGTTGACAGGCCTGTAATTCTTCAGCTTCGCGGACTGCGTCCGCTTCACTTTGAACAATTACAGCCATGTTCGCTTTCGCTCACCGATTTCCCTCGCCGGCCTTCGGTTGATTGCCGGTCGTGTTTCTGATGTGATGATTCTTCTTTCGTTTCGAATTGGAGGCGTGATGCGCACTTTACTAGTGTTGTCGGTTGTAGTTTTGACCGCACTTAGCTCTCAGACTGCGGACGCCTGTTCGGCGCCGGGTGAGATCACTCGAATCCTTGAGCAGGATCTAGAAACACCGGCGAACGGCCCATTGATCGCGGAGCTGGAAGTATCCACGTCCTCGCTGTCCTTGTTCGAGGCTGCTGTTACCGATGACGCGGACAACCCAATACCCGGCGAGATCCAAATCTATACCGCAGGAACTCGAACCGAGAATTTCGACGGGTTCTTCAACATCAGTATGTCCAAGGTGCTCGTGGCTTGGTTCCCCACGACGAATTTGGCGGAAGACCAAGTGGTCAAACTCGTGGTCGGTGGCGATTTTCCGGTGATCGCGGAGTTCACTGTTGTCGCTCCCACCACGCCTGCTCCATCCGAAACAACAATTGAGGCATTCGAGGTTGGCTCGAAGTCCAGGGTTGTTGACGCTGGGTGCGAGGAAGCCGAAGAAATCGGTGCATGCCCAAGTTGCGAGACTGCCAACGAAGTAACAGAAGGCCTCTGGGTTACGATTGGTCGAGATACCGAACTGCCGGGTTTGTATGCCGTTAGGTTCGCTGGACTCGATGGCTTGCCAAGATTCAAATATCTGGACATCGGCGAAGACAGTCTGTTCATCCCATATTCCGATGGTTGCTTCGTTGCACACCATCAATCATGGAATGGAGATGTCATCGAAGCATCTGCTCCAGTCTGCGTGGACGGGCACACCTACGATCCAGAAGTGGACCTCCCACCGGCACCGCCCGAACCAGAAAACAACTCTCACACTGAAAACAACGCGACGAACAACGGAGCCACCAATAACTCCGATAGCAACGGCGAAGTCTCGGAGGGCACATCAAGATGGGGATTCAGGCTGCGCAACCCAAAACACCAACGCTCCAGCCTCCCCAATTCTACTGCTAGCCATTCTAGCCTTCTGCCGCCGCCGAAAAACGCGACGCTGAAACGCGAGGCAAAGCCGAGCTGGAACGCAAAGCCCGCAGGGCGAGCTGAAACGCGAAGCTGAAACCGTACCACCATCACAGTCCATGTTGCCAAACCCGGTCGAATATGCTCAAAACCGGCGCATGAATTGGCTCGAACGTCAGATTACGGCGCGCCCCGATGCGGTTGCGGTCGTCGAAGGCCCCGCGCAGCTCACCTACAAACAGCTCGGCGAGCGTGTTTCGCGTACAGCTGCGGCATTGAAGGCTGCGGGTGTGTCGCATGGCTCCCGTGTTGCCACGCTGATGGCGAATTCGATTCAACACGTGGTTGCGATTCACGCAGTTGCATGGGCTGGTGCGACGCTCGTGCCCATCAATCCTCGGCTCAGCGACGACGAGATTTCCTGGCTGTTGAACGATGCTTCAGCGGACATGTTGGTTATCGACCATGGCTCGTCCGACCGTGAGCTGGACCTGGAAAACACGAAGTTTGTGCAGGTCGAAGAGCTAACGTTTAGCCTCGATTCCAACGCTGCCGCCGTTGACCCGGCGGGCATCGCGACCCTGATATACACGTCGGGAACCACGGGTGTTCCAAAGCCGGTGCCGCTCACTTGGGCAAACCACTCGGCGAGCGCGACCGCGTCGGCGTTTAACTTAGGCCTGAATCAGCAAGACAACTGGCTTTGCTGCCTGCCGCTTTGTCACATCGGCGGATTGGCGATCGTCTATCGCAGCGCGATCTACGGAACTGCCCTTACGCTGACCGAACGTTTTGAGACCGACGAAGTCGCCGAGATTATCGCGGCTGGTCAGGTCACGCTCGCGTCGTTTGTACCCACGATGCTTCGCCGCTTGTGGTTCGACCACGAAGGCTTCACCGACCAACTGGCGAGCGGTCGATTGCGCGCTGTATTGCTTGGCGGCGGCCCCGCCGACCGTGAAACTTTGGAGATGTCGGCCAAACACAACATGCCGGTCTACCAAACGTACGGTCTGACCGAGGCAGCGTCGCAAGTAACTACGATGCCGCCCGCACAGGCCATCGGGAAGCTCGGGTCTGCTGGCATTCCAGTGCACGGCGCGGACGTCATGATTCGCGACAAAGAAGGCGAGCCACTGGAGGCCAATGAAACCGGCCTCATCTTTATCCGTGGCCCCATGGTCACGAGTGGGTATCTCGACCGCCCCGCAGAAAACGCACGTCGATTCGAGGGCCCCTGGTTCGACACTGGCGACTTCGGCTACATGGACGAAGACGGCTTCCTATGGGTCGTTGCTCGCCGCGACGATCTCATCGTCACCGGCGGCGAAAACGTCTACCCAGCCGAAGTTGAGTCCGTTCTACTCTCGCACCCGAGCGTGGGTGAATGCGCTGTTTTCGGAATTCCAGACAAGGAATGGGGCCAGAAGGTCGCTGCCGCTGTCGTCTTGGATGAGGACGCCACTGAAGACCAGCTCATCGCGTTCTGCCGCGATCGGCTCGCAAGCTTCAAGCTCCCACGGAAGTGGTACTTCATGAGTGAGTTACCACGCACGGCTTCGGGGAAGATTCGACGAACAGAGCTCAGAAAGTAATCTTCGCCTTCGGCGAGTTATCTTTCACCTTCTGTGAGTTTTCTTTTGCCTGCGGCAAGTTCACTTCGGCTGCGCCGAGTCTTCGATCTTACGGTGAACTGGCAACTCGGCGTGGATCCCACTGCGCGAAGCGCAAGCGAACTTGCGCGAAGCGCGAAAGATAACTCGCGAAGCGAAAGACAACTCGGCGAAGCCGAAGAAAACCAACTGGAAGTTAGAGTTGCCACCACACTCTCAGAACAACAACGACCCCCAACATCACTAATTCTGCCGCGAATAGAGATCTGGCGATCTTGTTTCAATGCTGGCACAATCCTTGATCTATCTCCCACTGAGATTTTTGAACGGGATGCCACCCCGTGGAGACATTTATATGAAGCAGTTTCGTAAATTAATCGTTGTATTCCTTGCGCTTACCTTTGTTTTTGTGTCCGCCTGTGCAGGCGATGACGCAGGTTCAGATGGACTTGATAATGGCATGCCAGTTGATGAAAACGGCAAGCCGACCTTCCTCCCGAATGATGAAGCTGAAGTTGGCGTTGGCGCCAAAGACGACCAGGTCATCGGTCAACGCGGTCTTCCGGTCTCGGTCGACAGCGCCAGCACGGCGGTTTGGGAAGTAAAGAACGCGTGGGAAGACACGGATACCCCAGCTGCTCGCGAAGCCGGCATGGCTTGGGGCGAAAACAGCGGTCTGACTTGGGACGAGAAGTACCAGCTTTGGGTTGCTTCATTCGAGAAGATCGACACGGTGGGTGGATTCTCGACGCGCGACACCTTCGAAATGATGACGCCATGGGGCAAGACGATGCCGTCGCCGACGCTTGAATGCGCCGAAGTCGCCATCTTCCTGCGCATCACGTTTGCCAGCTGGTACAACCTTCCGTTCTTCATGGAAGCGCGCGACAAGGATGGCCGCTTGTACTTTGGTCACTTCGGCATGCGCCGGGCCGACGGAAAGTTCGGAAACATGCCGAACTTCAAGACTCGCTACAAAGACTTCAGCGACCGCGCTGACGAAGTCCGCAACGGTGGCGAATGGCCATCTGACTCCAAACTTGCTGAACTCACGATCCCGGGTTCGTTTGACGATGAGCAACCACAGCTTGGTGAAGGCCTTCACGCAGGCGCGTACTTCGATCAAGTCTATCTCAACAAGCGCGTTGGGTACTTCCTTCGCCTTACGCTCGCATGGTTCGGTTCGGTCAACTTGGCAGACCCCTCAAACACCTACAACCTGAAGCCAGCAGCAGTTAAAGCAGGCGACGTGCTCGTCGAGCGCTGGCAGAAGATTGGTATTGGCCACACGCTCGTCGTGATGCGTAGTGAGGAAGTCACGACCATCGAAGACGAAAACGGCGAAGTCATCCCACAGATGGAAGTTGAACTTGCCTCCGGATCGATGCCTCGCCGTCAGCCGGTGTGGGAGAGCCCAGGAGCAACGAAGCGCTACTTCAAGCTCACCAACACCGGTGGACCTGGCTTTGAAGAGTTTGGTGGCGGCGCGAAGCGATGGCGTACTGCGAAGAACATCAACGGTCGCTGGACCAACGTCGTCATGAGCAAATACTCCGACACCTGGATCGACTCGACAGACTTCGAAGCGATTGCGGCTCGTATCGATACGTTCGACAAGATCCTTGTTGAGCTTAGCCCCGAGCAGAAGCGCGATGTCTTGCTGGAAATCATCGAGAGCAAGCGACAGCACCTTCAGCAGTTTCCTGCAAGCTGCTCGGCACGAATCGGCCGTGAAGAAGCGTTCGAAAGCCTCTACGAGCTGGAAGAAGAAGAGTTCGGAAGCACCCGCAATGACGTTGATAATGAGTACCGACGCCTTGAAGACTATGTCTTCGGTGAACTCGTGTACGGCGAGTCGAAGACCTGCTGCTGGAACCGCAGCACAAATGCCATGTACGACATCATCATGGACCTGAACATCAAGGCGCAGCAGGACGCAGAAATGTGCGTCGCGCCAATCGTCTTCATGAATCGCGATGACGACGGTGACGGCTATGACCTCTTCCGCCAGCACGCTATCGAGCTCGACCGAGAGTCCGATTGGGTTGCATGGAGCGAAGACGAGAGCTGCCCACAACGCGACGTGGCCGTCGATACCGAAGCAGAACCTGACCAGCTTGCATTCTGTGAGCTCGATTCCAGCGGTGACCCTGTTGAGCCGCCAGTCGACCCAGGCACGAACGAAACCGTGACCCTCGACCTTGGAACGGGCGACATTCCTGATAACGACGAAACTGGCCTCGTGTTAACCGTGGATGCAGAAGCCGCGGGCACGCTCAAAGGCGCAGCGCTCGACATCAATATCGAGCATACCTGGCGCGGCGACCTCGAAATCTCGGTTGTCCACCCTGACGGCACGACGGTTGTTGTGCAGGAAGCTGACGGCGAACAGGCCGAGAATCTGGAGGCGCGCTACGCAATTCCTGACTTCTTCGACAAAGCCGCTTCCGGCCAATTCCAAGTCATCGTGAAGGACACGGCGCGGCAAGATACGGGTCGAGTCGTCTCAGCAACGCTGGAACTGACAGTCGCTCAGTAATCTTTGCCTTCGGCAAGTTCTCTTCGCCTTCGGCGAGTTTTCTTTGCTTCCGCAAGTTCGCTTTGGCTGCGCCAAGTCTTCGATCTTCTGGCGGACTGGCAACTCGTCGGACATCCGAACTGCGCGAAAGCGCAAGCGAACTTGCGCGCAGCGCGAAAGATAACTCGCGAAGCGAAAGTAAACTCGCGAAGCGAAAGATAACTCGCGAAGCGAAAGATAACTCGCGAAGCGAAAGAAAACTCGCGAAGCGAAAGACAACCCAATCTTGCCGCCTCCATCGTTTGTGCGTAGCTTCCCATCCATGAATGAAATTGAAGTCACAGACCCACCCGAAGTCGCACTCGCCGAGCAAGACCCCGTCGAGCACAAGCTTCTGCTGGCTTACGTGGACTCGCTCCACGATTTGCCACCTGCGAAGCAGTTCCTTGGTGGGTTCACGATGGGCTTTCGGTCCATCAAGTTCCTCTGGAAGCACCCGAACCTGTGGAAGAACGTCGCGATCCCAGCGGCCATCAACTTCATTTTGTTCATGGTCATGGCTGCCACGCTACTGTTCAACGTCGGCGATATCGTTGGTTGGATTTGGACGAAACCAGATGATTGGTTGGTCGTTCTTTGGTGGGTTGTCCTCATCATCTTTGTCCCTCTGATGCTCCTGATTTCATACGTTTCGACCATTATCTTTGGCGGCGTTGTTGCGAGTCCATTCAACGAAACATTGTCTGGCAAAACGGAGAAGATTGTTCGTGGTCAGCTCATCGCGACGGACGGAAGCCTCAAGGGAAATGCGGTCGGAGCGGCGCGGGGCGTCTTTACAGCTGCTGTCACAGCCAGCTGTTACGCGGCCTGCATGATTCCAGTTTTTCTGATCAGCGTCATCCCGGTGGCGGGAAGCGTTGTCGGAGGCATCCTGGGCGCAACAGTTTCGTCGTTCTTCCTGGCCGTTGAATACACAGACCACCCCCTTGAGCGCCGCCTGTATCGCTGGCGAGACAAGATCAAGATGGTCTGGGACAACAAGCCGCTCACCTTTGGTTTTGGCCTTGGGACTAGCATGCTGCTCTGGGTCCCATTCCTGAACTTTCTCACGATGCCCATCGCCGTCATCGGCGGAACCACTGTTGGCCTGAGCCTCAATCACCGCAAAGAACAGCTCGCCAGCCAACCACCCGCGCTAGAGGCCGAACCGGCCGTCGAAGAGTCTGTGACCGACGCGTTACCTTCATAGTGACCTGGGTTTTTGTCGCAGCGGTTGTCTTCTTTGCCGCCTTAGCGTTGTTTACGCGCAAGGCTGTTCTGGACGCGCCGCTCCTGGGGCCAAGTGGACCCAAGACCGGCATGGTCGTGTCATTCGACGTAAAGGAACCGTATCTCGATTTGTTGTTTGGGGAGTTGGTGCTCGAAGGCGCCAAGGTCCATCGCGTGGATTGCCTGGTTCCATCTGACTTTCAGTATCGCATCAAAGGGGCGAGCGTTTCTTTCACCTCCTCGATGTCCGACCCAGCGGCAATCTACTCAGAACGATGGGTTGAAGACGCAGCAACACTTGCGGACAAGACGTGCGAAATGCTCAACGGCAGCGATCGCGAGGTGGTCTGGGGAGATCAGGACTTCATCGCTCACACCGACGGTCGTGCCGTCAAAGTCAGCATCACCACCGGCAACTATATCCATCTAACGTCGGAATTTCGGGGCCCAGAATTGCTGGATGGGTGCGAGCTCATGGTCGAAAAACTCTCGGTGGAAAATATTAAAATCGAATTCGGCGAGTGCTTCGTGGCCGCGACGGGAAATGCGGCTTCTGAGGAGTTTTTGAAGACCATTCCCGACGACTTCCTGCAGCCCCTCGAGCGGTTTGCACATTTCACGAAGGGCTCGATCAGTCTGACGCCGGATGAAGCCAAGGCCCATTTCGAACTCCTACTTGCGTCTCCAGAAGTACTCACCACACTGATCCGCGAGTTCGCCCAAATCGTATCCGCGAAGCAACGCTGAGCCGTTCTGCCCGCATAGCGAGCCGTTCCGCTTGCGCAGCAAGCCGTTCAGATCTGAAAGGAACCTTCAGCCCCTTTCAGGACGTTTCAGAATACTTACCTACATGCGTTCGCTACAAACACTCCATCAGATGATTTTGAAGATGGAGATTACAAATGTTGAATGCACACACACTTAAGAAAGCAGCAATCGCAGCAGTCGCAATGGGATTCATGGTCGGATGCGCCGGCGCAGACGACGAGCCAAATACCCCTGCAGACCAGCAACTTGACCTGGTGATGCCAGGCAAGGCTGACGACTACTACTCAAACGTCTCGAAGGAATTCGAGGTCACCGGCCAAATCGCGGTCGAAATGACCACCGAAGAGTACGAAGACGAAGCCACGCGAAATCGCCTCATCGACCAGCGCATCAGCGCATTGGGCGTGTACTTGACGACCTACCTCACCGATAAGTTCGAAGGTATCGACATCAACGGTGACGGCCAGATTGGCGACGACGAAATCTTCTTTTACAACACCAACTACGGCGGATTCAAAGCGATGGTCCGCAACAAGTCGACCGAAACGCTTGAGATTGAAGACGCCGAAGCGGGCATCCTCGTGACCTTCACCATCGACGTGGCGGGTCCGAACAACCTGTACGACATGCTTCGCGCAGACGGCGCAATGGAAGGCGATATTGGGCTCCAATTCGACCTGCGCATGCCTGCTGGCGAGACGTCGGATAGCAGCCGTCCAATCCGTTCGTTTGACCCAGATACCTACCAGGGTGAGCTCGAGACCATCACGCTTTCGGTCATGGAGCTGCCTGAGGTCGCCGACGCGTACCCTGAGTACAACGCGTTCTTCGCAGATGGCACGTATGATATCACGATGGTCTTTGGCCATGACTACAACGCAGCCCGCTACGACCTGCAAGACGCTCAGCAGGCGTTCAACGCGTTGGTTGCAGATGGTTTCGAAGCGCCGGTCGCTTCGTTCGATGAGCTCGCGCACAACAGCGGCCCGTTCACAAAGCAGATGATTTCCTTCCGACCTGCTTTGGAGACCTGCCAGCTTGATTACGCGCTCGCTAGCTTGAACAGCAGCGAATTGACAGACGACGACTTGAAAGCGATGGGCTTCCGCTCAGACGCACGCCGTAACTTCTGGACGCACCGCGCTGGTGACGACGGGGTCGACGGCACGGCTGATGACGTGATCTTCGCGACCGAAAAGGACGTCGATTCCGTCTACCGCGTTGGACCACGCACCATCGAGAAGATGCTCGCCTACTACAACGAAGACTGCTCCACGAGCGCCTTTACCGTGAACATCGAAGTTCGACTGCTCCACAGCGACATGTACATCGGTCAGCGCAACCTGCAGATCGAGCAGACCAAGTCAGAATTGGTTAGCCGCGATGTTATCTTCTACAACGGTCACGCAGGCCCATACTACGGCTTCTACATGGACGAAGCGTACGAGGCATACATCGACGACACCGAGTTCGCGACGCTCGACTTCGACCCGAACAAGAAGCAGCTCTTCATCGCTCAGGGATGCCAGACGTACTCGCAATACGCAGACATGATGTACGCCAACCCCAACAAGAATGAAGACAACTTGGACGTCATCACGACGGTCAACTACAGCTACGCACGCGGCACGGTCGACCTGTTCCGAAACCTCGTCCAGACCGACGCTTACGAGCCAGACGTCCACATGCCAGCGACCTACAACGACATCATCACGACGTTGAATGCCGAGCAGGTCAACGATGCATACCAGGTGTTCTACGGCGTCATCGGCATCGACCAGAACGAGAAGCTCAGCCCATACGCAAAGGTCGAGACCATCGGTGATGAGTGCGCGGCACACAGCGACTGTGGTGACACCTTCAACGGCAACCTCTGCGCAGGTTTCACCGACGGTATCAACCGCTGCGTCGCACGCACCGCTGCTGAAAGCGGCTGCCCAGATGGCACCAACTACGCATACGTCGCCAGCGAGCAATACGTTGTTGGCGGTGTCTGCTGGGTGATGGAATAGGGTTCGCGTTGCTCACCGATTTGGTTCGCGTTGCTCACCGATTTGGTTCGCGTTGCTCACCGATGTGGTTCGCTTCGCTCACCGATTCATGTTCCAGAATTGGCAAGTTTAACCCCAATCGCTATAGTCCGCCGCCAGATCAATGACAAAACGCGACCAACGGGAGCTGAAACGCGACCAACGGGAGCTGAAACGCGACCAACGGGAGCTGAAACGCGACCAACGGGAGCTAGCAGGTGAACAAGATGGTTCGAGCACTATTGATGATTGCGGTTTTGGCTTTGGCTGTTGGCTGCGGTGGCGATGTCGCCAAGAAGGGTGGCGGAAATAACGCCAATAACGCCAACAACGCCAACAATGGAAACAACGTTAACAACCTGAATAGCCAGAACAACACTGGGTCCAATAATCGGTTGAACAATAGCTTCAACAACCCGGTGAACAGCTCGAATAACGCTGCGAACAACGTCAATAACGCGAACAACCCGCCCAATAATCAGAACAACCCGCCCAATGGGAACCCCAATAACACCGCGGGTGGCTGCTTGAGCAATAGCGACGCCGAGATCGTTTTGTCAGGTCAGACAGAAGGTGTGGCTGAAGAGTGCGCGTTTGGTTGTTTTGAGGGTGGTGAGGACCTCAGCGATTGCACGACCGGTTGTGTTGCAGCAGAAACAGGCCTCTCGCGCCAGTGCTCGTCCTGCTATGGGCTAACCGTCGAGTGTGTCTTCACGAACTGCATCGGTGAATGCATCGAAGACCCCAATAGTGCCGTATGCTTGGAATGCCAGGCTGACGCGGGCTGTGATGATCAGTTCGTAAACTGCTCGGGTCTGCCACGCCGTTGAAGCTAACGTTCAACTCTCTCAAGTCTTTTGCAGACGCTCAGGGGATCGAGCTCGATGAATCTGCCATGGAGCGGTTCGAGCTGTATGCCGACCTGTTGCTGAAGTTCAACGCATCGATGAACCTCATCGGCCCGATGAATTTCGAAGAGCTTGAACGGTTAATGCTCATCGATTCGCTCACCGCGGCTGCCGCGCACAAGCCTTTCCATTCCATTCTGGACGTCGGCACCGGTGCAGGCTTCCCCGGGATCCCGCTCAAAATCGCATTTCCTGACATCCCCATCACATTGGTTGAACCGCGAAAGAAGCGCGTTCAGTTCATGAAGATCGCTGTCAACCGCATGAAGCTTGAGGATGTGACGATCCATGAGTCACGTTTGGAGGACGTCGAGCTGGGACAGTTTGGCTATGTCATCTCGAAGGGATTTCGCGCCCCCGACACCTGGGTGCAGGTTGCCCGACCCTATGTGCGTGACGACGGCGTCATCGTCGCCATGCATGCCGCTTCCGCGACGCTAGACGATGTTGCCAAAGAGGTAGGTCTGGAACGTGTCCACCACACGAAGTCGGTGTCCTGTGATTTTGGCGCGCATGAAGGTGATGTGATTCGGTCCGTGTCGGTCTTCGCGGTTGCTGCTGACTAGGCCGACTCCAGGCTTCTTCGGTACTTTCCGGGCGGAACTCCAGTAACCCGCTTGAATGCCCGGTGGAACGAGGCTTCTGAGTTATAGCCGAAGCGCCAAGCGAGCTCAGCGACACTATTGGTGGGGTCCTCAAGCAACTCCTGCGCGCGGCGCATGGCGACTTTTGTCGCATATTTCACCGGGGTTTCTCCAACCAACTCAGAAAAGCGAGCCGCGAACGCAGAACGCGACATCCCTGCCGTTTCAGCCAGTGATTCCAAGCCCCACGAGGACTCCGGGTTCTTGTGAATGGCACTCATGGCTCGGCCAATCGATGGGTCGTTCAAAGCGCCTAACCACCCCATCTGCGCTTCGGACGCGGTCTCCAACCAACGCCGAAGTGATTGGATCACCAGAATATCGCAAAGGCGAGTGACTACGGTGTCGCCGCCGGGTTGGATGGACTTTGATTCTGCGGCCATCAGCCTGATCGAGCTCTGCATCCACTCACTCTGCAGGTTGTCCAAGCCATCCATCGCGATCACAGGCGGAAGCGCATCGATAAGCTCCTGCCCCACATGACTCGCCAGGCGAATCATCCCGCAAACCAACGTCGTCGTGACCGGCCCATCTCCGTAGCGAAGCAGCGCGTAGTTCTCGTTTTCATATTCGTGGGGAACGCCCACAACGTCTGGTCGCTCTGTCTGCCCATTGTGCGACAAGTCATGACCCACGCCGCGAGTGACTAGCACGAAGCCGCCAGGTGTCAGCTCTACGGGGTCAAACGCCTCGCTCTCGATATCGCATCGACCGGTGAGGCCTATATGAAACCACATACAGCCCGGCGCGGGCGGCATAGACGACGCCGAGTACATCCGTGCCTTCCAGCGCATCGATGGCATTATTCAGGATGGAAGCGCGGCGTTTGGGTTAGTCTGGGCAGGCTCAGTCCTGTCTTTGCTCGCCGCAACCGGGCTGGCGCTCTGGACTGCCGACGGCACCATCGTGTGGTTGGTGGTCGGCACGACGGTCGTTTACCTCGTGGGCGTTCAACTCCCCACAGTGACCATCAACATCCCACGCAACAACCGCCTTCAATCCCTGCGGACTGCGGAGATGTCGGCAGAGAACCTTCGTGATGAGCGCATCTTCTTCGAAGCAACTTGGAACCGCTGGAACGTTATCCGCACATGGATTGCCGTTTCGACGGCATTATCACTGATGATCACGTTGGTGATGATGTAGATTCGTGAGAACAGATCTGAGCGACGAAGTCGCGAATTCTGAGGCCCAACGGGCCGAACTCTGAGCGGCACGCCGCGAATTCTGGAAGAAAAATCCGCTTTCAAGAATCCCTTTCCCCGCCGTTTGGCACTTAAGCAGTGAGACTCAAAAACGGAGGTTCCAAATGAACGACATTCTCAAACGAAATGAAGGCAATATCGATCGTGGACTGCGCGTGGTTGTTGGACTGGTCGCAATCTCACTGGTTTTCGTCGGACCCAAGACGATGTGGGGTCTGCTTGGTCTGATTCCACTGCTGACAGGTGCAATCGGAATGTGTCCGCTTTACAAAATCTTTGGTATCGATACGTGCGGCAAAGAAGGTTGTGAATCCTAAGGTGTGAATGTCCACAAGGCCCACAGACGCACAGGGCGATGACGAGTTGCTTCGTCGCTACGCAAGTGGCGACGACGATGCCTTTACCGAGTTCGTGGTTCGACACCATGAGTCGGTAGTGGCTTGGGTAACGCGTCGTATCGGGTCACGACCCGAGGTGGACGATATCGTACAGGAGACGTTCATGTCCGTGATGTCGAGCGCTTCAAATTTTGAGGGCAGCAGCACCGCACGGGCATGGGTCTATGGCATCGCTCGCAACCGTATCGCCAGACAGTTTCGGCGACGAACGGCCGAGCCGGCTACATTTGAAAGCTTGGGTGAATTGGGGCTGCGCGCCGGCTGGGGAGATCCCGAGGTCGAAGCCAGTCGCGCCGAATCCATTGCTGAAGTGCATCGTGCATTGAAGCGACTTCCCGATGACGCCCGCGAAATCATTGAATTGCGAGACCTTGAGGGATTCTCAAATCCAGAGGTCGCGCAAATCTTAGAGATGAACGTTCCTGCCGTGAAATCGCGCCTTCATCGGGCGCGTCTTGCGTTGATGGCGGAGCTAAACAGCGAGGTCGCCGATGGCTGAAGATCGCGAAATCGCTGGAATCCGCTGCATGCAGGTCTTGGAAAAGCTGGACGACTATGTCGATGGTGCGCTCGATGCAACCACGCAGGACCAGATCGAACGCCATCTGGAGGGCTGCGATTGGTGCACGAAGTTCGGTGGCGAGTACGGTGCTTTGGTGACGACGCTTCGAAGCGGGCTGAAGTCCGCGGCTCAAGCGGACACAGACAAGGCCCGGGACCTTGCGAGCGCGCTATTGGCTCGAAAGTAGCCTCGGGGCGGTGGCTGAAACCTAGCCCGCAAACTCTGTAAAATTGAAAATTGACCCTCGTGTCTGTATATATCCCACACTGATTTTGGAATTGAGTGGATAGATGGAATCTCGCCTCCAATGGCTCGAGGAATTGCCGCAACTGCCGCGGCCGGTACGCATGCTCATCGTCATCGCGATGCACATGCTGCTGTTCTCTGCTGCATATGCCGGCGCTTTCCTAATCCGCTTCGATTTCAACATCCCCGAAGTCTGGAACGACGTTATCGTCCAGACCTTCCCAATCGTCTTAGCCACCAAGGTCGTAGTCTTTGCGTTGCTTCGCAATTTCAACGGTTGGTGGAAGTACGTCAGTCTCTACGACATCATCGACCTTGCACGCTCGCTCGCTATCGCAGCGGTCGTCTTCCTGGTCTACCAGGTGTTTATTGCCGAAACGCCTTTCCCGCGATCGGTCTACATCTTGGACTATGGCCTCAGCCTGTTCCTGATTGCCGCAGCACGCGGAAGCCTTCGTATCCTGCGTGAAGCCGTCCGGGCGCGCGCAGGTGGAAAGGAAGTCGGCGGCACCCAGCCGCTGTTGATCATCGGCGCCGGTGATACGGGTGAGACGCTACTTCGCGAAATCACGAAGAACCGAAATCTACCGTACAAGACCATCGGGTTCTTGGACGACGACCCTTACAAACGTGGACTTCGCATCCATGGTGTTCCGGTATTGGGTCCCATCACGAGCCTCGACGAAGTCGTGCAAAAGCACCGCGTCGAACAGATTATCATCGCGATGCCATCGGCCAGCCGACAGCAGATTCGACGTATCTTTGAGGCCTGCCAGTCCACCGGCGTGATGACGCAGATTCTGCCTGCAGTCGAATCAATTCTGGATGGAAAGGTCAGCCTTACGCAGGTACGTGACGTCTCGATTGAAGACTTGCTTGGTCGTGAACCCGTGAAGTTGGATACGACGTCGATCGGCCGCTTTATTCAGGGCCAAACGGTGCTTGTGACCGGCGCTGGTGGCTCGATTGGCTCCGAAATTTGCCGCCAGGTTCTGCGCTTTAATCCCAAGAAGCTCTTGATGGTCGAACGGGCGGAAACGCCGTTGTTCTTTGTACATCGTGAACTCAAGGACGCCGGCAACGTCGTCCCTTGTATCGCAGATGTGTCCAACGAAGAGCGCATGCGCGCAATCTTTGAAGAGCACCAACCTCAGGTCGTCTTGCACGCCGCTGCGTACAAACACGTGCCGCTGATGGAGGCTCATCCGTCACAGGCGATTCTGAACAACGTCGTCGGCACGCAGACGGTCGCTGAGCTCTCGGATGAATTCGGAGTTTCGAACTTCATCCTCATCAGCACGGACAAAGCGGTTAACCCCACCAGCGTCATGGGCGCGTCGAAGCGTGTTACCGAGCTGTGCGTGTTGAATCTAAACAACGACAGCGACACGCATTTCTGCGCGGTCCGATTCGGTAATGTGCTGGGTTCCAACGGCAGCGTGGTTCCGATTTTCCGCGAGCAGATCAAGCGCGGAGGCCCTGTCACGGTCACCCACCCCGAGATGACGCGCTACTTCATGACCATCCCCGAAGCGTCGCAGCTGGTGTTGCAGGCGGCAGCGGACGGACAAGGCGGCGAGCTGTTCATTTTGGACATGGGTCAACCGGTCAAGATTGCCGACCTCGCCCGCGATATGATTCGCCTTTCGGGGCTCACTGAAGACGATGTCGAAATCGTTTTCAGCGGCGTGCGGCCTGGCGAAAAGCTATTCGAAGAACTTACACTCGATGAAGAGCGCGCTGACAAAACGCGCCACGACAAGATCTTCGTGGGCCAGAACTCGGACGCCGAGTTGAATCGCTTGCAGGCGCATCTGGAGGAGCTGCTTGAGGTCGCATACGCCTACGATGACACCTCCGTGCGTCGGCTCTTGAAAGCGATTGTCCCAACCTTCCATCACGAAGCAGCCGAAAATGTCGTCAAGCTCGACGACGTTCGGGCGCGGAAAATGACCCCCTGACCAAGGTGGGCCGTGCATTCCCACGCCTCGCTAACACGACAACAATGGGCCGCGCTGGCCGCGCTCTTTGCGCTTCATATCCTACTTTCTCTGCAAGGTATCGGTGAGCTGTACGTCGCTGGTCACATCGGCTGGAACGGCGTTTTGCGGTCGACCATCGGTGCTCACTACGCCCATCATGGCCTGTTAGAGACCGGCTTTGCGCCATACAAGCACATGTTCACCGCCGCGGATTTGGGCCGCGAGGGCATCGTGCATTGGAATCACCCGCCAACCGTGAACATCCTGGTCGGCCTAAGTTTCATGATTTTTGGGCAATCCGAAGCTGCTGCTGCCCTGGTGGCGTTGTCACCGCGCCTCGGCATCTTCTTGGCGTTGTTTGCCTATGTTCGGCTCCGAAGCGATGTCGTCACGGCGTTTGTTGCGGTGCTGGGCTACATGCTGATACCGCTCCAGATCGAGTATGGGCGGCTGCTCAACTACGAATCACACATCATCTTCTGGACGTTGTGCGGACTCATAATGATGGAGTATGCGCGACGTGAAGAGCCTCCAAAGTGGGCGGCCCCACTTGCAGTTGCGTGTGTTTGTATTGCCTGCACGTTCGATTGGCCTGGTTTCATCTTAGCCGGATTCTTTGGGGCTGATGCCCTGATTCGGAAACCTAGGAAACCGGTGGTCTTCGTTGCCATCGGTGTGCTGACCGCCCTCATTCTGGGCGGATTCATGCTGTGGCTGGGCGATTTTGCGGGCCCGACCGGGTTCGAGAAACTAGCGGAAAGGCGCTCTGGAGGCGGGGTTACGCTTGGTGGATTGGCCAACGTGGTGGGTCGCCGGTTCTGGGATTACTTCGGGTGGGTCGTGCTGCTGACTGCGATTGTAGGCGCGGTTACGCAAGCCCGGCAGAAGCGACTCGACGCGACAATCGTGGTCTTTGGGCTGGGCGGACTGCTCTATTTCGCTGTCTTCAAACAAGCCGCCCGAGTGCACTCGTTTTACATCCTCATTTTCATGGTGCCGGTGCTCGTCGCTTTCGCGCAGGGGGTCACATGGCTCGCAGAGCGACTGCCGAACAAACAGTGGATTGCATTAGCGGTGGTGTTGCTGCTGCATGTCGGCTGGCTGTTCACGCAGTACCCAACAACGCATCTGCGCACTTACGAGATTCTGCCTCCGAAGAAGCCGTCGAAAGGTTTTCCGCAGGATGGACAGCTGGACAAGACGATGTTCGGGCAGTGGTTGAACCAAAACACTAAGCCGACCGATAGAATCGCGTTTCACCGGTCCGTGAACGCGACGATCCAGATGCGCTACTACACGTGGCGCAGGTACCGCGCGAACGTGAAACTTCCCACAAATGCCAATATCTTTGTGATTGGCCGACACGTCCCCAAACCACGGCAACTTGAGCTCTACAAAAAGTACAAAACTCGCCGAGTCCTGGGCTATGTGGTGTACTACTTGGACGAACCGGGGCTGGACTTTAAGGAGTTCGGATTCAAGGAAGAGCCAACGTCATTCTGGCATTCTTACTTCGTATCCGACTTCTATCCGGCTCATTCGCTGCAGGAAGATCCCGGCGCGGCAGCGAAGTACTTGAAGTCGATTGGAGCCTCCGTTGGCAAATGAAGACATCCCAAAGGTCAGGTTCTTCGATTGGAGAATCCTGCCCCTGTTGGCTATCACGGCGGCGGTGCTCTACGTGCTGGTCGACCAGGCTGCGGGGATGGCGGACTTCACCGAAACGCTCAAGACCGCTGACGCCACGTATATTGGGCTCGCGTTCGGGATACTGGTGGCCCAAATCTGTCTAGGAACTTACAGGCTGCAGCTGACCATCCGTGTGATGGGCCACCATCCACCGTTTCTGTCCGCACTTAACGCTGTGTTGTCGACGTGGCCACTCGCGGTCATTACGCCGTCTAGAGCCAGCGATGTATTGCGGGCGTGGGTGCTGCGGGACCACTGTCCGGTCGCGGAAGGCGCGGGCGCGATCGTTGCCGAGAAGCTTATCGATGTGCAATCGCTTTGCCTGTTGAGCGCGATTGGAGGAATCGTCACTGGCCTCTGGCAAATCAGCGCGGTGGCCCTGCTATTGCTGGCCGCCGAATGGGTCTTCCTGGTCGTGGTTGTCTTAATGAAGCAGTACACGAAGGTGGGCTTCCTGAAGGCTCGCGCCGAGAAGATCGAGAGCGTGCTGCGGGTATTCAACGCCTTCCAAGAGCGTCCCGCTTACTTCCTGGGAGTGTGCTTCACGTCGATTCTGGCGTGGATTTTCGCCATCGGTATCGTCATCTGCCTGTCCTACGCATTCTCGGCTGGTCTGAACGTCGTCGACGTCTTCGCCCTTTGGCCACTCGCCATCTTCGTCGGCATGCTCCCGCTAACGGTCTCCGGCATGGGAACCCGCGATGCCGCGTTCCTAGCCCTGCTCACGCTATTGGGTCGAAGCCTAGACGAGTCCGGTGTCATCGCTACCACCATCGGCTATTCGCTTTTGGCCTCGTGGGTGACAGCGGTCGTGGGCGTTCCGTTCATGCTCCGTCAGTTTAAACGAACAGTCGAGTAGTCTTTCCACTGATTTCTCAGATGCTTGCGCCGATTGGCTACGATTCTTGAAATGGTTGGATTCTTGGGTCAAGCCACCTAACCAAGGCCCCAAGAGAATCCGCGAGAATCTGTGTCGAAATCAGAGTTCATCGGTGGAAAGTCCGCCATGGTCCTCGCGAATTGCACAATAAGATCGAGAGCGCGAAGCTGAAACGTGCAGCTGAAACGCGAACTACAACGCGACCGAAGAGCTGCAAGGCGACCGTGCGAGTTGCACCGCGGTCTGTTGCGGACTACATTCGCGCGCGCTTCGTGCGAAATGGATGAATGATGGAAAAGCAATCGGATGAATACCTTGGCGTGATGGACGCGGAATACGCCCGAGGACGCCTCGAGAAGAAGTACCTCAACTATCGATATCGCGTGCGCGCGCAGGTCGCCGCGAACGCGTTTCGAGAGTTCCATCCCCACATGAAAACCGTGGATGTTCTAGAGATGGGCGCGGCTGACGCGCTCACTCTGCTTCACATTCGCGAACTCTTGGGTGCAAACGGGACGTTTGACGGGATTGAGTACGCTCAAGAGCTCATCGATGAAGCGCCGGCGTTGCCTTCTGATACACGGGTGATTCAGGGCGATGTGATGAATCTGCCCGATGAGATTCAAGACGAGAGCTACGACCTGACCAGTGTCTTGGCGGTGCTTGAACACCTAAGCAACCCGCAGGCATGCGTCGACGAAGCGTTTCGAGTTCTGAAGCCCGGCGGGATTTTTGTCGCAACCTGCCCAAATCCATTCTGGGACGATGTCGCCGGCAAATTCGGCATGGTTGCTGACGAATTCCATGAGACCGAAGTGAACTCCGAGGTGCTGGTCACGCTTTGTCAGAACGCGGGTTTTGAGACCATCGCCTACCGCCCGTTCATGTGGGTGTTTACTGGGGTTCTGCCGTATATCGGGGTCGAGCTCGACCCGCAGATGTCACTTATGGTCGATGACCTCGTCCACAAGATGGGCCTGCTCGATTTCTCGTTCGTCAATCAAGCTGTTGTTGCGCAAAAACCGAAATGAAATCTCTGCGATTTAGTAAGAAGTCTGACCGCCGAACCTTCCGATTCCCGCAGCCAAAGCCAGGCCATCGCGATTGGTACGCGTTTGAAGCGCTGCGCATGATGCCGCGCATCATCTTGATGATCGATAAGAACCGTTTTTCGGAGACCTACGGCTGTTTTGACCGCGAGTACTGGCACTACCGAACCGTCGACTTCCCCTGCGGGATGAATCAAGAGTTCGTTCTGCCGCTGGCCTTGGCCTACAAATACCCATTCCCGAACAACCCGTACTATCAGGTCGAGCGGCTAAAAGAGCTCGCCATCGCGTCGATTCGATTCTCGATGAAGGCGTCGCACAGCGACGGGACCTGCGACGATTACTTCCCGTTTGAAAAGGCGCTTGGGGCCTTGGTCTTCTCGACCTATGCGATGACCGAGACTTACCTTGAGCTAGAGCTCGAAGACCAGGAGATGGTCTCGTTCTTCCGCTTGCGCGCCGATTGGCTGGCCAACAACAACGAGAGCGGCCAGCTCGCCAACCATCAGGCGTTTGCGGCGCTCGCGCTCTACAACGTCTACATGATTACGGGTGATTCGAAGTACAAAGCGGCCTCAGACCACTTCTTGGATATCACATTGTCGTGGCAGCACGACGAAGGTTGGTATCAGGAGTACGAGGGCGCAGACCCTGGCTATCACTCGTGTTCCATCGCGTTTCTGTCGAAGCTCTGGCAGAAATCGAAGGACCCCAAGATCGTCAAATCGCTCGAGTCCGCGGTCGACTTTGCGACATATTTCATGCATCCGGACGGCTCATACGCTGGCGAATACGGCAGCCGGAACACCTATCACTTCTATCCACATGGCTTCGAAGTGATGTCGCAGTTCTACCCGCAAGCTGGGCAGATTGCGGATACCTACTTGTATCGCTCGATGCCCGAGCGTCGTCGCTACTTCAACGACGACAATCGCATGTGCGCGCACTATGTGTACGACTGGATGCACAGCTGGTTGCACTACAACGAGACGCGCACCGGCACGCTGGAAGAAAACCGCGGCAATTTCGAGCGTTGGTTCTCGGATGCGAAGATGTTCGTGAAGAAGACGGACAACTACTACGCGGTGCTCTCGATGGCGAAGGGCGGGGTGCTCAAGGTCTTTGACGAGCAAGGGCCGCTCTATTCGGACACCGGGCTATTGCTTCGCACCGAAGACGAAGAGACGTTTGTCTCGCACCTGGTTGATGACACCTTCAAGATCTCGGTCAACGACAAGAAGGGGCGCTTCAAGGTCACCGGCCAGATGTCACGACGACGCTACCCGCTGCCGAGCCCCGTCAAACAGATGATGTTCCGCGGCATGAATCTGAGTGTCGGTCGACTTGGTCCAGACACGGTGCGCTCGATCCTGCAGAAGGTCCTCATCACCGGCAAGCCGCGCACCGAGGTCAAATTTGAGCGCAGTTTCGAGTTCACGGACGAGAGCATCAAGATCTCGAATGCCATCGATGCCACGCATGAACCCAAGACCTTCACTGAACTTGCGACCGGATCCGACGCGACCTCGATTTACGTTGCGAATTCCAATACCTTCCAAGAATCCGTGTTGTTACCTTGGAACGACCTCTCGGAACATTTGCGTGCCTTGAACCGCATCCGTAAGGTGGAATTTGATGTTGAAGTTGAGCTGGCCCCGTAGCCGCTAGCCGCTAGCCCCACAGCCCCGAACCCCCAAGCCGATGGACACTATCGACGAAAAACCTCCTGAGCCAGTAACCATACCCCTGGTCAAGCTCCATGAGGGTCGATTGATCGACGACCGTTACCGGATCGAAGCTCAAATCGGTGAAGGCGGGTTTGCGACGGTTTACCGGGCGGAGCATGTGAAGCTCGCTCGCAAAGTCGCTATCAAGGTGCTGGAGCTTCCAGAGACTCCAACAAATATCGACCCGTTCATCGCGCGCTTCATGCGAGAGGCGCAGATCATCGCGAGCCTCAAACACCCCGGTATCATTCAGGTCTACGACTTCGGGGTTTTGGAAGATTCAGGCCGCCCCTACATCGCGATGGAGTTCCTGGACGGCTACGACTTGGAACAACAGATCTACAAAGAAGGTCCTGTTGCTCCCGAACGCGCGCTGCGCTTGTTTTCGCAGGCACTCGAGGCGCTGGCAGTAGCACACGACGCAGGTGTGATTCACAAAGATCTGAAACCCTCAAACCTCTACATCCAGCATCCTGACACACCACAAGAACAGGTGGTTCTGCTTGATTTTGGTGTCGCAGGTGTGGTGTCGCCGGACCAGGAAACTCGGGCTGGTCGCTTCACTGCCACCGGTGCGTTTGTCGGGACGCCCGCGTATCTGGCGCCTGAGTATATCGAGTTCGGCAAGATTTCGCCGAAGGTCGATGTCTACCAGATGGGGTTGATTCTGATTGAAGCGCTTGTGGGAAGGCCCGCAGTTCATGCAGACACGATGATGGCTTTTCTGATGAAACACGCGCAGGGCATGGTCGACATCCCGGAGTCCTTCCTGCAGCACCCCACCTTTGGGCCTGTCGTTTCGCAGTCCATCGCGCTTGACCCTCAGTATCGCTTCGCGGACGCATCAGCTTTTGGCGCGGCACTCGCCAAGGTGAAGGCGAACGATATCATTGTTCCGGGCGAATGGGTGGGCGCAGAAGTTGGGTTCGAAGCTACGCTTGACGGTGGTGTTGCCGAGCTGGACACGAATACATTCCAACCCCACACGCCCAACAGGTCCTACAAGACCTTGCAACCACTTGCGCATACCGACGCCTTTGCAGATGGCTCACGAGCGTTGCCGGTTTCTGACGAGTTCGGCGAGGCCGACCAAGCACATGATACGCTAGTGCGCGTCTCGACGGCAGAGGTCGCACCCAGCCCGCAACCTGTCGTTGTGGAGCGGCGAGAGCAGAATTCCAAACGTGGTCTGATTGTCTTTGTGATTGCCATCGGCGTGGTGTTGTTGGCAGCGTATGGGGGCCTGCAATGGTACGCGGGCCAGTTGCCAAAAGCCCCGTCGGAGGCGGTTGAGGTTGAGGAGGTCAAACCTGAGCCCGCCAATGAGGTGGTCGAAGAGCCTTCCAAAGAAGTTGTACTGGAGTTTGAGGATCCGGCACCGGACATGGCCGTGGTCGAGAAGGAAGTTGAACCTGACAAACCCGAAAAGGTGACCGAGCCTCCAAAGAAGACTGTAAGTAAACCGGCGAAGAAAGCGGGCAACAGGCGTTCCTCCAAAAAGTACTCCAGCCCGAACCCACCTCCGAAGACGGACGAAAAGGAGGATGAAAAGTCCGATCCGAAACGCGCGTCAGTCGTACCTTAAAGAATCCGGTGGACGAAAAGTCCCAACGCTACAAAAATGGGAGGAATTCTGATTGGTGATGAGTTTTGCGAACGCTCCGTCTAGCCATTGTATTGATGATTGTTTCGATGACCACGAACGCGTGGGCTCAAGAGACGACCACGCTTACAGATTTGCAACAAGCCTACAACGAAGAGGGCGTGAAGTTCGCAGCAGAAGGCGAGTACGCCCAGGCCGTCGCCAAGTTTCAGAATTCGCTCACACTCGGTGAGGCCAACGTCACATGGTTGAATATTGGGCGCACGTACCAAAGGATGGGCGAGTGCATGAAGGCCAAAGATGCCTATGCGAAGGTCCCAACGGCACCTGCAGTGGAATCTCCTGGCAAAGCGGACATCCTGAAATTCCTTTCTTCCTATCAGAAAGAGTTGCCGAAGGTGTGTCCGGCTACGGTCATCGCGGAATGCGATGCCGGTCAGGCTCGACTCGACGGAGGTGAATGGACCGCCTGTCCAGCAACCTTCACCGACCTGAAACCCGGCACCTACACGATCGATGCGCAGTTCGGCGAGCGAACCCTATCGCAGCAAGTCGAAGTCAAGGAGGGCCAGACTGAAACCGTCACGCTTCAAGCGCCCGTCGTTGACGTCGCCGTGGAGAACGTGACGGAAACGGCTGAACCCAGAACCCAAACAAATGTACTGCCAATCGTCATCGCAGGTGCAGGCGGGGCGGTGTTGCTAACCGCTTTGGTCCTCGATTTCGCTTGGTTGGGCGAGCTGGTTGAAGATGCTCAGGGCGACGACCGGACCGAAAAGCAAGTGGAGACTGCCCGCGACGCACAGTCTGTGAACCGAGCCCTATTCGCAACCGGCGGAGCGCTCTTCGTCATCGGCACCATCTGGTACCTCATCGACCCAACCACAGAATCAGCCCCTCAAGCCCAGATTGTTGACGGCGGCGCCACCGTGGGGTGGTCATGGATTTGGTAAGGTCAGCTACCACACTCATTGTTCTGGGGTGCATTGTTGGTTGTAACACCTTCAGCGAAATCGAAGACGCTGGAAACAACGTCAACAACACGAACAACGCGAACAATTCGAACAATTCGAACAACGTCAACAACTCGAACAACTCGAATAACGTCAACAATTCAAACAATTCAAACAACGTCAATAACGTCAACAACGTCAACAACGTCAACAACACTAACGGTCGTTTCGGAAACCTGGACGTAACGGAGTGCGGTTATACGCGATGCCGTGTGGTGATTGATGGATTTGAGGGGGGCCCAAGCTCTAGGCTTTACGCGGCTTGGATGACAACCGACGTGAACCTGCGCGAGTGGACGTTCGATATATCACTGGGTAGCCGAGACCTTCTGGAGGGACAAACAGTTGATTTTCCCAGCAACTTTGCCCAGGAATTGTCCGCAAGCGTGCGGCTCGACCAAGCTCAAGCTCCGCTCTACTTAGTCACAGGCGACAATAGCCTTGGGAATTCCGACGTCGGTGGCGCACTTGCGCGCTACTACGACATCAATGCTCCTAACGATGGCTGGCTCCCCGAGATTTCCGCTCCGACTCACGAACGTGCTTTCGCGGCAACCGCCGTCGGCGGATTTCCGACATTGGGCGGCTCTGCCATTTTGGCCAGACAAGTTTGGCTAGATCAGACGACCAATACCGAGGCGACACTGGTCAGCTTTCTTCACAGCTCAGTCGGCGGTTTTCCACCTGACCGTTATCAGGGCCCCGAGCTGGATGCCGTTCCTGCGACAGCGAATATTCGTGGGAGTCGAGGCGCTTTCGTCGCTGTTCAAGGAGATGGCGACATGGTCTTCTGGGATGCTACCGGCGAAGACGGCCTCATCGCACGTCCAACAGAAGTTGTGAATGAACTGGACCGATTCGATTTTGCCCATAGGGATGGCGGTAGTTTCGCAATCGCGCAGGTGGAAAACATGGGCATACGGTTCGGCACGATGGTGCTGCCCGATGCCACCGCCGTGCTGCAAGACTCTGTTCAAGTCACGACAAGCGACCGTTTGACGTTTGTTTCTGTTGATGGCTACTTTGCAGCTCAAGACATGCTCCTGGCCGCGGTGGTCTCTCAGGCAACGGATACCTTCGAGGTCAGTTTCTGGGCCTTCAATATTCAGTCTGGCTCGCGATCGATGGTAGCGGCCTTGCCGAAGTACAATGGAGCAGGAGTCGTTCAGGCCATCGACGTCAAAGTTATCGAACAGACCACGGCGGCCGGCAGTCCTTCGGTTGCCCTCGCAATTTGGATGGTTGGTGATTTGGCTCCAACCTTTGAATTCTTGGCCCCACAGTGATGATGCGCACCTAACACTCCACGCCTTGTCGCTGCATCCAACAAGCGATATGTTCCGGCCCGCACATAATGTGAGTGAGACATGCCTGCACCATTCTATCTTCTAGTCGGACACGCCTTCGTAGCGGCCGATGGCCTAACCCATAGCGCTGAGCTGTGCCAAACCTTGGCAAAGCTCGGATTCGACAAGTCCATGGCCAACAAAGCCGAGGGTCTGGCGCAAGAGGGCGAGGTCTTGATTGAAGCGCGGCGTGAACAGCACGAGGACCGTATCGCCGAGCATGCGATGCATGCAGCCGCGACCGAGGTCGAGATGTGGTTGCAGACCACGCGATTCTTGCTCAAGAAGTCACTGGACGCCGAGACCATCGATTTGGCGATGGGTAAGTCAATCCACGCACATGACCATGTGGTGACCGTCGTGGCACAGGCACTTCGAACCCTGGCGTCCATTCGAACCAATGATGCAATCGCCCAGGCACTTGGAGCAGACCGCAAGGCTCATGATGTTGCATGTCGTGGCTGGTCGCTGCTTAAGCGTCTATGCGACTCAACCGAGATTCGCCTCGACTCCCACAAACATGAGGACCGCGCAGTGTTCCAGAAGATCGAGAACCACGCGGGTGCGATTCGAATCTGGCTTGAGTCCTTGGACGCCGCCGCCGCCCAGATTCCCGAGAAATCTATCGGGTTACTGGCCCACTTGGGCTACGTGCCAAATGGCGTGGGCCGACCGCTTGGCGGTACGAGCTTCAACGTCGTTCGGCATGAGCGCGGCCAGGGACATGTACCAAACCCCGACGAAGCGTTCCCAAGCACCGGTTGGTCAATCGGTCGACAGGGCCGCAATAAAGAAAACCTTGGCAAAGGCTGGGTCGAGCCTACGTTTAAGTAGTCTGAGTTCGATTCCTGAACGCAAAGGCTGAGAAATGCAGGAGGACCTTTACAAAATCCTTGGGGTTTCCAAAGACGCTGAACTGAGTGAGATCAAGAAGTCGTATCGCAAGATTGCGCGCGACAATCACCCTGACCTCAATCCAGATGATGCGGCTGCTGAAGAGCGCTTTAAAAAGGCCTCGGTAGCCTTCGAAGTGCTGAGCGACGAAGACAAACGCAAACTCTATGACGAGTTTGGCTTCGACGGCTTGCGCGAGGGGTTTGACCCCGAACAGGCGCGTCAATACTCGCAGTGGCAGAATATGGGCGGCGGTTATGGTGGTGGCGGAGGCCAGCGCTACTACACCTCTAGCGCTGGGTTCGAAGACATCTTTGGCAATATCTTCGGCGGCAAGAGCCCGTTCGACACCAGCGACTATGGCGGGTTTTACAACAACGTCCCAATGCGTGGGTCCGATCTGGAAGCATCGCTTTCATTGGACTTCATGACCGCAGTGCAAGGTGGTGAGCTGGAGATTCGAGTTGGCGGCCGAAACATCAAGGTCCGAATTCCTGCGGGCGCATCGGACGGCGAGCGCTTGCGATTGAAGGGCAAGGGTCAGGCAGCGCCTGCGAATGCGCCACACGGCAGCAAGGCCGGCGACCTTATCCTGCTCATCAACGTCAAAGAGCATAAGTACCTCAAACGCGACGGGCTGAACCTATCGTTGGATCTTCCAGTGACGATCTCTGAGGCCGTGAAAGGCACGAAGATTCCTGTCACGACGCCTCATGGTGAGTACAAGGTGACGATCCCGTCCGGGGTCAACTCTGGCGCCAAACTCCGCCTGAAGGGCAAGGGCGTGCATCGCGGGAAGAAGAAGGGTGATTTCTACGTCATCATCCAGATCCACACGCCCGACCGCATCGACGAGGCCATCGAGGAAGCCGCGGACGCGCTGTCCGAAGGCTATACAATCGATATCCGTGAGGATCTTTAGGGACACATGAAAACCAGTCGAATTCTAGTCTTTGTGTGGGCCTTTCTGAGCAGCGATATTGTGTTTGCGGAAGACCCCAACATCAAATCCGTCGGAGTGTCGACTGACGACAACCAATTTGCGTTCGAATTAGGGTTAGATGCGCAGTTCAGGTATGCGCTGCGAGCAATTGATGATGACGAGCCGGTCTCCCAATTCAGTATCCGACGGTTGCGACCCATCTTCAAGTTTCGAGCGCTTGAGCAGTTCAGGGTCACCGTGATTCCCGAGCTTGCATTCATTCCGGAGCTCAAAGACGGCATCATCGCATGGTCGCCCAACCCCATGTTCAAGGTCGAAGCTGGGCAGTTCGCGCCGCCATTCAACTGGGAGCGTGATGGGTCGAGCGATTACCACCAGTTCACCGAACGCACGGTTGCAAACCGGGAGTTCCAGATTGCGGACGGGCGTGACATCGGGCTGCAAGTCGACTTTGAATGGTACGAGTACCTAGATGTCGAAGTTGGGGTGTTCAACGGCGCCGGAAGTAATGAAGTCGTCTCCGATGGTGGCCATTTGGTGTCGGGGCGTGTTGCATGGGCTCCAACCGGAGCATATCACGAGGTGGAGGTCGTTCCTTCGATTGTTGATTCGACTGTGTTTATGGTCGCCGTCGGCGGTTACGCCGCATTTGAAAACACATGGCGAGACTGGGCTCCGCCTGATTCCACGTTGCCGAACGCGGTTTCAGCAGATGTCTTTTCCGTCACGACCGATGTGCATCTCTGGGCTTGGCGATTTAGCGTGCATGCGCAAGGGTTTTACCGCGCGGTTCGTCCAGATGATGGCGTTGAGAGTTTCGAAGGAGCCGGCGCAAGCGGTCAGGCAGGGTTTCTTATCATCGATGAGCGTCTAATGGTGGCGCTTCGCTACAGTGCTTCCGCGCCTGACCTGACGCGTGAGCGGATCACCCACGAGATGTCCGGGGCGCTGCAGCTCTTTCATATTGGCAATCGGTCCAAACTGACTCTGGATGTTGGGTTCATAGCGAACGAACAGTTCACCACCCGCGACCTCCGATATAGTCGACTTCAGTATCAAATACTGCTTTAGCCCCCAAGAAACGGTGATAGAATCTCAGTTGACCATTTCGGTGAGCAACGCGAACCAAATCGGGTGAGCGCAGCGAACCATATCGGTGAGCAACGCGAACCAAACCGGTGAGGCAACGCCGAACCCCACGGAGCGCCCATGCGCATCGTTCGTCACCGCGACGTCAGTATCGACGCAATCGCGGCAGATATCGCTGACGGAAACGTCTCGGTAAAATCAGACTTCATTGAAGAAGGCCTCGTTCGCACCTTGCGAAACGAGGCTTTGGCTCTCTGGAGCGATGGCGAGTTCGACGCAGCACGCGTGGGTATTGGTGATTCCAAGCACCTGGCTCCCACGGTACGCCGCGATTGGATTCACTGGCTTGATGACGCATCGCTCACCGACACGCAGCTAGCGGTCGCTGCGCGACTTGAAACCTTGCGGTCCGCCATCAACCTCCACACGTTCATGGGGTTGTTTGAATGGGAGGGCCATCTGGCGCTGTACCCACCTGGCAGCTTCTACAAGCGCCACGTCGACGTGTTCCGCAATAATCGCGAGCGTCAGGTGACGTTCATTCTTTACCTGAACCCGGATTGGACAGAAGGCGACGGCGGGGAATTGCGCGTGTACGAAACCGGTGATGACATCTCGTCCTACGAAGACGTCGAACCACGCGGAGGCACGCTTGTGACCTTCCTGAGCGAAGAAGTTCACCACGAGGTCCTGACGTCTCAAACTGACCGTCTAACCTGGACGGGTTGGTACCGGACTCGCCCACCGCATCGCTACTGAACTTCTGGCAGCCACAACAAGAAAGGCGAACAGGAACAGCAGGATTTTGATACTGGAACTCATGCGAACCTACACAGCCGCGCCATACGGCAGACTGTCCGCTTCCGACGGCGGGACGTTAAAGTAGCGTTTGAACTCACGGCTAAACTGCGATGCGCTTGAGTAGCCGACCTCGTAGGCTGCTTGCTCAACTCGAGCTCCTTCGACAACCAGCAGCCCCTTCGCCTTAATCAGTCGAATCTTCTTCAGGTATTGGATTGGCGTTTCGCCCGTGACGTTCTTGAACGCGCGATGGAAGGCTGAAACGCTCATCGAGCTCTCCTGCGCTAGTTCTTCGACGGACAAGCCATCGCGGTAGTCCGAGTGCATGCGCTCAAGCGCGCGTGCAATGGACGCATAGGCGCTATGATGCTGGGTGAGCGCATACAGCACGTTGCCTGCTTCGCTCTGAAGCACACGATAGATTACTTCTTCCACAGCCCCCGAACCGAGTACTTCGGCGTCCATCGGATCTTGGATGCTCTGCGCAAGCCGCACGACCGCGTTCAAGAGCCCGCCTTCAAGCGGCGCGCCCTTCACTCCCATCTGCGCTTCGGAGGCAGGTTTCGCCTTCAGACGCGCCACCAGGCCGTGAAGCGCCGGGAGGTCGATATCAACCCGCAAGCCCAGCAGCGGCTCCTCAGGCGAGCCGTGTGCCTCACATTCGAATGGCACCGGGACGCCAATTACCAAGCACATTTCGCTTCCATAAACGAACTGCTGGCCACCCAGATAGCCAACCTTATGGCCTTGCCCGATGATGACGAGCCCTGTGTCATACAGCAGCGGCGCCCGGTCGATATGTGTCTCGTCCCAGAAAAACGAGACACCCGGTACGCCAGTCTTCGCAAGCCCCGACGGAGCGGTCCCATCGATGGATACACGAAAGTCTGCGAGAAGTTTGGCGAAAGGCTGATTCATGGTTTTGACTTGTCGTATTCTTCATCAGTCACGAGTTCTTGCCAATCCACGACTTCGCCATCGACGCCGCTCTGTAGCGCGATATGCGTCATCGGCCGGTATGGCGTAGCGCCATGCCAGTGGCGTACACCTGGCGGCGTCCAGATGACGTCGCCGACTTCCAGTTCTTGACGCTCTTGTCCTTCCAACTGAACCCAGGCGGTTCCATCGGTGACAACCAGCGTTTGACCAGCAGGGTGACTGTGCCACGCGGTACGCGAGCCGGGAAGGAAGGTAACATAGGCTCCGCTGAAGTTGCGTGGCCCGTTGATTCCGAAGAGCATCTCGATCGACGCGTCTCCCGTAAACAACTCTGGACTTCCTTCGATAACGCCACCTCGGTCTTTTTGACTGGTGACTTCCATGGGCGGTTCACCCGCGGTTGGTTGTGCTGCCATCTTTGCCTCCTCGACGTTTGCGGTTGGCGCCGCGCACGCAGGTAGAGCGCAGGCGACGGCCAATAGGGCGGTAGGTATTACGTTGTGTTTATTCATGGTTGAGTCCTTGAAAGTTCTCAAAATGTGGATGCGTCGATCACATAGCGATAGCGCGCTTGTTTATTGACGACCTTCTTCCACGCGTCGTTGATTTGGGTCGCCTTGATGGTCTCGATTTTCGGCCGGATATTGTTGTCGGCGCAGTAGCGCACGACTTCCTGCGTTTCAGGGATGCCGCCGATCAACGACACGTTGAAATTGACGCGGCTGAATGAAAGGCCGATCGCGCTCACGTTTAGGGTCATACCGGTTGGCATCCCCACTTGTGTGTAGAACCCATGTGGCTTGACGACCGAGGCATAGCTCGCCACGTCGTACTGCTCAGGAATCGTATTGATCATGTAGTCGAGCTGGCCCTTGTACCGTGCGAATTTCGACGGGTCAGTCACCACGATCGCCTCTTTGGCGCCAAACGAAATGATGTCTTTGACCTTCGATGGCGAGGTCGTGAACCCATACACCTCCGCACCCTTGGCGACCGCGAGCTTGATGGCGAGGTGGCCCAAGCCTCCGATTCCAGCCACCCCGACTTTGTCGCCAATATCGAAGTTGGCTTGCATCAACGGTGAGTACGTCGTGATGCCAGCGCAGAGCAGGGGCGCGGCTTCTTCCAACGAGATATTGTCCGGAATGTGCACTGCAAAGTGGTCGCGCACGACAATATTCGTGGCATAACCGCCTTGGGTGATTCCGGTTGGCGACTTCTTGTCCGGATACCCGTAAGTGAACAACGTCTGACCGCGTTCGCAGTAGTGTTCCTCGCCATGCGTACAGCTATTGCAGGTCATGCAGCTGTCGACCATGCAACCAACGCCGGCTCGGTCTCCGACCTTGAACTTCGTGACGTTCTTACCCACTGCCGTGACGATCCCGGCAATCTCGTGGCCAGGAACTTGAGGGTACTGTTGTGGTCCCCAATCGCCTTTCATCTGGTGGATGTCGGAGTGACAGATGCTGGCAAATTTGACGTCAATGAGAACGTCGTTGTCGCCAACGGCGCGGCGCTCAAACTCCCAGGGTTTCAACGTCCCGGAGTTGTCAAAAGCTGCATAACCTTTGGATTTGGTCTTTGCTTTGGACTGCGCCAGGGCCGCAGCGGGCCCCGACAACGCGAGCGCGGCTCCTGCCATCGATGAATGTTTGATGAACTCTCGGCGTGTTTGTTCTTCGTTAGACATAGCGTCTCCATTTGATTCAGGCAGCGTGTGGCGCGGCCATCGTGTTCAGACGCTTTGCAGTTTAGGCCCCCAGATTGGAGTTTGAATGGGCACAGCTCCCAACTATATGCCTAATCCTACTTGTGATGAGAATTGCGTGAGGTCTGGCAGCCTTACTCAGGTTCGGCAGACTCGAATGCGTAGCACGCATACGCCGAGAGCTCACCAGACAGCACCTGCGCGCATCGACCGCCATCTGCGGTACAGTCGGTTGCCGTTACCACCGTGCCGTCTTCACAGCCCACCAGCTGATTGAAGTCTGGTGTGCACGCCCGCCCGTTCGGTCCGAATGAACATCGGTCGCCCAGGCTGTAGGCGTTGTTCTCGCATTGGATGCCAGACGGTCCCTGCTGACATTTAAGCTCCCCGCAGTCGCGGCTTGGCACCCAGACCAAACCTTCGCAGGTCAGCAAGGCTTTGCCCCTGGAATCGCAGGCGAGCGCATCGCGTTCGTTGCAGTAGCCACCCTCAATTCCAACAATTGGTGCGTTGGGGCCGCAGGATGCGCCACCTGTTAGCTTCTGGTCGCAGGTTGCTTCGCATGCCTGAAGCGTGGTCAACGAACCTTCGACACAGCCCAAAACAGCGGCCGACCCGAATTCTGATTTGCCGCAGACCACCTGACCATTCTCATCGCAGGAGTCCCCGGTTTTAATGCCGCTCGACATGATGATTGCGGCTGTGGAAGCCAGGGCCAAGACTGCGACGAGGCCGCCGATGATGAACTGGAAGCGCCGAGTTGTCTTCTTTGCCTTCGCTTGCGAACGCGCCACCTCGGCCGATTTCTGAGGGGCAGGACGCTCAAACTCAAGCGACTTGGAGGTATTGGTTTGTTGCGTCGGCCCTTGTTGGATCTGGCCGAGTGCGAGGGCCAAGTCGTGGCAGAACTCCTGCATCGACTTCTGCCGCATACGCGGATCCTTAGACAACGCGCGGTTAACTGCGGAGTCCAAGTCTGGCGGAATGTGTCGCAGTTCATCCGCCGCAACAAAGCGAGACAAGGGCGGGACGCTCTCCTTCAGATGCTGAATCAGCAGGTCCGCCATGTTGTCGGCCAGAAACGGTGGGCGTCCTGCGAGCATCTCGTAGAGCACGCAGGCCAACGAGTATATATCGCCGCGTTGGTCCGTTTCAGACGTCCGAATCTGTTCCGGCGCCATATACCGGGGCGTTCCGACCAGGCTCCCTTCACGTGTAAGCTTGGTCTCGGCGTCTTTCGTAAACGACTTCGCAATCCCGAAGTCCAGGACCTTCACATCAAACTCGCCGTCCGCGCCCTTTGTCAGGAAGATATTGGCGGGCTTGATATCGCGATGGATGATCCCAAGCTCGTGGGCTTCAGTCAGTGAATCGGCGACCTGGCGAGCGATATCGACCGCATCGTAGGCCGAAAACCGGCGGTATCGCGCAAGCGCCTCTTCTAGTGAGAAACCCTCCAGCTTCTCCATCGCAAGGTACAGCAGCCCTTCATCACGCCCGAAATCAAAGACCCTGATCGTGTTCGGGTGCTCGAGTTTACTGAGCGTGCGAGCCTCACGGTTGAAGCGTTCGACAATGCTGTCGTCGTCGGAAGGAATGACTTTGAGCGCGACCTCGCGCGCCATGCCCTCGTGGTTCGCCGCATAGACTGCACCCATACCGCCAGAGCCCAACACCTTTGTCAGCGTGTACTTGCCACCAATCGTCTGGCCGATTCTGTCCGCAGGGGTCGCCATGGTGCGAGGATTCCACGAACGGACTACCTCGGCAACAGCCTCGGTGTTTTCTTGCTCGCTTTGCTCACAGTTATCTTGCTCGCTTTGCTCGCAGTTCTCTTCCGCTTCGCGAAGGTCAATGTTCCGCCGAATCCGATGACTTCGCGAAGCGAAAGCAAACTTCGCTGAAGGCGAAAGAGAACTCGCCGAAGGCGAAGCCAACTCGCGAAAAGCGCGAAGACAACTGTTCTTTCCAAAAAGGGTAGCTCGGGCTAAAAAAATCCCAATCTAAGAAGGTTGAGGGCTAGGATGGCTGCAGAACAGAAACTGGTCGAAGTGATTCCCATCGACCCACCCCCAAAGAAACAACGGGTGAAGCGCGAGCTGCGCTTCGCGGAAGAGGGTGAAAAGAAGAACCGTTATTCGATGCCGACCGCGCTCGAAAGCGGCTCTCCGATTGGTTATCGAGTACGGGTGCCGCTGACGAAGGGCGAGGCAAAAAGCCTGATGCCGCTGCTATCGCTGGAGCGCCCGACGGAGTTCGTGGATCCAGCACCTGTCACCGAAGAAGAGCTGTTCGAAGAGAATGCCCTGGGCGTGCTGTCCGCGCGGCAATCCACGAACTACCGGGGACATCGACAGGTGACGCTTGGACCCGAGGATTCGGCCGAGGTCACGCGCATCCTTGCTCAGATGAAGAGCCTTGACGTTGGCGCGACGCCATTGGCCAACGCTGCCTACACACATGTTGTGCTCTCTCGGCCATATCGTACGCCGTTTACGATGTTGCTGACTTTGATTGGCCATCAGCCGGTCATCAGCCTTGCCACCGTCGCGGTCCGTGCGTTGCGCAAGAAGTTCCAGCATATCGACGACATTCCGACCATTGGATATCTGCAGCAGCTTCACCTTGGAATCTTGGCCGACGCCATGGAACGTGCCGCGGTCATCGCGTCCGGCGGCCGACGGGCAGCCAACGTGTTTCAGGCGCCGTTCGTGGGCAAGGCCCAAAAGGACAACCGAAGCTTGATTGCGCAGATCGAAAAACTGATAGGCCTGTCATCGGCGGATCGTTCGAAAGGGTGGCGCATTGCGATCGTCAGCCAGGTCGGTGAGATCGCTGAAGATGCGCGTTTCGAGGTCGAACCGGAAACGTACCGTAAGTTCGGCGCCAACCTCCTGGCGTTTCGCAGCGAACGCATCCAGCCGGGCGTTAATCAGGAAGAAAAGGCGCCTGACCCCTACCATCACCGGCAGGATATGGACGTGCCGGACGAGCTGACCGTGATGGCTGGACGGGCGGCCTACAACGCGTTCGTTCACTGGACAGGGGTCGACCGAGAGCGCAGCAAAGACCTGCTATTGCTTGAGCGCGTCGACGTCCTCACACCCAATGGAAAAGAGCGGCTGCGAGAGGTCCGGCGAATGTTGGACTCGGTTACGGACACCATCATCAAGCGCTTGCCGCTCTGGGCCGACCTCCCTGCGGGCAAGGCGTTTAGCCGCAACGTCGCACGAGGAAAGAACGCGTTTGCGCTCGCCGGGCAGCGTATCTACATCGGAGGCTTGGACCGGACCGAGGTGATCGCTGCCGGTGTCGATTGGGACCTGGGCGTCCGGTCGTTTGGTGCCGCGGCTGCTCGCAGCGCACTGGTCGCCGAAATCATGGGCACGGTGGACTTGCCAGATGATTGCGACCTCCTTGCGGGCATCTGTCTGATGGCCGGCCCCATCAATCAGAATGACATTGGCAAAGAGTTCTATGGCCATCGCGACATCCTCTCGAAGGAATTCCCGAACCATGACCCTACCTCGCTCCTGGTATGGACGATGAAGGCCAAGACCATCGCTGACCCGATCGGGAATGAAGAGCAATTATTGAACCCAAAACGCAAAGGGGCTCTGGTCGATCTTCGCTGTGCACCGCATGAAATCACCGCGATCCGGAAGGACGGGAAGGTTGTGCCGTTGCGAAAGCGCGACGGCCGAACCAATATGGAGCGTGCATTCGCTGACCTCGATAACTTTGTATGTGATGTCGATGGACGCGAAATCCCCGGCAATCGTGGGGTTCGCTGGCCACAAGATTGGCGAGAAGAGGTGCTGTTTTGACCCGACTTGAGTTTCAATCCGTTCCGTCGATGGGTCAGATCTATCTGAAGGCCCTGACCGCGCGCCGAAGCACACCGTTCGACGGCGAGATTCCAAGGATTGAGGCCCATCTCGAGCGCGTCGTCTTCGACGAATCGACGATCCGGTACTACAACGAGCTTTGTGGCTTCACCGGTGACCTTGTGCCGTGGACGTACCCGCAGGTCATCGCCGCGCCAATCCACGGTCAAATCATGGCCAATGATGCATTCCCATTGCCGCTAATGGGGCTGATTCACGTGGAGCAAGACATCACGGTGCACCGGCCGATTGAAATCGGTACCGCGCTTTCCGTGCTGTCCTGGGTTGAGGGACATCACGAGGCCAAAAGCGGCGTCGAATTCGACCTGCACACCGAGTTTCGCGATGGCGATGAGCTTGTGTGGAAGGGCGTAACAAAGGTGCTGCATCGTCGTAAGGGCGGCGGTTCATCAAAGTCCAAACGAAAGCCCAATGTGCCCGGAAATCCCGAGGGTTCGGTGCTGTCGACCATCGTGCGCGTCCCAGAAGATATGGGGCGACGCTATGCAACGATTGGTCGCGACTACAATCCGATCCACCTCTATCCACTGACCGCGAAGGCGTTTGGATTCAAGCGCGCGATCGTTCACGGAATGTGGACGTTGGCTCGGGCATTGGCCGAGCTTGATGACTTCGTGGAAGAGACCGGAACGCTCCATTCGAAGTTTGTGCGACCCGTCTTCTTGCCCTCGACCATCAATATCTATGCGGTCGACGACGACTCGGTGTTGTCGTTCGGCGTGCGTTCGGGCGATGGTCGAACCACACACGTTGTCGGTTCTGTGGGGTCACTTTGATTTCTGCCAGTGCCGGATTCCTGCTGCTTCTGTTGGCTCCGTTCATCGCGCACTTCGTTGGAATGTGGATGGCCAACCGGATGCACTTCAAGCCGGGCTACATCCGGGATTGGATGCCCTCCATCCCAAACAACACCGTCACGGACGGGGATGCCGAGAAGCGCTGGCAGAAGCGCGGCGCCGCCATCGAGGCGAAGGCGCTTAAGCACTTGGAAGGCGGTGCAAACGGGGTATCTGCCGAGAGCTTGGCTTCGGCTTTGGGCGAAGATGTTACCGTGACCGCGGCCGTGCTGGCCCACATGCGCGAAGAGGTCGATTGCCGACTTCGAGTCACACGAGGCGGGCGACTTCTGCACGATTTTAGCGGCGACCAGATCGCGAAGTTAAAATCGAAGAAACGGCAGACGCTGCCTGCGCGATTTGGCATTTTTGTGCTCAGCATTTTCGCCAATATCGGTGCCGCTTGGCCCATCGTGTTGTCCATCGCGATCGCGACTGGCGCACTCGCTGGCATGGCCATCTTTCCGGATCCATTGACCATTGGTGTGGCAGGAATTGCCTCGGTGGTTGGGGTCATCATTGCCAATATTGTCCTGGGTTGGTTGTTCCATGCGTTCCTTACGCCATGGATGTCGGGACCAAAACTGGGGAGTGTCGAGGCCGAGGACACCAATGCCCTCGAGGACGCAACTGCTCGGGAGTACCTGTCGTCTTCGAGCTCGTCGGATTGGGGTTGGGATTCTGGCGGCAGTTGGGGTTCATCATCGTCGTCCAATCGTGGCTGTGTATTCGTCGATTTGGGCGATGTCGATGATGCTCGCGCGTTGCTGGTCATCATCGTCGCCGCCGTTTTGATTGCAATCATCGTCGCTTTTACTGCGGCGATTGGCCTTTGGCTGCGCGGTCTTTGGCGTGCAGCGCTTCGGTTGGGTGTGCCCGACCTCATTACCTCGCCTACGTCTTGGATTCGTGGGAGTAAGCCTGTCGATAGATTCGAAAAATGGCTGCCCACTAACGACCTGGTCATCCGCGTGACGCGCTCCCTGCGTCGTTTGCTCAAGCGCTCGCACCCAGAAGACGGTGGCATGGTCCAGCGCATCATGAGCGAGGCTAGAATCAATGGCGGTCGAATATCGGCGCTCGAGATTCAGATGGCCGAAGGTGTGGATGCGAACGAAGCCAACACCATCGGCGCGGAACTGACGTCGTGGCTGGAAGGACGAATCGATGTCACTGATGACGGTGAGCTCGATTTCGTTTTCCCGGAAAAGGCGTTGTATGCGGAGTTTGCTCGCCCAGCGGCAGATCGAAACGCTGAATACATCACGTTTGAAAACAAAGAGATTCAGCGCCGCAAACGCCAGAACTACCGCAATGTCCCCGTCAATATCCCGGGCATCAATTACGGGCACCTGGTTGGCACAGATCGACTTGTCGCCGGCACGCTAATCATGTGCCTGAGCGCGATGGCGCTCGTTCATCTGTATCCCGACATATCTCTCTTCTGGCAGATTGGCGTCGACTTCCTGTTTCCCATGATGACGATCGGCGCGTTTTCGCTCTCGGGTGCTGCACGCTACGCATCGGTTTCGATGGCAAAACACGGGGTGTTCCGCGATGTTCGCCGGGCCGGATTCCACGCGATAGCTGAGGCCCAGAAGGCCGGAAAACCAACCGTGAACTTCACCAACCTGGCCGATGAGCTTCGCACTGCATTCCGCGGGGCCTACAAGAAGATTTCCTACAAGGACATCTTGGAAGAACTCGATGCCGTTGCGATGGACCTGGACTTGGAGCTCGATATGAATTCGGCTGGAGCGTCAGTCTACGACATCCAATCGATTGGCCAACGCATGGATGCCCTCAAAACATACCGTCAGGACGTTGTCTTCGACTTCGAAGTACCCGTCGAAAACGAGGACGAGGTCGTCTTCGATTCACACGTTGAGCACGACCAAGTGCACGCGTTCTAGCGTTTTCGTGTTTCGCAGCCGCTGTGAAGAGGAGAGGGAGCGAGACGAGACTGCTAGCAGTCCAAAGGAAGAACTGTTTGGGTGGATTGTCAGAGTCAGATTCGATTCTTTGTTGTTAAAACTCAATCTCACTGTGGTTTGATCGCCTTTCCACCATGTGCGATGGAGATATCCTCCATGTCTGCGGAAGTTGGGTCTGCGGTGGCCACACGGTTGAACTTACGAGCAACCATCTCACCCAAACGCTCGCGCCAGGGAGACGTTAAGGACACGACCCTTGATTCCACAACAGTCCGATAACCGGCGAGATCGACCGCATCGTCCGTTTGTGTGAACAACAGGACCGGAAAAAGATAGTCCACGTCCACCACCCATCCTCCATCACCGCCAAATGGCGGGATGTACGCGAATCTTGTGTGATTCCACATTAGGGTAGCTTTCACGAGGTCCTGATTGTGGAGTTTTTCGGCGTAGGGATACATGCTTCTCGCCCACTCAGCGAATGGACGCAAGGCAGCTACATAGCCAAACTGATTTTGGGGGCGCAAAACCTTCGGTCGAGATTTCGATTGCTTGATTCGCCTTTCATGCAGTTGAAGATCACAGGTCTGTGAGACCAGTATCACTCTCTGGATACTCGCGGGAACGGTGGAGATGCCACCGGCGTTGAGCACGTCTCCTTGCCCAAGGTGCTCAGATTCCTCGACTTGTAGGATTTGATCCCAGTGGCTCATTCGGTCTCAAATGGCGAAAAGCCAACGTCGAGAGCAGCAAGAGCTAATTCCGCATCGCCCAAACCCTGCAGAAGAAGCACGTCCGCGTTGGCTTCGTGCCGATCCACCGATTGTTCCAATGCCAATATGCGAGACTCGACCTCAGTGATGAACAATGATGCCACCTCCGCATCAATTGCGGTTCTCGTGACTGACTGGAGTTGGGCATTGAGTCGACGTTCCGCCGCCAACTCATTCCTCAGCTGCGAAATCTCCTGAACTAGAAAGGTCTCAGTTATTGCCTGGGCAGTAGGTTTTGCATGAAAAGCAATGGACTCCGTGTCCCCTCGTCGTGGCCGCGGTGAAGATTGCCCACCAGTGCGACTTGGTTCCTGTCCCCACTGAATCTTGATCTTATCCATCCCCCATTTCCTCTCGCCATTTGTCCGTGATTAACCACTCGAACAATTGAATCAAAACATCATGATATGTGTTGAGTCTGTCAAATCCATCGTCCAAACCCAACTCAACGTCCTCGCAAAACATATCCATATCGAGATCCAATCGTTGAGCAGGTGTGTCTGCGCCATCTGTACCTGTCTGTGTGCTCCACTGCAGGTTGATGGCAGCATCATTGTGTGCAAGCACCATCCCATGTTGCGAGGAGAGCACAGAGTGCGCAAGAACATCGCTCGTCGTGAACGAAACCAAATCGGTCCTTAGATACTCTTTCCAAATGGTCGGAGAATCGGCTCCAACTTTTACAATTGCATCTTGATATCGAAATCCGACACGGCTGATGAACGGCGGGTCGAACTCATCCCAAATTCGGTCAGCAATCCTACGTGCCCTACGTGAGAACTCACCCCACCCTGGATAGCCATCCTCGGACACAAAAGTCAGTGCTGTGGGTTTTAGCTCAAGCAAAAAACACCTATCGCGAGAAGCTAACCTCGCCACGCCGTGGGAAGGCAAAGGTATGTTTGGGGTCAGATTTGCAGGACTATCCATCAAAGGATATTCGTCCCGGAACATTTCAAATATCCGGTCGTGGGAATTGCCAATAGTCGGAACCTGAGAGAACCGCAGTTGAAGCACCACACGCGATAGGTAGGTGTTTTTGTAGTTCCTGACGGTTTGTTCCGGAATATCTAGCATCTTGCTCCTTGCACTAATTCACAATACACCCTTATCTGGCACCAAAACAGTCACTCTTCACAGATTAGTTCCATCTTCATCATTAAGTGTTGTTTTGGTCCTTCCAGCAAGACACCGCTCGATCCTGCGGGTCCGGGGCGTGACTGATAATACGCGATGCCCGTCAATTTCGAAGTAGTCAACCACGCATTCTAGCTGAACGTTGGTTTCACAAGGTGAAGACGTTCGGCCGCTGGCTCAATCACTGCGTGACTTCCCCATCCGAACTTGATGAAGTCTTGTTCGATGCCGTCGCCAAAAATCACCCCCGTATCCATTTCCGAAATGAGCGTCAGCGGCGCTCCCTCTTCGACGACGCCAACGTCCAACGTGCAACCCGTGGAGACGCTCGGAAACGCCTCGCGGACAAAGTACTGCAGCCAAGGGTCGCAAGGTGTCGGAAGACTTGGCGCGTCGGAGCGTTCGCGGCAGATAGAGCGCGCCCAACCTGTGCTTCCTGTTCCTGTGGCTACAATCACCCCTGAAGACGACTGCCGCTCTTCTCGCCCGTCATACCGCACGCGATAACGGGCGGATTGATGGGTTTGTTGCCCGATGAAGACCTCGTTTAGGGCGAGCAGTGAATGGCCACGGTCCACAGTCACACGGACCATCGTTCGTTTCTCGATGGACGCCATGCCCTCGGCAACCAGTGTCAACGCTTGCCAGGCTTGTTTGGGCGCGAATGTGACCAACACTCCCTCGTACTCTTCTGGGTCCGGATTGACCCCGACGACGGGCAAATTGGGAAGGTACTTGGCGGCGTTCGCGACCAAGCCATCCTGGCCAATCGCGACTACGATATCGTCCGGGTCAAACAGGAATCGGTCCAGATCACCGCGATCTACCTTGGCTTGCCGCCAATCGAGCGGCACTTGCGACAACACCTTTTCGACCGCCGCCAACTGCTGCTCATGGCGCGCGACAACCACGTCGATCGATTGGTTGCGCGTCTTCAAAAAGAACTTCGCCTGGCCAGCCGTTCCATGGCGTTCCAAGAGGAGTTGGTACTCGGTTGGCCGAGTGATGGTGACCACGCGCGGAGTTTTCCCTCGCTCATTCATGGCTCACCTCACTTAAGGCTCGTCCTTCAAGTACTTGGTTCCAGCCTCCACCAACTCCGTGAAGAGCGGTCCGAGCAGCTCCGGCGAGATGTTCAGGTGGTCGATGCGCTCAAGCTTTGAGGCCAGCTCACGCGCAGCCAAACCAAACATCACGCGCGAAGGCATGGCCTCGTAAATCTCCATGCGCTCCCGTTCGGCCGCGACCTGGGCAGCTTCGACCAATCGAATGGCTTCTGCGTCACCACGCGCCTCAATCTTGCGAGCTTCCGCGCCGCCTTCGGTTTGAATCCGTCGCGCTTCGACCGATTCATGCGCTTGTTTACGACCGTTTAGGCCACGCTGTTCGATGAGCTGCTCTTCGCGCCGAGCAAGCTCTAGCTTGGTCTGCAGCTCGTTTTCCTCGATCGCACGTTCCTTCTCGACCGCCATTGCGCGTCGCTTGAACGTCGCCTCATCGGCTTGTTCTTGCATGGCTTCTAGAGCCGGCGTCTGCAACGCACGCTCTAGCTCGGCCGACGGCTGGACCGCGCTCACCCGCACGGATACGACCTCAAGGCCCAAGCCGGTGATTGACGTGTCCTTGCGCAGCCCCTCACCGATTCGATGACGAGTCGCCTCAACACCTTGCTGCAGAACCTCGACCAATTCATGTTTCGCTACGTAGTCCCAGGTCAGCTGCTCCGCGAGCTGGGTCAATGGCAGTGAGACCTTCTCGAGCGGGTCCGCGTTGTAGCGTCCAGAGTTCAAGTTGATACCGAAGTCGATACGTTGTGAGACCGTGACCGGATCGATGACGCGATAGGTAATGACACCTTGAACAGACACGTCCTGGAAGTCGCTGGAGCGCCCGTGGAATAGGAACGTCAATTCACGGTCATCCATCGGTACCAGCGACACTGCCGTCGACAGCGGCCAGAACCAGAACGACAAGCCGCGCCCCTTCGTCACCAACTTCCCTGAGCGATACCGCATCACGAACGACGCTGACTCCGTCCTCAAATGTCTAAATCCGAATAGTTTCTTTAGCTCAGCCATGACTGCCTCCTAGTGTTAGTGTCAAAATAACACGAAGTATATAGATGTCAAATTAACACTAAGGGGGGGCTCGCTGCGCTCGCTGAACGGCTCGCTGTGCTGTGCTCGCTGAACGGCTCGCTTGCTTCGTTGACAGCTTCCAGCTTCCAGCTTCCAGCATCCAGCTTTCAGCTTAGGCCGGGAGAACTAGGACTGGTGGGCAAGTTTCTAACAGCCAAATGACAACCAGATTTGGAGCGGTATCCACAGATGGCGCAGACGATACACAGACGTGCACAGACTTTTTTGAGAGGGCATCAGCCAAGTCACAATTCTAGAGTTGTGAGGTATCAAATGCCGTCGCAAAGAGGAATTTCTGTGTGATTCTGTGAACCGTCTGTGCTGTCTGTGGATTTGCGTTGCTGCCCATTCGCTCCGATTCGCCCAGCCGAAGCTGAATGCTGGAAGCTGATAGCTGAACGCTGGTCGCTAGCTCTCCAAGATCCCGGAAACTTCTTCGACTTTGTCCTCTACGCCCAGTGTCTCCCATTGGGCCAGGGCGAGCTCTAATGCGGCTCGCGCGCGGTTCGGGTCGCCGTTCTTCATCGCCATTTCTCCGCCAAGTTGGGCGTGGAAGGCGATATCCCGGTCTACCCATTCGCTCTCTTCGAGGATCTCGACGGCATGGCTGAAGTAGCCGTCCCATGCGGTCCAGTCGTGATCAGCAGCGACACATGGGAGCAGTGTCACGTACACCAAACCTAAATGTGACCGCTCGCCCGTTGCGATCAACGTGCGCAGTCCCGACTCCAATAGCGACCGGGCTTCGCCCCAATGCTCCCTTTGGATGTTCACGAGACCCAGGTTCATGGTCGGGATAATCGCGCCACGTGAACCAATGGCGACCAAAATTTCGCGGGCTCTAAGATACGCATCGGCTGCCGCTGCGTAGTCGCCTTTCAGCCGCTCCAACTCGCCAAGACTATTCAGGGCAGTGGCCGCGCCGTTGCGGTTTCCGATGTCCTGGAAACGTTCGACAGATTCCAAGAGCAGCGGGCGTGCTTCGTCCCAATCTTCGGTGCGCATCAACGCGCTGGCGAGTCCGATCAAGACCAACGCGTAGCCCTCGTTTTCGGGCTGTAGATAGCTGTGTGCGCGCCGGAACTCGACGAGGCTCTGTTCAACCTTGCCGCGGTATAAGTACGTTTCCGCCACACCATACAAACAGCGGCCTTTGCCTTCGTCGGTGTCAAAAAGCTCTACCCCCTTCGAGTAGTACGTATGTGCGTTCTCGGTATCGCCGCGCTTTCGAGCCAGTGAAGCTCGGCGCATCACAAAGTCCGGATAACACTCCCATGCGAACGTCTCTGCTAGCTCGTTCCCCCGCAAAACAAGGGGTTCAGCGTCGTCGACGATGCCTTGTCGCAAGAGTGAACTGATATGAATCAACCAGTTCTTGCCCCACCTTTCGTCACTCGCCGGGATCGCGAGACAGTCCAAGGTCGTCGAATGCAGCTCGAGATGGCGTCGTGCGAGGTCGAAATCACAGGTTTGGTTGCGCCATTCCGCGGCTTTCAATAGCGGCCCAAGAGCACGGCTGAACTGCTCGGCCTCGAGCAGATGCACAGAAATCCGTTCCTGAATATCCATGCGGTTTCGTGGGTAGAGCTTGTCTAGCGTAGCGGCGGCGAGTTTGTGATAGCGCTTTGCTTCGGCCCCCGAGCCTAACTCGGCGAGTAACGTTTCGCGTAACATTCCGTGCGAAAATGCCCAACCAACCTGCGTTTGCAGCGCCAACCGCCCCTCGATCATATGTTCAATGAGCGTCGCTTCGATCTCGAAATCGAGTGCATCGCAGAGTTGGCGCCATTCGACGGAATCGACCTCATCCCCCAGTACAGCCGCGGCCTCGAGCACGCGGCGAATCATGGATGGGTCATCGTAGGTCTGGACCAACCGCGTGATTCGCTCTCGCCAGACCTGTTGGATCGACTTTGGAATTCGCGCTGACTCGCCTTCACGAAGCACAAAGCCATCATCGGACACTTCCAGCGCACCGCGCTGTACCCAGTCCCCCACAAGCTGAACGGCGAAGAGCGGGTTTCCATCTGTGCGAAGCGCAACTTCAGCTGCCAACGTCGCTTCCAGAGATAGAAGCTCTTCGACGAGCTCCACATGGTCGTCCGTCTCCAAGACCTGAATCCGGAGGGATTGGCCGCGCTCATGCGCATCAAGCTTGTCCAGAAGACGTGATTCAAGGGAGTCATCCGCGACGGCTTCTTCACGAATCGTGATGAGCAGTAGCGCCGGTAGGTCTTCGCTTTGTTGAAGCAGGAAGTTCGCAAACTCCAGCGACTCAACGCTCCACTGTGCATCGTCCAGCCAGATGACCAGCGGTCTTTGCTTACTGAGCCGCGTCAGGAAACGCCGCATGACGGTGAAACGTTCGGTTGGGTTCAGAAAGCGAATCTGGTCGTCTTCATCGCTTGCCGGCACGCACATCTCCGACAGCACACGACAATCAAAGAGTTCCGGACCATCCACTGGACCACTATCAAAGTAGAGCTTCTTGATTCGCTCGTGTGCCTGGTCACGATCGAGTCCGTGTGTGCGGAGTTGTTGTCCAATCATGCGCGGAAGACCATCGTTAGGGCCCTGCGTGCGACCGTGCACCGCTTTTAAGACGTACGCAGCGCCAGTCTCGTAGCAGCGCTCCGACATCCATTCAGCGAGCCGGCTTTTCCCAGTCCCTGCTGCGCCTCGCAGCATGACCGCGCGCGTCTTTCCGTCTGCGTGAACGTCATGAATCGCCTGCCAGATCGCGTTTCGCTCAGCGTTGCGGTCGACAAGCGGGATGTTACGCACACCATATAGGCCCAACCCTGCACCAATCAGCTGCATCGACCGGCCGCGGGTTGGCCGTCGCCACGTGTCGGGCAGCGGTGCTGCGAGTTTCGGAGAAGTCGCGATCGAACGCTCTGGGTCGTAATCGGCGTGTTTCAGGTTCGGTAAGTCGACGAGTGTTGCCGAGAATCCGGACACTTTGCGGAACGTCTCTTCGACGCCCGATCCACCCGTGGTGTGTGTGGGCTCAAATCCGGGCTGACTCCACTCTTCATTGGTGATTTCTTCCAAGCCTGCGCCGAAACCATCCATCTCGAATTCGCCAGAAACCGCGGACGGAAGCTTCATCTTCGTCAGCGCATATGCCGCGTCTGCCGCCCACTGGTAGCGGTCCGAAACGCGTTTTGCCATCATCGTATGCAGCCAACCTTCAAACTCAGTCGGCAGTTCAAACTTCGCCCTTAGAGGCGGCGGTTCTTCGAATAGATGGCCTGCCAAGATCTCCTCTATGTCGCCCGAATACGGTGGCTCGCCGTTGATTAGCCGGTAGACCAGGCATCCCAACGCGTAGAGGTCAGTCCAAGGTCCTTGATCGCGCCACTTTCCCTCAATCTGCTCCGGCGCCATATATCGTGGGGTACCCGCAATCTTCTTGCCCAACTCTCCTTCGCCAAGCTGCAGGTCCATGGCGTGGGCGAGTCCGAAATCCGCGAGTTTGAGAATCGGGTTTTGCGAGCCACCGGCCGTGATCAGCACGTTTCCGGGCTTCAGGTCACGGTGGATCACCCCTCGAGCATGCGCGTGGGCCAGTGCGTCCAAAATTGCGTAGAGTGACGAGCGTAGACGGCGCCAATGAAGCCCTTTGCGTATGCGGTCGATCGTGCCGTGGGTCGCAAGCTCCATCGCCACGAATGGACTGCCTGGCAACAACCCGAGCTCTTCGCCAGCCTCGGGTACTTCGCCAACATCAAAGACCATCACGACGCCGGGATGATCCAACCGAGCCATCGAGTGGACCTCGTGGCGAAACGCACGGATATACTTGTCGTTCTGCGCCCGCTGAGCGGTCACGACCTTCAACGCGACGGGCACGCCTTGAGCGCGGTGTACGCCACGGAACACTTCGCCCATGCCGCCACGACCGATACGCTCGTAGACGGTGAAGGGACCGATGTTGGTGCTGGGGGTGGTCACACAGAGATTGTAACCTGTTGCAAACTAACCTGCTATCGTTGATTCGGCTCACTGCGCTCGCGTTGTCTTCGCCTTCGGCGAGTTATCTTGCGCCGTCGACGCGTTATCTTTTGCCTTCGGCAAGTTCGCTTAGCTCGCAGGGCTCGCTAGTCTTCTTGCTGGGCGGAACAGCGCGCTTTTAGCTCGGCAACGATTTTGGGGCTAAGTTCGAGGTCCACAGCGGTTGCGTGGGCGAGTTGTAGGAAATCTAGATTCGACCAGTCGATTTGCGGCGGAGCTGGGGTGTCTTTGGGGTAGCCATGTTGAGATTGCAGTCGTTGGTGTTCCAACCAGGCAACGAGCTCTATGAGCTCTGGCTCATGCTCTTCATCCAAGTTGAGCCTTTCTGAGTGAGTCATAGGTCGAGCAAGGGAAGTAACTCGTAGTGCTCTTGCAGAAGTTTTCGCCGCCGCGCCAACTCGTGTTGGGCACGTGCTGCGTCCGACATAGAACGGAAACTCTCAATCTCTGTTTGGATTTGCTCCAAAACCTTGCGTTGTTCAGCGAGTTTCAACCCAGCCCAATAGGCATCCAACAGTAGGTCCTCGATATCCAGCAGCTCCGGAATGATGTCTTCCGCTGCGTTAAGCTCGCTGACCCGCCGCCAGCAATCACGATACGCCTCTTTGAACGCTTCACGATCAGCTTTCTTTCCTGCAGCCTCTATTCGACTCAACGTCTCAGTTTTGAGGTCGTCGTCATCGGTGATGACCACGGGTTCAGCCTTTGGTATGGCCGCGGGTTTCGGGACTTCATCTTCAACATAGTAGCGGCACGCGAAGATATCCCGTGGAGGCTGATGAAGCTCTCGAACTGCCTGCTCCAGCCCCTTGCAGATTTGAGCGACGTCTGCACCGCGGTCTCGCCAGTCCACCAAAAGTCGAACATCTCGCCCGCTCAAAACAGCGCCGCGTCCCGTCAATTCAAGGAAATACGCCTGAATCGCGTCGAAATACCCCATCTGTTCGGCAGGAAAAATCTTCATCGCCAGCCAGTATAACTCGCCGAGCCACGCAAGAACCAAGAACTAAAAACCAAGAACCAAGAACTAATTTCGCAACGATCCGGGAATGCGTTCGATAACGGTATCGAACACATACCCAGCCCTGGAGGATCACATGGGACTTTTTAACGCAATTGGAGACGCAGTATCATCGGTCGTAGACGCAGTCGCAGGCAGCGACGGCATTCTGGGCACAGTCGCATCCGCGATTGGTTTGGACGACGTCTTCGAGACGTTCGGCATCGACCAGCTCATCAGCGGCTCGTTCGGTGGATTCATCAACAACTTCATGGATGGACTCGGATTCCCAGACATCGTCGGCGATATCGTAGGCACGATGGTCGATGGAGCATCCGGCAACCTAGTTGGTGCCGCCGACAATCTCTTGGACGCCGTCGAGGACGTGGTCGAAGAGGCCACAGGATTTGATGTCCCCGCCGATTTGGTCGACGGCGAGACCTTTATCGACTTAATCTCTTAACTTGCTCGCTTTCGCTCGCAGTTTTCTTGGCCTTCGGCCAGTAATCTTGCTCGCTTTCGCTCGCAGTTTTCTTGCTCGTTTCACTCGCAGTTTTCTTCTGCTTCGCAGAGTTTCATTCCACGTGGGCCTGCACCACAGGCTCAAGTTAAGATTCGTATAAATCCCCTGAATTTCTAGGGGGGGGGCTGCTAAGCTTGAAGCTCATCCGTAAGATCCCACCCATTTTTTGGAGGTGAACATGCGCAAAGTTATAGCGCCCTTGACGGCCGCTTTGATTCTTTTCATGGCCCGGCCCGTTTTCGCGGAGTCCCCGGTCGACGTGCACTTTGAGACGTCTATCAAAACAGACCACGTAGGTGCATTCATTCAAGCCGATCTTGTGACAAACCGATTTGCGACAGCCGTTCGAAGCACCATCGGTGTTATTGCATTGGTGACCATCAGAAGTTCCGGATATGTGGAACACGTGGTGTGGGATCCTGATACTGAGGCTCTGCGAGTATCGTTGCCTGAAACCGACTTTGCACGAGTTCAGATTCGTTTGTATGCGGCGTCTTCAACCCTGCTTGAACCAATCGGGTCGAGGACCCTCTGGTTGAAGAAGGGTTCGACCGGATGGGAGGAGGGAACACCTGCGGATTTCTCGAAGCGCCGGAGCTTGATGGTGCAAAATCAATCACCCGCGCCGGATGAGGGTGAAGGACCAATGCCCAAGTTAGTTGATGGCCTCAAGGGGACAACCCCGTTTGTCGGGAGGTTCATTCGATGAAAAGAACCATTCTAGCTATAATTCTCTTCGCTTTGTTGCCGAGCCAAGCCGCTGCGTATTACGTTTGCGCACAGGTTTCGTATCTGGACGCACGAGTCAATCGGGTTAATGGCTCTGGATCTCGATTAACCACGGCCAACCAGTTCACTAATCAACCCGTGAAGAACGTGTACATCTATTTCTATGAACAGAACGGTGATTGCCAAGATTGGAATCCAAGTTGCGGTGAGACAGACGATAGCGCTTGGGGGGCAATATCCACAGGAACCACTGGAACAGCATGTGTAACGGGGGTTCCGTCCTGGGCTGACGTGTACTTTGGCGCAGCTTATACGAACGGTTTTGGAGAAGCGCGGACACCGGACGGCGGCACAGCCGCCCTAGCTTCGACATTTTCCAGTACGGTGGACAACATAGGTGGCAATCTGGTTCGGTCTTGGAGCATTAGTTGCCCCAACAAGGCGGTTAATGACCTCTTGGTTGCTGCAATCTCTGGATACAGCGATCCTGGCGAATGTCCTGAGATATCCCCAAGCACGAACTTTTCCCTCTTCGGAAGTACATACGATCTTCAGGATTTTTATGAATCCGAGTTGGCATTCTCCAACATCTTGGCGTCATTTCAAGACATGGATGAAGTCATGACAACCGGTGACGTGGAAAAGAATGGACATACTCAGCCCTTCACTGCCCATTGGCCGAATAGAGTTTCGGGAACCTGCAGTGGTGCGAGCTCGTGGAACGACAATGATTTTTGTCTTTCATCTGGGGTGGAGTATTCGAATCATACAGTGGCGCATGAGACAGCACATTGTATTCATCGTCGGGCGGTGAATTGGCAAACCGCCGCCATTTCTGGATGCACAGGTGGTAGTTCGTTTCAAAGTGCAAACACCCTTCAGTGCGCGACCTCCGAGGGTTGGGCAGATTTCGTTGCAGCCTACACGTATTTCCAACAATCCGGCACAACCGTTCCCGTGATTTTCAACACGGACACTATCGACGGACTTGTTCCGCACGATACGGACCACGGATACTCCGGAACCCCGACAACGAATTATTGCGTCGCTAACAATGGGACGACAGACCCATCTATGGTTCGAGGGAACTTTGCGAGATTCTGGTGGGATTTGTACGATTCCAACAACACGGGAACGTCAACGGATGACAGAAGATTCATAGGCACCTCGCCGTATTGGGTTGGGCGAGACGATTTGAGTGCCAGTTTCACGCAGCTCGTGAATGTTTGGGACGAGTTCGATCCCCTCATCAATGCAAACGGAGGCGCATTTACTGGGTTAGATTGGACCAATTATCGTGCGTATGCGCAAAACAATGGTTGGACAATCGATACCGGCGGTTCATCCACGCTGCTTGGAGCCATTAACGACACGGCACGAGCCAACTGCGCAATCTTCCCCTAGGATATGAACATGAAGAACTTCTTAGTCATCAGTCTGTTTTTCCTTCTCTTAAGTCCAACTGTTTTGAGCGCTCAAGACTCGACTGTGACGTGCGGACACGCGACGGCAGAAGTTGTCACCCTAACTTACGTCGACAACTCAGACCTTTTCCCTGTTTGTCTTGTGTACGACCACGAACTGACTTGTGAGGGATTGGTGTTAACAGTCATGAACGATTGCAAGGCTGACATTCAGTTTGAGACTCCGTGGTACGAGGAGGTGCCAAGGCCTTCGTTCTTTTTGCCACCATTGTCACAACGAATTCCCGAAGGTCAATCGCAAGAAATCGAGATTCGAGTCTTTTGGGAGGACTTCGAGGAGGGAGAATTCCTGGAGCAGTATTGCGAGTGGCAACTTGATGGAAAAGACACGTGTTTGACTGTATCAGGCGTTTTGGACTTGGTCGATCAAGCCCCAGATATGGGCGATCAGGTTGACATGGGGACTGACGAAGCTGACATGGAAGACGGTTCGAATTCCTCAGATGATGACGACGAAGACCGTGGAGGTTGTTCCATCACGCGAAAGGCGGAACCATCACCCATCTTGTTCGTTCTCTTGGGAATCTTCGTGATTGGCCTTAGACGCAGAACGAACCGCAAATCAAACTCGCGCGAAGCGCGAAGCAAACTTTGCCGAAGGCGAAAAGAGAACTCGCGCAAAGCGCGAAAGAAAACTAGTTCGCTTCGCGAACTAAGATAACACCCTGTCATAGACCGCCAATGTCTCTTCAGCGCTTCGATCCCACGTGAAGTTCTTCGCGTGCGCAGTTCCTTTGGCAGACAGGACGGTTTGTGTGGCCTCGTCGCCCATGATTTCCATCAACTTCTCGTAGATATCATCGACGTTTTCGGGGTCGAACTTCAGTGCGGCATCGCCGGCCACGAAGTTCATGGGCTCGCGCTCACTGACGGCGCACGGTACGCCCAGCGCCATGGCTTCCAGGGTTGGCAGGCCGAAACCTTCCACCAGTGATGGGAAGACAAACACCGAGGCGTTTCCGACCCATCGGCGCAGGCCCTCGTCGTCCACAAAGCCGGGCAGAATGACGTCTTCGCTGAGCTTGAGCTTTTTGATTTGGGGTTGGAGCGCGTCACAGTTGCCAATCAGCACCAACTTCCCCTTCATCTCTTTGCGCAAACGCGCAAATGCGTCGATGACGCGGTGAAGGTTTTTATATGGCTTGCTGTTGCCCACAGCGACGATATAGCCCGCTTCTGCTGCGGCTTTCACGGTGGCGTCGGCTTCCGGAACACCGTCAAAATAGCGGTCCTCGACACCATGCGTGACGACCGTGCAAGGCGTGTCTTTCAGGTACTCTTGCGCGCGCACTTTTGTTGGCTCCGACACACTGATGACGTGGTTTGAGCGCTGAAGCGCAAAGGGAATCGCCTTCTTCGCAAACTGCTTGATGGTGAACGCAGCCATCGCGCTCCCCTGGCTTTCCTTTGCGAAATCGATCCACACAAAGTCATGCAGGGTCGTGACGATCTTCAGATCGTCCGCCAGACCGCGTGAGAGCACGTGAAACAGATTGTGATAGATATCGGGCGTCCCATGGCTGGCAAACGCCTCGGTGAGCGCTGGGCCGCCTTTGAGGACGTTGTGCATATTGTCGATGGGGATGTCCAAGTAGACTTCCTCGACATCCACGCCCAGCGGGTCGTGATTGCTGTCATGGCGCACAACCACCCAATCCCAATCTGGCCGCTGCTCAACAAGGCGCGGGATCAACGATTGCGCATAGCGCGCAACACCGCTTGGGTTCTTCGTGATGTTTCTGGCGTCCAGATACACGCGAGGCATCAGATGACCCCCGTTTCGGCCAGAATTTCTCGATAGATGCGATGGTTTGCTTCAGCGCAACGGGCCCAGGTGAATTCAGCCGCACGTTCAATGCCTGCCTTCCGTCGGTCTTCGTAGAATTCCGCGTCGTCGTAGAGCTTGCGCAACCCCTCGGCAATGGATGCCACGCTCATTGGGTCGACCTTCACCGCAGCATCACCGCCAATCTCGTTAGGGGCACCAACGCTGGAAGTCACCACAGGCGTACCGCACGCCATAGCTTCCAGTGCGGGCAGTCCGAATCCTTCGTACAAGGACGGAAACAGGAAGATTTTCGCCAGGGTGTACAGCGCCTTCAGCTGGTCGCCAGTCACGTGCTCAAGGTGGTGAACACGGCCTGCAATGCGCGGATCTGCCATGTGCTCGTGGAACTCTTTGGCCGGACCGCGGCTCAATCGTCTCACGATGACGAAGTGCATATCCGGCTCGTCGTGGAACGCTTCGATGAACGCTGCAACGGCTCGGCCGTGGTTTTTGTACGGCGAGCCTTGGCCGACGACCAAGGTGAACGGGGTGCCCTTTTCGACGATGGACGAAATCTCGTCCCAACCGCTCTCTTCCTCGACTGGCGAGAAGTATGGGTCCACGCCGTTGTACGAGACGTGCACCTTTCCACGCATCTCAGGGAAGTAGTCTTCAATCTCGTCTGCCGACGTCTGGCTAACCGTCATGATTCGCGTCGAATCCTCGACCGACCTCGGAATCAGCGCCTTGTAGAAATTGCCGGTGATGACCTTGCGCCACAGCGAATCGGTACAATAGCTCGCATCCAACAACCACATGATGTCATGCAGCGTGAACATCGCCGGCACTTTCAGGCCGCTCGGCAGAATATTGAACGGGCTGTGGAAGAGGTCGACGTCTTTGAAGTCGATGCGATTGACCAGCTGATACCGAGTGCGCAGCGAGTTTGGCTCTGGCGCGTATTGCTGAAACGTGACGCGGTCTTTCACAACATCATCGTTTGCATCCAGATTCGCCGTTGGCCGGCTCGGGTCGCAGATCAGCCGCAGCCGAAGCGAGTCATCGAGCTTCAACAACTCTTGAATCATGTTCTCGGTATAGCGACCGATACCGCTCGTGTGGTCACACACGTAGCGCGCGTCGATCATGATTGATGCGTCTGTACTTTCCATGGATGTGCGCTTTGCGCGCGGGCGGCTAGAGGTACTTCTCGATCGTCTTCAAGATGTCGAGCTGGTCGACCAAATCGGTCGCATAGTCCAGCTTGTTGGTAGGTATAACGACCAACGGCGACAAGTCATAGTTGTCGATCCAATCCTCGTAAAGTCGATGCAGCCGACGTAGGTAATTCAGGGGGATGTCCTTCTCCATCTTACGACCGCGCTCCGCAATTCGCTTGGTCACCGTGCTGACTGGACACCGCATATACAGCATCAAGTCGGGGGGCCGGACCTGGTCACGAATCGACTCGTAGAGCGTGCGATACGTCAGATAATCACGCTTCGACATGTTCTTTTGCCGATAGAGGTTCTCGGCAAAGATCTCCGCATCCTCCCAAATGGTGCGGTCTTGAACGACACTGTACGAAAGTTGGTCGAGCTCCTGATGCAGTTTGAACTTCGCAGCTAGGAAGTAAACCTGACTGTGAAAGCTCCAACGCTTCATGTCGCCGTAGAAATCCTTGAGATATGGATTTTGTTCGTTGGGCTCAAAAAAGGGCTGGATATCGTACTGTCGGCACAAGAACTCTACGATCGAGCTTTTCCCTGCACCGATATTGCCAGCGACGGCAATGTACTTGCGACCGGGTTCGTGGTGAGGCTCAAGCGCTGGGCGGTCGTCCGACGATTGGTCGAGTTCGATAATCCGCCTCAATTGCTCTCGTCGAGTGCCCATGTGCCTACCGAAAAAAGGGTCCCGAGGATTACGATCCTCAAAGCTGAATTGCAAGGGATTGGGTCTTTGGTTCTTGGTTCTTGGTCTTTGGTTCTTAACTGCGCGCGGCTCCGCCGTGCTCGTTGACAGGTCTGTATCTGTCCAGCTCCTCGGACTATCGTCCGCTCCGCTTCGGACAGCTACAGCCATGTTGGTTCTTGGGTTTGGGGTTTTTGGTCCAGCAATCAGCTTCCAGCGTTCAGCTTCGGCCGGGAGAACTGCGACCGACGGGCAAGATTCTCGCAACCAATGATTGCCAATTGTGGAGTGGTATCCACAGACGGCGCAGACGAAACACAGACGTGCACAGACTTTTTTCATTACGGCATCAGCCAAGTCACAATTCTAGAGTTGTGAGGTGTTGAATGCTGTCGCAAAAGGAATTTTCTGTGTGTTTCTGTGAACCGTCTGCGCTGTCTGTGGACTTGAGTTACTGCCCATTCGTTCCGATTCACCCAGCCAGAGCTGAAAGCTGGAAGCTGAACGCCGGAAGCCCGCACGATCACAAACAGGGTTGGAGCACGAATGAAACGAAACCCATGGCAATGGTGCCGGGATTATCACGAACCCAAACTGCGCGAAGCGCAAGCAAACTTGCGCGAAGCGCAAAAGAGAACTCGCGGAGCGAAAGAAAAGTCGCGAAGCGAAAGAGAACGCGCGAAGCGCGAAGACAACTTCCCTTGCACCACCGCCCGTCCAAGGTGAAACTCCCACCGCTTATACGTGGTTAGCTCATGATTGAATTTGCTCTTCAGTTCGTCCGCAATTTCTTCGAGAAAGTCGTCGGACGCTTCTACATCCCCATCACCATTGGGGCTTTCATCATCAGCGCTCTCGCTGTCTGGGTGATAGCGACAAAGTGGAACATCAACAGCGATTTCAAAGCGCTGCTCCCTGAAAATGCCAAAGCTGCGATCGCGATGACCGAAGTCGGGGATCGCGTCGGTTCTGGTTCAGCGCTCTTCGTCGTCATCGACTCGCCCTCGACCGAAGCAAACAAGAAGTTTGCGAAGGTCTACGCCGAAGAGATGCGCAAGATGGATTCCGTCGCACTCGCCCACTATCACAACGATAAGGAGTTCTTTGAGAAGAACGCGCTTCTGTACATGGAGGCCGAAGATATCGCTGAGATTCGCAAACGCTTGAAGAAGCGTATTCGCGAAGAGAAGAAGGCCGCAAACCCGCTATTTATCTCGTTGAAAAAGAAAAAGCGCTCCGACAACCTTCTTGAGGTCGATGACATCCAGGACAAGTACAAAGGGCAGGAACAAGACACCCACAAAGAGTACCTGATCGCCGACGATGGCTACTCCCTGACGATTGTCGTGCGCTTCGTCGAGAGTTCTACAGACCTTATCGCAACCAACAAGTTGCTTGGGGAAGTTGAGGCGCTCGGGGAGCGGCTAAAGCCCAAGGATTATCATCCAGACATGACGATCGAGTTGGGTGGCGGTCTGGTGAACCGAAAGAAGGAATACAACTCGATTCTGGATGACGTGGTTTCGTCTGCGGTGTTCACGATCGTGGGTCTCTTCCTCGTGATCGCCCTTTATTTTAGACGCTTACGTGCAATCGTCGAGGTGTTGGTCCCACTCATCATGGGTATCCTCTGGACGCTTGCACTCGCGTTCCTGTTCTATGGGGAGCTGACGACAGTCACGGCCTTTATCTTCGCCATTCTGCTTGGGTTGGGGATCGACTTTTCTATCCACCTGTTGTCTGGATACGACCACGAGCGGATAGACGGTCACGAACCGGTCGAGGCGCTGGTTCGCTGCTATCAGAGTATCGGCTTCGCCACAGTTATCGGGGCGTTCACCACCTTTGTGACGTTCGTAGTTTTGAGCTTTGCGCAGTTTAGGGGCTTGAGCCAGTTCGGAGCTGTCGCTAGCGCCGGCGTAATCTGCTCAATCATTGCGATGTGTGTCGTGCTGCCTGCGCTGACCTTGGTGCTTCACAAAATCAAAGCCTACAACCCCACCTCCGGGGATGACCGAGTCACGTTGATGGATCGAATCTTCACGCCGGAAGTCGTGCAGAAGAAGGCGATTCCAATGATTATCGTCGCCGTCTTGTTGTCGGTCTTCTTCGTGTCACAGTGGGGCGACCTCGAGTTTGAAGAGAACTTCCGGGCGATTGGTACGGTTACTCCTCCATGGGTCGATAAAGACGCGATGGCGAAGGAGGAGGAGCAGAAACGCGTCATCCATCAGGCTCGCGTCGTTGCGAAGCATATCGTGTTCAAGAAGGCGCGTGACATCCGTGAAGCCACTGACCCGGAGACGTTTGTCATGGACCGCGAGCAGAAATCGCTGGGGTCCAAGTACACCAGCGCGGTTAGCGGCAAGCAGTCTTCGACCCCGACCATCATGCTCTTCGATGACGCGAATAGCGCCGAGAAGGTCTATTCACACATGAACTCGATGCACAAAGATGGCCGCCTGGAAACGATTCGGTCGTTGTCATCGATTCATGCCTTCATGCCGGGAACCCCCGAAGAGCAGGCCGAGCGACTCGAAGAGATCAACAAGATCCGCGCGCTGCTGGACAAAGAAGGCACAGCCTTCATGACCGACAAGCAGAAGAACAAGGTCGAAGAATTCCGCGACAAACTCGTTGAAAAGCCGGTCACCTTGGTGGATCTGCCAGAGTGGACCAAACGTTTGTTCAAAGAGGCCGGTCCTAAAGCAAAACCGCCCGCAGAGGGCGAGCCATACGCGTTTGAGTACCTAATCTACATCAACGAATCGATCGACCAGATGAAGGGCGGAGAAGCGCGCAGATTCCTCACCGAAGTTGCCACCGTCGCAGAAGAGACCGGCGAGGAACTCCGAATCGGTTCTCAATCGTATATCTACACGGCCATGCTCGATGAGATTAAGACGGACGGCCTGCGGATGATGCTTTGGGCGGTCTTCTTCGTATTCATCATTTTGACGATGGCATTTCGCAGCCCGCTTCGAGCGCTTACTGCAGCAACTCCGCTGGTTCTAGGGGCGATGTGGATGTTCGGTGCTCTGGCTTGGTTTGGGATTCGGCTCGATTTCTTCAACGTCATCATCATCCCGGTCGTCATCGGCATCGGCGTCGATGATGGGGTGCATTTCTACTATCGCTACCTCGATCGTGGTCGAGGGTCTGTTCCGGAGGTGATTCACCACGTCGGATCCGCTGTCTTGATGACGTCTGTAACGTCCTGCATCGGATTTGGTGGTCTCGCTATCACCAACCACCGCGGTCTGCAGTCCATTGGCTACGTCGCGATCGCAGGCATCCTGTCTGCGCTTGTTGCGACCGTCCTCATTCTTCCCGCGATCATCACGCTCGCTGAACGCTACGACATCAAGTGGATTGCTGCCGATGCCGGAAAGACTGCTGTTGGCGCAACCCACGACGAATCCGAGTGAGAATTGCGAGTGAGTGGGCGCGGTGGTAGATTGTGAGCAGCTTCTCGCACGCAAAAATTGTGGATGTCTGACGTAGCACAATTCCCATTACCCTCGGATGTTTTCGTGGGGCGTTATGTGATCGATAGGGTCATTGGCGCCGGCGGATTTTCGCGGGTTTACAAAGCCACTCAGATGGGCGTGGACAGACCCGTTGCGATCAAAGTGCTGGACCCCAATATTAGCGGCAAACGCATGTCGGAAGCCGAGCGCGAACGCAAGCTGATGATGGTTGCGAAGCGCTTTGAGCGCGAGGCAAAGCTGATCTCAAAACTCCGGGACCCCAATACCGTTGTGATGCACGACTACGGGCAGACCGAGGATGGGCTGCTCTACATGGTGCTGGAGTACGTCGACGGCATCACGATTGGAGAGCTAATTCGGCAGGCAGGCGCATTGCCGGCGGCTCGTGTCGCCAAGATTCTGGGACAGGCGTTGAGCAGCCTACAGGAAGCACATGCGTTTGGTGTGCTTCACCGCGATATCAAGCCGGCCAACATCATGGTCTACGAGCATATCGGCCGTACCGACCAGGTGAAGGTGTTGGACTTTGGCATCGCCAAGACTGTGTCGGACCAGGCGCAGAAAACGTCGACCAGCGAATTGACGGGCGATGGCGTGTTGGTCGGGACGCCGCGCTATATGTCGCCCGAACAGATTCGGGGCGATGTTGAGCTCGGTCCGCCGAGCGATATCTACAGCCTGGGGTTGGTCGCCTACGAGATGATTAGCGGGACGAAGGCCGTCGAAGCTGACAGCAGCATGAAGATCATCGCGCGCCATCTGGACCCCACGCCGATTGAGCTTCCGCGCACCATGTTCGCCCCACCGGGTGTCATCAATATCATCAACCGCATGCTCGAGAAGGATCTCAGTCGTCGATATGCGGACTGCGCGGAGGTCATGCGGGACCTCGAAAATTGGGATTCTAACGACCCCAGTGCGATGATGATGCCGCACGACACGTTTGTTGATCCCGCCACCGCGCCGGCGGCGATTACCAGCGAGCATTCGGCGGGGATGCAGCCGAGTCCCCCAACCGACACAATGTTCCTCAACAAGGGGATGAGCTCGTCAAACAAGACTCTATTGGCAGGCATCGCCTTGGTGATGGTCTTGATTGCTGGAATGCTCTTCTACATCACGATGGTCGCTGAAGATGGCGCGCAGGCGGGTGAGCCAGCAACCGCGGAAGTCCCTGCGAATTCGGCAGACCCTGTCGACACAGCCAATCCCGTCAAAGAGGTAGCTGCGGCGGAACCCGAACCAACCGAACCCACGGTGGATGCGGTGAAACAAGGCGCCCCGCAGGAAGACGTGGAGACCGACACACAGATTGAAGAGCCTGTGGTCGCCGAAAAGCCACCCGAAGAGCCCCAGCCCAAGCCAAAGCCGAAAAAGCGCAAGCGCAAGGTGAAGCCCAAAAAGAAAGCCGTGGCGAAGCCGGAGAAAAAAGAAGAAGATGATGAAAAGTCTTCCGGAATACGTCTCGTACCGCTGAACTAAATGAAGCAGTTTGCCTCACTATTTTTCTTCGTTTGTCTGATTTGTTTGTCCGCACCTGCGTGGGCCGACAAAGAAGCAGAAGCGCAAAAGCACTTTGATGATGGGGCGACGTTCTACATGAACGGCGAGTATGGCAAGGCCATCGTCGAATTCATGAAGGGCAACGACCTCGTCCCAAACGCGCTGTTCCTCTACAACATCGGCGTTTGCCATTCGCGTTTAGGCAATACTCAAGAGGGTATCGACAACTTCGTTCGCGCCCGGAATATGGGCGGTCTAGACGATAAGACTGCCACCCAGAACGAGGCTCGAATCGTCGCTCTTCGGTCTGTCCTTAAATCCCAATCCTTTGAAGCGCCTGAGGTGGAAGTTGCGGTTGAAGAACCCGTCGAACCAACTCCGCAGCCCGTGAGTTCTGGTGGTCTGGGAACTCTGGGTTGGGTTGGAATTGGCACCACGGTTGTCGGGGCGGGTCTTCTTGTCGCGGCAGGTGTTGTCGAGCTTGGTCTGCAGAGCACATGGGACGACTACGAACAAGCGGCTCGCGAAGGCGATAAAGAGCGCTACGACGAGCTTCTTGCCGATATCGAGAGTCGCCAGTCGACCGGCGTTATCCTGCTGGCGGCAGGCGCTGGCGTGACCATTGTTGGGGTTACCCTGCTTGTGGTTGATTTGGTCAGCGAAGACTCACAACCGGTCGTCTTCATCTCGCCGGACGGCAGCGGCTACGTGGGCTATCGCGGAGCCTGGTAGTTTCTGGGATGCGGGTACTTCCAGCCGAAGTCCTCGCAGCCATGTTCGCCCACCATCACTTCTCCAAAATCGCGACCGTCCTCAAGACGCACATAGGCGAGGAATCTGCCGTAGCGGTCTCGCTTAAGTTCAGCCCCGGGCTCTCGTGCCTCGAGCCAGATAGGCCCTTGGAGTAGCTGCTTAGCAGCCTCGGTCGCACGCTTTCCTGCCAGGATCTGGTCATCACAACTTACGCCGGTCTTGCGTTCGATGGCTCGACACTTGGGATTATGCGATGCCTCTGGGCAGTCGATCCCCAAAATGCGCACTTTTCGTTCCTCGCCGTTCACGACCGCAACCAACGTATCACCGTCAGTCACAGAACCCACGGTGGCTTCCAGGCCGTACGAAACAGGTTTCACCGGCGCCGGCTCTACCTTTGGTGGAGGTTCCGGCACCGCGGGTTTGGGGTCGCATCCGGCAATAAGTAACGCTTTGCACAGAACAAGCATCCCAAAGGCGTGTGCCTGCGGCCGCGAAAGCCGTATAATACCGCCCGAAGTATCTCTGAAGACGTAAGCCAACATGCTCCAAACCTCGCAGATCCTCGACGATTTAGACAAGCGCATCACGCAGAATAACGACAGTCTTATTCAATTGAGACGTCATCTGCACCAGTATCCCGAGCTCAGCGGCGAGGAGTTTCAGACGACCGCCATGCTGGTGGATCGCCTCAAGGACCATGGGTTTGATGTCACCGTTCGACCAGAGGGCACGGGCTTTTTTGCCGATCTGACTCCTCCGGACTTTGACCCATCCACCCATAAGACAGTCGCGATTCGATGCGATCTGGATGCGCTGGCGATCGAAGAGCTCAATGAAGTTGAGTACGCCAGCAAGAAGCCTGGCATCATGCATGCGTGTGGGCATGACGTGCATATGACCTGCGTGACGGGTGTGGGCATGTCACTCGACAAAGAGACGCTGCCTGGACGCATTCGGTTGGTGTATCAGCACGCAGAAGAGGACGTTCCCGGTGGTGCTCTCGATATGATTGAGCTGGGCAGCGTTGAGGGCGTGGACTTCATGATAGGGATGCACGTCGACCCCGAGCTCGACTACGGCAAGATTGGTGTTCGCTCCGGTCCGTTTACGGCAGCGTTTGACACCTTCAAATTCAATATCGTCGGTCAATCTGGCCACGGAGCACGCCCCCACCACTGCATCGACCCGATTCTGGTCGCAACGCAGCTGGTGAACACGCTCTACACCACGGTGACGCGGTACTATGACGCGCGAGATCCCATGGTCCTGACAGTCGGTATGATCGAGGGCGGCCAAGCACCAAACATCATTCCTGATTCGGCTAGCATCCAAGGGGCTGTTCGTACGTTGTCGCTGGAACACCGGAATGCCGTTCGGCCAATGTTGGTGCGCGCGGCGGATGGTATCTGTGAGACCTACGGCGCAAAATATGAACTGGATTTCATCCAAGGCGCGCCGGCGATTATCAACGCGGCTGAAGTGTCTGAAGCCATCGCAGCCGCCGGTGCGGAGCTACTGACCGAAGACAAGGTGCATTGGATTCCCCTGCCCAGCATGGGTTCCGAGGATTTCTCCCACTACCTGCAGCACGTGCCAGGTGCGATGTTCCGCCTAGGCGTGGCGCGACAAGGCCGCCCAAACTACTTCCTGCACAACGCCCGGTTTGATGTGGATGAGCGAGCGATCGCGCTAGGATCGCGAGTGCTTGCTAGAGCTGCGATTAATCTACTCACCTAGCTCCCTTTGGTCGCGTTATCTTCGGCTTCGCCGAGTTATCTTCATGCTTCGCATGGTTATCTTTCGCGCAGGGCGCGAGTTGACTTGCGCTGCGCGCAGTTCCGGGTACCCGACGAATTGCCAGTCGTGCGCCAGAACAAACTCGGCGCAGCCGAAGATAACTTGCCGCAGGCAAAAGAGAACTCGCGCAAAGCGCGAAAGATAACTTGCCGAAGGCAAAGAAAACGCGCGCAACGCGCGAAGAACATTTCTCACCGGAAAGCACCCTGTCGTCGTAGTCAACGTATGACGATGCGCAGGTCAACGATAGTCTTGGGTTTGTTGTTCAGTCTGGTGGTTGTGACTGGAGAGGCTCTGGCATGTACTTCGCGCCAGTTCTTTGGAACGGAGAAGTCGGAGGTCGCGGATCCCCATGGGATCTTTGTCCGTGTTTGGTCAATCGGTGACCATCAGTTTGGTCCCGGGGAGATTCCCATCCCTGAGGGAAATGCCATCGTTCACGGTCCGGATGCGATTGAGGGCGTTTGGGAGCCATTTGGTCACGACGTCTACCTGTTTCGGCCAAGCAAACCCCTTACGGTGGGCGCGGAGTACGCGTATGGATTTGGGTCCGTCGTGGTGGGGGACGACGGACGCATGTCTTCCATCGTCTCCATCACCCCTGGAGTCTCGAAAGAGGTTCGAAGTTGGAACTCCTGCGAGACCGAAAACTGCGCCTGCGGCTGCACAGTTTCTTGGCCAACCGCGTACGATGACGTTCCCAGGGCATTGATCACAGTTGACTCTAAGACTCCGGTTGTCGCTTTGATTGAGGTACGGCAGGACGGCAACTTGCTCTCAGAAGAAGCCCGAATTCTTGGCGGTCCGGAGATTTCCGAATTCAGTCAGATTTGGCCCGGAGCCGGCGCCGCGTGCGTGAAAGTCAGTTTGCACAGTCCAACTGGATTGGTGGAAGAGGCAACGCAGTGCTTCGGTGATGAGGACTATTCGTTGGAGTTGGGGCAGCGAGCCGACAACCCTGAGCTCATTCAGTTTTGTATCGAGGAACCTGTACACGGCGATGACCCCAATTGGGATCGAAACAAGCACTTGGCCGACCTTTCGGGATGCTCAACAACTCACCATTCCTCAAATGACCTTTGGTGGATTGTCGTGATTCTTCTGTCCGTCCGCAGACGAAAAGCAAGCGCGAGTCGCGCAGTTCGGGGTACCCAACGAATTGCCAGTCGTTCGCCAGAACAAAACTCGGCGTAGCCGAAGATAACTTGCCGAAGGCAAAAGAGAACTCGCGCAAAGCGCGAAAGATAACTTGCCGAAGGCAAAGAAAACTCGCGCAACGCGCGAAGTTAACGAACTTTCAGTTCAGCAACAGCTTTCGCATTGTGGTTGATGACCGTAATCCGGCCATTGTTTTGATAGGCCAGAAGTTCATCATCAATGCTTGGGGCGGGGCCAAACTGGATGTTCCAGCCTTGAGCCGTGTTCATCAATGAAGATGCGTCCAAGAGCCAGTTCGCCGTGTCCAGGCGTCGCTTTGCTTCGCCCAGCTGCTCGCCGACTACGTTGATCTCGTCCAGCGATTGGCGGAACTCGACGCGACCTCGACCGACAACACTCTCTTCATGCGTAAGCGTGATGAGGGCTTCGGTACCGTCGCGAGAAATCTCTGCGGTGATTGAGATTGGTGCTTCGCCCGAAAGCTCAGAGAATGCCGGCATCAGCTCGATTTCTTCGAAGCCAAGTGCCAAAGACTTGAACGCTTGCGAGGCTGCTAAGTGTTGGCCGACACCAGCGCGGAGCTGGTCTGCGTTCAACGTCAGGTTCACAGCGTTGCTTTCGATCTGCGGTGTGAAGCGTCGCAGCAATTGAGCGAATCCAGCCGGTGCCAGACCGTCCAAGAGGGCGCGGGAATCTGATGCACTGATGGGCTCACCGTTCGTTAGTCCGTTTTTAGTACGGAACTCAGCGATTCGCTCATGTGCGGCAGCGACGGAAGCGTTGATTTCATCGATGTACAGGCACTCGGCGTGGTCGAGCTCGATTTGAGAAATTGGATTCTCGCGCACCCATTCTGGTCCGAACATCAGGCGAATCATCTTGGTGGCGAGCGTCGGCATGTCGTCAAAAACGCCGTGAGATTCGAGTACGCGTTGTGACAGTAGGCCAAACAATCCGCCGCCCGGGATGCCCATCAGCGCCGCCGAAAGGAAGGCTGGAAGACGAACGATGGCATGGACGCCAAACTCGTCGACAGGATGGTCGAGTCGGAAGCGAGCCGTGTCTGCCTCTGCGATGATCTTCGCATCGCCAAGCGCGCCAAAACCGTAGACACCTTGCAGTGAGTTGACGTTTTGCGAGCCGCCAGCCCAGGTGAAGAATGCCGTCAAAGACCCAGCACCGAGCCATCCTTGTGACTTGATGGAATCCAAAAGGGCAAGGTGGTTTCGGCCCATCGTATCGAGGGTTTCTTCGTATCCACGTGGGTGGAACTTCTTGGTTGTTCCTTCGACCAGTCGTCCTTCGAAGTCGATGGTTGGAACCGTGATGGCGTCTTTGCCTTCGCGTGGACACATCCATTTTCCGAACGCGACCGAGTTGATGAACACGGCGTCGGATTGAGGTGCGGCGCTGCGAAGACGCTCAAACGCCTCCACGACTTCAGTTGGCAGCGGTGCCAGTGTCGCGCCTTCTTTACGGTCGCCCTTAAGACCACGCGGTGGTGTCAGGACAAGATTGGCTTGCAAGAGTTCAAACTGAACACCTTTGGACTCGGCATAATGCTTAAGTGCGAGCGCGTTCTGCAGTCGAGCATAGTGAACCGGCGAGACAGGCTTACCGTCTTCGCCAAGCTCAAGGAAATGAGCGGGTTCCCAGTACACGCCGAGCGCGTACTTCATCAGCCCTGCATCGATCGCTGCGATAGCAGTTTGCAGCCCGATACCGTCGGAGCAGCCTGCGATGAACCATGGTCGCTGATCGAAACCTTGTGCTTCTTCAAACGACTTTACCGTCGCCAACACATCTTGGCCGAGTCGTTGCGAGTACTCGTTAATGCGCTCTAAACCTGGCTGAAAATCCATGACATCACTCACTTTTCGCAGTTTTCGAATCCAAAAAGTGAGCAATCACTAACAACTCTTGGTCAGTTAAACAAGAACTTAATTCGCGCTTCGCGCTGGCGTCGCGGCTTCGCCGCTGGCGTCACGGCTTCGCCGTTGGCGTCGCTTCGCTGGGGTCGCCCTTTGGGCTGGCGTCGCGCTTTGCGCTGGTTTCGCTCGCCTTTGGCTTCGCTGGTTTCGCTCGCCTTTGGCTTCGCTGGTTTCGCTCGCCTTCGGCTTCGCTGTTAGGAGGTAAATGGAACCTTGGGGCCTTCCTCTTCCTTAGGTCCTTAGGAATTCCTTTGAATATTTCGGGCAAGTTCACGTATGAGTTTCCCGAACGTTAACTGTTGGGAATGCCATGAATCTCTGGAAAGCCGTTCTTTTTGTTTCACTTCTGTTCTGTGTCGCGTGTGGTCCACGCCAGTATTCAAACACCAACACGACTACACAGTCAGGGGCTGTTGAATGGCCTGATGTTGGGGCGCCTGCGCAGGTCGCGAAAGCGAACAACGATGTTGCCGTGATTGTGGCCATTGAGGACTACGTGTTCCTGCCGGATATCGCCGGCGCGCGCCAAACGGCGGCAGATTGGGCGGCCTTCTTCGACGACAGTCTGGGCGTGAATCACGTCATGGTGGTCAGCGATTCCGAGGCGACCAAAGAAGGCATCGAACGCGTGATGATGAAGGCACAGCGATTGACCGCTCAGAATGGGCGTGTCTGGTTTGTGTTCGTTGGTCATGGTGCGCCGAGTCCCAACGGTGACGGCCTGTTGGTTGGTGCGGATGCGCAGCAGAACTTCGATAGTCTGCAGAAACGATCTGTCAGCCATTCCGCGCTCAAAGGTTGGACCGAGCGACTTCCAGGACAAAAGATCGTCATCTTGGATGCTTGTTTCAGCGGGCGAGCGTCAGATGGGACGTTGCTCGCACAGGGCACGCAGCCTGTCCTTCCCGTGACCTTGAAGAGTGTCGCAACGCAAACGGTTGTGCTGTCTGCAGCCGGTAACGATGAGCTTGCCGGTGACTTCCCAACCAATCCACGTCCAGCGTTCAGCTACGTAATGTTGGGCGCGCTCCGCGGTTGGGCCGCCAACGGCGGCAGTGTTACCGCGCGCGACGCCATCGCGTACTCGCAGAAGCACTTGAATATGGTGCCGTCTCGAACGCAGACACCAACGTTGGTGGGCGACGCGTCCATCGTTCTGACCTCGTCTGCGAGCGAGCCCGACCCGGGTTTGCGCGAATACATCTTGGGCTTGAAGGAAGCTCCAAAAGTCGCGGCGTCCGGAGCAACGAGTTCAACACAGACCTACGATTCCGGTTTTGGCCTTCGTTTTGAGCATAGTTCGCGTTGGGAGCCACAATCGCTAGAACCCGACGACCTCAGCGACAAGGCGTACCAAACGGTGGGTCGATTCCATCACAAGCTCGCCTATGGCCACGTCGTGGTTCAACGGATTCCAGACGGCGATAACTACTTCGACGAGAATCTGCGCACCATCCACAAGTCCTGGTTGGAGAGCGGTGGCATGCTGGTGAAGACTACCGAAACCAGCTGGCCTTCAGGTGTTTTGCGTGAATACAAGATGCCAAATGGGGCAGACAATCGGCCTCGGAAAGCGTTGATGTGGTATGGCGTGGGGGCTGATGCATTGTGGACGATCGGAGGTGTGGTCGACCCGAGTGATGAAGGCATCTATCGAACCGACCTGATGATGGCGATCGAGAGTGTTCAGTACGATTAGAATCGCGTTACAATGGGCGCATGCTTAAGGCCCGAAAACTCGTCGTCGAACTCGGCGGCAATACGATCCTCCACAATATCGACTTCAAGATTCATGAGTCGGAGTTGATCGGTATCCTGGGCCCATCGGGTTCCGGAAAATCAACGCTCCTGATGGCGTTGAACGGCTTTCGGCCGGCCAAAGAAGGTTCTGTCATCATCGATGGGAAGGACCTCTACGAACATTTTGAGTCATTCAAATCCGATATCGGATTCGTGCCACAAGATGACATCGTTCCATCTGCCCTGAAAGTTGAGCGGGTCCTGCAATACGCTGCAGAACTGCGTTTGGGGGACCTTCCGCCGGAAACGCGAAGTGCTCGGGTTGCAGGCGTGATTCGCCTCTTGGGATTGTCTGACCGAAAGGACGTCCGTGTTTCGAGCCTCAGCGGCGGTCAACGAAAGCGCGTCAGCGTTGGGGTTGAGCTCTTGTCACGGCCACGAATGCTGTTCGCGGATGAGCCCACAAGTGGACTCGACCCAGCACTGGAACGCTCGCTGACCGAAGCGTTCAAGCGCCTGACCGAAGACGGCAACTCCGTCATTGTGACCACTCATATTATGTCGTCGCTATCCCTCTATGACCGGCTAGCGGTCGTGGTCGGAGGTCGTTTGGCCTACTTCGGGCCGCCCGACGAAATCAAAGACTATTTCAAAGTCTCCGACTTCACTGACATCTACACGCGCCTTGACGAAATGGCTCCAGACAAGTGGCACACACGTCTTCAAGGTTCACCCCAAGCACAGTACTTAGCCTGATGAGCGAACGATTCTTCATCCATGGTGCGAGCGTAGTCTTGGGCGATGCGCCGCATACTTCGCGGGCCTTGCAGAAGTGGTTGCGTCAGATTCCATTCTCGAACGGTTCGGGATGGGCGCTCTGTACATCCAGCACACGAACGACACGCCGTGGAGTGCTCGCGGATTCGGTCGACCAGGTCGGGCAATTTGCAGCGGATCTCAAGCGGGTGAGCTGGGATGAGTTCAAGACGCGCCCATTTCATGGATACACAGAGGCCGTAGTCATTGGGACGCAGGTTGCCGATGAAGACCAGCATGATGGCGCCGTTGCCCTTCATGTGAGCCGTATCGACGGGCCGGTGAAGGTCGAGTTCGGGCGAGAGGACGGTGTTGTCCTGCCGGCGGTTCCTGACTGCGAAGTCTCGTCGCTCCTTCGCATGGCGTTCGCCTATCATTGCGTTGTCAGCGGCGTGCTGCCTGGGCAATCGGAGCCACGATTGTGGTGGGCGCGTGAGCGTACCGCTCGAATCGGACGGTGGGCTGTTTCTTGTACGGAGACTATTCAGCCCCTGTCGTTTTATCGTCCAGAAGTATTCACGACCCGCGCAGATTCGATGGATGACCTGGTTTCGAATATCGCAACCTCTGCCTCTGAGTCGAAGGGCGTCTTGGGCGCTGCGATCGTCGCTGAACCTTGGGATATGCGGAGCAAGCTCGATGAAGCGATGGAGCTTGCGGCACAGGGGCGACGGTTTTCAAACGGCATTTGGATCGAAGATGCACGGCCTCGAAAGGCGATGTTCGTAACCACCGGGCCGTTCGAATTGTCGCCTCGTACCGGGTCGTCACTGGCGGTGTCACTACCCAACTGGCGAGAGGCGTATCCGAGCACGTTGAAAAACAGCACGTGGACGGGCGGGAGCCAGCAGAAATCCTCACGCTCCGCGCAGCATGTCGCTATCGGAGAGTGGTTCGCTCGCCAACTCTACAAGCTGACGAGCAGTGTTTTTGGCGACCACGAAGTCTTGGCTGAGAGCATCGCCGGGCGCTATTTTGTCGATAACAAAACTACCTACGATTCAGAGTTGTGGTCTGAACTACTCGCCGGCGATTTCGCCAGCCTGCGAGAGTGGTTTGCGGCACAGTCCGATGTTGCAGGCGCGACCGCAGAAGAGATGCGTTGGCAGTCCTGGTTAATGGTTGGACCGGTCGAGTTTGTGGCCGAGAAGATTGCGGAGCATCCCCAGGTCTTTATGCCTGTGATCCGCACCAGCAACGAATGCATCATCAGCGGTACACCCGAGGCGCTCGACGAAGTGTTGTTGGACCTCCTGAACTCACCTCGAGTGATGGCGACGGAGCTTCATTTCTCGGCTGTACTGCACTGCGACCCCGCAAGGTCTGGAAACGAGGCTTGGAAGAAGTGGTGGAAACCGGCCGAAGCGCCCGCCATGGTCCACGAGACTTTGGACCTACGCAAAGCCATCAAACAGGCTCGTACCGAGGGTTTCGAGACATTCATCGACATCGGTCCGACAGGCCAATTCGCAAATTGGGTGGATCGTGAATTGGGTGAAACACAACGCGTTTGTGTGCCGACATCACGCATCGGCGTTTGGGGCCCGATTCAGTTGTTCAATGCCGCAGCACGTCTAGAAGCTGCCGGCATGGACGTCGATTTCGCACCCCTTCAGGATCTGGGAGTTGAAGCGCCCGAATTGAACTGGGTAGAGCTGCCAGAAGAACAGCAGAACCCTATCCTGAATGAAATCCGCGAGTTGCAGCACCAGATAACTCGCATTCAGGCAGAGCATCTTCGTTTCGAATCGCAGCTGCATGACGCCCAAATCAAAGCCGGTCGCGCGGCAACGGATGCACTGTTGGCCAGTTTGGACGCACTCCTCAGCGAATCAAAAACCGCGCCGTAAGGCGCTCAAAAGCCGCGCCGTAAGGCGCTCAAAAGCCGCGCCGCAAGGCGCTCAACCGCCGCACCGCAGGTGCTCAAGAGCCGCGCCGTTAGGCGCTCATATGGGAAGATTTAGCGTGATTTGTTGGTAGACGGTCTCGAAGAGGTCGACAATTCGCGTGTACTCGCCATTTCCGTTTCGCTCGTCAAAAGCTGCCGCAAGTTCGTCGATCTCAACTTGGATCTTCGCCAACAGCTGGTCGGCGCCAGCATCATCATCAAGCTCAAAATAGGGCGCGATATCAGCCGGCTGCAGGTGACTCTCTTCCAGCCGAGTCGCCAACATTCGACACGCTAGAAGGTAGCCAAATCGGTCGGCGGGCGTCCCTCGTTTCAGAGCAACGGAAGCATGCTCGTTCAGCAGTTTTGCGGCTTCGCCGGTGTGCCCAAGGAGGGATAAATAGCTCAACAAACGGCCTGCCGCCCAAATACCGGCATAGCTTAACTCGCCCAACATCTGCCGTGTTGCATTGAAGCTGACTTGCGCTTCTTCGAAGCGCCCCTCACGAAGCAAAGGCAAGATTGACGCCGCAAACGTCAGCAGCGGCTGTCCATGTTCGCAGTGGATTTCGCCTTCCAGAAGCGGTCGAGCAAGCGCAAGCCCGCCCGAGAAGTCCTCGCGATGAAGCCGGTAGATGACACGTGTTCCGAGGTCGCAAACTGGGCACGAGAACGCATCCTTCTCGGAATCAAGCCAGGCCTTGTAGGCAACCTCTGCATCTTCACGTCGGCCCAAACTCAAATCCAGATAGATGCGTTGATGCAGCACATCTCGTTTGCTCAAGCCCAGCTCTTGGTAGAGCGCTTCCATCTGCGCAAACGTGGCTTCAATCTGGTCCAGCGTGTAGTTCGGATAGCTGCGAAGAATGCCAATCGCAATGCCGTATAGCTGGGCGAGCGAGCCAAAGGGCAACGCTTCGTCTGCAACATCGCGATGCGCGACGCACCACGAAAACGCGACGAGCGCCTTCTCTGGCTCAATAGGGGCAACCGCGAAAACGTAGAGATAGCGCGCCATCAGCGCGTTTGCGACGTCGTTGTGGTCGAGCGCGAGCTTTGCGGCCTTCTCCAAGTCTGGACCGGTGTGCGGCAGATATGACTCGGCCTCAGCGTAGTCCAGCAATCTATGAAATTCGGAGAGGTACTCTTCCATCTCACCAGTATAGCACGTGGGATGGCCGTGGAAACGCGCGTCTTACGGCTTGCTTTCCTTATTCGCAGGCTTGGAAGAGGTTTCGTCTTTTTGCTTCGGTTTGGATGATTTGGCGGCCCGGTTTACCGCGGAACCCACCGAATCTTGCGCCACCGGCATCGGAATCCACATATCGTTCAGGTCGCGCCCCGCCATCACGAATCGCTCAGCACGCTGTTGTGTCGCAGGATCATCAAGATACATGCGGAGCCGCTCAAGGTGCTTGGACGTTACGGCGACCCATTCGTTGTCTCCCGCGGAAGTACCGATACGCTCGGAAAGTGAGAGGTTCTTTTCGTAGACCTGAACCGCGCGAACCATCAGAGGCCGAATCTGCGTGCGGAGTTCCTCGAAGTAGAGCGTCAGGTGTTCCTGGGTCAGGTCGTCTGGAATCTCGGCCGACAGAATGTCTTTGTAGAAGTCCTCGTAGAGCCGTCCAATCATATACCCCGCGGCCATCGACCACTTCGGATGGTGGTAGGAAAGCGCCCGGATGTAGTTGTGCTGAGCGGCCATGAACAGCTCTGCCTTCTCTTGAAGGTCACTTCCCATCTTTTCGGGTGGCAGCACAAGCTTGATGCGGCTCACTTGCTCGTGATGCGCCCGCCCCAGCCCGAAATAGGTCTGGACAATATAGTGTGAATCGTACGCCACTCGGTCAGCCGCAGGGGCATCCGCGTTGATTTTCAGAACAGAACGGTAGCCGTCGGCGGCTTCCGTGTACTGCTTGAGTTCCAACAGTGAATTGGCGCGACGCACATGGGCTTCAACCCGGTCGAATGTAGAAAGGTCGGAGCGCAGCAACACCTGGGTCATCAACTCAACCACTGCCGAGTGGTCTTCGAGCTGAACCTTGGCCTTTGCCAGTCGGTAATATGCGTCTTTGGCGTCTTCCTTTTGCGGGAAGGCCTCTATGATCTTCTCGTAGATTCGTGCGGCGTCAGACCAACGCTCGAGCTTCTCGTAAGCCAGTCCGGAGTTATAGAGCGACGGAAGGTAGAAGCGAGAGTCCGGAAAATACTTGATGATGACGGCGTAGTTTTCCGCCGCGTCCTCGAAGTTACGGTTCGAAAATGCCTTGTAAGCACGGTCGAAAATCTCGTTAACGTCGATGGCCTCCGTCGTGCCGTCGGGGCCCGGTCGAACCAACATCGGATCGAGCTCAACCTCTTCCTGAGGAATGGGCGTCGAGTCCTTCTTGGTCTGGGTACCCGCACACGCGGTGGTGAACATCAAAATTACCAACAATACGAATTTCACGCTGACTCCATGTTGCATGTCACGTTCGTTGGAAACCCAAGTGTGGAAAAAGTTCCACTCTACGTCAGGCGCTCCAGGATCAGTGGGTTGTGCTCGGTCGCGGTTGGACTGATTTCAATCGCATCCCGCAAGCGACGCAGACAATTCTCGAGGTTCGTGTCGTCATTATAGTGGATTTCGAGCACCGTCTCACCCGCGTCGACTGCATCACCGAGCTTCTTCACAAAGAAGAAACCAACGGCGTGGTCGATTTCATCCTCTTTCGTTTGTCGCCCTGCACCCAGCTCGGCGGCGGCAATGCCAATTTCAGCCGTGTTCATGCGGCTGATGTAGCCTTCGTCGAATGCGCTGAATGTGATGGCGTTCGCGGCCGTGGGCAGAAGCGAGTAATCGTCACAAACGTCTCCGTTTCCGCCCTGCCGAGTGATGATATCCCGGAACACCGCAAGCGCTTCGCCGTTCTCGAGCAGTCCATACAGTCGGTCACGCGAACTGTCTTCACCGGCTAACTCCAGCATCTCGGCGACCAGCTCAACCGTGAGGTCCGTCAAATCGTCTGGTCCATTGCCCTTCAGGGTCTCGATTGACTCGATGACTTCCAGAGCATTGCCGACCGCAAGGCCCAGCGGTTGATTCATGTCGGTCAGCAGCGCGCGAACGGGTTTGTTCATCGATGCGCCAATCCCAACCATTGTCTTTGCAAGCTCACGCGCGTCGTCGATATTCTTCATGAACGCGCCGGAGCCGACTTTGACGTCCAGCACCAGTCCATCGATACCCTCGGCGAGTTTCTTAGACATGATGGAGCTTGCGATGAGCGGAATGCACTCAACCGTCGCAGTGACGTCACGCAGTGCATAGAGCTTCTTGTCGGCAGGCGCGATTTCGCCTGTTTGCCCAATAAGCCCGCAGCCAGCCTCATCCACCTGTGCCTTGAACTGGTCGACCGTCAGGTTGACGTTGAACCCCGGGATGCTCTCAAGCTTGTCGAGCGTGCCGCCCGTGTGGCCCAGGCCGCGGCCCGAAATCATCGGAACCTTCACGCCAGCAGCGACCGCAAGTGGTGCGAGGATGAGCGATACCTTGTCGCCGACGCCACCCGTCGAGTGTTTGTCGACCTTGTATCCGCTGATTGAAGACAGGTCCAAGACCTCGCCGGAGCGAAGCATCGCATCTGCCCAAACGGCCAGCTCGTCGCTGGTCATGCCCTGAAAGAACACGGCCATCAGGAATGCAGACATCTGATAGTCCGGCATCGAGCCGTCGGTATATGCCTGCACCAAGTGCTTCAGTTCGTCGGGCTCTAGAATCTGCCCATTTCGCTTTTTCTGGATGAGTTCAACAACGCGCATGCTGTCTCCAATCGTGGTTGCGCGCACGTTAACACTCAGAATGAAAGCAGACCAGAAACATGGGGTTCGGCTGTGCCTCACCGATTTGGTTCGGCTGTGCCTCACCGATTTGGTTCGGCTGTGCCTCACCGATTTGGTTCGGCTATGCCTCACCGATTTGGTTCGGCTATGCCTCACCGATTTGGTTCG
>JAUIBR010000016.1 GCA_030427705.1 bacterium | reverse complement strand
TCAGCGTGTTCTCGGAAGGCGCCTGCAACTAATCTCTTAGATATCGATAATCAGCTGGGGAATGGCTGAACTTTGAAAGGCTGCTCAAGGATGAGCGGCCTTTCTCTTTATTGGCCTCATGAATAGTTTCACCAAACCGAATGAAACAATTAAAAACTTCTAATTTTACAAATCCACACATGTGCACACATTTGACTCCATAACAGCCAGACGAGGGTCAAATGTCGCGTTCAATCACGTATAATCATTCGCAAACAGAACAACGTCGCGCACTTCACCTGGACGACGCCGGAAATCTCACCGTCATGGTGACTCGGGGTGGACACGTCGTCTTCAACCGCGAAGAGAATATTGGACGCTCAGAGGCCGATCGCTTGATTCGGTTGTTTGAAAGCATCGATTGGGCATCCCAACCCTTTGGAAACGATACGCTTGTCCGGCTCGGCGAGTCCGAGTATCGAGTTGCGCGAAGTCTCATCAATCAACCGGAGCTCAGCGAAGTCGAAGCTCTCTTCGAAGTCCCAGAAGATCAGTTCTATGTGAACTCCGCTAGCGATGAAGAATTCAACCCCATCGAAGACGCCTCGCTATCACACGAGGAATGGGTCGATGCCGGTTACTGGGCAATCTTCTTCTTTGGGGCACATGCTGCTGCATGGATGTTCGGCCAAATCTGTATCGAACACGCTTCGAACTTCGGCATGCTCGCAACGCTTGGTGCTGGAATCTTCGCGCTACTTGGCGCACCCACCCTGGCGTACGGCGTCGTTGGTATGATTATGGGAAGCTATATTGGTGAGCGCGCGGCAAAACTTGCGACGGTGGCATCACTGATTGGAATCGCAGTGTACTTCGCGTTCAAATGGATGATGACAGGCGGAATCTACATCGACCTCGCCTATATCTTCGTGCCGATGGCATCCGTAGCCGCGAAGTTCGGCTCAAAAGCCTACACTCCCGAGCCCGCTATTCAGCAGCCGCTGACTCACCAGGCTCTTCCCGCCGGCCGTCGGAATGAATGGCAAACCGACCAGCCTCTCTAGGGTGAACAGGCATCTCGGTGTCGAACGGCCAACCGCCAAACCCCGTCTGGTGATAGTCGATCATCGCTTGCCGAATCTCTCCCGGATAGTTCACGACAAACGGGCCTTGCTGCACCACAGGCTCACCAATCGGACGGCCTTGCAACATGAGGACTTCGGCGAGTTCGTCGCCGGCCTTGAGCGTGATTTCAGCGTCGGGTTCAACCTGGATGGCGTGCCCGGCACTAACGGATTCCCCGTTCACTTCCAGCGTCGACCCTTCAAAGAAATAGAAGACGCGAATGGTCTCGGACTTAGCCGCCGGAATCGTGACCTCGCCGCCCGGAGCAAGTTTCATCGTCAGAATGCCGATATCTGCCTCTTCCCGTGATGCCCATGAGTTTGGTGGCGGTTTGGGAGGTGTCAGTCCCTCGAATTCGCCCGCAATGACGCGCACGATCGACTCCCCACCATCGCCTTGAATGCGGTGCACCGGCACTTGCTCGTGCCAGAACATCGTAAAGTACGGGTCGGCGCTCTTGTCCTCGCGCGGCAGGTTCAACCAAATCTGGAACAGCTCACCCGGGTTGGGTGCATCTTGATTCACGAGTGGAAACATCTCGCTGTGGACCACGCCATTTCCGGCAGTCATCCACTGCACATCACCTTCACCAAAACGCGCGGTCGCACCTGTGGAATCGGAATGGTCGATGTATCCGCTGCGCGCGATCGTGATGGTCTCAAACCCACGGTGTGGATGCATCGGGAAACCCGGCACCTTGTCACCGTGATACATGTTCCAGCCGTCTTTGTTGGCGAAATCCATCCCAATGTTTCGACCGGCTAGCGACGCCTTTGGCCCCATGTCTTCGTTACCTTCCGGGTAGGCATCCCGGTGATGAACGCAGAACAAAAATGGATCAAGGGTCGCCCACGGTGGGGCTCCGAGCGGTGCTGTAGTGATGATGGCCATGGTAACCTCCAGGCGAACAAACCAATTCTCGTTGCATTGGATGCGCGTACAGGTCGGATTGCTTCAAACCGAACACTAGTCGAATACGATGTGGCCAGTGGGTTCGGCGCGGGGAGCCATATTCAACTCATGGCGCATCAACGAAATCGCGTCGTAGACGACGCGGCGTGTGCGATTGATGTTCCCCAACGGCTTGTGTTCCGGAAGCGTATGCCATGGGTTGAACGACAGGTTCTCGCAGAACTCAACCTGTTCATCCGAAAGGAACGTCTGCTGTTCAATATCGATCGTCGCCACTTTCACGAACTCAGAGTCGTCCCACGCGATGGTGGAATCCTCGATAGGCATCACGGCCGGGTCCAATTGGCGTTGAAGCATGAAGTCGAAGCACTCCGGTCCTTCGGCGAGTCTCTCGGCGAGCGTCTGGCTCATGAAGTCAAACGGCGCGTCGTCCGGAAATCCACTGTCGATGTCGCCACAAGGCTTGGCCGTGTACTTGACCGCGGCGCCCTCGCCCAGGGCATATGGGGTTGTCGACCAGTACTGCATGATGGGACTCGCCGGCTTTGCCAGGAGAATCTGCAGCGCGTTGGTAAGCTCGCGGATATTCCATTCCAGCGGATTGAGGTCAAAGAAGAATGACAGCGCCTCGCCATCAAACGCGTTCTTCGTGAACTCCAGATAGTCTTCTGGCGTACGGACAAAAAACGCAGGCCCGTTGATCAGCAGGAAGTCTTGCGTCAGCTCTTGTCGATGTCGCTCAAGGACTTTGTCTCCGGGCACTTCCATAAGCTTGATCGCCATACCGCGTGCGTCACGCTCAGTGTCGTTCTGAATAACTGGATTGCCATTCGAGAATCGAATCCATGCCGGATATTGGCGGTTTTCAGCAAACACGCCAATTCGCTCATCGGGGTCCAAACCGGAATTATCGATGGTGACATTCGCTCGAACACAACCATGTGCTTTCGCATGCGCGTCTCGACGAGCCAGCGTGTCGTTCGCGAAGTTCTTTTGGATTTCTTCTTCTGAGAGGCGCGCAATCTCATCAGCCAATGCGTCCTCACCCTCGAAGACGGTTTCCTCGCCCAACGTCGGGCAGAGGCCGTTTTCCTCTGCATAGTTACGCATGGCGCGGAACGAGAAAAAGCCAACCCAGTCGACGTCATCGACCTGTTCGACCGTGGTGAATGTGACATCGTCGGCCGTGCCGGGTTCAGCATCCACGCCATTTCGTGCCTCCCAAAGGCCATCGGCAGGCCACCGGTGCAACACGTCATAAATTTCGTCACGCGATGCCGTGTTCGCAAAGTTGAGGACGCAGATGGCCTCATAACTTCCTTCTTGCACCCCGTTAGCATCGCTCTTCGAGTCTTCGGCGATCACAAAACTATCTGACTCGCCATCGGGTGGAGTCGAATCCTGCTCGGACTCCGTGCCACACCCCATCGCGAACAACACGGCCACAACCAATAATCTAAGTTTCATACATTTCTCGTGATTTGAGACGGCGAGTATAACCGACGAATCCGCGCAGCGATAGGCGCTGCAGCGGAGAATGCCCCCCCAAAAAGTTGTGATCGACTACCGCTTTACGTCGGCCAAAGTTGCGCCTGGGAACCGCGACCCGTCGAGCGTGGCTCCAGTGAAATCTGCGCCGGTGAGGTCAGCGCATTCGAAGTCAGCACCACTCAGATCGGCATTGCGGAAGTTAGCACCACGAAGGCGCGCTCCCGAGAAGTCGACATTACTCAGCTTCGCTCCCTCGAAGTTGGCTTCATCGTAAATCGCATCGACAGCAACCGAGTTGGACAGGCAGGCTCCCGAGAAATCCACCTTTGCCATGCTTGTGCCGGAGAGGTCCGCGGATTCCAGAAGTGCGTTGGCAAAACTGAGTTCGTCAAATCGCTTCAGCCTGGCCACAAACTGCTCGCCCGAGGCAGCCTCAGCCCCGGTGTAGATGCACATAGGAAGGCCTGATACCGAGAGGAGTTGCCACTGTCCACCGGTCCCTCCATTCTCCAGGAAATCGACGTGGTTTCTGAGCATCGCATCCAAAGCATCAGCTTCAATGGGGTCACCTGCTTGTGTGAGGCTCTCGACCATGTCGAAATCCATGTCGCGTTCGGACGGTTCGTTTGCCATTGGGAAGGTCTCGGCAAGCTGAAGTGCGGCTTGCCCTTCCGCAGTTTCCGAAGCGTGCAGCAACACATTGATGTCCTGACCAAGCCAACTGATAAGCGAGTTCGCCTCATCAGCGGTGAGTCCCTTTTCCTGCAACAGCCCAAGTACTGTGTCGCTGTCGGTCCCACGAGGGATCGCGTTGGCGTAGAGCCGATCCGTGAACTCGCCGGCTCCGTTTTGCCAGTACCATGTGAACCCGGCACGCGCGCCGGCGGTGATATAGTCGTAGATTCCGCCCAACGGATGACGTTTGCAGTCGTTCGCGTCATCGAAGATCAGGGTTGCTTCGGTGCGGTCTTGACCAGGGTCGTACGAGAGCTTCGTGACACCTTCCTCAACGAAGGCGTCGAACACTGCGTCAGCCTCAAAGTTCTCGTACTCTTTCAACCAGTCTTGGATTGGCCACCATCGGAAGTTGTTCAGGCCTTTCAGCGCGATGCGCCCGCCATTATAGCCTCCGCTGAATTCAGATCGCTCGGCTTTGTGTTCTTCGAAAACCCAATTGAACTCGAGCTCACCGACATCCACCGAGAGCGCCAGCATTTCAGCCGGCACCATCTTCTGCATGCCGAACAGCTGGTCATTGCTCGCGGGAGCGCCCATCTTTTTGTTGAAAACAACAACGTCCGGACGCTGCTCAAGCACACGGAGGTAGCTAAGAAGCATCTGGCCCGGCGTTGCGCCGTGCTTGTCGATCCACGGCTTATTCACCTCGTCGATGATAGCGCGGACGTCCTTCATTTTTTCGTCCAAAGCAGCCGCGGCTTCCGCGAGCTTCTCTTCCGCACCCGCGAGGGCTTCACCGCCGGCACCAGCATCATTGAGGAGCGCAACCATCTCGTGCTCCGTCATCAATTCCACACCCAAGTTCTTGGCTTTGGTGAGCTTAGACCCGGCCTTCTCGCCATGGATCAAGAGGTCGGTATTGCTTGATACGCTGCCACTGACCTTCGCCCCAGCGTCGGTGAGGACAGTCTTGGCCTCGGCGCGCTTCATGGTGACGAACGTTCCTGTGAGTACGATAGTTTTTCCTTCGAATGGCGAGGTCATGAGTTTCTCCGATGCGAACAAATTGACGTTTCTGTAAGTGCGTCAACTGTGCGCATACCCATCCGAATTTTCGACTGAAAGCTCCTGAAAGATGCCTCGGATCACCCCGGGTCGATTTCTCGGCTTTGCTGCGCTCGCCTCGGGTCTATTTCTCGACTTTGCTGCGCTCGCCTCGGGCCCATTTCTCGGCTTTGCTGCGCTCGCCTCGGGACAATTGCCGTTGCGGATTGTAAAGAAATCGTCGGGATCTTCGCAACGTTTCCGATCCCGTGACGATAACCGGCTTCGACTTACAAACGGAGTTAGTTATGAGAGATTTTCGAAAACTGAGAGTTTGGAACGATGGGATTCGATTGGCAGTGCAGGTTCATGGTCTGACCGAGCATCTACGCACCGTGAAGGCGTTCGCCCTTTGCAGCCAAATGGAACGAGCTGCGATTTCGATTCCATCCAACCTGGCTGAGGGATCTGGCCGAAGAACCAATAATGACCGCGCTCACTTCTTCGACATCGCTTACGGATCGGCATGCGAACTAGAAACCCAAATCCACATCGCGGAAGCCATCGCCCCACACGAAGAATGGGAAAAAATCAGAAACCGCACGCGTTCCTTGGCGCGCTCAATCCACGCACTTAGAGAAGCGGTACGGTCGCAAAACCAAAAGCCAACATACCCAAAATAGGCAGCGAGGCCATGGGCGGACAATTGCTTGCGGCGATTCCAGCCTCGCTTTGCTGGCCGGCGACGATTGCGTTGCGACCATTCGGTTGGCACGCCCCTATGGAATGGACAGCGAGGCGAAGCCACGCAATCCCCAGCGAGGCAAGCGAAGCAAAGCCGAGCAATCGTCAGCGAGGCGAAGCCGAGCCAACCACCTCGGCAACCCGCGGGTCCATGATGTGTTTCCAGAGCGGCGGCACCAACGAGATAAGCAGCATGGTTGGGTAGCCGTATGGAAGCTGCGGACCTTCGTCGGTTGTGCGCAGCAAATGGTACGGTCGGTTCGCGTAGGCGTGGTGGTCGGCGTGACGCTGAAGATTGAAGAGCCAGTAGTTGCTGAAGCGGTGGCTGGCATTCCAAGAGTGCTCGGGTTGTACACGTTCGTACTTGCCTGGCTTGATCTCCTTTCTCTGCAAGCCGTAGTGCTCGATGTAATTGATGATCTCGAGCAGGATGATGGCGACCACCGACTGCAGGGCAAAGAACGCGAATGCTTTGGGGCCCAGTCCAACGGCCACGCCCGCCCAGATTCCGCTCTGCACTAACGCATAGCGCGTGGTGCGGTTGCGAAGGCTAAACCAACCGATAGAGCGGCGCTTGCAACGCTTCTTCTCAAGATCGATCGCGCTGAACAGACTTTGGAAAATCACGCGTGGCAAGAACGCGTAGAGACCTTCGCCAAGCCTTGAAGACGCGGCGTCGCGCGGGGTTCCGACGTGTTTGTGGTGGCCGAAAACATGCTCGATACAGAAGTGAACGTAGCTGACCGAGTACATCAGGATTTCCGCCATCGCCTTCTCGTGCTTGGCTGTCCGGTGCATTAGCTCATGCGCGATCGTGATTCCGATGCCGCCCGTGAAGAGGCCCATGCTGACCGCCAATCCGACGAAATCCCATCCTGAACGGGTTGTGGCTTCAACCAGGCCCCAGCCCAGAATGCCAAGCTGCACGGGGACCCAGAGGTAAAGCGGCATTTGGTACAGGAAGTCCCACCATCGGCCCTTCTCGTCGTCGTCGTCGGGGTTCCACATATCGTGGCTCGTGATCGCGTCCGCGAACGGAATCATCAGGAACGCGACCCCCGGTGTTGCCAGGTTCCACAACCCGCCCCAAAGGATTCCCAAGATGAGCGCGGGAACGGTGATGTAGACCAAAAGGAAAGGAATCGTTCGTTTCATTTTGCCTCCTGAAGAAGCGTCATTTGCACCAACGCCCATGGGTCAGGTTTGCCCCAGATTGTGTGGACCAGATCGCCAGACGAAGCCGACAGAATCGAGTTGCTCACCACATGCATCAGCACGTTGCGGACGTCGACATCCGACTGCAGTTCGCCGGCCTCGTTATCCAGCACCCACTGTTCAACTTCAGCCAACAGCGGCAACGTCTGGTTCATCAACAACACCCGCCCAAGCCCATCGGGATGGACGAGCTCGCGAGCCAGCAGGCACGCGACGTGAGGTTTCTGCTGCATGTAGTGATGAAATCCGAGGACCACCGCTTTCAAGCCTTCCCGGAAGTTGCCTTCAGTCTGCATCGCGACACGCAAAACCTCGCCGACTTCGACGAAAGCTCGCAGCAACACATGCTCAAACAACTCTTCCTTCGACTTAAAATGGTAGAGCAGCGAAGGCCGGCTGATGCCGCACGACTTCGCGATCGTCGCTAGATTCGCCTGCGCGTAACCATGCTTTGCAAACTCCTCAAGCGCCGCATTCGCAATCCGCTCGGGAGTTTCGATTTCGCCTATCCGTTTCTTGGGCCTAGCCATTATCTACTCCAAAGTAGATTAACCTTATCTACTCGCGAGTAGGTTTGTCAAGTGTTCCTAAGGACCTAGGAACCCGAAGGACTTAAGGGGGTCTTCCGCAAGTTGTAGTCGAGGGAATCAACAAACAAGGCCACGGCGGAGCTTTCTCCATCGTGGCCTTTTGGTTTCTGAGTTGAGTGTTCGTTAGCCGAAGTTGCTAATCCAATCTTGGCTTCGGGTGGGTGACGTACTTTCGAGACATGCCGGCAGCTGAAACCCCTGAGTCATGGACCGTTGCGAAATCGGGGCTGCTGCCGGTGGTTCCGTTTGGAACCATTGTTTTAGGGCAAGTAGTAATCGCATTGGGTAGCTCCTTAAGCTGCGAGTCGGATTTGAGCGGAGTTAGCGACACAGACCATCGCAGTTGCGCTAGCGTTGGTCTCAGCCGCGACGTGTGCCGAGGCGATATCGTCTAGCGAGAACTGCTCGCCGACGGTTGGGCGAATCACGCCTTGTGCGAGCCAGTCACAAAGGATGGCCATGTCTGCGGCCGTTCCCAGTGCGACTCCGAACATGGCCTTCTTACCGTTGCCAAACGAGGTGCGGATGGCGTTGACCAGGACGTTGACGCTGATAAAGAGCGACATGTAACGGCCGGTTTCGGTTAGGCGAGGCTTCGCTTCTGCGAAGTTTGTAGTGTCAGCGATGTCGAAAATGACATCGTATTCGGCTTGCGAGTTGCGCCAGTCGCACTGGCGGTAGTCGATGAACTCGTCTGCGCCCAAACTGCGGACGAGCTCCTCGTTGCGGTGGCTTGCGACACCAGTGACGTGGGCGCCCAGGTGCTTGGCGATTTGGACTGCGTAGCGCCCTACCCCACCGGATGCGCCCAGAATCAAGACGCGCTCGCCGGCTTTTACCTGCGCCATGTCCTTGAGGAAGCGAAGTGCGGTGACCGCGCCGTATGGAACGTCGGCGGCTTCTGCGAACGAGATGCCCGCGGGAATCTTCGCGATTGGACCGTCGGCTTTCGCGACCACGTATTGAGCGTAGGTGCCGTTGTCGACGCTTCCGAAGACGTCGTCGCCAACTTTGTATTCCGTGACCTCTTCGCCAACCGCCACAATGCGACCTGCGAACATGGTGCCTTGGATTGGGTTGCGAGGCTTGAAGACGCCCATCATCAGGCGACCTGGGACCTTCGAGATGCTTGGGAAGTCCGCTGCACGAAGGCGGCGGTCACCAGCCGTAACCGGTGTTGCGTGGGTTTCGATCAGGACGTCGTTTGCTCCAACGGTTGGGATTGCGACTTCTTTGACTTCGAGAATGTTTGCTGGACCGTAGTTTGGTGTGAGTGCTGCTTTCATGTGTATGTCTCCTTCGCGCCTTCGCGCTTTTCGTTGTTTGTTTGGCTTCGTTGCCTTGACGAATTGAAGACTACCTGAACAAAAACGTTTCTCAATTGACTGAAAACGTATCTATGCTATGCATTTTTGTATGGACTGGAGAACGGTTAATTTTGATTGGAATCGCGCCCGGGCATTCCTGGTGACGGCTGAAGAGGGTTCGTTCTCGGCTGCCGCGCGCGCATTGGGTACGACGCAGCCCACGGTTGGGCGGCAAGTTGCACAGCTCGAAGAAGAGCTAGGCGTTTTGCTCTTTGAGCGTGTCGGGACCAGCTTGGAGCCGACCGACACCGCGTTGGACCTGCTCGCCCATGTTCGAATGATGGGCGAGGCGGCAACAAGGCTATCGCTCACAGCGACGGGGCAGTCGGACGCAGTCGAAGGGATGGTTTCAATCACGGCGAGCGAAACCATTTCTGCGCATCTGCTTCCAGCAGCCATTGGAAAGCTGCGTGTGGAATACCCCGGAATCGAGCTCGAGGTGGTTGCCTCAAACGAGGTGCGTGACCTCTTACGGCGCGAGGCCGATATTGCCGTTCGAAACGCCCAACCCGACCATCCGGACTTGGTGGGCAAGAAGGTCGCCCAGACACAAGGGCATTTCTATGCCACGCCCGAGTATCTAGAGCGCGTTGGTCCAGTAAACACGCCCGAGGACCTCAAGAACGTGGAGATTTTTGCGTTCGACCGTACGGACGTAATGGTCACGACACTGAAGTCGATGTTTGATATCGAGCTTGAGCAAAAACAGTTCCCTGTTGTGACCGGAAACCATCTCGTTCAATGGGGCATGTGCCTGCAAAGCGTAGGCGTTTGCATCATGATGGACGACGTTGGGGAGCCCGATTCACGCGTGGTCAAACTCCTTCCCGATGTTGCGATTCCAGTTCCCATCTGGCTTGTCGCACACCGAGAACTGCGTACGAACCGCCGCATTCGCATCGTCTACGACCTACTCGCTGAGCATTTCGGAAACTTCGGGAAAACCTAACAAACCTACGAATAAAACCTCATGGTTCCGAATGGTCTGGTTATTAGACTCAAAGTGAAGCAAGGAGGTCATCATGTCGTTTGGAAAAGCCTTTTGGGCACTCACATTTGTGGCGATCGTAGCGTTCCTGATGATTACGTATCCGTCGTTGCCGGAGATCGTCGCGACGCACTTCAACAGCCGCGGACCCGATGGGTGGATGGCGAAGTCGAGTTATCTGCAGTTCGGACTCGTGTTCACGTCGTTGATGAACCTGTGTTTCGCGCCGATGGCATCGGAATCGCTGGCTCGCAAGATTCCGCCGTCGCTGATCAATATCCCTTGTAAGAAGTACTGGCTCGACACGAACCCTGATGAGTTCTATCGGCGTCTGACGGGCGTGATCGCGCTGTCGGCGGGATTCATGAACATCATCATGGGCATCGTCTACGTAGTCGTCTGGGGCTACAACACGCAGCGGCTGGGCTTGGAGATGCTGCACTCAATCGTCTGGGCCGTGGTCGGCCTGTCGTTTGCCATCATCATCCCCATCTTCCTGGCGTTTCGGCCTCCGAAGGATGACCTTCCGCGAATCCTTGGTGACTGAACCTATTGTGAATCGCTGATTTATGTGCAGCATCTCACGAGTCGAAATCTAACAAGACTCGGGAGACAACATGCTTCGCTATCGACTTCTCGGCCGCTCCGGCCTTCGTGTTTCGGAAATCTGCCTCGGCACTATGAGCTTCGGCAACAACTGGGGATTTGGTGCAGACAAGGAAACCAGCCACCAAGTTCTGGATGCCTACGCGGAAGCTGGTGGGAACTTCCTGGACACCGCAAACAAGTATCATAACGGTGAAACCGAAGAGATTCTGGGCAGCTGGCTGGAAGGCAAGCGGCACCAAAACGTCATCGCGACCAAGTACACCTTGGCGATGGACCACTCCGACCCGAACACCGCGGGAAATGGCCGAAAGAACCTCAAGCGCTCCGTCGAGGAAAGCTTGAAGCGCCTACGCACGGACTACATTGATCTTTTGTGGGTCCACGCGTTCGATGACCAAACGCCAATTGACGAGACGCTGCGCGCACTCGATGACGTCGTGCGTTCCGGCAAAGTGCTCTACGTGGGTATCAGCGATACGCCGGCGTGGGTGGTCAGCGCCTCCAATGTCATGGCTGAGCTTCGCGGCTGGACGCAGTACGTCGGGCTTCAGATCGAATACAGCCTAATCGAGCGTACGCCAGAGCGTGACCTGCTCCCCATGGCTGAACACTTCGGTCAGAGCGTGCTCGCCTGGGCGCCACTTGGCGGAGGTGTCCTCACGGGCAAATACAGCCGCGGTGACGCGGAAGACTCCAAGCGGTCAGGTGGTAACGAGGCTCGCGGTCGAACCAGTGACCGGAACATGGCCATCGCACGCGCAGTCGACAAAGTGGCTGACGAGCTAGGTGCTTCATCCGCACAGGTCGCGACCGCATGGGTGCAGGCCCAAGGCTATAACTACATCCCGATTGTGGGCGCCCGAAAGGTCTCGCAGATTACCGACACGTTGGGTGCCGCTTCGATTGAATTGTCGCCGGCGCACCTGGCGGCGCTCGATGAAGTCAGCCGCATCGAGCTGGGATTCCCACATAACTTCCTGGCTTCGGACGGCGTTCAGGACCTCGTCCACAGCGAGCAGCGCCCACGCCTCGACCGTCGGCCGGGTTCCTAGCGCTGCACGCCTGGCGGCATCTTCGAGCGCCCATCCCACTGTTTGAATTCCAACTCGAAGATGTCGACTTCGTTGATGCATGCCGCATTTATCGCAACCACGCCATTGGGGTAGCCCGTTCGCATGATAGAGGTGCCGCACGTCTTGCAGAAGTGGTGGCCTTCATTCACGGCGGTCCATGCATACGTGGACATCCCCACGCTCTTCGTTTTCAGCGTCACAGCATCTGCTGGCACATACCAGTGGATTGCACCAAAGCGGCGGCACGAAGAACAATTGCATTGAAGCAGATCGTCGAGTTCGGCTTCGACGTCGAGTTGAATGGCATTGCAGTGGCAGGACAGTGAGTAGCTCATGGGAACCTCGCGAGTTTTGACGAGAGTCCCGTTGCAGAACATTGGCGTCAACCGTCATGATGGTCGGCGACTTGTGACCAAGGCATGTCATGCGAATCCTCATCGCGCTCGTATTGCTCTTTTCTGGCTGCAAAGCCGCTGACAATCCTATCGACGACATGGGCGGCATCGACCAAGGCGGCGACCTCGGTGAGGTTGGCGATTGGGTCATCGGAACGCACCCGTGCGCCGGCAATCGCACCGACACCCTTTGGTGCGACGATGCGCAGACCTGCTACGTCGGCTGTGGGACGACGACAACTGGATATGGCGTGTATGTGACCAGCAACGGCGGCCAATCCTGGGCGTCACTGCAAACGTCGCCAACAGGTTACTTCGACGACGCGCGCGTGAACTCGATCCATCGGTCTGGCGACTTCATGTACTTCGGCGGGGTCGAAATGCCTGACCGCTACACGGTTTCACGAATGGGAAGCGACGGTGTTATCGGGCCGATTCTGCAACGCGGCTCAACGGTCGACACCGGATTCACGGTCGGGACGTACCGTCGGTCGGATAGTGGTCGCGCAATCGCAGAATCGCTGACGGGTGTGGAGCTGATGTATCGCACTTCGGACACCACGGCCTTCGTATCCGGTCGCGGATTCTGGAACGACGGAGATGATGACGACGTGCCTAACGGCGTTCAGATTCTGGACATGGAGACCCGCGGCGAGGAGTTCTGGGGCGTCGGAAGTCTAATAAATCAGCCACCAACCGTGTTCACACCCAAATGGACCGAAGAACGTTTCGACTTCGGCATCGTGCAGCTCACGGACCAATTCACGGGCGAGTTATGGGGTATCGACGTGGATGAGAGCGGCGTCACCGTAGGCGGTGTAAACCAAGATGATAACGTCGGGATCGTCTTCGACTTCAGCGAACAAGACCCGACGGACCCGACCCAGTGGAAGGCGTTCAGTTTGGGGGCCGTCTTTCCCAACGATAGCACCTGGGTGACCGACGTTTGCCGCAGCGATGGCGCAGTCTACGTCGTTGGCCGCTACAGCATCTTGGAGCGGGGCTTCGTGCTGCGACTTGACCCCGACAACGAAGAAGAACCGTTTGAGGACCTCACGCCTCGGACCGATGGTCAAAGCGATTTACCGGACATATCGCGCTGCCACGTCGTTGACGGCAGTCTCGTGATCGCCGGCAAAGACGGATTGTTCGGCCGTCTCTAGTCGCCGAAAACTTTCGTCTGCCGATGCGCCACCTCACAGGTCACGGGGTCCAAACGCTCGTACACAATCTGCCTGCCCTGAGCGTCGTAACCAAAGCGGCGAATCTGATCGAAGACGCCGTCATTACCGTAGTCATCATAGATCGCACGACGATTCGCTGGCTGAGAGTCGTCATCCCATTCCGTAATCTCGATATTATCGATGATACCGTCGTTTTCGAAGTCCCAAGTCGTTGTGGTGATATTGACCTCGTGGATAGAACGTTGCGTCATATCGACCGTTCCGTCGTCACCGTAGTCGGTCTCGGTGAGCACCGGCCTGCCCTCGTCGTCCAGTTCTGTCGTCGTCCGTAGGGCGACATGGGTTTCGGTCGTTTCGTCCAGTCGCTCTTCCCAGTATTCGACAGTTTCGCGGCCTGCGAACGTCCAGGTTTGGTGCTGGTCCCAGACGCCATCGGCGTCCCAGTCCGCATCCCATTTGGTGATTCGCCCTTCTTCGTCGGTCTCAAACACATCGAAGCCATCCACGACACCGTCGCCGTCGCGGTCGGCCTCTTGTTTGGTGCGATGCCCCTCCTCGTCGAAGCTGTACCAACCCTGCTGGTCGATGGTTCCGTCGATACCGCGGTCGATACTGGATTCGACCAACAACCCGCGGTCGTCAAAGTAGGAGCGGCCCTCGTAGTCAAACACCCCATCGCCGTCGGTGTCCGCCCGATAACGTGTTGGCTTCCCAGCGCGCTCGTCGAACTCCAGAACCCAATAGATGCTATCTGGACCGGGCGGGTCGTAGGTGTCCTGCGTTGTCAGAACCTCGCGCCCGTCCTCGTCATAGAGCCGAATCCAACACCGTTCGACGCGCCCGTCCGCACCAACGTCTTCCAGAATCTCGACCACTTTGTCCGTCGGTCGCCGATTCAGAGTTGCCGTATCAACCAACTCGAGTTCGGCAATGAACTGTCTGGATGCGGCGCACGCCGAGCGGTCTTCCGGTATCACCAACGACACCTCACGATGCGCAGAATTGGGCTCGGCCTCTTGTTGGAACGGTGAGTCTTCGTCCAACTCCCAGCCAGCGTTCGTGTCGTCACAGGACCCGCCACAAGCACTGAGTGTCAAAGCAACGGCGAACAGAATTGTGTTTGGTAGGTGTTTCATACCCCCAACGAGTAGCAGCAACCGTGCCAGAGTCGGTATTCGGTACTCAGTCGTCGGTTATCGGTCACAAACCAACGACATCGAGCCAGTCGACTCCGAAAAACCGGATACCAGGAACCGAGTACTGGTTACCCAAAACTGGAGTACGTTTCACCCGCTAAGGAGCAACCTGCACGCCACATTGGTAGTTCTTGCTGCCCGCGGCCAAATCGCCGCCGGAAGCGATCCGCAACAGGTATGTGCCGGTTGAACCCGCTGTAATCGCAGGCATGCTGCCACCGTCTCGCCAGGTCAGATCTGCGGATACGGTCTCGGTCTCTTGCTGAACGACCTGCTGGGCTGGGTCTAAGAGCTGTACGTTCATCGCGTCAATTCCCGAACCGATGCGGACGCCCGAGCAGCTGATGGTCGCGACTTCGGCCGCCGTCAGGTCGAACGACCAGTGATCGATGTCGTTCGCAGGCAGATTCCCTTGGAAGAAGTAGTTACGACCAATCCCCCCGAACGGCGTTGCTACATCCGGCGTACCTGCATTGTTGTTCGCAGCCTCATTGGCTTCGAATTCGTTGTCCCCATTCGCGAACGTGAACTGAAGGGTATAGAAGGGATTGGCGCCCAACTGCGCTGGCGGCACCACTCGCACGTACAGAGGGTCATTTGCGCCGTTCGTTTCCGTCATTGGAACGGACAATCCGAACATGCCGTTTGTCGCATCCACATGAGAAAGCACATTTCCGCCTGCGTCATATATATAGACGTCACCCAAAGGCGTGTCTGAGCCATTTGCATCAGGCCCCTGTTGGTAGAGCTCGATCGCTAACCGCAGTGCGACTTGGTTCGTTTGAAACGTAAACCAGTCGTCCATACCTGTCTCAAACTCGCCCAACACCTGAACATCGAAGTCTCGGTTATTCCCCACATCGTTGGTGACTGGGAGGTCATCAGCGGAAGCGAGGTCATCATTGGGTTCCGATTCCGAGCCGTTCACTGCAAGCACTTGGAAGGCAAATGTATCATCCGGAGTGCCTGTCCCTGTGCCGCCCTCGAAGTCGGTGGTCTCGGCGATTTCGATGCAAATTGGGTCGGTGTTGGCCGTCCGATATAGAATTCGACCGTTGTTGAACGCAGCCGCCGTATCCTTCGCTAGCTGTTGTCCGTTCGTATCTCGCAGCGCCATGGTCATGTTAATCGCTTGGTCGTCGTCGACTGCGAAGGACGCGATAATCCAGTTGTCCGCACCGGGCTCAATTTGGAAATAGTGACGCACGCCCGGCGCATCAATCGCACCACTCCCTGTCCAGAGACCGTTATTCTCGGTGACAACGGTCGCCGCTGCACAGCCCGTTGGAGCCATGTCCGCCTCCATGTCCATCATATCGGAGCCCATGTCGCTCATGTCACTGACCGTCATGTCATCCGGCATGTCGCTAGACATATCGTCGGCCGGCATATCGGACGCCGGCATATCGACGGCAGGCATATCCACCGTCGGCATATCGCTAGCCATGTCCGAACTCGACATATCCGTATCCGTACCGGATTCAGAATCGCTACAGCCCACAACCAAAAGCACAAACAACAGACACAACCAAGTGCGCATAAACCCTCCTCATTTCCCGAGATTTTGCGACTGTACCACCAAATCTCGATGGACGCGAAGCACCCATTGCAACCAACGGTTGACCCGCTAGACTACCCAGACTTGGCGCCACGGCTAAGAACCAAAGACCAAAGACCAAAGACCAATAACCAATGCATCAGATTGCAGCCTTCTATAAATTCCATCCAGTCGACGCCGAATCGTTCCGCGCCACCGTCATAGAACATGGTCAGGAGTTCGGAATCGATGGTGTTGTCCTCGTCGCTCCAGAAGGTCTGAACGGCACCATTTCTGGACAAGACGGAGCTGTTCACCGGTTCCTGGACTGGGTACGAACCCAGCCTGGCTTCGAAGACCTCGAAGCGAAGTTCGCGACGACGGACGAGCAACCCTTTCGCCGCCTCAGCGTACGCCTGAAAGAAGAAATCGTGGCCATGGGTGTTGAAGGCGCAGACCCCAACGCGCAGGTCGGGACCTACGTTGAGCCCAAAGACTGGGACGCCCTGATCGAAGACCCGGAGGTCCTGGTCATCGACTGCCGAAACTCTTACGAATTCGACGTGGGAACGTTCAAGAACGCTATCGACCCCAAGACCGAATCGTTCCGCGAATTTCCGGACTACGCCAAAGAACTCGACCCCAAGGAACACCCCAAAGTGGCGATGTTCTGCACCGGCGGAATCCGCTGCGAAAAGGCGACTGGCCTGATGATGGATTTGGGCTTCGAAGAGGTCTACCACCTCAAAGGTGGCATCCTGAAATACCTAGAAGAGCGCGGCGCCGGAGACCACTTGTGGGAAGGCGACTGCTTCGTCTTCGACCGCCGCGTCGCCGTCGACCCACATTTGAACAAGGCCGATTGGGACATGTGCTGGGCGTGCAGGATGCCGCTGTCTGACGAAGACAAGACCCATCCCGACTTCGAAGAAGGCGTCAGCTGCGCACGTTGCGCAGACAAGTGGACCGAAGAAGAAAAGGCGGCCAAACGAGAGCGGCATGAGCGACTCTCAGGCTGAGGCCCCTGAAGCCCTACTTGCCATTGACCTCGGCCTGCGATGCGGGTTTGCGGTGTTTGAGGTTGACGGCGAATTGCTTTCATACCGTTCCACCCACTTCCCGAATCGCAAAGCATTGAAAGACGCGGCGTGGGGAATCCTCAAAGACATCCCGAACCTCGTTCACGTCATCGTTGAAGGCGACAAAAACCTCGCCGAAATCTGGCGGAAGGCCGCTGAAAAACAAGGGATGAGCTTCGAGATTGTTCCGCCCGAAGTCTGGCGAGCGGACATGTTGACCAAAAATCAACGCGGGGACGCGCAGACGGCAAAAGCCAACGCTGATCGCATTGCCCTTGAGATTATTGAAGAAAGCGATACCGCGCCCGCCCCAAAAGTCGAACTGACCAACGATGTCTGCGAGGCCATCCTTATCGGCGCATGGGCAAGCTCGCGGCTTGAGCTGCAGGGTTCCTAAAACCCCCGGAAACCCGCACCAAAACTAGTTGGTCGCCAAACCAAGAGACAGGTAGGAATTCCGCTTGAAACCGCGAGGATTCCTGCTAGAAAGATCGCTAAGTTAGTGAACACTTATTCATACTTCAAAACGAACGGAGAATCGTAGATGTCGAATGAACTGCGATATGACGGGAAAGTCGCCATTGTTACTGGCGCTGGTAACGGTCTAGGACGCTCGCACGCGCTGCTTCTTGCAAGCCGCGGAGCGAAAGTTGTCGTGAACGACCTGGGTGGATCGGCAACTGGCGAAGGAAAGAGCTCCGCAGCTGCCGACAAGGTCGTCGCCGAGATCAAGGAAATGGGTGGCGAAGCCGTTGCAAACTACGACTCGGTCGAAGACGGCGACAAGATCGTTCAGACGGCGATGGACACGTGGGGACAGATTGACATCCTCATCAACAACGCTGGAATCCTGCGCGACATCAGCTTCGCAAAGCTCAGCAACTCAGACTGGGACCTCGTCTACCGCGTTCACGTCGCCGGCACGTTTGCCGTGACGCACGCCGCCTGGCCGCATATGCGCGAAGCCCAATACGGACGCATTGTGATGACGTCATCAGCTGCCGGTCTCTACGGAAACTTCGGTCAGGCCAACTACTCCATGGCCAAGCTTGGCGTCGTTGGTTTTGGTAAGACGCTGGCCATCGAAGGTGCGAAGCGCAACATCCACGTCAATAATATCGCGCCGATCGCTGGCTCGCGTATGACGGAGACGATTCTGCCGCAGAACCTGCTCGATGCCCTCAAACCTGAGTACGTCAGCCCGCTTGTCGCCTATCTTTGCCACGAGTCCTGCCAAGAGAACGGCGGAACGTTTGAGGTCGGTGGCGGCTTCTACGGCAAACTTCGTTGGGAGCGCACCGAAGGCAAGATGTTCCGCGTGGGACGTGACATTCGCATCGAAGACATTGCGTCTAGCTGGGGCCAAATCACGGACTTCAGCGAAGTCACCCACCCCGGAAACGTCACCGAGTCGATGGCGCCAATCATGGCCAACGTTAACGCCGGCGAATCCAAAGGCGGAAACGAATTCATCGATGTCGACGAGGCGCTCGGATACGAGTTCCCACAGGCGACCTCGACCTACGACGAGCGCGACCTCTCGATCTACGCATTGGGCGTCGGAGCAGCAGAAGACGCAACCGACCAGAGCGAGCTTCGCTACGTTTACGAGATGCACGGTGACGGCTTCCAACCACTGCCGACCTACGGCGTGGTGCCAGCGATCAACCTCGTCCTAGACATGGGCAAGCGCGGCGAGACGGCTCCGGGCATGAACTACGGTCTGGACCGCATCCTTCATGGAGAGCAGTACACGGAGATCGTGCAGCCCCTGCCCCGCTCCGCCAAACTGCGCCATAAAGCGAAGATTACGGACATTTTCGACAAGGGTAAAAACGCACTCGTCATCACGGAAACCAAGTCCTACGACGAAGACGACAACCTTCTCATCATCAATCGCGCGACCACGGTCGTTCGCGGTGCTGGTGGTTGGGGCGGTGAGCGCGGACCAACCGAAGAGCAAAATACGCCTCCAGATCGCGCGCCAGACGCTGTGGTAGAGCAGCAAATCAGCCCGAATCAGGCGCTTCTGTATCGCTTGAGCGGTGACTGGAACCCACTTCACGCCGACCCTGGCATGGCGACCGCTTTCGGCTTCGAAAAACCAATCCTCCACGGTCTTTGCACCTACGGATACGCTGGACGCCACGTCATCAACAAGTTCGCGCCAGAAGGCGACCCACGCTACTTCAAGAGCATCTCGGTCCGCTTCGCTGACCCAGTGTTCCCGGGCGAAACGCTCGTCACGAAGATGTGGAAAGAAGACGGCAAGGTCATCTTCGAATGCGACGTCAAAGAGCGCGAGAAGACGGTCATCAGCCGCGCAGCCATCGAGTTCTACGACGAGATTCCGAAGCCTGCGCCGAAGAAGGTCGAGGCCGAAGCCGCGCCTGCGGAAGCATCGAACGACCCAATCGCAGCCGACGTCTTCACAGCGATCGGCCAGTTCATTGGCGAGAAACCCGAGATGCTGCACAGCATTGGGAAGGTCTACCAGTTCAAGCTTAAGAATCCGGAAAGTGTGTGGACCTTGGATTTGAAAGCAGGTGCTGTGGCGCCTGGTGAGACGGTCAAACCGGAATGCACGTTGGAGCTCACAGACGCGAACTTCATGGATATGTGTTCCGGAAAAGCGGACCCAATGAAGTTGTACATGGACGGCGCGCTCAAGATCTCAGGCGACCTGATGGCTTCGCAGAAGCTCGACTTCCTGAAGCAGATCGACCCTGACACGGTCTACGCCGCCGCGAAAGCACGCGGTGGTTCTGGTGGCGGCGCACCTGCTGCTGGAGGCGGCGCAAGCTCGGCGGTTGAAGACGTCTTCATCGCGATCGATGCGCACGTTCGGGCAAATCCAGACCTCGCCAAGTCAGTTGGCAAAGTCTACCAATTCGCGCTCACTGAGCCCGACAGCCTCTGGACCCTGGACCTCAAAGAGGGCCACGTCGCAGCGGGCGAGACGGCCAAGCCGGAGTGCACGCTTCAGCTGACGACCGAGAACTTCATGGCGATGACCAGCGGAGAATCGGACCCAATGAAGCTCTACATGGACGGTGCACTGAAAATCTCGGGCGACCTGATGGCTTCGCAGAAGCTCGACTTCCTCCAAAAGATCGACCCCGAGGAAGCGAAGAATGCTGTCGCGGAAGCACGCGCTGCGGGCAAGTCGCTCGGCGACAGCTCAACCGGGGGCGAAGCTCCGAAGGCGAGCATTGCGGCGCAGTTCTTCGAGAACTTTGAAAATCGTATCACCGAAAACTCAGCTTTGGCTGGCGAGGTCGCTGCGGTCGTTCACTTCAATGTGACCGAGCCAGACAGCCAGTGGACGCTGAACTTCAAGGACGCGTCCGAGATCAAAATGGGCCTCGACGGAAATGCGGATGTCTCTCTGACCATTTCAGAGGACAACCTTGCAGCGTGGAGTCGTGGTGAGCGCGACGCAGCCAACCTGCATCAAACGGGTGACCTGCGCGTAGACGGCGATATCGGGGTTGTGCATCGCCTTGGAATCATGAAAGACCTTATTTAGTTCGATAGTCGACAAGACATAGGAGTATCCCCATGGGAAGAAGAGTTAACGTAATCGGCGTCGGAATGGTGCCGTTTCAAAAACCAGGCAAGAGCGAAGAATATCACGTCATGGCTGCAGCAGCGGCAAAGACGGCGCTCAAAGACGCTGGTGTCGACTACAACGAAATCGAGCAGGCATATGCCGGTTACGTCTACGGCGACAGCACGTGTGGCCAGCGGGCCATCTACGAGGTCGGCCTGACCGGCATCCCAGTGTTCAACGTCAACAACAACTGCTCGACGGGCTCATCAGCATTGATGCTCGCCAAGCAAGCCGTCGAAGGCGGTTTGGTTGAATGCGCGCTTGTCGTCGGATTCGAGCAGATGGAGCGCGGTGCACTCGCATCAAAGTACACCGACCGCACAAACCCACTTGAGCAGCACGTCAACGTGATGGGCGACCAGCAGGGCTTCTCGTCCGCACCATTCGCCGCTCAGATGTTCGGTGGCGCAGGTCGCGAGTACCGCTTCAAATACGGCATGGCGAAGGAAACCTTCGCCCAAGTGTCCGTCAAAGCGCGTCAGCACGCTGCGAAGAACCCATATGCGCTCTTCCGCAACACGTTGACTGTTGAAGAGGTCATGGAATCGCCTGAGGTGTTTGACCCGCTTACTCGCTACCAGTGCTGCCCTCCGACCTGTGGTGCTGCAGCAGCGGTCCTGGCTTCGGACGACTTCGTCAAGAAGCACGGCATCAGCAATCCCGTGTACATCGCGGCACAAGCGATGCGCACGGACTTCAACACCTCCTTCGAGGAGTCGATGATCAAGATGGTCGGCTACGACATGGCGGCGGAAGCTGCGAAGGCCGTCTATGAAGAGGCGGGGTTGGGACCTGACGATGTCGATGTCGTCGAGCTCCACGACTGCTTCACCGCCAACGAGGTTTTGACCTACGAAGCGCTTGGTCTGTGTGGCGAAGGTGAGGCTGAGAAGTTCATCCTGGACGGCCAAAACACCTACGGCGGCAAGTTCGTCACGAACCCATCGGGCGGCCTGCTCTCAAAAGGTCACCCACTTGGGGCAACCGGCCTTGCACAGTGTACCGAGCTCGTCTGGCACCTACGTGGCCAAGCCGAAGACCGTCAGGTCGAAGGTGCGAAAGTCGCGCTTCAGCACAACTTGGGACTGGGCGGTGCTGCCGTGGTGACAATGTACCGCAAGGACTAGACCTTCGGTCTGTTCTCTTTCGCTTCGCGAGTTCTCTTGCCTAGCGGCGTTATCTTGGCCGTTGGCCGTTATCTTGGCCTTCGGCCGTTTTCTTTTCTTGGTCGTCGCAAAAAGTGCGTCAGGTTCGGGATCTTAGTGGCCGGAAGAGCGCGTCTCCGCAGGCAATGACGGCGTGAACCGCAGCGCGAACGTTTCGCCTGTAACTCATGGGTTTGCGTCTAGATTCGTCATAGAATTCTGGGTGGAGGACCTATGAAGTACCTACTGATTCTTGTGTTTTCACTGAGCTTGTTTGGCTGTGTTGATGGCAACCTCGAAGATGTTTCGACGGACGAATGCGCGTCCGGAAGCAAGTGGACCGGCGGCGATAGCGGCAGCGAGCTCATGCATCCCGGTGGGAACTGTGTCGACTGCCATCGCGATGAAGGCGAAGGCCCAATCTATTCGTTTGCTGGAACCGTCTACGGCGCGGCCAACCTCAGAGAAGCAAACGATTGCGCTGGCGAAGAAGGAGCCACCGTCAAACTCACCGGTTCTGACGGCAACACCATCACCATGACGACAAACGAAGCGGGCAATTTCTTCACGACTCGCAAACTGTCTGAACCCGTGACGGCCGAGGTGACGTTCGAAGGAACGACATCTCAGATGGTCACGGCGGTGGGTGATAACGACTGCAATAGTTGCCACACGCCCAACGGCCGAGAGGGCGCTGCGGGTCGCATCGTGTGGTCTTTGACCGACCCAACCGAAAACTGAAGAAACCGCCTGTTTTCATTAGTTTTTTGACGCAAGCAAAAACGGTGTAAGAGTCTTCCTAAACCGGGAAAACGAGGAGGACTCTCATGCCCATGCAGAAACGATTTGCTGCCGAACTCATCGGCACGTTCTGGCTAGTGTTTGGTGGTTGCGGAAGTGCGGTGTTAGCTGCTGCCTTCCCCAACGTAGGAATCGGACTTCTAGGCGTCTCGCTGGCGTTTGGATTGACCGTCCTGACCATGGCATTCGCCATCGGTCACATCTCAGGCTGTCATCTAAACCCCGCGGTATCAGTGGGCTTGGTCGTTGGTGGACGGTTTCCGGCCAATGAACTTCCACCGTACATCATCGCTCAAGTCATCGGGGGCATCGCAGCGGCTGGCTGCCTCTACTTGATTGCGAGCGGTGCCGAGGGCTTCGACCTCGCCGCCGGTTTTGCATCCAATGGATATGGTGAACACTCGCCAGGCGGCTATTCGATGACGGCAGCCATTGTCGCGGAAGTCGTGCTCACAATGATGTTCCTCTTCGTGATCATGGGCGCAACTGACGAGCGCGCACCAGCGGGCTTTGCACCAATCGCCATCGGCTTGTGCCTGACCTTGATTCACCTCGTCGGAATCCCAGTGACCAACCTGTCGGTGAATCCGGCCCGCAGTACCGGGCCGGCTGTATTTGTTGGTGGGTGGGCGCTCACGCAGCTTTGGCTGTTCTGGGTGTTTCCGATCATTGGCGGAGCGCTGGGCGGAGCCATCTACAAATTCGTGGGCTCCGAAGACTAGGTCCGCCAGCTACGGCGCGGCCGGAAACTGCGCAGCCGACGACTTAGGCTGGGCGACCGCTTTGTTCTGATGGTTCGGGTTGGCAGCAGCCAGCCGGCGAACCTTCCCATTCATCGTCTTTGCGAGCTTGTCAGTCGCCTGCTTCAGCAGACGCTCCTTAATCTTGCGGCGTTTGTAATCGTTGTTCCAGATATTGAGCTGCTCTTCGGTGTACACACGCTCGAAAGCGGTGAACAGGATGGTTCCGGAGCGAACATCGAACAGCGTCGCCTCCATCACACCCGCAATCTCAACGGTGGATGCCGGCGCGGCGAAGATTCCGACAATCGTGGGGTAGGTCCAAGCCCAGCCGTTGGTGTGGCTTCGGTCAACGAAGCGATGTCGGTAGAGCAGCAGGTACTTCGAGCGGTAACGTGCGGCTAGTTCGCGAAGTCCAGCAACGCTGCCGTCTGCGGGCCAGTCCGTCGAAACCTCGGTCGTGACGTTGAAGAGGCCAGTCTTTTCGAGCGACTGGCTCAATTGGTGAGGGACGACGGCCAGCGGCACTTCCTCATCCACATCATATGCGGTTGTGACGGGAACGATGCCCAGCCGCGTGTCCTCTTCAAGGAACACCGGCGCCTCCAAAATATGCTTGAGTTCAGCCTCCGAGAGATTCCCGGTCTTGTCTGACTTGAAATAGTTGTCGTTGAGTGGGGCGACGGGTGCCTGTTGGATAGCCATAGCTGGCATCTCGGCACGTAGCGGCCGTGCCGACGATGCGCACGCCACAAGTTGGGACCCTAAGAAAACAGTCAAAAGCATCAAAATCCAGCGATTCATTTCGTATCTCCGTGTTGAATTGGTTGTTGTCATTCAAAACGGAGCTTGAACTTTTTGGATCTAAACTTAGTCTGCCCTCGCTTTCGGACTAGGCGAAGACGATGCAGATTCTGTTGCTACAAGCGCGCGACGATGACGACCCGATGATTCGGCATGAGCTCGAATGTTTCGAGGAGCAGACCGGTCTGCCATCTGAGTACTGGCGCACCATCAACATGGCGCACGAGCCCGCGCACACGTGGAGCTTGGACGGCGCAGACCTCGTTATGATTGGCGGGAGCGGCGACTACTCCGTGTCGAAGGGTGGGTTTGAATGGCATCAGCCGATGCTCGACCTGATGCACGATATCTTGTCACACAACGTCCCGATGTTTGCATCGTGCTTCGGCTTCCAGGTCCTGGTTCAAGCGCTAGGCGGCGAGGTCGTCAACAACCCTGATGCCGCTGAAGTTGGAACGTTCGAAATGACCTGCACAGCCGCGGCGAAGGAAGACGCACTGTTCTCGCAACTGCCGCCGACATTTGACGCGCAATTGGGGCACAACGATAGCGTCGCCAAGCTCCCCAATGACGTCGTGCACTTGGCCTCAAGTGAACGCTGCGAGTTTCAAGCGATTCGAGTAGCTGATCGAATGGTGTGGGCTACACAATTCCATCCAGAATTGTCGATGGCAGACAACATGATGCGTTATGAACGCTATCTGGTGAATTATGCAAAAGAGCCTATGACGCCCGAGGAGGCGCATGAACACTCGCTCTCGATCCATCGACCGACGCCAGTCGCGAACGGGCTTTTGAAGCGATTCTTGGACACCCTGTAAGTCCCGAACAGCCAGTCGGAATGCGCCTATTTCGAGATTTACTTGCAGGATAGACCCCAAAACAGGTACACAAGCCATCCTTGCCACTGGCAAGAACCGGGTTAAATTGGATTTGGGCTTCTGTAACGCCCTTATCGGCGGAGACCGAATGTTTTTGCGTTTCATCTCAAGACTATTGTTGTGGGTCTACGGTTGGAAAGTCGTGTCGACCCCGCCAGAAGGCGACAAATTCGTAATTGTTGCCGCGCCACACACGAGTGCATGGGACTTTCCATTCACCATCGCAGTGGCATCACTTTTGGGCCTCGAATTCTCGTGGCTCGGCAAAGACGCACTGTTCAAAGGCTGGAAAGGTCACTTCTTCCGCCGGATGGGTGGAATCCCGATCGACCGCTCGAAGAGCAATAACTACGTCGAATACCTTGCTGATGAATTCCACAGCCGTGACAAACTCCACCTCGCCATCGCTGTTGAAGGAACGCGTCGCTACGTTGAGTACTGGAAATCCGGCTTCTATCACATCGCCAAAGCCGCTGAAGTGCCGCTCGTCCCAGCATATCTTGACTTCAAGACCAAGACGGGCGGACTAGGCCCCGCGATTGAGGTCACGAATCCGACGGAAGTGATGGACCAACTCCGCGCATTCTACGCTGACATCGAGGGCTACCACGTCGACCGATTTGGACCGATGCGCCTTCGTATCGAAGACGAGTTTGAGGCGGAAAAGCAAGCGGACGCCGTCGTGAAGGCAAAAGCCGAAAAGGCCGACCAGCCAATCCGAAAGCCCGTCGATACCCCGTCACTTCTGGACGAAGCCAAGCACGCAGCCGAAGAGGCTCGCGCGGCTGCCAGTGCGAAGTTCGAAGAGGCGAAGATTGCGGCTGAGGAAGCCAAAAAAGGAGCGTCTGCAAAGCTTGAAGAAGCTAAGCAGGCCGCCGAGAAGAAGAAAGAAGCTGCCTCCGCTGCTTACGAAGAAGCCAAACAGGCTGCCAATGAAACGCTTGAAGAAGCGAAGTCAGCTGCTGAAGAAGCGCTTGGTCCAAAGACCGAACCTGCTTAGTCACCGAAGGCAATCAAACTGGCGTCCAAGTCCTCGGGCGCCTCATATCCCATCAACATCAACGCCGTTGAAGCAATATTGCTGAGGCGCCGTGGTTCGACGTCCGCGAGCTCAAGCGAGTCTTGGATGGATGGCGCGTAAATCCGCAGCGGCACGGGGTTCAGTGTGTGAGCCGTGTGCGGGATGCGCTCGCCCTTCTCGTTCGTCGCGAACTCACCGGTCTTTTTGTCGATCTGGAACATCTGGTCTGAGTTGCCGTGGTCAGCGGTCACGATTGCGGCGCCACCAAGCTTTTCGATGCATTTTAGCAAGCGCCCCAATGACAAGTCGGAAGCCTCTACCGCGACGATGGCGGCTTCCAGGCTGCCTGTGTGCCCGACCATATCGCCGTTTGGGTAGTTGACGCGCGCGAACTTGATATCGCTGTCCCCGCGCAACTGGTTCATGACCGCGTCGGTGATTTCCGCCGCTTTCATCCACGGGCGTTGGTCGAACACGACACGGTCGGACGGGATTTCGATATAGGTTTCGAGGTCAGCGTTGAAAGGCTCCGTTCGATTCCCGTTCCAGAAGTACGTCACATGGCCGTACTTCTGAGTTTCGCTGACCGCCAACTGCTTCACGCCTGCGTCTGCGAGGCGCTCGCCCATCGTGCCTTCGATGGATGGCGGGGTGACCAGGAAGTGCGCAGGAATACCCAAGTCGCCGTCATACTGCATCATACCGGCGTAGAGCACGTCAGGGCGGCGTTTCCGGTCAAACTTGTCGAAGTCGTCCTGCTCAAATGCCCGAGTGAGTTCGATGGCACGGTCACCCCGGAAGTTGAAAAACAACACGGAGTCACCGTCTTCAATCGTCCCAATTGGCTGGCCATTTTCGCAGACGACGAACGCGGGGATGAACTGGTCATTAACGCTCGGGTCGTTGTCGCGCGCGGCTTCGATGGCCTCCATCGCAGATGCGACTTTTGGACCTTCGCCCAGCACATGCGCGTTCCAGCCGCGCTCAACCATATCCCACTCAGCTTCGTAGCGGTCCATCGTGACCAACATGCGCCCACCACCGGATGCGATTCGGTAGTCGCCATCGAGGTCGTTCATGAACTTTTCGATTCGCTCCACATACAGGTGCGAGCTTTGACCAGCCACGTCGCGCCCGTCCAAAAGTGGATGCAGGCGAGCGCGTTTGACGCCGCGTTTTGCGGCATCGGCCAACAGGGCCTCGACGTGGTCGATATGGCTGTGGACGTTGCCGTCGGACAACAAGCCAATCAGGTGCAGAGTCGAGCCGTTTTCCAGGACTCGGTCCACCAGTTTGCGCCAGGTTTCGGAGGCTGGATTGGCGTCGTCGAAGAGGTCTCCCGACTTGATGACGTTGTCGACCAGTTTCGCGCCTTGGTCGTAGATTTTGCCGGCCCCCAACGCGTTGTGTCCGACCTCGGAGTTCCCCATATCGGAGTCTGTCGGCATGCCCACATGCGTGCCATGCGCGAACATCTGCGTCTTGAGCGCGACCGTGTCCAGCCAGTCCATGACAGGCGTTCGGGCCAGGTATACGGCGTCACCTTCGTCGTGACGTCCAATTCCAACGCCGTCCAGAACGACGACGACGACAGGTCCTTTTGGGACCGGATGATTGTGCTTTTTGAGTTCGGGAGTCATCTCAACTTCTCCAACGTCCAGATTCCAGACATTCGATAGCGCAACTTCACTTGCGATACCACTACCGAAGCGCCCGATTTTAGACTACAAAATGGCAACCCAATATCTGAGCTACACATGGCAGGAACAAGCTTACTCGCCCTAATCGACGACATCGCGACCATCCTGGATGATGTTGCTGCGATGACAAAAGTCGCGACGCAGAAGACTGCAGGCGTTCTTGGAGACGACCTCGCGTTGAATGCGCAACAAGTGACAGGTGTCGTCTCAGACCGAGAATTGCCGGTGGTTTGGGCGGTGGCAAAGGGCTCGGCGGTCAACAAAGCGATTTTGGTCCCGGCGGCGATGTTGATCTCGGCGTTTGCCAGCTGGCTGATCACCCCGCTTCTGATGATTGGGGGCGCGTTCCTTTGCTTTGAAGGGTTCGAAAAGGTCGCGCACAAAATCCTCCACAAGGCGGAGCACGACGCTGAAGAGGAAGACCTGCACGAGGCATTCGCTAATCCCGAAATCGACATGGTCGAGTTCGAGAAAGAGAAGATTAAGGGCGCAATCCGAACCGACTTCATTCTTTCGGCTGAAATCATCGTCATCGCCCTGGGCACGATGGGCGAAGCAACCCTTCAACTTCAAGCCGCGGCGTTGGTGACCGTGGCGGTTGTAATGACCGTCGGCGTCTATGGACTCGTGGCTGGTATCGTGAAACTCGATGATTTCGGCCTGCATCTGGTCAACAAAGGTGGCAGTGGCGTCGGATTGGGTAAGGCCCTGTTGGCTGGCACGCCTTGGCTGATGAAGGGTCTTGGCTTTTTCGGAACCATCGCGATGTTCCTTGTGGGTGGGGGCATTCTTGCCCACGGCCTGCCCATCGTGAAGGACTGGGCGCATCATGCCGAGGCAATGGAAGGTGTCGTCGGGGTGTTGGCAACCATGGGTCTGCAGTTTGCTACTGGAATCGTCAGCGGCGGCGTGATCGTCGCCGTCTACGAGGGCATTCGAAAGGTGCTTCCTGCGAAGGCAGAGCCTGAAACGTCGACCGAGGAAGAATAGATGCGAGTGCTATTAGTTGCCCTTTTGTTGCTGGCCGCAGCGTGTTCGGATGACGAAAGTCAATCAAACAACGCCAACAATTCGAACAACGCCAACAACACAAACAACTCGAACAACTCGAATAATGTTCCGACGTTAGACCCGACAATGAATGGGCCCTATGCGGTCGGTGTGCGTTCGATTCAATACGAAGATACTGACCGATCCCGGACCCTTGATGTTGAGATTTGGTACCCAGCTGCAGAAACCGGTAGCGGCAGCATTTTGGATTTCGAAAGTGGCGAAAATCGCACGACGCTAGAAGGTCTTTTGGGTCAGGAAAACTGCGCGACCGAGACGACTGCTTCAAACCGAGACGCGCAGGTCGCTGAAGGCGGACCGTGGCCGGTAGTCGTCTTCTCGCACTGTCACAACTGCATGCGTTACTCGGCTTTTAGCACGGCCGAACGACTCGCCTCGCACGGTATCGTCGTCGTCGCGCCCGACCACGAAGACAACACGATGTTCGACGAGCTCGCCGGCAATGGCATCGCCCTTGGTCCACAATTCCTAGAAGTCCGGCGTCAGGACATCGAGCTGCTGCTCCCTGTGTTGGACAGCGTCACCGGCACCGACATCGACACCGACGAGGACCGAATCGCGGTCATGGGTCATAGCTTTGGCTCTGTTACTGCGGGCTACGTCGCGCAGGAAAACAGCGAGGTGAAGGCGGCGATGGGCATCGCGGCGCCGATGGAAAACCCACTATTGCCAGGGGTGACGATTTCCGAGATCGAACGACCGATCATGTTGATTTTAGCGGTCGAGGACAACAGCATCACCACGCTTGGAAACAATATTCTGCGCAACAATTTCGAAGACGCAAACTCACCCGCGTGGCTTGTGTCCGTGGAAGACGCTGGCCACTGGGACTTTAGCGATATTGCGGGACTCACCGACTTTGTCCAACCAGGTTGTGGCGACGACGAGCGAATGACCAACGGCGAAGAATTCACTTATTTGGATATCGAAACAGGTCGCGACATCGCTGCGACCTACGCCACCGCGTTCTTCGCGCATACATTGCTAGGCCAGCCAGCATCGATCATCGACCAAGATGGTTGGTCGCAAGTCAGCATCGAGTCAAAGGAGTAGCATGTCGTTTCGACGAATCCCGGTCCCATTCGAGCGGCGATTCGTCATCGACTCGCTGATTCTTGGTGAGTCAAAGCATGTCATTCATGGGCTTGTCGATGTCGACGTAACCCATGCTCGGCGCGTATTTCATCAACAAGATGCCGATCTGTCTTGGACCGCTTACGTGGTTGCATGCGTCGCCCGGAGCGTCGCGAAACACCCGCAGGTGCACGCTCTTCGCAGTCTTAGGGGCGACCTGATTGTGTTCGATAATGTTGATGTGTGCACGTTTGTCGAGGTGGGAATGGGCGACCATACCTACCCCATCCCGATTGTGTTAAAGAACGCCGAACAACGAAGTGTCGAAGACCTGACGTCCGAAATTAGAGGGGTTCAAAACGCTCCCCGTTCCCGCAAACTGATGCCAACCAATCGGGGCATGAAGTTGGCGGGGATGCTACCCGGGTCCGTCCGCCGACTAGTCATGCGAGCATTCACAGGGATTCCCACGCGCCTGGCATCCCAAGTTGGAACGGTCGGTGTCACGGCGGTGGGCATGTTCGGCAATAGCGCCGGGTACGGAATTGCCTTCCCGACCGTGTATTCTGTGGGCGTGACGGTGGGTGGAATCGTTGAGCGCCCAAAATTTGCCGATGCCAGCGAAGACCGCATTGAACGCGGCGAATTCATGCAACTAACGATCAGTGTCGACCACGACATCGTGGATGGTGGGCCGGCGGCTCGCTTCGTCGCAGATTTGGTCTCCCGGCTTGAACAAGGCGAGTTGCTTCAGTCCGACGACACCTAGGGTTCGCGACAAAGGCATTGAAGCCGAGTGAGCGGTACCTCAACGCCGGTCATCGAGTCGCGGGACGAGATATTGGGAAGCCGGTCGCATTCGATGACCGCGAAGAAGTTCCCATACCACGCCAGTCCGCCGCCAGTTCCTCGAAACAGGGGTTGTTCGAAGCACTCGAGTTCCAGCGCATTGCACGCATCGTTGCAGGTAGTCACGGGGTCAGTGGGCACATCGATTAGAGGTAACTCTTCGCCCATATCCTGCCGATTGTTTCCTAAATCGGTCTGTTGTTCAGGGAGGTCTGGCGCCTGGTCAACCTCGCCCATGTCGGTCAGGTCCGAGCCGACATCTTGAACGCCGACATCGACCGCCATATCCATCGACTCGCTAGTGTTGGAGTCATCTGAGCAGCCTATGGCCAGTGCCACCAAAACCGCCAAAACCGTTTGGTATCCTAACTTCGTCATACACTGGAGATGAGCACCGCCGGCTTAGCGATGCAAACTTCTCGAACCCAAATCTGAATTTTTTTCGAACTTTTTTGTCTAACTCGGAACAAAACGCCGAATTGACGGAGTTGTGGGTAGTCCAAGGAGGGCGAACGCCCAACGGAAAACGAGAAAACAAAATGCTTACGCAACTGAAACAACTTGAACACAAGAATCGCTGGGATGCCTACCTGCCCGGAGGTGCTGTGGTGTAGTTGTACTCTACACGTAAGCGCAGTCACTCAAGGGCTCGGAGGCAACTCCGGGCCTTTTTGTTTCTTGGTCCTCTTGGGTTGTAGCTCAGCGGTAGAGCGGCGGCTTGTTAAGCCGATGGTCGTGGGTTCGAATCCCACCTTCCCAGCTAAAATTTGCCCTGTTGGAGCAGCGGTCAGCTCGGCGGTCTGTCAAGCCGTAGGTCACGGGTTCGAATCCCGTACGGGGCGTAAATTCCTAAGACTTAAGTTCATCAAAGAACCTAAGCCTTAGACAAACATAGCTTAAGTCCTTTGGCCCCTTTGGGCCTTGGGAATCTTGGCCCAGTAGTGCAGCGGTCAGCACACTAGTCTTTCAAGCTGGTAGCGTGGGTTCGAATCCCGCCTGGGTCACTGAAATAGGGCGCGTCTTTGAAGAACAGCGGAGCCCCCAAAGTTCCGCAAGCTGGGTTAACTAGCGTTGACACTTCTGGACCTTTCCAGCTCCACGGACTGCGTCCGTTACGCTTTGGAAAGCTCCACAAGTGTTCGAATCCCAGGCGCCCTGCGCGGGTATGGCCGATTGGTTAGGTGTCAGGTTTCCACCCTGATTAGGCGAGTTCGATTCTCGCTGCCCGCTTTGGGGGGACCCAAATTAGGCCCAGTAGTGTAGCGGTCAGCACGCTAGCCTCTCAAGCTGGTAGCGCAGGTTCAAATCCTGTCTGGGTCATCTACGCCGGTAGCTCAATTGGCAGAGCGCCGGACTCTTAATCCGGAAGTTGTGGGTTCGAGGCCCACCTGGCGTACTAGGGACCGATGGCAAGAATGGTTACGCAGCGGACTTTTAATCCGTTTCATGTGGGTTCGAATCCCACTCGGTCCTCCTGACTCGTGGCTCAATCGGCTGAACCAGGGGGTTGCAGGTTCGAATCCTGCCGAGTCATCTACTTCTTAGACCCTTTGTTCTTGCGGGTCTTCCGGCTGGGCTTGTTGCTCTTGCGCTTCTTGCCCTTGGTGGACTTTTTGCCCTTCGCGCCCTTTTTTGAGGATGCAGGTTTGGACTTCCAACGAGGCTTACTGTCGCGGCGCCGGATGTAGTTGAAGCCCTCTTCGGTCTGAGCCGCCTCGCCACCGACACCGCTCTTGTCGTCTTGAGTCTTGCGAGGTTTTTCCTCGTGTTTGGCCTCGGTCTTGGCGGGCGCATCGGTCTTCCACTTATCGTCGTTCTTCCACTTCGACTTCCAATCCGTCTTCGTCGACCGCTTCGGCTTCCGGTCATCCGCCTTGGGCGACCGCTTCGATCCTCGATCATCGTTCCTGGATGAACGTCTAGGCTTTCGTTCCGGCGCCTGCTGGTGATCCGAGCCTCGCTCATCACGCGCGCGCAGCGTCTTCTTCACGGGCATATGGTCTTTTTCGTTCGGCTGAACTTCGGCCTGGATGCCTCGCAGTTGAATCGTCGGATACTCATTCAGCAGACGCTCAGCGATGTCTGACGGAAGGCCAACGAATGTACGGTGTGCAGTGAGCGAGATGCGGCCAATCTTGCGGCTGGACACGTTCAACTCATTTGCAATCGCACCGACAACGTCGCCAGGTCGAACGCCCTCGCGGCGGCCAACGGTCAAAACAACCTCAGTTTCGTTCACCTGCTTGAACTTGCCATCGTCGGCCGGTTTGGGTCCGCGAACTGAAGGCAGATCTCGGTCCAAGCCAAGCTCTTTCGCAAGTAGGCCCAACGCTGATGCGGCAAGGTCTTCGGGAGACCATTCGCCGCTTCCCAGAATGTCGAGCGCCCATTCGTCGTAGCGGCTCTGGCGCGAGGATTCGAGCTGCGTCTGCAGCCGGTCCAGAAGACGTTGGCGGCGGCCCGCAATAATCTCTTCATCAGTAGGGAGCTGGCTCTCGGTGTACTTGATGCCCAGCTCACGCGCGAAATTGCTGATACGTCGTCGGTCACGCGGCTCAATGAATGTCGTCGCTCGCCCTTCCCTACCTGCACGACCCGTACGACCAATGCGGTGAGTGTAGGTTTCGGCGTTGTCCGGAATGTCGAAGTTGATGACGTGTTCCAGGTGGTCGACGTCGAGGCCGCGCGCCGCGACATCGGTTGCCACCACCACGGTGACATTTCCAGCGCGCAGCTTCGCAAGTACGCGCTCACGCGAGTTCTGATTCAGGTCGCCATGCAAGGCTTCTGCGGACACGCCGTTCTTGATGAGGTACTCGGCAACCTCGGCGCAGCGCACTCGGGTCCGCGCGAACACCAGCGTCCCCGCCGAATCATCGGCAGCCAGAACACGAAGTAGCGCCGCCTGTTTGTCTTTGTAGTGAGCTGCTATGAACTGCTGGTCGATATGCTCGACGGTTAGTGCAGACTCTTCGACCTGAATATGTTCGGGGTCGGTCAGATAGGTGTTCGCAACCTTGCGAATTGGCCCAGGCATGGATGCCGAGAACAGCGCAATCTGCCGCTGTTCGGGAAGCGCATCCAGAATCTTCTCGACGTCTTCGATGAAGCCCATGCGCAGCATTTCATCAGCCTCGTCGAGCACGAAGTACTCAACGCCGCTTAAGTCCAATGCCCGTCGGTCCATGAGGTCGATCACGCGACCGGGCGTGCCGACGACGATACCCACGCCCTTCTTGAGCGCTTTCAGCTGCGGGTCATACGATGCCCCGCCGTAGATTGTAAGGACTCGAACGGTCAGGTGCTCCGCCATCTCTTCAAGCGCGACCGCAACCTGCTTGGCCAGCTCGCGCGTCGGAGCGAGCACCAGTGCGCGTACGTTCTTGCCGTGTGGCACACGGTCGAGCAACGGCAAGCCAAACGCCGCCGTCTTTCCGGAGCCCGTGCGAGCACGTCCAATGACGTCCTTGCCCGTCATTAGGACCGGAATTGCTTCTGCCTGAATTGGAGTGGAGTCTCAAAGCCGAGATCGGAAATGCCCTTCCGAAGCTCTTTACTAAAACCAAACGAATCAAAATTTACATCTACATCATTCATCGCGGGACCATAGAGGTTCCGGTGTTCAGAAGCGAATGCAAATTTCGCGCAAGGGTCGTCTTGATCCACAAAGGCCTATCTGTGTAGAAGGTGCTCGACCAACCTTTGGAGATCCAAAATGAGCAACCTTCTGGAACAACTTAAGTCAATGACCGTCGTGGTCGCTGACACCGGTGATTTCGAGTCGATCGAAGCGTTCACGCCTCGTGATGCGACGACCAACCCGTCCTTGATTCAAGCGGCTGCAGGCATGGAGCAGTACGCGAGCGTCGTCGATAGCGCGCTTGAGCAGGCAAAAGCGCAGGTTGATAGCGATGATAAGGAAGCGATTGCGGACGCCGCAATTGACCTTCTGGCGGTCGAGTTCGGGAAGCGAATTTTGGCGATTATCCCGGGCCGTGTTTCGACCGAGGTGGATGCTCGGCTGTCGTTCGACACCGAGAAGACCATCGCAAAAGCGCGTCACCTGATTGGTTTGTACGAAGCTGCAGGAATCTCGAAGGACCGCATCCTGATCAAAATCGCGTCGACTTGGGAAGGCATCAAGGCCGCTGAGGAGCTCGAAAAGGAAGGCATTCACTGCAACCTCACCCTTCTGTTTGGCCTGCACCAAGCGGTCGCTTGCGCCGAAGCAAATGTCACGTTGATTTCGCCGTTCGTGGGCCGAATCTTGGATTGGTACAAGAAGGACACGGGACGCGATTCGTACCCCGCACCTGAAGACCCAGGCGTGTTGTCGGTCACCGAAATCTACAACTACTACAAGCGCTTCGGTTATGAGACCGAGGTGATGGGCGCGAGTTTCCGCAACCTTGGTGAAATCACTGAGCTTGCCGGCTGCGACCTGCTGACCATCGCTCCGAAGTTCCTCAAAGAACTCCAGGAGACCGACGGCGACCTGCCTCGAAAGCTTGACCCCACGAAGGCACAAGACATGACCATCAAGAAGCTCTCGATGGACAAGGCAACCTTCGATCAGATGCACAACGACGACCGCATGGCCAAAGAGAAACTCGCCGAAGGCATCGAGAAATTCGCCGCTGCGCAGGTCGAGCTCGAAGGCATGCTTCAGGCGCGCCTCTAATCCGCGAGCGACACAGCGAAGCCGAAGGCGAGCGACCCCAGCGAAGCCGAAGTCGAGCGACCCCAGCCCGAAGGGCGACCCCAGCGAAGCGACGCCAGCCCGAAGGGCGACGCCAGCCCGAAGGGCGACGCGCGAAGCGCGACGCCAGCGAGCGCGAGGCTTGCCTCGCGACCGCGTATAGGCTAGATCGCGTGCGTAGATTTTCCCTATTCAACTGGAGTCAGCGATGAGCAATCCGACCATCATTTACACGCACACTGACGAGGCGCCAGCTCTGGCAACGTACTCGTTCTTGCCCATCATCAAAGGTTTCACGAACGGAACCGGTATCAACGTTGAGACACGCGACATTTCATTGTCGGGTCGCATCATCGCGAACTTCCCAGATTACCTGACCGATGATCAGAAGATTGGCGACGCACTCGCTGAGCTCGGCCGTCTTGCGAAGACGCCTGAAGCGAACATCATCAAGCTCCCAAACATCTCGGCTTCCGTGCCGCAGCTGAAAGCTGCAATCGCTGAACTTCAGGCCAAAGGCTACAAGCTTCCTGACTACCCGGAAGAGCCTGCAAACCCTGAAGAAGCTGAGATTCTGGCTCGCTACAACAAGGTTAAAGGTAGCGCGGTTAACCCAGTGCTTCGTGAAGGTAACTCGGACCGACGCGCTCCAAAGGCAGTCAAAGAGTACGCACGCCAAAACCCACACCGCATGGGTAAATGGTCGTCGGACTCAAAGTCGCACGTCTCCACGATGTCGTCCGGTGACTTCTTCTCGAACGAAAAGTCGGTCACGGTTCCAAACGCAACCACGGTCCGAATCGAGCATGTTGGAGCGGACGGCACCACCACGACTCTTAAAGACGGCCTGGCACTTCAAGCGGGCGAAATCATTGACTCGACGTTCATGAGCAAGAAGGCCCTCGTTGCGTTCCTCGACGAGCAAGTCGCTGACGCTCGCGACAAAGGCGTTCTGTTCAGCCTTCACATGAAGGCAACGATGATGAAGGTCTCTGACCCAATCATCTTCGGACACGCAGTTCGCGTGTACTTCAAGGACCTCTTCGACAAGTGGGGCGACACCCTCGACGCAGTCGGCGCTGACCCAAACAACGGGTTTGGCGACGTCCTTTCGAAGATTCCTGCGGACAAGAAGGCTGAGTTCGAAGCTGACCTTCAGGCGGTCTACGACAAGGGACCTGGCCTTGCGATGGTCGACTCCGACCGTGGCATTACCAACCTGCACGTTCCAAGCGACGTCATCATCGATGCTTCGATGCCGGCCATGATTCGTACCTCGGGCTGCATGTGGAACGCTGACGGCGAGACGCAAGAGACCAAGGCGACGATTCCAGATAGCTCGTACAGCCCCGTCTATGACGCTGTGTTCGAAGACTGCAAAAAGGATGGTGCGTACGACCCAACCACGATGGGAAGCGTTCCAAACGTCGGCCTGATGGCACAGAAAGCCGAAGAATATGGCTCGCACGACAAGACCTTCGAAATCGCTTCGGCGGGTAACGTCCAAGTCGTCGATGCTGATGGCAACGTGCTCATGAGCCACGACGTTGAAGCTGGTGACATCTGGCGCGCATGTCAGGTCAAAGACGCTCCAGTTCAAGACTGGGTCAAGCTCGCCATCACTCGGGCCCGCGCAAGCAGCACCCCAGCGGTGTTCTGGTTGGACGAAAATCGCGCACATGACGCGCAGCTTATCCAGAAGGTCAATACGTACCTGAAAGACCACGATACGAGCGGATTGGAGATCCACATCATGTCGCCTGAAGAAGCGACCAAGTTCTCGCTCGCCCGCATCCGGGAAGGCAAAGACACGATTTCGGTGACCGGTAACGTACTTCGTGACTACCTGACCGACCTCTTCCCAATTCTGGAAGTTGGTACCAGCGCAAAGATGCTCTCGATCGTGCCTTTGATGGCAGGCGGTGGCCTCTTCGAAACGGGTGCTGGCGGTTCGGCGCCGAAGCACGTCCAGCAGTTCGAGAAGGAAAATCACCTTCGCTGGGACTCGCTGGGTGAATTCCTGGCGCTCGCAGTTTCCTTCCAACACCTGGCTGATGCGTTCGACAACGCCAAAGCTCGCGTGCTTGGTGAGACGCTTGATGATGCAACCACGAAGTACCTGCTGACCAACAAGTCGCCTTCGCGAAAGGTCAACGAAATCGACAATCGCGGAAGCCACTACTACGTCGCGTTGTACTGGGCTCAAGCGCTGGCAGAATCGGACGACGCTGAGCTTGCTGCTCGCTTCAAGCCAGTGGCTGAGGCGCTCGCTTCGAACGAAGAGCAAATCATGAAAGAGCTGATTGATTGCCAGGGCGTGGCCATGGACATCAACGGCTACTTCAAGCCAGACGAAGCGCTTGCTGCCAAGGCAATGCGCCCAAGCAACACGCTTAACAATATCATCAACGAGCTCTGATCTTTGATTGAGTTCAGTGTTCAACGGCCTCGAAACGGGGCCGTTTTTCTTTCTTGTGCAGAAGAGACAAAACATTGCCTGACATGAACGAACTACATGCTCGCTCGGAATCCAAGTGTGAGCTTTGCTCGGCCACTGAAGATCTCGACGTCTACAAAGTCGAGCCTGAGCGCGCTGATAACGAAGTCCTCGCGTGCGCGACCTGCCGCGAACAGCTCGATAGCGGCGAGTACGATGAAAAGCACTGGTTTGGGCTTCAAGACGCGATCTGGAGCCAGTTTCCTGCCGTCCAAGTACTCGCCGTCCGAACGCTTCGCGAGCTCGCTTCACATGGCTGGGCGCAAGACCTTCTCGATCAGGTTTACCTGGACGAGGAGACCCAAGCATGGGCTGACGAAGGCATGGAAGTCGACAGCGGAGAGTTCGCGGAGACGTTTGATTCAAACGGCGCGCAGCTTTTCAACGGCGACTCCGTCACACTCATCAAGGACCTCGACGTTAAGGGTGCTGGATTCACAGCTAAACGCGGCACGTTGGTGAAGAACATCCGGCTGACGCAAAACCCCAAACATATTGAAGGCAAAGTGAACAAGGTCGGTATCGTTCTTGTCACGGATTACCTCAAGAAGGCGTGACTAGCGCAGTGTCTCGTGCTTTCCGATGTGTTCCACCATGGCGTCGATGAACACCCGAATCTTCGCAGGAACGAACGTACGGGGTGTGTAGACGGCGTGAAGTGGGTAGCTGGGCAACTCGTACTCAGGAAGGATTCGAACCAACTCGCCCGATTGGATGAACTCATCAAACGCCCAGAGCGGGCCGAAATGTAGACCGCGCCCCTGCCGCACCAACTCTACAATCGCAGCCATGCTGTTGACCGTAAATGGGATAGGCAGCTCCACGTCGACGGAACGGCCATCGAGTTTGAAGCTCGTTCGGAACACGGGACCCGACCTGCGATAACCAATGAATGCGTGGTTCACGAGGTCTTCGTGGGACTTCGGCAGACCATGCGTCTTGAGATAGTCAGGTGAGGTCACTAAGACGCGCGGGACCGAACCCAAGCGACGAGCACGCAGCGCGGAGTCCCGCAGGGTTCCGATTCGAATTGCAACGTCAATCCCGGCAGCGTCGAGGTCGACGAAGCCGCTGCCGAGCTGAATGTCGACCTCCAATTCCGGCGCGGCCTGCGCGACCTCGTCCAAGACAGGCACCACGAACCGAGCGCCAAACTCCAACGGAGCGGTCACCCGAAGGATGCCGTGCGGAACTTCGCCCCGCCCTGCCACGTTGGCCTCTAGCGCATCCAGATTGTCGACGATCTGGCGAAGGCCCTCGTAATAGCGTTGTCCGGCATCGGTCGGGCGAGAACCGCGTGTGCTGCGATGAAGCAGCTGAACCCCCAAACGGTCTTCCAAGGAAGCAATCCGACGACTGACCACCGACGGGTCCAAACCCAGATGCTCGCCAGCGCCTTTGAGGCTGCCCGACTCCACCACCTTCAAATATGCGCGTTCCTCTTCCATGCAAATTCTGCATCTAATACTTGATAAACATCACTCTACATGAGGATTTAACAAGCGGCTAGATTCCGATTGTCGACAACAACAGACGGAGAACGACATGAAGAATCGAAAGCTAGGAAACTTGGAGACAGCAGAACTTGGACTTGGTTGCATGGGTATGTCTGACCTCTATGGTGAGGCAGACCGCTCGGAGGGCATCGCCACGATTCATGCGGCGATGGACGCAGGCATCACGATGCTGGACACCGGCGATTTCTACGGGATGGGCCACAACGAGATGCTCATCGCAGAGGCCCTGAAGACGCGACGGCGAGAGGACGTACAGATTAGCGTGAAGTTTGGTGCGATGCGCAACCCGGCAGGTAACTGGATTGGACTCGACACCACGCCAGCCGCGGTGAAGAACTACCTCGCCTACTCACTGAAACGCCTAAATGTGGATTACATCGATATCTATCGGCCGGCTCGTGTGGCTCCGCACATCCCAATCGAAGACACAATTGGAGCCATCAAAGACATGGTCGACGCCGGCTACGTCAAGCATATCGGCCTAAGTGAGGCGGGAGCGGAAACGATTCGCCGTGCCCATGCAGTGCATCCGATTGCAGATCTTCAGATCGAGTACTCCCTGATTTCGCGTGGTATCGAAGCGGACATTCTCCCAACCTGCCAAGAACTCGGAATCGGCATCACCGCATACGGCGTTCTCTCGCGCGGCTTGCTGAGCGGACATTGGACCGCTGATCGAGAGCTTGCGAACAATGACTTCCGCAAGTGGAGCCCACGTTTCCAAGGCGAGAATCTGGAAGAAAATCTGAGGCTTGTAGAACGTTTGCGAAATGTCGCGGATGCCAAGGGATGCACCGTGGCCCAGGTCGCAATCGCTTGGGTCCTCACGCGGTCAGACAATATCGTACCCCTGGTTGGAGCACGCCGCCGTGACCGACTCACCGAAGCGTTAGGCGCCACGAATGTTGAGCTCACCAAGGAGGACCTCGCGGCTATCGAAGATGCGGTGCCGCAAGGCGCGGCCGCCGGCACGCGCTATGCCGCAGAACAAATGGCTCATTTGGACAGCGAACGATAACCCACAAACATATTGCGCGTTTGCACCCCGTCAGGTCACACTGACGGGGTTGTTTTTTGCAATTATGAGGTGAGTCTTGAGGTTGGCACTAGCCGCAGCTGTATTGGCCTTTATCCCGTATTGCGAGTTGGGTGGCGGCGAATCGGAAGCGTCGGTCACTGTCCCCGGTGAGCTGGGGGTGCATGAAAAGGCGAAGGTCGAGACGCCTAGTTGGGAAGCGCGAATCGAGCTAGAGCGCTCTGAGCGCAGCGTTCGCGGACGTGGCGAGGTTAGCTACGTCATGAACAAGAATCTGACTGAACAAGAGCTCCGATTGGTCGTCAGCAAAGGGGACAAGCGGGACGTCATCAAGCTGGCCAAACACGATGAGGCGAGCGCGTTCAAGACGCACGAGCTGAAAGTAGGCCCCAAGAAGCTTCGGGTTGCGTATCGCTTGGATGACCAGCCGTGGCGCGTCATTCACGTGGTGCGACCGGATTTCGCGGTTCGCACAACGACCAAATACAAGGACCTGGATTGGTCGAAAATTCCCGACGTGGAATCCGATTTCCCAAGTGTCTATGCCCACAGCGATATGGACAGCGCGATGCTGTTCAAATGGTATCGGGATGCCAACGGCGAGGACGCTGGTATCAAGGCGATTCTGGACGTTTTGGACCGGGGAAACGACTTCGTAAACCACGAGAGCGCCTTCGAATTCACCGCCGCCGGAAAACAGAAGTTTGTGGCAGAAGTTAATCGGCGGGCTCGCCTGCCCAACCAACCTGGCGAGCTCTACCATTTGGGATGGCGTCAGGATGCCATCGACATTTCGAAGCCGCAGAATCTGGACATCGTCGAGGCCGGATTGAAGCGCATGAGCGTGGACAAAGACGCGTTCGTCGCATTTGCTCCCGCGATCACGATGTACTTGAAGTCGTATGCGCGGCAGAAGCCTGAACAGGCTGCTGCGCAAGCCTGCGCATTCCACAACATCCGCCCCTTCCCCTACCCGCTTAAAGACGGTCATCCCACGCAGATTGCCGCGCTAGCAGCCATTGCCCACACCGGAAACTGCCCAGCTGTGGTCAAACGCGACGATTCGCTCTGCGGACCAGACAGCACGTGTGACGGCCGCAAGTGCAGCCCAGAAGAATTGGCCCAAATCGCCAAGAAAGAACTAGAAGGCCCGCTTGAGGACGATGGGAACGGCTACTACAAGAGTCGTCCCGATATGGTCCCAAAATTGAAACTCGCGAGTTTTGCCAAGGCTGGCCGGCTAGGCGGTCTGTGCAAATAGGAAGTCGAAAGGACCCTCGTCAGACTGGTCCTAGAAACTCCTGCTCCGCCCGCCAGTCAATGAATTCGGCTTGGCTCATATCCGTTTCGCTGTAGTTGATGAAATCGAACACTCTTACGAAGCCGGGATAAAATCTCGCGCCTGCAACCCTAGCGTGGCCTTCGCCAAGAAACACAAGCCGGTCCAGTGTTCGCTCCAACTGCATTTGGCGCCGGTTTTCTTCAAGCGTGTTGAGTGCCAGCAGTTCCTTGAACCGACTTTGGCGAGCTCGAATCACGTCCAACGGCTGGCCCTTCGTGTAGACCGACGTGTGAAAACGTCCATCGCTGAGATCCAGCACATCGAAATCCGAACGGAGTTTCTGGATGTCATCCTTGTCTAGCCAGAAAGAAAGCCGAGCACCAAAAATAATCTCCTCCGCGGGCCAAACATCGGCTCCGTACAAAGAATTGGGCCTTCCAGGGCGCAAGTGGAGCGGAATGTAATTCAACGGAGGCAAGTTCGTTGGAACATCTGGGTCACCGCCCTCTTCGATCCAAGTCGACAGTTTTAGGTCATCTTGCGCAAACACATCGCTGCGATTGAATTTTGCGATCACCGTTGCGTGGCGCCAGTCACCACCAAACTCTTTCAATGATTGGTCGGGCGCCGGCGCAAAAAATTCGCGTGCAGCTCCGGATTGGCAAGAATGTGGCGCTGAAGCTGTGGTTGTTGGTGGTCGGGGTGAAGAAAAGGGACGCAAAGCGTTTCAGCGAGCCGCCCCTGCGCGTATATAGCTTTACAGCTGCGTTATCATCGATTCCGAACTCCTTTGCGAATCGGACGGCATCGCTTATCAGGAGCCGATGATTCAATCCGAACGTGGCTCCAAAACAGTCTGACTCCATGGAGTTAGTTGATCCCACAGATGGGTCGGAAACCAAGGTTGTTTCCGGGGTTACAACCTCGGAGGCGGGAGTCGCGCTCAATCCGCTATCGTTTGATAGCCGCTCACCCTCGTCCGTTTGGACGTTCCCCTGGAAATGGTCCGCGACCTCAATCATCCGTGTCACGGCGATTTGACTGAAACGCGTCGAGATTTTCCCGTTTCGCCAATCGAGATAGCCGCCTCCCGTCCACCGGGCCATTCCATTGGACACCATTTCAATCCGCTGACCGTTGATTGGACTGGTTGTCTTGGCGGTGGAGAGTTCAAGGTCGCCGGACTCTTCGACGTATGCCAACCACGCATTTAGAGAGATTGGTCGATCGCTAGATTCCCAATGAAACTGGGCCCGAGTAACATGAATTTCCACGATGGATTCCTATCTGTAACTACACGGTTTTCGATGCGACCCAACGTTCGAATTCGGAAGGCCGGATTTTGAATCGAGCGAAATTGCCTTCGTGAAGGCCTTGGAGTTCCGAAACCACCGCGGCAGCAAACCGAACTTGATCCGCAGGGTCGTCGAATTGTTGATTGGCGAGAGCATCTGCCTCGGATTCACCAAAATGCACGCCCTGCAGAACCAATTCTTTAACCGCCGCTTGGATGGCAGCGCGATTCTTGAGTTTGAACGGGTCCGGCTCGATCGATTCGAAGACAATCGAATATCTCGCGACTGAATCGCGATAGGTCTTCAACAATAAATCTATGAGCGGATTGGGCGCTCCACGCTCGTACCAGGTCAGTGTCGATTTGGCGTATTCCTCCCTATCTGCATCCACGAATGTGAATGGTTTAAGATTCGCCTGAATCAACCTGAGATTGAGAAGCAGACGGGCCGTTCGTTTATTGCCATCCACGAACGGTTGCAGATAGCTGAGATGTAAGAATACAAAAACGCCCGCCTCAAAAGGGTCGTGGATTCGGCGTGCGATCGCGAGCATCAAGTCAAGCATCTCCCCGAGTACGTGAGGATTGGCCAACGGTGTGTACCGCGACCCGGAAATCCCCACAGGAATCTGCCGCACTGCCCCCAATTGCCGGGTGTCGGCGACAAGGTCGTCCATCAACAGCGCGTGTAGATTCAGAACCGTTCGGCGGTCAAAATCGTGGTCATCGGCGCCATCGACTAGAAACTCTATGGCGGCTTTGTGGTTCAAGACCATCGCAGTTTCCGTTCGATCTTTGCCGTCTGCCGCTTCGCCGCGCGTCACCAGATTCGTCGTGTCGAGCAACGAATATGTGTTGCCCTCGAGACTAGATGACGCCCAAGACAAATCGATTAGAAACCGCTCCAAGATCTGGCGAGCGTACGTGCCGGCGGGCGCTTCTGTGATGCCCGTCTCGCCCATTTCATGGAGTGTTGTCAGCTGTACCTTTGACAAAAAGCTGGATTCGTTTGGCTTATAACCTTCTGCTCGTTTGCGGTCGTACCCAACGGGTGCCGAGGCCTTGGTGTAAGTTGTGCCGCGTCCAATGCCACGTTTGTGAAGCGCCCCGTCCTCCACCAATTTCCGGAGCCGATATCCCAATGCGCGCATATCGACATCAAACGAAACCCCGCTTTGAATATCGGCGGCGGACAATTCACCGTCGCCTACAACCCTCAGAATTTCACTCGATTCGTCGCTCATTGCACTCAACGCTTAACGCAACAATTAGAACAAACTTAATACAAGATACCCCAATTTAATACAAAATTGACCCAATTTAATACAAAAACAACCCCATTTAATACGAAACAAAACCCGTTTAATACAAACCGGGGCGACAACTTCAGCTCGCAAAGCGAGCCTACTGGTAGAGCGCTGCGATATCGTCGGCGTACTTCTCGGAAATCACATTTCGCTTCAGCTTCATGGTCGGGGTCAGCTCACCCGTATCGACCGTGAAGTCGACGGGCATGATTTTGAACTTCTTCACAGTCTGGTAGCGCGCGACCTTTGCATTGCACTCCGACTCGATGAGCGGCTCAAGGTACTCGTGGACCTTGGGGTTGGTCGCGACAGCCTCGTATGAACCATTGGAGATACCGACCGCATCCGCTAGCTCTGGCAGCGCCTCGGCGTCGAGCGTGACGAGCGCGCTCAGGTATGGCTGACGGTCGCCAACAACGACCGCCTGTCCGATGCCGGGGATGGACTTCATGTAAGCCTCCATCTCGGCCGGCGCGATGTTCTTGCCGCCCGCGGTGATGAGGATGTCCTTCTTTCGGCCCGTAATCGTCAGATAGCCATCGCTATCCAAGGAACCCAGGTCGCCTGTGTGCAGCCAACCCTCTTCGTCCAATAGCTCGGCGGTCTTCTCAGGCATGTGGAGGTAGCCCTTCGTCATGTTCGGGCCCTTCAGCAATACCTCGCCGTCCTCGGCAATCTTGATGGTCACGCCGGGAAGCGCTTTTCCGACCGTTCCCAGTTTGACCTTGGTCAATTCCTGGCTGGTGGAAACGCCCGAAGTCTCGCTCATGCCGTAGGCTTCGAAGACCGGAATTCCGATGGAGGCGAAGAACTCAAGCGTCGATGCAGAGATTGGAGCCGCACCGGTGAAACCGCCCAGAAGCTGGTCGAATCCGAGCGCTCCGGTGATCTTTGTCAGGACGAGCTTCCGCGCGAGGTTTCGGCTAAGCGACATCGATTCTCCGCCCGCAGCCATGTCCTTCTTATAGGCAGCGAGTTCGGTCTTTCGCGCCCAATCCAGTAGCTTCGCTTTGACACCAGTGGCCTCCGCAAAACGGGCCTCCATGACCGCCTGGAACTTCTCCCATACACGTGGCACGCCCATGAACACGGTCGGGTGAACCTCGACCAGATACTCTTTGATCTGTTTCAGATCTGGACAGAAATAGACCTCGCCGCCAACCCGGAGTGGAATGAACGTGGTCATCAGCTGCTCGGCCACGTGACACAGCGGCAGGTAACTAACCATGCGCCACACATCGCGTTCCAAGACCGGCTCGATACGCGCGTGGAGCATGTCCGCCATCGCCGTTAGGTTCGAGTTGCTAAGCATCACGGCCTTCGGCACTCCCGTGGTACCAGACGTGTAGATCAGCAACGCGGTTTCGTCCGACTCCATGGCATTCAGGCGTTCCTCAAAGACCGACTCATCCTGCTCACGCCCCAACGCCCGAAGCTCCGAGAACTGCATGATGAGGTCGTTGTCGCCACCGATATCATCGAAGACGATGATCTTCTCGATGCCTTTGATTAGGCCCTGCTCGATACCCTCCAAGTACTTGTCCAACTGCTCCTGATTGTCGCAGATGGCGAGCTTTGCCCGGCAGTGGTCGACGATATAGGCGACCTGCTCGACCGTATTGGTGGTGTAGATGGGCGCCGGCGCGCCGCGGTTAGCCATGATGGCAAACTCGCAGATCACCCACTCATTCCGGTTGTTTCCGACAAGCGCCACGCATTCATCAGGCTCGTGTCCCAGCGCAGCAAGTCCCTTGGCAGTCTCTTGCACTGCCTCCCAATACTCGGCCCATGTGTAGCTTTCCCAGGCACCGTTTTTCTTGGAGTGAATTGCGTGCGAGTTTGGGCGTTCCTCGGCCCAACCCTTCAGCATGTGAACAAGCGTTTCCGTCGTCGGCATCGTTTTCCCTTCGTCTAAAATTTACGGGGATTTTGATAGCCGCACAGACGCAAAATCACAACAGAATTCGGTCGGTTGCGTGGTCTAGTCGAGCTCTTTCATCGAGGCGGTAGGAGCTGCGTATCGCGTACAGTTTCCACCCGTGCATTTGAATTTGCAGGTCGCCTTGTCCAAGCACATCTGCTTGCACCCACCAATCATGCAATCCGCTTCGCACTTGGAATCGCCCAAGCACGCCACAGCGCCTGGCTTTGCAGTGCCTTCAAACACGCACGTTTCGCCGGACGAACACGTCCCACCCAACGCACGCTTACGCATGGCAAGTGTGACATCATCCGTGGGTGGCGCCCCATCTATGGGCACCTCCGAAATGTTCTTCGGTCGTGGTTTCTTAACGGCTTTTTTCGGTTCAGGCTTCTTGGGCGTCTTCGGTATGGGTTCCTTCTCTTTCACCTCAGGCGGCTCTTCAACCGGCTTGGGCTTGGGCTTGGCTGCGTGCGGTTTTGGTAACTCATCTTCGACGTCAGCCACCGTTGGTTGGGGCGGCGCAGGTTTGGTCTCGACGACATCAGCCATGCCAAGCCCTTCAAATCGTAACGCCCGCTCTTGTTTGGCCTGCAGCGACTGCGTGATTAGATACACGCTAACAACAGCGCCGATCACAAACACGACTGCGACAAAGGCAATCGCGGTGGGCCACGGCGAACGAACCGGAGTGGCCGAGCGCGTCTCGATCTCGGCCACCGAAACCCGCTGAGATGCCTCGGTCGGGGACTCATCTGGAACGCTGTCGAAGGTCTCAGCAAAGACCATTTCATCGGTGGTCGGCGAGTCTGGGGCGGGCGTTGCTGCGACAGGGCTATCCATCGTGTCGCCAAGCATGTCACCATCTGACATGGTTTTCTGGCCCGTCAGGTAGGGACTAAATGCGGCCTCGCGGTCCTTCTTGACGTCCAATACGACGGGAGACATGCCCAGCTGAGACTTCAGTGAATCCAGCTGTAACCCAATATCACGAACGCTGTCCGGGCGGCCCGACGGCTCCTTGGCCAACATCTGGTCGACCAGTTCAGCCACCTGCGGGGGCAATCCCGCCACACGCTCACCGATAGGCTGCGGAACCGCCTGAACATGCTTCAATAGCAGCGCCATTGGCGTATCCGCCCGAAATGGCAGCGAGCCACACAACATTTCGTAGAACATCACACCCAATGCGTACACATCAGATGAGTCTGTCACCGTCAGGTCTTGCGCCTGTTCCGGCGACATATAATGCGGTGTTCCAGTGATCGCCCCTGTCGCGGTCATGCGGGTTTCGGCTGCCACGGCCAGGGCAATACCGAAGTCCAATACCTTGGCTTGGACTGCGCCCTCTGCCGTGATCGTCAGCATGACGTTTTCGGGTTTGAGGTCGCGATGGACGATGCCCTTCGAATGCGCCTCAGCGAGCCCGCTGCAGATTTGACGGGTAACTTCGATGGCCAGCGGTAATCGCAGCGCATCCTTGCGAACAAGATTGGCCAATGGAATGCCTTCGACGTACTCCATCGCCAAATACAAGACACCTGCTTCGTCCGAAAAGCCGTAGTCGACCAGCTGCACCAGGTTCGGGTGATTCATGCTGGCGATGAGCTGCGCCTCTTGCATGAAGCGTTGCTCGACCGTGGGGCTTGTCACATCGGCGCGAATCGTCTTGACCGCAACTTGCCGGCCAACCGACAGCTGAGTTGCGCGGTAGACCTTGCCCATCCCGCCTTCGCCTAGCTCATCATCTAGCCGAAAACGTCGGTCGAGAACCGAGCCGATACGGACTTCAGTCATTCGGTACGAACTGTTGGAAGAACGCCCACATTGCCTCAGAACCAAAGTCCGGCCAGATGTGGCCCGCTGGATGCTGGCAGTAATGCACAGGTTGTTCACAGCTGTCATACGCCGTGCATGGCGATGGAGTGGTGTCCGTCGCGGTTGCTTCGCACCCCGCGCGGTCGCGGAAGAAGTCGCGGTACGCCTCGCGGCCGGATGTCAGCTCTTCGGTCCCGATCGTAATCCAGGCAGCCGGAGTTCCGACGCAGTTGTCTTGGTCGAAATAGATGACGGAGCCACCGACGGCAATTGCACGGATGTCCGTCCGACGACAACCAAGCACACCCGAGAACGAGCCGCCGCCGCTGAATCCCATCGAGAAGATCGCATCGGGATTGATGCAGAGGTTCTCGCTGGCCATGGTGATCATTTCGTCGAAGTACAGAAGCTCGCTCTCAATCCGAGCCGGCCACGTATCTGACGGCATATTGTAATCTCGCCATTGATTGTCGATGGCTTCGGCGATGATCAGCACAGCATCGTCCTGCAGGACCGAACGGATGTTCCGATCGCCCGACGTCGCATCCCAATAGCCAGGATTGCCGCCATTTCCGTGGAGTGCGAACACCAAAGGCCATGGCTTGTCGTTCGAATAGTTGTTCGGCAAACGAAGTATGAAACGCCGCTGCCGATTCTCGAGCATGAAGGTGTTTTCACCCTCCGGCAGCCCGGCGCCATCAAGGCATCCTGGGGTTCCGGCGGGACCCATCTCGACCGGCAGGTCCGCACCTGGAAGATCAACACCCATGTCTTGCGTGACCGCCATGTCGTCCTGGACATTCATGTCCGAAACGTTGTTGACGTTGTTGACGTTGTTCACGTTATTGACGTTGTTGGGATTCTGATTGTTGACGTTGTTTGTGTTGTTGGCGTTCCGGTCGGTATCGACCCCGCCTTCACCCACGCAACCGATAGCCCCAACAAGAATTGAGACCAGCAACCAAGTAATCGTTCGGGAAGTCATAGCCACCTGCTTTCCAGTGATGGCCAAAGACTAACACGAGCCTACTTGCGAATCATTGCCTTAATCAGAGGCAGTGGCAGAAGAAGTTGAATTCCAGCCGTGGCAGCGAGGCCGTACGTGAGGATATTCGGCAGGTCGAACACACCGGACAGGGCGAGGCCGGCGATGAGGAGGTTGGCGCTAACGCACACCACAAGGCCCCAAACCTTGAGCCTGTAAAGGCCAAACAATGCCACCGTCATCAAACCAGCCGACGCTAACATCGGCACCGAGCCACGCTCCATCACCGTGTAGAACAACAGCGCCCAGGTATCGGCGAGGCCAAACACCAGGGATGCGAGCAAAGTGAAGCGGAATGCGTCCGGCGCAAACTTGCCCGCGTTTGAGCCCAGTCCACGCGAACCGAGAATCACCAACGGGAGCAGGCCGGCAAGCGAGATCAGGATACCGCCTGCGATGGCGTCGCTCTCGGGCCTAAAGAAGACACCCTGACCAACCACCAACAGACCGAAACATGTCAGCTGCAATAACACCGCACGGGAGAAGATCTGAGCGGCGGTATGCTTGACCATCGCGGCAAATGGAGCCACGCCGATCGCGGCCATGAACAACAGCGCAAGCACCTCATCCCAGGACATCGAACTCGAAGCCACATCCGAAACGCTCGGCGTCGACGTCGGCTCAATCACCTGTGTCATGAACAAAACGCCGCACGTAATCGTGGTCAAAAACGCCACGAGCGAACGTTTGAATGTGACTGGGCGTTGGGAACGGACGGCGAGTGCGGTGGTTTTCATGGGTTTCTCCGAGTATGTGTCATTGCAACTTCGCGCATGACGGCTGATATTCCATGCAAACGGAAACAACTCGAATTGGACCTAAACAATGGCAGAAAAGAAATCAGGTAAAGGAATATGGATCGCGCTGGGGTGCGCGGCGATTGGGCTCGTGGCCATTCCAATCATTGGCATTCTAGCGGCGATCGCGATCCCAGCATTCATTCGTTACACCAAGCAGTCCAAGGCGACCGAAGGCATGTTCATGGCCCGCAAGATCGCCGACAATGTGCTGATGCACTACTCGGAGAAGTGCGAGTTTCCTGCAGACCTCCCGCTGTCGGCCAACGTTGAGGCCTGCTGCGGCGGCGAGGCCTGCGTGCAGTCGGTCACGACGTGGCCTGCCGGCTTTCAAGACAACGTCTCGGGCGCGAAATACTTTGCATACTCAGGGAAATCAATTGGTGGCGACGCCTACGAAGTGACCGCGGTGAGCGACCTTGTATGCGGTGGGCCGCAGCACACCGTCAAAGTCATCATCCAGGGCAGCGAAGATTGTGTCGCCCAGATCGACATGCCGCACGTCGAAAATGAGCTTGATTAGGAGGTCCCGTGGAACCATCACTCAACGTTCTGGAACAGCCCCTGGTGCCCTGCAGCCACGACCCATTGACCGGTTGGTTCCGTGATGGCTGCTGCAATACCGACGACCGGGACCGAGGCGCCCACACCGTTTGTTGCATCTTGACTGAAGACTTTCTGGTGTACTTGAAAACACAAGGGAACGACCTCATCACAGCCGCTCCGCAGTACAACTTCCCGGGCCTTAAGCCTGGAGACAAATGGTGCGTCTGCGCCGGAAGTTGGAACCAAGCGTATGATGCCGGCGTCGCGTGTCAGGTCGTTTTGGAGAGCACCCACAAACGAACTCTGGATATCGTGCCCCTCGAAAGGTTGATGCAGCACGCGCTCGCCGCAGAAGCCTGACGGCCTTGTAAGATGCGAAAAGCAAAGATTTCTACATCTTTAAAGTTGTCGAACTCCGTCACCGTGCGTTAAAAATTCAGTACTTCACACAATTTCGGTGGAGCGATTCTGGTGCGAATCGCTGTATTCGCACGTCGAGAGAGAGAAAGAGATGTCAACGAAGATTTTTGTGGGTGGCCTTAGCTGGGGAACTGATGACGCGAGCCTTCGGGAAGCGTTTGAAGCTTATGGCGAAGTCACTGACGCCAAGGTAATTACGGACCGGGACACTGGTCGCAGCCGTGGATTCGGCTTTGTCACGTTTTCGACAGAGGACGAGGCTTCCGACGCGATTGAGAACATGAATGGTGCTGAGCTTGATGGCCGGACCCTTCGCGTAGACTCCGCGCACGACAAACGCAGCGGCGGCGGCGGCGGTGGCGGGGGACGCGGCGGAAATCGCTGGTAAGCCCACTCACCCATACTCGCATTTTGCGGCGTCATCGATGATGACGCCTTCTTTTTTGCCTGGCTCACTTGCAATTTTGTACCAATCGGTCAAAACAAACCAATCGGTACAGAAACCGACGACAGCGAGCGATAACAGCCGAAGGCGATAACAGCGAAGCGATCCATGGCGTACGCAAAATCAAAGGACACCCGAGCCAAACTGGTCAAATCCACGGCCCGTTTGCTGCGTGAGAAAGGCTACGCAGCCACAGGACTCAAGGACATCTTGGACGAGAGCGGCGTGCCTCGTGGTTCCCTCTACCACCACTATCCTGGTGGCAAAGAAGAGCTCGGCGCTGCATCCGTCGAGTACTCCGGCGCTGGTATCCGCCGGTCTCTGGAACGACTCGCCGACGAAGCAGGTGATCCCGTTTCGGCCATGCGCCAGTTCTGCGATTACTATATCGAAGAACTGCGCCGCAGCGAGTTCCGACGCGGATGTCCGCTGGCCACGGTTACGTTGGAAGCGGCCGCCAATGTCGACGCGATTCATACATCGTGCGGTCTGGCCTTCGACTCGATCATCGAGTTCTTTGCCAGCCGTTTGGTCGACATGGGTGTCGCGGCCGAACAAGCCGAAGAATCGGCAATCTATACAATTTCTGCGATTGAAGGCGCGTTGATGTTGGCGAAAGCTCAGCGAAACGTCCGCGTCATCGAGATCACACGAGACCAGCTGACCGCGTCGCTGGAGGCGCTCCTGGAGACGTCATGAAAGATATCCGCATTCCGGCCCGCGACGGGTTTGAGTTAGCTGCGACGCTGTTTGGCGACGGCAACGCAGACACTGTCATCGTCATCAGCAGCGCGACTGCCGTTCCTCGACGGTTCTACCGACACTATGCTGAATTCCTGGTGAACGAGGGGTTCGACGTCATCACCTACGACTACCGTGGTGTCGGCGAGTCTCGCCCAAAATCGTTGAAAGGCTTCGATGCGAAGATGCGCGACTGGGGGATGTTGGACATGGCGGGGGTCGTCGACTGGGCGAAATCCGAAATGCCGGCAGATCGTTTGTTCATGGTGGCCCATAGCGTGGGCGGTCAGGTCGCGGGCATGTTGGACAACTCGGAGGCCATCGATGGGATGGTGACGTTCTCATCGCAGAGCGGCCATTGGCTCAAACAAGGGGCGGAACAGAAGATCATGGTCGGCATTCATGCACATATCACCCTCCCCCTCTTGTCCACGTTTTACGGGTACATGCCGTGGAGCAAGCTTGGCGGCGAGGACCTGCCAAAGGGGGCTGCGATGGAATGGGCACGTTGGTGCCGAAGTCCGGGCTATCTGCTGGACGACGACTCCCTACCTCTAGATCGCTACGGAACCTTCGATGCGCCAATTCTGGCATACAGCATTGAAGACGATAAATGGGGCACGCCGCGTTCGGTGGACGCCATGATGGGGGCATATCCCAACGTCCAACGGCGCCACATCATCCCGGAACAACACGAACTTAGAGGCCTTGGCCACTTCGGCTACTTTCGGCCCACTTCAGCCGCGCTCTGGCCAGATTCCGTGACGTGGCTCCGCCAATTGCGTACTTAGGTCCTTAAGCAACTTAGGTCCTTAGGAACAACCCCTACTTACTGTTCAGCGTGACCGTGACCGGAGCGGCTTGCGCATCCGAGAGCGTGGCCTGAGCAGCCGTGTCACCCTGAAGTTCGGCGCGCAGGAACGCTGCCATCATGCCCTTCGTGAGTTCACGCAACCCACCATCATTGGGGCCTGCTTCGCACGCGGTGCATGCAAATCCACAGGTGTTGTTCGCATCGAGCATGTCGGCGTGGCCGTAGTCTGGTGCGAGCACGTACCAAGATGGGCTAGGAACGGCCTGATAAAACGCTGCGTGGTTGTCTCCGTCGGGCGCGCAAGGCGGGCTGATGATGCTGCCGCCTTGATTGCCAAGACCCGCTCCGATGATGAGCGATGGGAGGTTTGCGTTCATCAACCCACCATCAAGCACGCGAGCCTCGCCACCAAGTGGACCGCCTGTGCCATCAACAGGGTCGATTCCCACGACGGCATCCGCGCCGTTGAATCCGTTCTCCATCGCCAACCAAATCACCTTGCTGCCGCGCGAATGGCCGGCAAGGCCAAGGACATCCCCCAGCTGCACGCTCAACTGACTTTCGAGGGTCGTTCCGATCCAGGTGTACAGCTGCGTCGCTAGCGCGGCCTCTTCTGGCGTAGATGGCGCGCTTGGGATGATGCCTGACGACACATACATTTGGGGTAGTACGACCACAAAACCATGGGAAGCCAGATGGCTGGCGATTTCGGTGTAGTAGCCGTTCTCTAGAATGAAGCCATGCTGAATCACCACAACCGCATACGTCCCCGCTTCGGTTGGTGAGTAGACCAACATGTCCACAGGCGCGTTTGCGGTGCCTTCGGTAATCGTCGACGAGGCAGGGGTCAGCGCCCCAGCGCTGTAAGAAGAACCCGAGCTGACATACAGGCCGCCACCGTTCGTATTGTTGGCGTTGTTGCTGTTGTTTGCGTTGTTGGAGTTCGCGTTGTTGACGTTGTTCGCGTTGTTGCTGGCATTGTTCGAGTTGTTTGCCATGCCCATATCAACATCGTTGTTCGCGTTGTTCGCGTTGTTGACGTTGTTGATGTTGTTCGCGTTGTTAACGTTATTGACGTTCACCGAACCTTGCTTCTCGGCGTCATCACCGCATGCCGCCAAGCCAATCGCTATCAAAGCAACAATCCAGAACTTCATTTCAGCCTCCAATGTAGGACACATACCTACATGGTGAGTAATCACTTATCAAGTCGTGAGGCTTCCCCCAATTGGGTGCAGGTTAATCGAACAGTAGGGTATTCAAGGGCTCAGGCGGTGTTAGGAACTGTTAGGTGAATCGAGCGGCCAACTCGTTAGGTTCCATCGTGTTCGACGGATGAACAAATGGATGGACTCAAACGATTGGAGAATTTGAAATGAAACTGCTCAAACTAACGGTACTTATCTTCTGTGTATGCTTGACTGTCGCCTGTGGCGACGAAGACGGAAAGTCAGGTGGAAACAACGAAAACAACGCGAACAACAGCCAGTGCGGCGATTCAAATCGCAACGGAAATACGCTCTGTGGCGTGTCAACCCAAGGTGCCTGCCAAGCCGGCCAATACTGCAACGAAGAAGAACTGACTTGCTCCGTTGGTTGCACGTCGGACAACAACTGTGCTGGCAATCAGTTCTGCGACCTTTCAGCGGGTTCACCTGGCACCTGCCGAAACTGCAGCGAGTTCTCATCGAACAACGACAACAACGAGAACAACGCCAACAACGCCAATAACACGGGTGGAAATTGCGACGACGCCATTGATGAAGGCGTTCGTTGTCAGGTGATCCCAAGCGCACAAGCTGCGGCAGCGAAGACCGCCTGTAACATGGGCGATGCCACGGAAGTGAGCTCACTCAACAGCTGCGTCAACGCCGCGGGCGGTGACTGTGACCAAGTTACGACCTGCTTTGGCGGGACTGGTGGATGCAGCGTTGACGCCGATTGCGACCAGACTGCAGGGCAATCGCACCAAGTCTGCAGCGGTGGAGCTTGCGCGTTCGGTTGCCGTGCCGACGAAGACTGCGGCCAAGACTACGAATGTGACCTGGACTTGGGCTTCGGCGACGCTGGTTTGTGTGTTCCAGCTTTCTAGCCGACCGTCTCCCAGACCTGAGATTGAAACCCGGCCATCGGCCGGGTTTTTTGTTATCCCATCGGCAGCGGATTTTCGTGCGACCAGACGGCGAGTTCATTCCCCGATGGATCGCTGAAGTGAAAGCGTGAACCACCTGGGAACGAGAACGTGTCTTTCGTGATCGTTCCACCGGCATCCACGACAGCCTGGTGGCTGTCCGCCAACCGTTCTGAGTACAGAATGACCAGCGGCCCGCCGGTCGTCACAGTTTCGGCTAGTGCCAATCCGCCAGCCTCGCCGTCGCCAGCTTTGATGCCTGCGTAGCCGGGCCCGTAGTCGTTAAACTCCCAGCCGAATGCATTGGTGTAGAAATCCTTGGCTTCGGCGAGGTCCAGCACGCTGAGTTCGATGTAGTCGATTCTGTGGTGATGATTCATTTGAGGCTCCGTTGAATTTGCTCCGAGTGGATATTGCCGCGCCGGATTTCGCAACCCTATACTGGTCGGACTTTGATCGGAGTCTGTTTTGTCGAAGCTTTCCCCTCCCAATCCCCGCATGGTTCAACGCGTCGCCGAACTCTTGGCGAATGCGGATCGCGTGCTCTTCATCACTGGCGCCGGAATATCAGCGGATTCGGGACTTCCAACCTATCGTGGGGTGTCCGGGCTTTATGAAAAGACGGATACGGACGACGGGATTCCGATCGAATTCGCGCTCTCGGGCCATATGTTCCAAGAGCGTCCTGAGGTGACTTGGAAACACATCATCCAGATCGCCGACGCAGCAAATGGCGCGGAGCCTAACCGTGGCCACGAGGTGATCGCGTTGTTAGAACAAGATGTGGATGTCTTCACTCTGACCCAGAATGTCGACGGACTGCATCGCGCGGCAGGCAGCTCAACCGTGATCGAGATTCACGGCGATGTGCATTACATCGATTGTACAAAATGTGACCACACAACGACCGTAGAGAACTACGATTGGGTCGACCGCGAGAACCTGCCCCCGACCTGCCCCGAGTGTGATGCGGTGGTGCGACCACGGGTCGTCTTGTTCAACGAGATGTTGCCTGGTGGGGAACTGAAAGCACTGCGCGACGAGCTCGAACAGGGGTTCGATCTGGTGTTCTCGATCGGCACGACCAGCGTGTTCCCATACATCGCCGGTCCAGTGGTCATGGCCTCTCAGCTCGGAATCCCGAGCGTCGAAATCAATCCCACTGAAACCGAAGTTAGCGATGTGGTTTCATTGAGGTTTGAATCGGGTGCGGCAGACACCCTGAACGCGATTTACGAGGCGTATCTCGCGTTGAAGTAATCGGGTGATTACTCGGTATCTTCAGCGATCTCTTTTTCGAGCTCAGCTGCGACAGCGTCGGCATTCTCGGCCGTCACTTCCTTCTTAGCCTCTGCTTCGACTTCCGCCGGAATCTCTGTGGTCACAACAGGGTCGCCTTCCGGCGGAGTTTCCGTCTTGTTTTCGCAGGCGGTGAACGCCAACAGGCCCAATACTAGGATTAGCTTCTTCATATCTTCCTCTACTTGCCTTCAAGGCGTTTCATCGCCTTTTCGTGACGCTTGTTTTCTTTGTCGGCAAGTTCCTTCGCCTTCGCGACGAGCTTGTCGTTCTTCTTCTCCGCACCGATTTCCGCCAATCGCTTAATCTTCGCGAGTCGCTTGAGGTGCTTTTTGTTCTCTTTTTCGATCTGCTTGGACTTGTCTTTCCCTTTGTCCTTGCCGTCTTCTTCAGCCTGGGCAGCCGCGTTTCCAGCGTCACCTTCAGCCATACCCATGTCGCCGCCGTGGCCTACCTTCTTGCCTTTGCCGCTTTCATGGTGGTCTTGATGGTCGTGGCCCTTGTGTTCTCCCTTCTCGCCAGGATGGTCAGGTTTCCCTTTTTCACCCTTCTCGCGCTCGCCTTTCTCGTGTTTCTCGCCCTTGTCGTCTTTATCTTTCTTGTCCTTCTTATCCTTCTTATCTTTCTTACCTTTATCGCCCTTCTCTTTCTTCTCTTTGGCGGGACGGTCCTTTTCCTTGCCCTTCCCTTTGCCTTGAGCGAACGCGGGTGCGGCGAAAAGTGCCATCGCCAGCGCAACTAAAATCGAAATAAACTGTTTGTTCACAATCAGTCCTATGCTGTAGGTCGAGGTCGGAGTTTAAGCCATACAGTCGGCTTCTCGAACCCCTAAAGACGAAACGGCGTATCCCAACGGACTACAAGCATCGGTTTTGAGATGAGTTTTAGCGGCCAGTACTCAGCAGAAATCATCGCGCTCAATGACGTGACTGTGGCGGCCTACGCGGTCGAGGCCACGGTTACCGAGGTGTCTGCCGGCCAGAACATCTACTACAAGACGGTCTTGGAGTTTCGTGGCGATGATGAGCTTGAAAGGCTCTGGAGATCCCGGCAACACCACCGCGTGAGACTCGAGCTCGACGGAAAGCGCGTCAACCTCGACGGGTATCGACAAGATGGGCGACCCACCGATGGCGTGATGAAGTTGGTGGGCGAACTACCGCATGAGTGGCTGTACGAGGACTAGCCGAAATGAATGGAGCTCACATGTGCGCCCATCACAACGTCTCGATATGGGACGCTCGCCGCGTCATCACCTGCGGCGCCGGCGATGACGTGAAGAGGCAAGAGGTGCTCCTCACGTGGATGGCTTGAACGCGCAGCAGGCGCCTTCTCCCATTCCACCAAGCGTTGCTCCATCACGTCGGCTTTCGAGTTCATCGTCTCAAACAGCCAATCATCGAAGCGTTGAGAATCCTCGATGATGCCTGAGGCTCCGCGAATATTGCGAATCAACACCCGTAGGTTGTGGTAGCTCATTCCGCTTCCGACGATGAAGACGCCCTTGTCGCGCAGCGGCTCCAAAGCACGGCCCATTTTGATATGTTCCGCAGGGTCCAAGCCCGCCTTTAACGAGAGTTGGAACGACGGAACGTTGGCTTGTGGATACGCGAGTTTCAAAGGCACAAACACACCGTGGTCGAAACCGCGTGTCGCATCACGAGCTGCCGTGAACCCCGCATTTTGCAAGGCGATGGCGACCTCTTCTGCGACCTCCGGAGCGCCTGGAGCAGGCCACTGAACCTCATACGTTTCCGGTGGGAAATTGTAATAGTCGTAGAGCATCGGAGGCGCTGCAGACGTCATGACCGTTGGCTCTTTCTCCTCCCAATGCGCCGAAACGACGAGGATTGCCCGAGGCGCGGCTGGTGTAACCATGCCAAGTTTCTTCATGTATTCAGACATCTTGTCGTACATGTGAGGGTCACCGGCCATCGGTTCATGGGTAAACGGCCAGGGACCTCCCCCGTGAGGTAGATAGACTGCTGGCATGCGTGTCGTGGTATTCATGATTTCTCCTGCGGGCTTAACTTTGGTGCACCCAAGCACATGTAGTGCAGCGGTTGCTCCCGCGCCCTTGATTGCGTCTCGCCGCGTTATTCGTGTTTTTAAGTCCATTGACTCCTCCGCAGCCATGAGAGCCCGAGAGTAACACGGGGGTTTCGTGTTGTGCGTGCAATCACTGTTTCAGCACGGACACAGACTCGGCGTTCAGGATTCGTGACTTGGTTTCGACGCCCCAACGGTAGCCGCCAAGCCCACCATCGGCTCGGATGACTCGATGGCACGGGATGACGTACGCGGCGGGATTGGCGCCGATAGCAGTGCCGACCGCCCTCGAAGCAGACGGGCGGTCAATCGAGTCGGCGAGTTTGCCGTAGGTTGTCGTTTGCCCCATGGGAATGCTGAGCAACGCACGCCAGACCTGAATTTGAAAGTTCGTTCCCTTCAAATGTAGAAGCAGGGGTTCAGTCGCGTCCCAACCGGGTGGATAGAACGCAGCGTTCGCGCTCGCGGCGGTATCCTCTGGTGCAAACGTGAGCGCTGCATTCGGGTAGCGAGCCTGAATGCGAGTTTCAGCAGCCTCGCGATCGACCTTGTCCAAGAACTCAATACAGCAGATACCGCGGTCGGTCTGACCCAAGACCACCGGCCCGAGCTCAGTCCAGTGCACGCCATAGCTCACCTCTGGTCCACGTTTAAACTCGCCGGGCGTCATCGCTTCGATGGAAACAAAAGCATCGTGCAGCCGCGACGAACTGGACAGCCCGAGGTCCAAAGAAACATCCAAAATCGAGCGTCGGCCCAACTGCGACTTGGCCACTGAAACCACACGCTCCTGGACAAAACGTACCGGCGAAACGCCCGTCCATTTTCGAAACTCATCATGAAAATGCGAGACGCTCAGACCAACCACTTTGGCGATACTCGCGACCTCGGGTGGTTGGTCGCAACTGCGTATGAACTCGATGGCACGTTCGATTCGTTTGTATTCTGCTTGCATGGTTCGCTCTCAAATCTGGCGTCAACCTATCGCCCGTTCGGTTGAGGGTCGATCCGGATTCTACGACCCCGTTAACGCAAACTTTTCGCGACCAAACACGTGACGCACAATTTGCGTGAAACGCCGATAGCCCGACACCCTAAACCACTGAAAAATAACAACTAAAAAACCTTCAAAGTCGGCACATTGAATGCAACCAGATAGCGCGTCCTAACCAGGAGGTACTAAATGATTAAAGAAGTAAGTGGTGACATTCTACTAACGGAAACCGAAATGACTGCGCATGGCGTCGCACCTAATGATCATATGGATCAAGGTTTGGCTCTTGAGCTGCGCAAGCGATGGCCCGCAATGTACAAGGACTTCCGCCATTTCCACAAAACGACCCACCCGAAACCCGGTCAATTGTGGTTCTGGGGCGGCCCTGAAGGCACGCGAATCGCCAACCTCTTCACGCAAGAGGAAGGTCCTAAGAAGGGTGGCCATCCAGGCGAGGCGACCGTTTCAAACGTGAGCCACTGCCTGAAAGAGCTGCGCAAGCTTATCGAGGAAGAGAACGTCTCAAGTATCGCGCTTCCAAAGCTCGCGACAGGCGTTGGCCGACTCGATTGGGACGAGGTCAAACCGTTGATTGAGCAGCATCTTGGCGACCTCGGTGTCGATGTCGTAGTGTACTCCGAATACCACGCAGGTGTGAAAGCCGAGGAGGGCTTGAAATGACGGAAGTACGTGAATTCACGGAGCTCAAAGACCAGTTGTTCGAGATGCGGCGAGATTTGCTGCGCCGGATCGGGAACATCGAGAAGCATCGATTCCGAGATGACGGACCGCTGCCTGCCGACTGGGACGAACAGGCTCAGGAACTTGAGAACGACGAAGTCTTGACCGCGCTCGATGACAGCAGCCGCAAGGAGCTAATTCAGATCAATGCAGCGCTCAGCCGCATGGAATCTGGCGAGTACGGAGACTGTGTGGAATGCGGTGAAGAAATCGCGACCAAGCGATTGATGGCGTTGCCCTATGCCACCCTCTGCATCGCCTGCGCACAATCACACGAATGATTGTCAGGGCGCCAAGCGTTGGCTATCATTGAATAGAGTATCAATAGATACGAGCTATCAATGACATCCATGAAATTTGGCGCCCTACCCTTCACCCTTCGCCAACTACAATACGCCGTCGCTGTCGCGGAAGAACTCAACTTCCGAAAGGCGGCCGAGCGTTGCTTTGTCTCGCAACCTTCGCTCAGCGCCCAGATCGCTGAGCTTGAGCGCGTGCTCGGAATTCAACTGTTTGAACGCAGCCGCCGTGGCGTCTTCACGACCCCTGCAGGCGAACGCATTATTCCGATGGCCCGGGCCATCCTGGTGTCGTCACACGATCTGGTGGACACCGTCGACCAACACGTTGACCCATTTGAAGGGGTTCTGCAGCTGGGCGTGATCCCCACGATCGCGCCTTATCTGCTGCCCGACCTCGACCCAGCAATCCGCAAGGCGTTTCCCAACGTGACGTTGCGATGGACTGAGGCAAAGACGGAGGACCTCGTCGAGATGAGCATCGCTGGTGAGCTTGATGCAGCGCTCGTCGCCCTCGAGGCGGACCTTGGTGGGCTGGAAACAGCCGCGATTGGTGTCGACAACTTTGTGCTGGCCGCGCCTGCAGACCACATCTTGGGCCACAAAGACACGTCGGTTCAGGCGTCTCAACTTTTGGACCACGATGTGCTGCTTCTTGCGGAAGGCCATTGCTTCCGCGACCAGGCCTTGGACTTGTGCGCTGTGTCTGGCGCAACCGAACATGCGTTCAAAGCGACCAGCCTCACCACCCTGGTCCAAATGGCGGCGAGCACCGGTTCGGTGACCGTCGTCCCAGAGATGGCGGTTGAGGTCGAGAACCGACGAAGCAGTCTTGTCGTGCGACGCTTCCGCCAACCACGCCCGAGCCGCACCATTGGTTTTGCGTGGCGAAAAGGCTCCCCGAAATCGGATGCGATGCGTGAGCTGACCAAAGTCGCCGAAGACGCGTACAGCGAAATTTCAAATCCCAAGAAATGAGAGCGGCGAAGATAGCTGCCAGGGAGGGGAAGCATGTTATCTTCGCCGAACTCGGTCACATTCAAGCTGTCAGGGGAAGAGCCTGAATGGATTGGTCATGAAGGACCGACCTAAATATGATCAAACCAGTCCAATAGCTCCAAAACGTTATTATTATGGGTGAAATAGGTTTCAGCTATCAGCTGCCTCGGCGCCTAACTACGCCATTTTTGGACCGAATGTCATCTCAGGTTCCGCCAAAAGCTCCGAGAATTTTTGATAGAATTGACCCACGTGAAAACCATCCATCAACGCATGATGAGCATCCACCGCGACGGGCATCCTGTACTCGCCCTCACGGCTAGAATACTTGCCGAACACAAATTTCGGGATCGAGTCCGAACGGTTCCCGGGCCGAGCATGCGTGATCGACGAAAATTCCACCCACGGAACCGTGGATCCATGAACCACTGCGTCGTTGTCGGGCTGATCGTTGATGGTCTCCGGAGGCGGGCCAGCCATCGTTTCGCGAGCGAGCCGCTCAAACTCATCAAATGCATTTGTGTACGGTAGATAGACGAATCGAAACGTTTGGTCGTCGTTCAAGATGGTCGTCGCCACCGCAATCTCATCATGAACCCACACTCCGTCTTCCCGGATACGCAACCGGAATGGCTGCAATGCATTCACCGTCTGTTGACAAGCAAACCACGCTGCGAGCGCGAAGGACCGCTTGTTTGCACGCGTCCATGCCAGGGTCGCTGTGATATCAACGGTGGAACACATCCCAAAGAACGGGTGCTCAAAAGTTCGAAAGAACTCGTACTGTGCTCGCCGCTCCCACGCTTCAATGTCCAAGTAATGACCCATGGTTTCCTAAGGACCTAAGGATTCTAAGAACGAAAGATCAGCATTTCTTGTAAGGGCTAAGCTCAAACCCTAGCAACCAAAGAAAAAGGACCTGAAGACAAAAGTCTTAGGTCCTTAATCAGTCTTAGGTTCTTAGGAAGTCTACTCGGCGGCTTGCTCTTCCGCTGCGGCTTCAACCGCTTGGACTTCAATCTCGATATTGATGTCTTCACCAACCAATACGCCACCAGTCTCGAGCGCTTGATTCCAGGTCAGACCAAATTCTTTGCGGTCGATCGTGGTGCTGACGTCAAATGCGGTTCGCGTATTGCCCCATGGGTCCGTCGCCATGCCGTTGTGGTCAGCCTTGAGGGTGACAGGCTTCGTGTTGCCGCGAATCGTAAGATTGCCTTCGATTTCGAAACCGCCGTTGGTCTTCGTCCAGCTGGTCGATTGGAACGTCATGGTTGGAAATTCTTCGACGTTGAAAAAGTCTGCCGAACGGAGGTGATCGTCGCGCTGGCCAACGCCCGTGTCGATGCTGTCGACCTTGATTTGCGCGGTGACGCTGCTGTTCTCTGGATTCTCAGGATCGAAGGTGAACGTTCCTTCCCACTCGCCGAAGCTACCTTTCACCTTCGCAAACATCATGTGTTTGACGGTAAATCCGATGCGTGAGTGCGATTGGTCAAAGTTCCATGCTTTTGCTGCCATTGTCTGTCTCCTAGTTAAGTTTGTTGTCTCGAACGAGAACAAACTAGGACGCGAGCCGGACAAAAACAATAGCACTAAAACTCAATTCTTTGTTTCCAAATGGAAACAATCTACTCCGCCAACCCATAGCGTCGCAGTTTCCGCCACAAGGTAGTCCGCGAGATGTTCAACATCTCGGCGGCCTCGGTCTTGTTTCCTTCCGCGACGTTCAGTGCCGCGAGCAGCTTCTCGCGTTCCGACTGGTCATCCGTCACATGCCTATCGCACGGTGGTGGCTCGCCGCGAATCTCAGGCGTCAGGTCGTCGACATCAATGATGTTGCCAGCTCCCAACGCGAATGCGCCTTCGATAACGTTGCGTAGCTCGCGGACGTTTCCGGGCCAGGAATAGCTCAGCATGAGTCGCATCGCCGCGTCCGATATCTCGTCGACGTGGCGAATACCCATTTCGTTGAACACACCCACAAAGTTAATCGCGAGCGCCTCGATATCGCCCTGGCGTTCGATGAGCGGCGGAAGAAACAACGGTGCAACACGAATACGGTACATGAGGTCGGACCGGAATCGCCGTTCTGCAACAGCCTCCCGCAAGGATTGGTGCGTTGCGGAGATGACCCGAACATCCGTGTGACGAACGGTGGACCCACCGACCGGGACGAACGTCTTTTCCTGCAGGACACGCAGCAGACGAGCTTGGATTTCAGGTGCGATTTCAGCCACTTCGTCGAGGAATACGGTTCCCGTGTCCGCGAGCTCGAAAAGGCCTTTTCGCTCAGCAATGGCGCCGGTGAACGCTCCTTTCACGTGCCCGAACAGCTCGCTCGCGAGCAACTCCGGAGTCAGCATCGCGCAGTTAATGGCACGAAACGGCTTATCAGCGCGTGGACTCAGGGCGTGGATCGCGTGCGCGACCAACTCTTTGCCTGTGCCAGTCTCGCCACGAACCAGAACAGACGTTTCCGTTTTGGCGACACGCTGAATCAGCTCAAACAGGCGTGTCATCTGGGGAGCACGGGTCAGAATCCCCTGAAACTCCTGCAAATCATCAAATCGTTTCATGTGTGCGAACCAATGTTTCAGTCATTGAAACACGTTTACCGCATAATGACCGGCTATGCAACACAGACAGAAAACCCATAAGACCATGAAATAAAAGGGAAACACCAACACAAAACACCTTCTGTGAAACAGTTGGCACGTTCATTGAAGTCTACGAGGCTCGAATGTTTCGAAGGAGTCAAAAATGACCATTCCACACGCAGCAGTAGTAGACGACAAAATCCTGACGGGAGGCGAACCCTCGGCGTCACAACTTGATGACCTGCAAGCAAACGGTTTCACGGACATTGTCTGTGTGAAGACCGACGGTGAGCTCGCAGCCAATTTCGAGAGCAACGTGGAAGCCCGCGGCATGCGGTACCACAAACTCCCTGTCGGAGGTCCTGACGACCTCACGCCCGAGAAAGCTGAATCGCTCGACGCGATTCTGGCCGAATGCGACGGCAAAGTTTGTGTCTTCTGCGGATCTGGAAATCGCGTAGGCGCCCTCTTCGCGCTTCGTGAGTTCCACATCAACAACGCGCCTGCCGACGCAGCCCTCCAGTACGGGCTCGCCGCAGGAATGAAAGGCCTGGCGCCGTTTATCCAAATGAAATTGAACGCCTAAGCAAGCGATTTGACCAAGGAGTCAACCATGCATATCGAACCATTTTTTGACCAGCGCACCGCCACCATGACCTACGTCGTTTTCGACGAGCAGACTCGTGATGCGGTCATCATCGACCCAGTCCTCGACTACGACCCAGCTTCCTCCCGAATCTGGACGGAGAGCAGCGACGTCGTTTTTGAGTACGTGGAGAACGAAGCCTTGAAGGTGTACTTCATCCTCGAGACGCACGCCCACGCTGACCACATTTCGGGTGCACAGTACCTGAAGGACAAGCTCAACGATGTCGAGATCGTCATCGGTCAGAACATCACTGCTGTGCAGAAGGTGTTCAAGAACGTCTTTGGTCTTCCGGCCGGTTTTGCGACCGATGGAAGCCAGTTTGACCGCCTCGCGGTTGAGGGCGAGACCATTGAAGCGGGCACGATCAAGATCGATACGATTCACACTCCTGGCCACACGCCAGCATGTGTGACGTACAAGATTGATGACGCCATCTTCACCGGCGACGCGCTCTTCATGCCAGATGTCGGAACGGGTCGCTGCGACTTCCCAGCGGGTAGTTCAGAAGACCTCTATGAGTCGATTCACGAGAAGCTCTACAGCCTTCCGGAAGACACTCGCGTGTTCGTCGGACACGACTATCCGAAGCGTCGAGAAGTTGAGTGGGAGACCACCATCAAGGCGCAGAAAGAAGACAACGTGGCTTTGCCATTCGCGAAGAACCGGAACGAGTTCATCTCGTGGCGTGACGCACGCGACGCGACGCTGAGCGCACCTCGACTCTTGTTCCAATCTGTTCAGGTGAACATCGACGCGGGTCAATTGCCTGACCCTGAATCGAACGAGATTCGCTACCTGCGAATCCCGCTCAACGTGTTCCGTCCTGACCAGGACCCTGAAGGCATGAGCCTTCACTAAGCCCTCCGCTAAGGAAGGAGTTTGATTATGATGTGGCTAATCGGAATTTTTGCACTACTCATCGGCGGTCTGCTCGGCCTGTTTGGCGGCGGCGGATCCATCCTGGCTGTCCCAGTGCTGGTCCATGTTGCGGACCTCCCCGGCAAAGAAGCGATCGCAATGTCCTTGCTTGTCGTGGGCGCTACCGCTGCCGTCGGCACACTCCGTCACGCACGTGCCGGAAACGTCGACTGGAAAGCCGGACTCGTCTTTGCCCCATTCGCCATGATTGGCTCCTTCGCTGGTGGTTTGCTGGCGGCGTATATTCCCGGTTCCGTCCTTCTGGGCCTCTTCGCCATCATGATGGTCGTGACTTCGATCGCGATGCTTCGTGGCAAGAAGGCTCCAGAAGGCGCCGACGAAGAATGCACTGGGAAACGCGCTGGTCTGGCGCTCATCGCAGCGGAAGGTCTTGGTATCGGCGCGTTCACCGGACTCGTAGGAGCGGGTGGTGGATTCCTCGTCGTGCCAACCCTGATGTTGCTTGGCGGCCTCTCGATGCACCGCGCAGTGGGAACCTCACTGCTGGTCATCGCCGCCAAATCAGCCACAGGCTTCCTGGGATACGTATCCCATATCGAAATCGACTACACGCTGGCCGGCACTTTGGTTGGCTTCGCGGTGGTCGGCATGCTTCTGGGCGCCGCGCTTTCTGAGCGTGTCAGCGCCGACAAGCTTCGGCAAGGCTTCGCCTACTTCGTGCTCGTCATGGGTGTCTTCATGCTCTTCGAGCCGCTTGGCTGGTCAAACATCACGCTCGCGGCGGTCGCCGGTGCGGTGGTGGCTGTAGCTGTATCGTTAAAACAATGGCAGGCAGGCCGAGACCTGACTGCTGCGGAAGGATAAGAAAGATGAATGATTTGATGACAAGTTTAGGTCTGGCGCTCGCCGGCGGTGCCCTCATCGGCCTCGCGTCAGCCCTACTGATGCTATTACGTGGTCGCATCGCCGGCATCAGCGGTATCGCTGGTGGCGCGATGAGCCCGGATACGGACGACAAGGGCTGGCGTGGCATGTTCCTTCTGGGACTGCTCGCCGGCGGAGGCACGCTGCTTTTGGCAATGCCTCAGCAGATTCAGGCCCCAGACCAACCCATTTGGATGGTCCTCGCGGCAGGTCTGTTCGTCGGGTTTGGTGTGCGTCTGGGTAACGGCTGCACGAGTGGACATGGCGTCTGCGGAATCTCGCGATTCTCGGTTCGCTCACTCGTCGCAACGGCAACCTTCGTTGGCGTCGGCATGATCACCGCTTCACTCATTCACGGTTAGGAGATACGAATGCACGCACTACTTACGCTATTTGTCGGCTGGTTATTCGCCATGGGACTTGGAATCTCGGGCATGACCGACGTCAGCAAAGTCATCGGATTCCTAAACATCCGAGGCGAATGGGACCCTTCGTTGATGGGTGTCATGGGCGGCGCGATTATCGTTTACTCCATCGCCTACCGACTCATTCATCGCAAACGCGTTGAGCCTATCATCGAGCAGAAGTTCCGCATCCCAACCCGAACGGACATCGACTTCCGCCTTGTCGCTGGTGCCGCGATGTTCGGCATTGGCTGGGGAACAGCCGGGATTTGCCCGGGTCCGGGAATCACCTCGATGGCGACTGGCGCTCAAACGTCCATCGCCTTTGTGGCAGCCATGATTCTAGGCATGTTTGCCCACCAGGTACTTAATGCTCGCGGTCAGGCCGCCAAGGCGGAGCCAGCAAAGGCATAAACGCGCGACATCACACAATTTGCCGTGAAATAGGATGGACCTGTGATACGTTTCCCGCTTGAAAGAGCAGGAGGCAAAATGCAGGTCCATCCTTTTTTTGATCAACGCACCGCGACCCTGACCTACGTGGTCGCCGACCCCGAAACTAAAGACGCTGTCGTCATCGACCCTGTGCTTGATTACGACTCGGCCGAGTCCTCAATCTGGACAGAATCCGCCGACGAAGTCATCGCGTTCGTGAAGGAGCACCAGCTGAACGTTCACTACGTGCTCGAAACCCACGCCCACGCCGACCACATCAGTGGCGCGCAGCACATCAAGTCCGCTTTTCCGGACGCTGAAATCGTTGTTGGGCAGAAGATCACCGAGGTCCAGAAGCTCTTCAAACATGTGTTTGGGCTGCCAGCTGGCTTCGCAACCGACGGCTCGCAGTTCGACCGCTTGATGAAAGACGGCGAGGTGATTGAGGCCGGCACACTGAGCATTCAGGCCATCTCGACGCCGGGTCACACGCCAGCCTGCGTAACCTACAAGATAGGTGACGCCATCTTCACCGGAGACGCCCTATTCATGCCGGACGTCGGTACGGGTCGTTGTGATTTCCCGGGCGGATCAGCGGAAGACCTCTACACATCAATTCACGACAAACTCTACGCGCTTCCAGCTGATACTCGCGTGTTTGTCGGACACGATTACCCCAAACGACGCGATGTTGCGTGGGAGACCACGATCGGCGAACAGCGTGATGAAAACGTTGCCTTGCCATGGTCTCGCGGACGCCGTGATTTCATCGAGTGGCGCGAGGCGCGCGACAACACGCTGAGTGCACCGCGCCTGCTGTTCCAGTCCATCCAGGTGAACATCGACGCGGGGCAGCTCCCAGACCCCAGCGACAATGAGGTCCGCTACCTGAAGATACCCCTCAACGTGTTTCGACCGGAACAAGACCCAGACGGGATGGTTTTGGAATAGCTAGCTATTCCAAGAGGGCGTGCCACTGGACGTTCGTTTGTTGTACCATCAAAACAACTGGGCATCGGGAGAATCGACAACTATTCCCAACCATCACAGCGCAACCGCCGTGGTCATGCAAAGCGATTCGATATTTGTGGGGTATGGCACCGATGAAATTTGCGCCGCGGGGAGAATCCTTGAGTTCGATCGTGAACAGCTCGAACTAGTGCGTGAGCTCAACGAGGAAGGCGTCGGCGACACACTCGGCGTGATTGATGGCGAGGTCGTAGTCGGTGGTGCGACAGGTGAACTTCACCGCCTGACTCCCAATGGAATTGAATCGGGGCCAACAATCGACAAACACTACCTTTTCCGAACCAATCAGTATGGGATTGTTGCGACCAACCTTGGATTTCACTGCGGAACGCGTCTAGATGGTGTCACGACGATTCGAAGTGGCGGCGTAATCGAAGAAGTCGAGTTTGAATATGGTTTGGAAGTTCTTGGCAAACTTGGGAGCGATTTTGCCATCTTTTGGATCGATTACGAAAGACTCGTGCGCTACGAAAACGGCGCATTCGTTCACGAGATCCCACTACCTTCTAGAGTCGAAACAGTAACAGGCCTAGAGATCTACGATGATCGCATTTTCATCATCGGTACACGCGACGAACAAACACTGCTTTTCGAATTGATGGGTGATAACGACTGGAGATTCATCGGTGAGGTTCCATCGGGAGCGGAATTCCAGATCCATGAGAACTGGTCTTTTCTTGCGGGCCGCAACATCTACGTGTTCGAGACTGCAGATATCTTAGATTGAAGGTTCGCTTTACTGCGAAACGGCTTGATCCGCTGCGGCCACTTCCTAATCAAAGTCACGAGTTAGTTTGATTTCCGGAAACACCTCACATCGTTCGGACGATACTTGTGTGTACGCGAAACTGTCCTGTTTGAGCTCTAGGAGCTCATTTTGGACAATAACTGCAAGGTATACACATGCTCTCTATCTCGTTTCTGGTCGAAAATGGCTTCAATATTTTGGCTGTGGCCTCAATCACAGAGGTGTTTCATCTGGCGTCCAAACATGCCCATTTGAATCCAATTGAGACACACTTTGTTTCAATGAGAGGCGGTGTTCGGTGCAGCAGAGCGGGCATGACGGTAGACACTCGTCCAGTAACCTCAACTTCGTCGGACGTACTCGTCATTGCTGTTGATGACCTCTCGGGCGCAGATCTTACGTTCTTCGAACACTTCTTCCTCGAGTTCCCAAACGACTTCAAACACGTTGGCATCGCGGGTTCAAGTGGGCGACTACTGCGCCATGTCCGCTGCGCCCCTAGCCGAGTCGCCGGTCACTGGTACGATGCCAACTGGATTGCGTACACGGTACCTAACACAGAGGTATTAGATTCCTCGTTCGATCGGTGCGACCCCTGGTTTACCGCGACGACCCAAACCCATTTAGGACTAGGAATACTCTCGGAGTTGAAGAGCGAGGAGTCAGCGCGGACCGTTCGACGACATCTGAACATGGGTACACAGGACGTCAGGCAAAACTCCTTCATAGATATGCTGACAGCCCTACCACGGACATCTGGAACAGTGAGCTATGCCATCAAGATTATCGAGGACGACCTCGCCCACGTCGGCCTTGAAGAACTCGCGGCCCAATTTGAGACGTCTGCTCGCAGTTTGACCCGCAAGTTCAAGCGTCAATTGGGCATGACAGTCGCCGCCTACATTCGTCTGCGACGTGTCATCAAAGCAGCTGAGATGATAGCGCTTGGCCATCGCATCGCGGACGCCCGAGCATTCTGTGGCTTTCAGTCATCCGCTGGATTTGCGAGTACCTTCGCGAGGCTCATGGGTGTCACACCCTCGGTGTACGCTGTGATGTTCAACGCGCCGGAGACAGCGGAAGCCGCGGAAATCCGGCGTATTCGCGAAAAATACGGATGGTGAAGATTCTCTGCCCATCGCCGACGTCTTCAACGTCGTCCTGTAACTAGCTATTCCAGAAGTCGAGCCCAGCGCGACGGCTACCGCTCTCGCTATCAAGGTCCGCAAGCAGGGCCGTCGCAAGGAATCCCCACATCACCGACGGCGACACGTCCTTCTCGATACTGATGTGGAACAGGTTGCCCATCGTTAGAAAACCGAGCCCCGTCCATCCCCGCTGCATGACGCCGATCTTCTCGTCAAACGGGTCCAAGACATCAAAGGTAAACGGGTTCAACGCGCGGCGACGCACGTAGTACGAAACACCCTCGGTATACGCGCGTATCTCGTATTTGCGGCGAAGGAAGCTCAGCGTCCATTCGGTGTGCACAAAGTAGCGCTTCTTGGGGTTCATAACCGACATCGAATTCTCACCGATTCGCGTGGAGCGGCTTACCTCGTAGGTTTGTTCGGTCAGGTAGTCTTCGATGAAAAAATGAAGATCGGGATACTCGAACAGCGAGGTGACCGTGAGATTTTGCAGCGCTTCGTTTTGTTTCTGCCAAACGCGCCCAATCTCTTCGCCACGCCCATCACGAATCACGTACTCGCGTCGAGCCAGGTTGCCTAGCAGCTGCTTCGCCCCACCCTGCTGTTCCAAGATCAACTCGTGGCAATCGGCAAGTGAACCATGTTCGCCAATCCTGACCTTCGCGCTTGGATTGCCTGCACCATAGCGTGATGCGACCTCGCGCTCGTAGAGTTTGTCGGCCATCGATTGCTGGCGTGCAATCTGGTCCTCACGGGGGTCGAAGGCGAGCTCCACGTTGCTGAAGTCCAGATTCGATTGATTGGAAGCGAGCGAAGGATGTGTCTGCAACTTCGGCTGTTCGGGCTCTGGCTCGAGTTCGAACTCTTCTTCGGCCATGGCGGCTTCCATCCGAGCGATCTCAGCGAGCTGCTCATCGTCGATCTGAGCCATCTGCGAGGCCAACTGCGCCTCGTAGGCTTCATGCTCCAGGCGTCGAATGACAAGGTTGCGAACTTCCTGCCACTCGTCCCCATCGATGACGCCGTTGCCGTCTTTGTCGAACTGCGCCAGAACCTTGGGGTCATTCGCAATCAACTCGCGCATTCGCGCCAGTTCCTCGCGTAGTCGAATCGGGTCAATCTCAATCGTCATTGGTTCTTGGTTCTTGGTCTTTGGTTGTCGGTGAGGTTTTGTGAAGCCAGTGTAACTGCTAGTAGGAGTGTCTGCATCTCTCTCAGTGAGGATTTGGAATGAAGCGATTTTCCGGAAAAACGGTACTGATTACAGGGGCATCACTTGGCGTAGGTCTAGCCACCACGCGGGCGTTTCATGATGAAGGCGCGAACGTTGTGTTGGTGGCCCGGCGCGAGGGACCGTTGAACGAAGCCGCCGAGGGGTTGGAGCGATCGTTGGTCATCCCGCTTGATGTTTCGGATAACGAGGCGATGGCGGCTGCGCTGCAGCGAGCCTATGACCACTTCGGGAGTCTGGACGGCATCGTCAACAATGCCGGTGCGCATTTCCGCGGGCCCTTGGAAACCCGGACGGCCGACGAAGTTTCAATCATGGTGGATGTAAATCTGCGTGCGCCTTTGGTGCTGTCGCGGTTGGCCTTGCCATTCCTGAAGAAGAGCGACAAGGCGTTCATCATCAATGTCGCCAGCCTCGCCGGAAAGGTTCCGCTTGATGGCGCAGCCACCTACAGCGCCACGAAGTTCGGACTACGCGCATTCACGTATGCCCTGGCGCAAGAGCTCAAGGACACAAACATCAGTGTCAGCGCGGTTAGCCCGGGGCCTATTGATACGGGATTCATCATGGACAATATCGATGAGGTCGAAGACATCGTCTTCAGTCAGGAAATGTGCACGGGACAGGACGTCGCCGATATGATTCTGGACTGCGCTCACGACGGTCGCGTGGAGCGTGAGTTCCCCGTCTCGGGCGGCAAACTCGCCACGATCGCGTACCTGGTGCCAGGCCTGCGCCAGAAGCTAAAGCCGCAGCTGAATAAGAAAGGTCGGCGCGTGAAGGAACGCCTAAAGAAGGAACGTGGGATCTAGCAGCCCTCAGCAGGCTCCCACAGTTCGAAGCGGTTGCCTTCGGGGTCGGTTGCCCAACCGAAGCGGCCCACGCCATCCATCTCTTCGATAGCGTCATCGACCTTTGCGCCAGCTTCCTTGAGCTGGGCGCGCATCGCATCGAGGTCATCGACACGGTAGTTCACCATGTACGGCGCGTCGGTCCCGAAATACTCGGTTTCGTCCGGGAATGCGGCCCAAACCGTTGAACCAGGCCGCACATCATCGCTGTTATCGCGCCAGATGAACACGTTGTAACCCTGCGCGTCGACAGGCATGCCGAGGTGGTCTTGATACCATTGTTGCAGGGCTTTGGGGTCTTTTGCTCGAAGAAACACGCCGCCGATTCCGGTCACTTTCGCCATCATGCCACCTACTTTTTCTGCTTTTTGATCTTGGGTTTAGAGAACGTCACGGTCTTTGTGTACAGCCCTACCCGAACTTCGCCCAGCGCATTCGAATCCATGTCGCGAAATGTCATGTCGAAATAGCCGTTGTCCGTGCTGCTGGACGTTCCCCGCCAGACCAATCCTTGCGCCTTGCCCTCGGCCTCCGCAAGCTCGCGGGCGGCGTCTTCGTCAAGCGGCTCGGGAGCTGCCCCCTCCAGAACAGATATGTTCACCTTCGAGTACTCGCCCGAAAACAGGAAGACACGACCGAAGTGCTCGGATTCGCCTTCGAGCTGTCGCTCGCGAATCTCGTGGGTTTGTTCCTCGCCTTCTTTGCGAAAAGTGAAGCCCCAGATACCGATCGAGAATCCCCTGCCATGCTTGTGACTCAGGGTCGTGAACTCGATCTCGATCCCGTCGGCCGTGACGACCTTAGAGCCTCTATTTTCGAGGGTAAGTTCCTCCGCCGGCATCGCTGGTGGCGGTGGCGGAAGGTCGGGTTCAGGCGCCGCGACATCGGGCGTACCCATGTCGACCACGGGCTCGGCGGGCGCCTGAGGGAGCGGCTCCGGTTTTGAACAACCAGCGATTAGGATTATCAGAACCAGAAGCCGCTTCATGTGCGCTCTCTTAAGGGTCGATGCGGTAGGTCGTGCCGTTCGTCATGTCGACGAAGTACAACTTGTCGTTGTTGACCGCGATACCTGCCAAGGTGCCAGCTGGCATACCCGAATCAAGCTGACGCAGTTCATTGCCGTCCAAATCAAATGCATGGAACTTGCTGGTCTCGTGGTCCGAGACATAGATGACGCCGTCGTGCAGCGCCAAACCACTTGGGCGGCGGAGCGTTCCAATCGGAACGACGACCTCAACTTCGGTATTGGCCATCACGCCTGAAGCGGCGAGCGGCTCGTAGACTGGTGACAGCTGACCGCCAGGGGTGCCTGCGGTTGTGTCAAGCTTTGCGATGCGCTCATTACCCGTGTCCGCGATGTAGAGATAGTTATCGCTTGGGTTGAACTCCATGTGGCTTGGAATGTTCTCAATACGGCGCACATTGCCTTCCGCATATCGGAAGATTTCGCCGTCAGAGTGGTCATCATTGCCCGGGCCGTGGTCGGCTTTGAAGTCGTAGCGGTCGAGCGAGCCGACGTGACCATTGAACAGCCAGAAGACATTCTCGGTCTCGTGGGCGATGCCCATGCACCAAGGCGTGGCGTGCAACATATCCATGTGCGAGCCATTACCGCCCGACGGTTGCGCGTAGACCTGGAAGTCGGTGGACCATAGTGATGGGCCAATGAACATGACCGGATCGTCTTCGAAGTTACCGGTTGCTGCTTCACCACAGGTCGCGAAGTACTGAGGAAGCCCCATCGCAATCGCGGGAGGACGACGCATGAAGTGCCACGCGTTTTGGTCCGACAGCCAACGGGCTTCTTGGTTCGCTTCGCCAGGATTGAAGAGGGTCGTTGTCGAACCTGGAAGCGATTGGCATCGCGCGCTCTGCGGATTCGATTGCGAGCACGCACCGTCTACTTCGTATGGACGGTGTACAAGCCACAGCTCGTTACGCGTCGGGTGGAAGTCGAGGTCGGGCGTCTCGATCGGTGTCGATGGCGCAAAGATCTGGGTGAACGTGACCGAACCGGTGGAACCGTTGCCCGTTCCGATGAGGGAGCCTGGGCAGTTTGACGCGTCCGCACACGGTGACGTGTTGTTCACCGCATTATTGCCGTTGTTCGCGTTGTTAACGTTGTTCGCATTGTTAACGTTGTTAGTGTTGTTAACGTTGTTCGCGTTGTTGACGTTATTGGCGTTGTTGAAGTTGTTGAGAATGACAAGCGGTTCGTCTTTCTCGGAGTCATCGCCGCAACCAATGCCTACGGTCAGGGCCAAACTCAAACATCCAAAAATCAATCGACACTTACGCATGTTTACCTCTTTGCGTTTTCTACATCCTTAAGCGGCGCGCACTGTAGCAACGAAATCTCTAAGAGTAAAAGGATGTAGGATAACCTCCTACAATCGGACGCCTCTGAGCTCCGGAGCCACAAGCCGATCACCCGGGAAACCTTCGACTTCCCCAAAGCGGTCGCCGGAATTCCACTCTTTCGTGAACTCGACAATCTCTTCCTGAGACCGCCCCACGAAGTTCCACCAAAGCAGGATTTTCTCGCCAAAGGGCTCACCGCCGATCACCGCCACGCGCGCGGGGCCCTCGGACGAAAGCTCCATCATATTGAACCCTGGCGGGGTGTAGCTGAACTGCCCTGGCGAGAGCGTGCGCCCGTTCACTTTGATGGGGTCTTCAACTGTGACGACGCCGTACTCCCAGGTTGGATCGAGCGTGAGCGTCGTTGTGCCGTTGAGCTCAATATCCGCGCCGACCATCGGGCTATGTGCGGTGGCTGGCGATTCGCCGCCAAATCCCTTGCCGAAGAATACGTGGATATTGGTGTTGTCGCTCTCGACGACTGGGAGCTGCGCATGGTGTTCAAATGCGGGTTCCATGTCCCGAACCGAGTGCGGCAGCGCTACCCAAAACTGCAATCCATGCAGGTGTTCTGAGTGCTCGACCGGCGTTTCTTCTGTGTGGCTGATGCCGTGCCCGGACGTCATGACGTTGAGTTGCCCCGGCCGAATCATCTGTTCAGAACCGATGCTGTCACGATGCATCACCTCGCCGTCCAACAACCAGGTGACGGTTTGGAGACCGGTGTGTGGGTGGGCGCCGACCCACATCGCCTCTTCGCGTTCTTGCACAGAGAGCGGGCCAAAATGGTCCAGGAAACACCACGCGCCTACCATGCGCAGCTCCCGCAGCGGCAACGCACGTCTGATGGTGAGTCCTCCGCCGAGCGTGCTTTTTCGCGATTCGTACCATTCGAGTTCAGTGCAGGGATTGCCGCCGATCATAGGCTCGGGGACTTCGTCGTGAAGGTCTTCGCTGATGCGGGTCATATGGGCTCCTTTGTGAATTCTGACTTTTGATGCGCTGGGACCTTTGGCGGTTCAAATTGGGCTTGGGGGCTTGGGGGCTTGGTACATTGCTTGTACAGGATTTGTACAAAAGTTGGACAGATTGGGTGTTGGGTGAGGGGTTATCTGGGGGTGGATTTTCGGAAAGTCGCATGGATTGGGGCGAACAGCGTATTGGCACAGGTGTTGAAAAACCTCCCACGAATTTTGCGCCATGGAGGTCAAACATGTTTGTCCCTGTAATCGTACTCATCGCCGCCCTACTCATGATGTGGGCGGAGCTGCGCCGGCCCGGTCGGCACTGGCCGCGTGTCAAAGGTTGGTGGGGTCGCGCCCTTGTGTTCAACGGGCTTCAGGCCGGCATCGTCTATGCGTTCGGGATGGGGTTTGAGGCCTGGTTGGAAAACCAGTCGCTCTGGAAGCTCGCCGAGATGGGAACGCTCACCGGCACCATTGTCGGCTATCTGGTCATGACGTTCCTGTTCTACTGGTGGCATCGCGCTCGGCACGAAATCCCGTTTCTTTGGCGTTGGCTCCACCAGCTGCACCACTCACCACAGCGCTTGGAGATCATCACCAGTTTCTACAAACACCCGTTCGAGATTCTAGCGAATACGGTGTTCTCGAGCGTTGTGATGTACCTGGTCATGGGCTTGTCACCTGCGTCAGCAGCAGGTGTCGCGCTCTTGGCGGGCCTAGCCGAGCTATTCTACCACTGGAACGTCAAGACACCGCATTGGATGGGCTACATCATTCAACGCCCTGAGAGTCACTGCGTGCATCATCAGGAAGGCGTCCACGGCTACAACTACGGTGATTTGCCCATCTGGGACATGATGTTCGGGACGTTCAACAACCCCAAGACGTTCGAAGATTCGTGTGGTCTGGGTTCGACCAACGAACACAAGCTCGGCCGCATGCTGCTTGGTTGCGAGGTCAATGATGAGACGCCTGTAAGCTACTCGCGCCGACTGACCGCTTTGGCGTTCGTGGGCTTGTTTGGCATGGCGGCGTACGCGTCGAACGTGCCCGAACTCAAGGGTCTCGCGGCGTTCACAACCGCCTCGCCGTCGCCAAAAGTCTTCACGACTGTGGATGGGCTGGAGACGTTCTCGACCAAGTTCTGGGTGACCTACACCGATGAAAATGGTCCGCAGGTATTGGAGGTCACAAAGGAGCTCTACCCAAGCATTCAAGGGCCCTACAACCGTCGAAACGTGTACGGGGGCGTGCTTGCGTATGGTCCCGTGCTGGCGACTAATCCAACGACCAAGCCGATGTACGACGCGGCGGCGCAATTTGCGCTGTGTCCCGGCGGTCGAGGCGACGCCAAGATTCTGCGTGAGCTAGGCATTCGCGGCGAGATCCATGATGTGGAGGTGCACTACGCGCCCAAGGAAGGCACGCCGGAGTCGATTCCACGTGTGCTTCGACCTGATTGCGGCAAGGGGGACGTATGAACGGCTGGAACTGGCGAAACTACTCGGTCTTTCGGTTCATGTTTGGCGCGTACCTCTTTGTGCACTTCGCTGAACTGCTGCCTTGGGCAACAGAGCTTTTCAGCAGCGAAGGCATCATGGAGGCCTCGACCAGCCCGCTTGTTGGCCCGCTGCCTAGCCTCTTCATGCTGTCTGACTCCCCCGCCTTTGCTATCGGGCTCATCAGCGCATCACTTGCCCTGTCGCTGATGTTGGCGCTTGGATTCCGGGACCGCGTTGCGTCAGCGGCACTCTGGATCATCTGGGCCGCCCTCTTCTGCCGCAATCCGATGATCGCCAACCCCGGTCTTCCGTTTGTGGGCTGGCTGCTGCTCTTCCACACGGCGGTGCCAGTGCCCAAAGCTGGTGAAGCCGCATCGTGGCGACTGCCGAGCGGTTTTTACACGCTGGCCTGGGTCATCATGTCTGCCGGCTACACGTTCAGCGGCGTTACGAAGCTGCACAGCAGCTCGTGGATAGACGGCTCCGCCCTGCAATACGTTTTGGAGTCCGCGCTGGCTCGCGACAACTTCATCGTCGATACGCTAACCAGCATGCCTACCCTTCTAACCGGCATGTCGTATGGCGTGCTCGCGTTGGAATGTCTGTTCGCACCACTGGCTGTCGTCGGCCGTTTCCGACCGTGGCTGTGGCTGGCGATGGTGGGCATGCACGTGGGAATCATTGCAACCGTCGATTTCGCGGACCTAACCGTCGGCATGTTGATGATTCACATCATCACATTCGACCCCGAATGGTTGCGCGCAATCAAAGCGGTTGGTCGCCGAGACGCTCAACCGAGCTCCCATCTGTGACTGTTTCTTCAAGCTCGGGGTCACCGTAGTACTTCACCGCGCTGCCACCTGAAGCGTCGACTACGAGTGTGTCTGCGACCCACACATTTGCCCGGCTTCCGCCTGCCAACTCGAGGTCGACGGCAGGCAGTTGGAACGAGGTCGAAATGCTGGAGCCGCCGTCCAGACGAGCATTGAGTTGGTCGACACGAACGCCGTCGATCAGCGCTTCGCTTCCACCTTCTAGAGCGGTGTTCAACGACTGCGTCGTGATGCTCTTGAAGCGTGCGGACGAGCCTTGCGAAGCGTTGAAACTGAACAGGTCAGATTCGACGTTCTCCACGATAGCTGTGCCACCAGATGACATCTTTAAGGACGTGATGTTTGGGGATTCCACGACCACGCGAATCGGCTGAGACGGGCTTCTGTCGGCGTCCGTGGCGTACTCAAGGGTCAGGGTCTCGTCGATGCTCTTGGCAATGATGGCCGGAACAATATTGTCGTCGCCGGTGATCTCAACGCGTCGAGTTGGCGCCTCGCTCACCACCACATCCCAGCCACAACATGCCTCAACCGACCGGAACGAATTCACGTTGTACTCGCGCGTTACAATGGTCCCAGAGCCAATGATTTCCGGTTCCAGACACCCCACCAGAAGCAACGCCGGTAAGCAGATCAGTAGCTTGTTCACCAGACTGGCCTCGCTCGCTTATATGGCCACGGCTTGTCGAATTTTCGAGCCATCAGGGCCTCATCAGGAAACTCGGGCGGTTCGTTTCCACGAGGCATGCTCTCGATGCGCGGCTGCATCCAATCCAACATCGTCAAGACGGCGCCCAACTGATGCGGGCCGAACAAGGTGTAGCCCGCCTCATAGTGCTGAAGTTGGTACTCCTCAAACGTGGTCAGATAACCCGCATATGCATTGCAATACGAGCTCATCACCACCCGTTCGATTCCCTGCTTCGGAAATAGCTTCAACAAGTGGTCACGCATCCGGCGGCCCGCAATGGTCGTGCACTCGAACGGGATGCCGAACACCAAGATGGGGCCAATCTGCAATAGCTGCAGCGGCAGGATTTGCGGAAACCACGGACGCTCGTCCATGCGCTCTTCTTTAATGAGCGTCTTGATGTACTTAAATGATGCATCCAGCGACGGAATCTGCGCTTTGCGCACACTGAGTTTGCCCAGGAATTTCGCGTCCAATCCATTGCCCGCATCGATCATGGGGACCTTTGGATCATCCGTCGATTTTGACTTCGCCTTCTGCCGAGACATCCAACGATTGAAGGCTTTGAGGCCTAGGATTGGTCCCGGTCCCTCAGCGGTTCCTTCGGCCATCGAGAGCCCCAGCGTCGCCACAGTTGTGCGCTGGGCCGCTCCACGCCCGTATGAGGCAGACACCTCAACGTTCGGGAAGTCGACATAGTGAACGGCGCTGAAGATCTCATTGTTATCAATCGGCGTTGCGTTTTTGATGGCTTCCTTTGCCAACTCAACCTGCGCCTTTGCATTGAACTCCGCGCTCTCGTAGTCGTTGTCTAGGTGCCCGATGACCTTCTTTCGCTTCTTGCTGTAGCGGTAGTTCGGGCTGACGTCTCCTGAAGATTCTTGGACAAAGAGCGCGACAAAGTCGCCGCCAAAGTCAGCTTCCAGATTAGCGGCCGCCAAGCCCTTATTGTCCGAGTGAATCTTGTCGTTCTCGGCATGCACGCTGGTGCAGTGAACGGGGTGCCAATTGATGCAGCCGACGGCCATGTCGTTGGCATCGTAAGCCACCAACATCGTCATCGTCCGATTGACAATCGAGTCGCGCTCGTCCTCGGTCACCGGCTCAACATCTTCGTTCAGGTTGTACGCGAACCACGAACGATTGAACGCCACGGGCTTGTCCAGCGGCATATCCGCTGTACCCACGCGAAGCTCAGCTGGCTGCAGGTTCTCGAGCGCCTGCAACGTCGCCTCGACACTTCCATCCACCGCCGCTTGGCAGACAACCGGCGAAAAACCTGGCCCATTCAGGTTGATAAAAAAGTACTCGGAATAGCCGCTTGGCCCGCTATGCGTATGCGTCGCGGTGATGATGATATTCGACTCGTGAAGCTCCGGGTGCTTCTCCTGCACCGCCTCGATCACCTGCCGACGGATGCGAAGCGACACGGCCATCAAGTCCAGGCAGACGTAAACGACGGTTGTGCCGCCGCTGCGAAACGCCGCTGCACGTGCATAAATCGGTGTCTCGGCTCCCACGATGCGGTTGTCCATTCGGCCCCAACCCATCATGGAGATCTCGTGTTCCCACGCGGTGAATTCGGCTTTCCCGAAGCCTGTTGACCAGCTCATAACCTTCTGCCCTTGCGTCCAACGAAGCGGGCGGAATTTAGCGTTTAGGTTACGAGACGTCTAGGGGCTCGGCGCTGCCTCGCGTCTAGTGGCTCGGCATTGCTTCGCTCGCCTCGCGTCTAGTGGCTCGGCTTTGCTGCGCTCGCCTCGCGTCTAGTAGCTCGGCTTTGCCTCGCGCCCGCTCAAGCCACCTGCAGCTACGCATAAGCAAGTAGACGCAGCAAGCACAGCGTAGCTGCCACTAGACGCAGCGAGCAAAGCGAAGCTGCCACTAGACGCCAGCAAGCAACGCGAAGCTGGCCAGTGCGCTATTTCGCTAAAAACCGCAGGTCGAACTTAATCTTCACGGTGTCTTTGATGTCCGGCTCAAATGTGCTGGACTCGTAATCGAGGCCATACGTGTGGCGATTCACTTTCAAACCGCCTTCGACCCTGAGTACTTTGACTTTGCCAGAGTCCTCGATGGATGTTGTCACGTTAATCGTGACAGGTTTTGTCGTCTTTAGGATCGTGAAATTGCCCGAAACTGCGTACTTTCCCTCGCCGGTCTTTCGGATACCGGTGGTTTCAAAGCGCAGGTTTGGGTGTTTTGTGACATGGAAAAAGTCTGGATCACGCAGGTGTTCATCCCTGGACGAATTGCCCGTGTCGACGCTCTTGGCCTCGATCTCAACGATGACCTTCGACTTCTCAAAATCGTCCGCATCCACGGTCCCGCTGACTGTAAATCGCCGAAACAAGCCGTCGACCTCGAACAGGGTTGTTTCGGCGGTGAAGCCAACGACAGAACCGCTGTAGAGCACTTTGGCTGGGATTGGATCGGCCGCTGCTGGTGCGGCGAAAAGGAGAGTAATGGCGAGGATGAACGATCGTACTGCGCGTTTCATAGTGGCCTCTTGGGGTCCACTCATCCGATGCCGCGCGAGAAGTTTCGTTTCGAACTACAGTTGCGGAGATCCATCCACAGACGGCGCAGACAGTACACAGACAAACGCAGAAATCTGTTTCGCGACGGCATGTAGCACCTCACAATTCTAAAATTGTGACTTGGCTGATGCCCTCTTGAAAAAAAGTCTGTGCACGTCTGTGTTTCGTCTGCGCCGTCTGTGGATTCGCGTGTTCGCGTGTGGTCGCCTAGCGACTAGCCGGCAGTTAGCGGAGCGAGTGGGCCATTGGCTCGGACGCCAACAGGTTGTCCGACTTTGAAGTTCGAAGGCGTGCGGGCTTGGATGGTGTCGCCGGAGTTCAGCTCCAAATCCAACTCAAATACAGCGCCCAGGAATCGTTTTCCGGTGACCTTGGCACCCTCGCCTTCGACAACATCCACCTGTTCGGGCCTTACCATCACTTGGGTCGCGCCTTCAGGGTCGCGCACCAACTCGACTTCGCCCAGTGCGCAGGTGGCAAGACCGTCGACAACGGTCAGGTCTAGGAAGGATGCGGGGCCGCATAGCCGAGCGACATGAATCGTCAGTGGCTCCAAGTACAGCTCGGCCGGCGTCCCAATCTGTTGGACCTCGCCGTGATGCAGGACTGTGATGGTGTCAGCGACCGAGAACGCCTCTTCTGCATCGTGGGTCACAAAGATCGCGGTGGCATTTTGCTCGCGTATCAATGCGATGGTCTCGTCACGCACATTGCGACGCAGGTGCGCATCGAGGTTGCTAAACGGCTCGTCCAGAAGGACCAAGGACGGCTCAGGTGCAAGCGCGCGGGCCAGCGCAACGCGTTGTTGTTCACCACCACTGAGTTGCCCAGGTTTGCGCGCCCCGTGGTCTGGCAACCGAATGCGGTCCAGCCATTTACGGGCAACCGCGTGACGCTCGTCCTTCGTGCCAGAAACCCCAAACGCGATGTTTTCCAAAACACTCAAGTGCGGAAAGAGCGCGTAGTCTTGGAAGACAAAGCCAATCTTGCGTTGCTCGGGCGGGACCCAACCGGCTTTGGTGTTGTCATCGACGATGCGGCCGCCCGTCTCGAGCTTGCCGTTTGCAAGCGGTTCAAACCCAGCAATGGCGCGCAACAGCGTGGTCTTGCCGGACCCCGAGCGTCCCAACAAGACATGCACGGACCCCGCCTCAATCAAAAACGATGCACGGTTAACAGCCTTCACGTCACCAAACTGCACCGTGACGCTGTCTCCCTTCACCGCATATTTCGGGGTCTCACTCATGGCGAGAAACCTAGCACGAAGCTTGTGGGACGGGGAGTTCCCGGAGGGACTTTCCACCGATTACACGGATTCCCACGCAGATTGACTCAGATTCATTTGGTCCATTCACTGGCGGAATCAACGCCCAACCAAACGTAAGCTAATCAGGAAAATCTGAGTCTTCATCGGCGAAATCTGTGGAAAGAACGCCACGATTCGAATTCACGCTGATTCGCTGCGTGTCCCGAATGCCAGCGCGACCGACGCAAATAGAATCAACACCAATACTGGTGGTGCAGCCGCGGTGAAGAATGCTTCTTCAGTCAGCATCCAGATTCGAGTCGCCAACGTGCTGAAGTTCAACGGGCTAAGCAGCAGCGTGGCTGGCAACTCCTTCACGACCGACATGAACACGATCAGCCAACCCGCTGCAATTCCGCTAGCAGCGCAGGGAATCACGACGGTCGCCCACGCTTTGACGGGGCTGCGCCCCATGCCACGGCACGCGTCATAGAGCCGCGAGTTTTGGGACTCCAACGCGTCGTCCAACACGCCCAAGGCAAGCGGCAAAAAGCGCACGACGTAGGCGAAGATCAGCAGCGCGGTAGTCTGGTAAAACGGGCCGGCGTAGCGGATGGCGAAGAACACTAATGACAATGCGACTACGATGCCCGGCAAGGCATAGCCGACATGCGAGGCGACGTGCACAGTCTTGGAAACTCGGGCACTTCCGAATCGCGTCAACAGGGCCGGAATCAGAGCTACAAAAACTGTGACAAAAGCTGCCATGATTCCGACGGACAGGGTGGTCCATGTTTCGGCGCCAAGGTCGCCAACGGTGTTGCCTAACGCGAGCCCACGGAACAGCCAAAGGCCAACCGTGAAAATAGGCAAGCCAACGCCCAACAAGGTCACCAGACTGCAGAACACAACGGCTGGCCAACGATAGGTGCCAAGTTTGATGGTCGGCCATTCACGCGCCGATGCCTGCACGTGGGTCGAACCACCTGCCCCTCGAATCCATCGATAAGCGGCTAAGAAAGCCAACGCTACGACCGCCAGGACCAACGCCAGGAAGATGGCCTCGTCCTTGTCGAACAACGACTGGTAGCGCACATAGATGACGTAGCTGAGCGAGTCGAAGTGCATCAGAGACACGGCGCCGAAGTCGCTCATGGCATATAGCCCAACCAGCAAGAACCCGGCCGCAATCGCCCCACGAACATTCGGAAAAATGACTCGCCAGAACGCCTGACCGGGCTTCAGACCAAGGGACCGGGAGGCCTCCCAGATACGCGGGTCAACACGATTGAGAGCAGCCTGCAAGGGAATCAGCGCATAAGGGAACGAGAACAAAAGCGCGACGAACGCCCCATTAAACCCGTAGATTTCGGGAAGCCGCTCGACGCCAAATGGCTCAAGCGCTTGCTGCAGCCAACCGGTCGGACCCAACGCCGCAACCACAACAAACCCACTGACGTACGACGGCACGGCTAGCGGCAGGTTCAGCGCAACCCGAAAGAACTTACGCCCCGGCATGTCGGTGGCGTGCGTCAGCCAGGCAAGCGGCAGCGCGAGCGCGACGCTGAAAACAGCGACGGCAACCGAAAGCACCAGGCCATTCAGCAGAGCTTCACCGGTCGCCGAGGCAAAGAGCGCCCCGGAGGCATCGGTGTCAAAGAGCTGTATCGCGTAGAAAAGCAGCCAAAGAAATGGCAGCAGCATGAGCGCGCCCACCGCAAGACCCAGGCCGTGCAGGATGGGATGGCGCTCATGACTATGGGAGGTCGAGGCTATTTGAGCGCCTTCGTTTCACGAAGGAGCTTGATGGTTGCCTCAAGGTTGGCGAGCTTCGCGAAGTCCACTTTTGGTGGCTTGATTTCCTCGAGCGCTGGCAGCGATTCGTAAGGCTTAACGCCAGAAATCACGGGGTACTCGTAGGTCTCTTGTGCGAAGTATTTCTGACCGTCTTCGCTCAAGACATACTCGACAAACGCCTTGGCCGACTCGGCATTCTTGGCCGACTTCAAGGTCGAGAGACCCGACACGTTTACAAGCTGGCCAGCCTTCTCGTTCTTGAAGAAGTGGTTGGCAGCCGGGAAGTCGTCGCCCTTCTCTTTCTTGATCCGGAACAAGTAGTAGTGGTTGACCAACGCTACGTCGACTTCACCCGCACCGGTCGCTGCTACAGCAGGCGTATTCTTGGGGTAGACCTTCGGTTCGTTGGCGACCATGCCTTCGAGCCATTTCTTGGTCGCTTCTTCGCCTTCCAACTCGATCATGGCGGCCACGAAGCTCTGGAAGGACGCGTTGGTTGGCGCCCAGCCGACCTTGCCTTTCCACTTTGCATCGGTCAGCTCCATCACACCTTTAGGCAGGTCTTCGACTTTGACGTTCTTGGTGTTGTAGACCAGAACGCGCGAGCGTCCGCTGGTTCCAACCCAAAGACCATCAGCAGCGCGGAAGTTCTCGGGAACTTTGTTAAGCGCGGCGTCATCGAGCTTCGCCAACATTCCTTTCTGCGCCACAACACCGAGCGTGCCGGCGTCCTGTGCCCAAAAGATGTCCGCAGGCGACTTATCACCCTCTTCCAAGAGCGTGCCGGCGAGCTCACCGCTCTTGCCGTACTTGACGTTGACCTCGATTCCGGAAGCCTTCTTGAAGTTCTCGATCAGCGGCGCAACCAACTTCTCGGAACGGCCGGAGTAGATGGTCAGCGTCTTTGCTTCGACCTTCGGCTCCTCTTTGGCGGTCTCAACCGCTTCAGGGAGATTGTTCTTTTCTTCAACCTGCTCTTTCTTTTCGCAACCGGTCGTCAAGACCACAGCAAGCAGCGAGAGAGCCAGTGTTTGTGCGAGTGTTCGCATGTTCGTTCCTTGTTTCTATTAAGTGCCGTGCGCAAAAACTTGTGCCGCTAATTGAAAACGGTTTTCAATTAGAATGGACAGGATGTCAAGTCTCGCGGCAATCTCGCCTCATGAAGCATCTTCTACTAGCTACGCTCTGCCTAAGCATGACCGGTTGTTGCATTCCGATTCCATCAACGCAGACCCGGATGCCAGCTTTGACAACCGTGGTAACGTCAGGTGGTCAACCGCTGGCGGACGCGGTCGTTTGGGTAATCCGTTACGAGATAAATCCGCATTTTCGGCCCGAGACCGCCATCACGGAATCCAAACAAGTCGGTCCGGACGGCACATACAAACTGGAGTACGAAGAGGTCGAAGAAACGGTGATGCCGCTAATGATGCACGGTGTTCCGGGCTACGGCTGGTACGTCTGCGTGGAGCACCCCAACCACGAGACCTTTTTCAGTCACGTCCGCATTCCCTACGACGAGAATCGCAAACCCCACGAGCGTCTGCGTGTAGAGGTTCCAATGAAAGCAGGCACCCCAACGAAGTGTTTGGAGCTGATCGAAAAAGGGCAGCATCCGGCTAAGGGCGAGGTTGGCGCGAACTACATTGAGTGAATCTGTGGACTTGAGCTCGACTAAACAATCGACGACAACAACCACCACAAAGGTATCGTCACGACGCTGATTGCGGTCGACCAAATGATCGTCGACCCAATCACCTCCGCATCGATCTTCGCATCCAGCGCGATCGAAAACGCCGTGATCGCCGCCGGCATCGCGCCCAACAACATGTGATATCGGGCGTGCTGTGGCTCCAGCCAACCCAGACCGACCGCAGCAAAACAGGCAGCCGCGATGACCGCAGGCACAACGAACAACTTCTGGGCGGCATGCTTGAATACGGCGACATCCGGACGCATCGCGCGCTTGCGTTCGATGAACACGTAGAGGCCCAACATGAACAGCGCGATGGGGGACGCGACCATGCCCAGGTAACCTAAAGTCGTCGCGGCTTGCTCGGCACCCGCTGGCAGAAAGCGAATGCCAGCACCAAAGAACGGCGCCCAGAACAGCGGCATCTTCAACACCTTCACCACACCGCCGTCCGCCCTGCCCTCGCCCCAATACGTCGCAACGGCCGGACCGACGGTGACGGCGAGCACGACGTGCACAGACACGATCAACGAAGCGGGTCCCATCGCCTCGGAGCCATAAACTGCGAAGGTGACAGGCAGCCCCAAGTACGCAACGTTTCCGAACGTCGAGACCAGCCCCATCGTCGCCTTGTCCCTGGCGAACAGCCGGACTCCCAACAACATCAACGCCAGACTACATGGCCACAAAAGCCAGAACGCAGGATCGGACGGCAGGTCAGATTTTTGGTTCGCCACTCCCGCTGCAACCAACGCCGGGAAGGCAAAGTTAATGGCCAGCCAGTTCAGCCGTTCAACCGCACCACGCGGCTGGTTGAACACACCGATTCGTCCGGCCAACAGCCCAAAGAGCAGTGGCACGATCAACATCCCAAATCGATATGCGATGGAATCCATGCGCTAAGCCACAAACGGGATCAGCGCTTTGCGCTGCTTGGGGTAATCGTCGAACGTTTCTTTGTACCAACGGTGATGCTGGAAGGCGCGCGGCGCCACGTTGGCTGCCGTGTACGCGGCAAACGCCAAGCCTGGCAGCGACCAGGTTGCGATGGCGAAACCAATCCACTCGACGATTTCGCCAAAGTAGTTCGGGCAGCTAATCCGCTCGTAGAGCCAACCGCGCGGGATCTTGTACCCGCTCTCACCCGGCTCGCGCAGATTCATCAACATCCGGTCTGCCTTGCGATTGATGTAGAACCCCGCGCCAAACACCACGACGCCAATGATGAATCGAGGGTCCGTCAACCAGGCCATCGTGTAGGCCCCAAAATGCGATAGCCAAGTCGCGTTGATATAGGCGTTCAGCAGGTTAAACGTGAACCCCATCATCGCCACGAATACGGGCATGCGCTTGCCGCTTGTGCGAAGCAAAAACGGGAAGATGAACGTCCGTTGGATGTAGTGAAACTGCCACAAGCCAAGCAGCACCAAAGGCACAACTTCAGTGCGGTTTTCGCCCAGTGCAAAGAACGCCAGAAACGCCAGCACAGCCGGCGATTCCATCAACACCCACCCCCATCGGTTTGGGATGGTGGGGCCCCAACCTTTGCGCTCGTGCCGACCATACGGCGCGGTGATGAACACAAGGCTCAGCGCCGTGATCGCGGCAAGCACGAACTGCAGATAGGTCAGGTTGGTATGGAGGGCTTGGTCGAGCACTTACCGAACTTGAATGTACGGACCGTCGGAATTGCGCTCATGCATCTGCCCAATCGGCTCCAGATACAGATCCAAGCCGGCTGCTTTCAACGCGGTTTTCACGCCGTCCGCAGCGTCTGGTTGCACCGCGATTAGCAGGCCACCACTGGTCTGAGGGTCGGCCAACACCATGCGATTTCGCTCCGAAATCTCGCCGATTTTCGAACCGTAGGAATCCCAATTACGACCCGTTCCGCCAGGGTATGCGCCCTTGTCCAGGTAGTAGTCCAAGTCCGTTAGCAGGTTCACCTTGTCGACCTCGACAACCGCGTTGGTGCCGCTTCCCTCGCACATCTCAGACAGGTGCCCCAAGATGCCAAACCCGGTGACATCCGTGATTGAGTTCACACCGTCGAGTTTGCTGACCACCGCACCGATACTATTCAAGCGCATCATCGACTCGGCGGCGACACCCTCGTCTTCGGCGCGCAACAGCCCCTTCTTTTCGGCCGTCGCCAGGATTCCAACGCCGATGGATTTGGTCAGGAACAACAGGTCATCCGCCTGGGCACCGTTGTTCTGTTTCAGGTTCGGAATATCGACCAAACCGCTGACGGCGAGCCCAAAAATCGGCTCCGGGCAGTCGATGCTATGACCGCCCGCCAGCGCGACACCGGCTTCCGCACAAATGCTGCGCGCGCCTTCAATCACGCGACCTGCGACCTCCGCAGGCAGCTTGTCGATAGGCCAACCCAGAATCGCAATCGCCATGTTTGGCTCACCGCCCATCGCGTAGATATCGCTGATGGCGTTGGCAGACGCGATGCGCCCAAACTCAAATGGGTCGTCCACGATGGGCATGAAGAAATCGGTCGTGCTCAAGAGCGCGCGACCATCGCCCAAATCGTACGCCCCCGCATCGTCCTTCGAGCTATTGCCAACCAAGAGGTTTGCGGTGGCTTCCGGCGTGGTCAGGCGGTTGGCCAGAATCTTGTCGAGCACGGCTGGGGCGAGTTTGCAGCCGCAGCCTGCGCCGTGGCTGTATTGGGTGAGTCGGATGTCGTTCATACTTCGTCTCGATTGGTGCGAATGGGTATCCAACATTCTTGGGGCAATTGAAAGTCCTGAAAGCTGCGTTGCGCAGGCTGCTTTGCGCATGCCACTTCGTGCGGGCTGTATTGCGCCTGAAAGAGCCGGCCCGAAAGGAGCTAGCCTGAAAGAGCCTGCTACAATGCGTGCGCGTCCAACTCCTTTGCCTTTTCCACTATCTCAGCCGCAATTCCTTCAACGTCATCAGACTGCGGCGCCCACCGATGCACCTTGGCACCTTCGCGCCTGGTCAGGCCATATTCGTAGCAACCGTCGTAGTATTCGAGCGCTGTCGCGGCAGCACTGGAAAGGTCGCCATTATGCAGGTCTTCCAAAGCGACGTCTGTGCGCTGATTTCCAAGTCGTTTTCGGATGGCGTTGAAACTGTCGGCCAGCCCTTCTGTACTCGCTTCACCGTAGATTCGGACAAGGCGTTGGACGCGCTGCTCGAACGGGATTTCCAGATAAATCAGTTGTGATGAACGAATGGCACCCAACACGTCGTTGGACAGGCTCCGGATGCCGATCATCCGCCCTTCGTCTTCCACCCAGATTCGGCGGTCTTCGCCACGGAATCGGGCGAACTCCCAAGCCAATAGGTTCTCGAAGTGTTCTTGCGAAGGTTGTTCAGGCAGCTCAAGCGCGCCAAACGCGGACCCACGGTGGTTGGCTAACCCTTCAAGGTCGATGACTAGCTCGCCGTTTTCACGCAGCGCATGCAGGATTTCCGTCTTTCCGCTACCGGTGCATCCGCCGACAACCACCATTGGCGGCGGGTTCTCGAGCTGGTCCAAGGCCCACCGCCGATAGCCTTTATAGCCTTTCTCTAACGTGACGACCTGGTAGCCATAGAGCTCCAACAACCAAGCCACGCTGCCGCTTCGCATGCCGCCGCGCCAACAGTGAACCAACACTTCACCGGCTTCGTTGGGATGCCCAACGACGTCTTGAACCTGTTCAACGAGCTCATGCATGCGAGGCCCTATAGCCTGCAGACCCGCCAATATTGCAGGATGTCGGCCCTCTTGTTTGTAGGTGGTGCCGACGACAACACGCTCTTCGTTGGACAAGAGCGGTAGGTTAAGAACGCCCGGGATATGACCCTTTTCGAACTCGGCAGGCGTGCGCACGTCAAACCCGGCTGCACCGCCTTTCAATAGCCCCAAAAACTCGTCAATCTCGACTCGCCGCATGGTCGCGGAATGTACACTATTCGCGTCGGCGTCGCACTCCAAACGCTACCAGAAGTAGCGCCATCCAGCTCGCGCCTGCACCGGCAGCGTTGCAGCCGCCACCCGTGCCCGAAATGACCATCCGACCGTCTTCCTGATTGTAGACTGCGTCGGGCGTCGTGGACTTGTCATCGCCTTCGCCCAAATCGACGTCGACGTCGGGTCGAACCACGTCGTCATCCGTTCCGGGGTCGACGATTGGCGTGCCTGGTTGGAAGCGCAGGTCGGTCAGGTGGTAGTTGCCCGAAGTACGGATTCGTAGCCGCTTTGCGCCGGCCCAGCCTTCGCCAAGGTATACCGCATTTCGGCCGGATTCGGCCGTGAAACGGGCGTTGCCTGCAGGTTCGAACGCTTCGGAAGTCGACCACTCCAACGTGAAATCGAGGGACTGTTCCGCTGCGATCTCAAGCAGTAACTCGTTTGTATCTGCTGCAATATCCGTCCAAACTGGACTTTCAAGACAGGTCTCAGACCCGCGCACCGCAAGGCCCTGCCCTGCTTCCATGAACGCTTCGGTTCCGCCTTCGCAAGGTGCCCATCCTTCCGCCATTTCGGGTTCCTCGGACTCGAACGCCCATGCGTCGTCGGTCAACACGTCGATGTGTTGTTGAACTTCCAACTTCTCGTCGGTTCGGGATTCGCTCGGTTCAGCGCCGAACGAACCTTGTGCATACAAGCCTTGGACATTGCGCACAAAGCCACGAACCGCCGATTCAACCTCGACGCCCAGCGTCGGCTCCATCGCCACCATTGTGATGCGCACGCGCTTCGACTCACCGTCGGCAAACGCATACATCGTCAGGTCGCCCGAGGCTCCCATCGCGTCTTTCGCAGGATTGTTTTCATCGCTATCCGCGTCGTTCACCGCCCAATCACCGCTGACGTTCGATTCGATGACGTAGTCGACCGCGACCAGATTTGGATTGGCGATCTCGTAGGCCAACACAACATCCCGAATCGCCTCGCCGGCTTTGTTGTTGATGCGAAGTCTAACCTCGAACGTCTGCTCGGGCAGGGCATCTGGACGCTCCGCGCTGCTACCCTGGGTGAGCTTGTCCTCAAGCTCGGTCACGTTGATCCGCAGGTCGATATCCCGCGGACGATTGTCGTCCTGACACTCCGCGCCCGGCGCCGCTTTGTAAGCACCCTGCGCAACCCAGAGGCTGTTGTTTCGACTACATCCACCTTGATGAATGTCTCGAGTGCCCGTGATTCCCCACGTCGTGGAGCCCGCTACTCGGTTCCCCCAGTGTAGGTGCGGCCCAGAGCTGTTTCCGCTGGACGCAGACTGTCCTAGCCGCTGCCCGCAGGTCACCGTTTGCCCAGGTGAAACAGCGATCGAGCCCCGTTTCATATGCGCGTACATGGTCATCGTGCCATCTTCGTGCTTGAGCTCAACCCAATTGCCCAGGTAGCCGCCGCACGTGCTGCCCAAACCGCCATAGTCCGGGCAACTGTCGTTCGTTCGGTTAACGGTACCCGCAGCTGACGCGATGACGGTGCTGCCCAAAGGCAAGCCGTAATCGGTCCCGCCATGGCCATCGTAAGCGAAGGCGTTGCAAGCATAGTCCTCGTCCGAGCCATTGCCTTTCACTTTGTCCGTGTCGTAGTAGGCCGTGACGCCAAACGAGCCCTGATATGGCCGTGCATGCTTGGTCTGCGCGAAGCCGACCGCGGGAATCAGGAACACCAAAAGGAAGATTAGCCGTTTCATCGCGCACCTCCTTTCGTGGACGGCGCAAGGGCCACGGTGAACTCACCTGCTTCATCATGGAAGGTCACCCGATCGTCCTGCCACTTGGGAGCTATGGGCGAGGAAGGCACACGTCCTTTGGCATCGATGATATGCGTCTCGCCACTCACATCGAGGTGCACAATCTTGGCCTGACCGTTAACTGATGCGCCAAACACGACCTCGTCCCCGTCTTCAGACAACGCGGGAGACCAGACAGTCAGCAAACTAGGCATCGGCACGGTCTTCCTGAGCGTCGCCAGGTCGGCGATGGTCAACTGCAGGTCCGGTGCATGCCCTTTCACATAGGCAACCCGACCGTTTTCGATCGAGAGCGGCGGCCAAACGTCCCTATCCACGACCGCGGCCTGTTGGCCAATGCGGCGCAGCGTGTGGTCCGGGTCAATCACCAACACATCGTTTCCAACCATGCGCGCATCCAGCACTCGCCGGCCATTGAGCTCAACACCGTTGGGCGTCCGGTCAATCGTCACGACCCGCATCGCATCCGTGTTCGGAAGCACCGGTTCGACCTCACCGCCCAAAACCTGCCCGTCGGCTGAGACGTCCAGCGTAACGCCTGACTCCAACGCGGCCGTTCGCATGTCGGACGAAGGTTGGGACACCTCGTCACATCCGGCAGCGAACGCCAGTAGTGATGCGGCGATGATGAGTAATGTTGGCTTCATGAAACACCTCAAACGAGTACACCTGTCACACTACAGACCGGCCGTCGATCTTTCGCCTTACATCGTCTTACATCATCGGTTCTTGGTTCTTGGTTTTTGGTTCTTGGTTCTTGGCTCCTCGCCCCCCTTAGCCGCTAGCCCCCAAACCCCTAGCCCTCGAGCCCCTAGCCCCGAGCCAATTTTGAAGATTCCGTGACCTGTCACGTCTGACCGGGCGTGACGGAGAAAATGAATGAAGAAATCAATATTGGGATGGCTGTTGCTATCGCTCTGCGCGCCTGCGTTGGCGTCGGCGCAGGAACTGGTTGTTGACCCCGAGCTCGAGCTACAGGTTTCCGGGACCGTGGATGGGACGAGCAGCGAGCGTCAGGCATCGGGTCAGACCGGCCGCGTTGGCGCGGATTTGGGGCTTGGTATCTACTCGACCTTACCTAGCTGGCATCCGGGTGACCCGTGGGTGATGCCGATGATCGGCGTCAAAGCGTCGGCTGACGGCGAGCTGTTTGGGACGGCGTGTGAAGAGTGTGATTCGTCGTTGGACCTGCAACATAGCTTCGGGCTGGATGCAAAGATTCTGTGGTACGACGCGTACTACCGGGAGTCGTACCAGCGTCCGGTGAGTTTTGATGACAGTTATTGGCGTGATGAAACAAGCACAATTCGGCGAACAATTGGATTCGACGTTCCGGGCTTGTTGCAGTGGGACCACGAAGACTGGACGGCCGGCATGTTGGTCGGCGGCTTTGAACGTCGAGAACTCTTCGAGGCCGAACTTGGAAACTACTTCGAGCCCGAACGTCGTTTAGGCGACGAGTTCACGTGGAACCTCGGCTTGGGTGCAGGAATCGTACGCAACGAGGGCGAAGAATGGATTCGATTCAGCGTATTGGACGTTCGATATAGCGGGTATTTGAACCCGGGTTCAGAACAAGATTCGGGTGGTGAACTCGTGCCTTTCGAAACCATCGAAGTCGCCACCACCGCATCCGAATTGAATATCGACGTGCTGGACTTCCACTTCCTGTCCGATAACCCAACCCTAACCCGACTGTCGTTTGGCATGTCCACTCGCCGCCCTATCGACCGACCTGACAACGAGGACGCGACCGGCATCCACTTTCGCTACAACCTGGGATACGGCAAAAGCCTTGCCCCGACCCACAACCCAAGCTGGGACGATTTTGGACGACGCAAGGAACACCAGGCCAAGCTGGGTTACAATATCGCTGCGAAGAGCTTCCACCGCATCGACCCAACCGGCTACGCAGTCGACGTCGGCCACCAGGCCGAAGGCGAAATCGCATTCCGCCCCATGGAAAGCCTGACACTTTCTGGCAGAGCTTCGCTCATCGGCGCGCAACGCCAGATCGTCAGTTCGATCCTCCCCGACGACTCATTGCTACCCGGTGGTGTGGGCACCTGGATATTCATGGGACGCGCGGAAACCCAAGCAGAATGGGAGCTGGGCAGCATGTTCTCGGTCCTTGGCAACGCCTGGTTCGAGCGCTCAGACCGTGCCGACGTCACGCTGCGTCGTGACCAGGAACGTGGTTTCGTGCCGCTCGACAGCCACTTTGGAGTCTGGGTTGGTTTGTCGTTCCACCCTTTCAATTAGGTATCGCTCGATGTCGAGGTTGATCTCAATCCATCTCGGTCGTTGACCACTCAAACCTGAAGTTTCTGATTCCATTCTGAACCGGTAATATCAGCCCATGCATCGACGACTTGTAGGTATGATTATTGGCCTAGCACTGGGCTGTTCGGACCGTGAACCCCACCCCCCTACCGCAGTCGCACCGGCGAAGACTCAAACATTGAAACCAGCCGGTTCGAAGCTGCCAACAATAATTGAGATACCTTCGAAGACAAAAGCGCCCTCCAACAACCGAGTCTCCGACGACTCTACCAATAGTGCTGCTCGAAGGTCCCCTGATCCAAAGGCTCAACCAAAACCAGCGCCGTGGTTTGCGCCGAAGCCGACGCGCAACAATCTTGTGGCAGTTCGCTGTGAGACACTGCAACACAAAGTGGAAACTGCAAAAAGTAACTGCTCGTCCACAAACCCCGACGCTTGCGCTAGCCTAACCAGATATCAATCTGAAATGGTATCAAGCCGCTGTGAGCCGCTCAAAACGGCGTGCGTGGTGGACGAGGACTGTGTGATCTCGAACTCGACCGGCGGTTGTTGTGCCTCCTGTGAACCAGCGGCAGTCTCAACGCACTGGCAACAAGCACACGAAAACTGGTGCAATGACCCCTACTTGGAACCCTGTCCGGAACCGAAATGTGAGCCCCAGATGCCTAGAGTTATGGCGAGGTGCCAAGAGAATCACCAGTGTGGGCTGGTTGAGCGTTAGCGTTTCTAGCCGTGGACCCGATGGCCTTTTTCGAAGTAGACTCCCTGAATGCGACGCTTGCTACCATTTGTCTTTATCGGTCTTGTCGTTTCCTGCTCCGACACTAAACCAAAGGCCACGCCCACCGCGGTTGAGCCCGCGAAGACGGATGTCGCGGAACCCGCAGGGCCCAAACCACCGCTGCCAAAGTCGGTCGACCGGCCAGACCCGGACGAAACGGACGAGGAGCGGTGTACAAGACTGCAAAAGGAAATGGCACAGAAGGCGGCGAACTGCTCGCCCTTCAATGCCGCGGCTTGTGCAGAGATGGCGAAATTCAGCGAAGTGGTGATCAACGCCGGATGCGGGGAACCAACCAACCAACAGAACAAACCTAGCTACAAAGCCGACGCGCATTGCCTGAACATGCAGATTGAGCACTCAGCCCTGGCGGCGAAGTGTAAGCCTGAAAACAACGATGCCTGCAAGCGGATGGCCGAGAATCACAAAAGGCTCGAAGCTGCAGGTTGTATGTCATCGCCGCTTAAACGCCCCTCGGCAGGGAAGCGGCGAGCGTGCTCGGTTGACGACGACTGCACAATTTGGATGTACGACTTGCGTTGCTGTTCGGCCTGTCAGCCAACCGCGGTTGCCAAGGAATGGAAACGCGTTAACGAGCTCGCGTGCAACGGGGAGCGGCTTGAGGCCTGCCCCAAAATGGAGTGCAAAGAAGCTCCGAAGGAAGGCCTCGTCCCCAAGTGCCAGGAAAACAAATGTGTGCTGGCTGAGCCCTAGTTCTGGTCAGCGAAGCAGGCGGAAACCAACGTCGCGCAGAACCCGTTGTCGCAGATACCACTTAGGCACTGTGTGCTGGCCGAGCACCCTTCGAACTGGTCGCGTAGCGGCTGACAAACCTGCCCATCACAGAAGCCCGATGCGCATCCGCGGTCGACGCATGACTCGCCCAGCAGCGCGGACTCGACACAAACACCACCGCGGCATTCCGCCTTGTATGGGCAACGATTTGCTTGGTCGCAATTCTCGCCGACAGCGACGATGTTGCGTGGCTGGCATTGGTCGTTCGTACAGCTGATGCCGACGATGCAGGTCAGCTCATCACTACAGGCTTGGCCGGGGAGACCCCGTGCCTCGCACATGCCATTCACGCAGACCGCGTTTGCATCGCAGCGGTTGTCCTGGTCGCACGCCTGGCCGACGCCAACCACAGGCTCGCACGTTCCGCAGAAGTCCAATCCCAAGCGGCACGTTGTTCCTGCCTCGCAAACGAAGCTGCCGATGCCGGGTGCACAAGCAGCATCTGCGGCCGCCTGCCCTTGCCACATGTCCGAGCAGCCAAGGTCCAAATCGAACACCTGCTGGTCACACGCAACCGTTTCCAAGTGCGCATCGCAAGCGGCCATGCCCGTTTCGGACAACTCCAATACACCCGCGCCTGCGTACGCAGCGTAGACGGGTTCGTAGATATTATTGCAGGTCTCGATGAACGTCGTCCGGCAGTCTTCCATCGTGTCTTCGGCGATGCGACCGCAACGCAAGTAGTACTCGCAGAACATGTCGACGGTCAGCTCACAGTAGTTGTCCGCGATGACGGCGAGCGACTGCATATCGTCTTGGTCCATCGCCATGTCGGCGACGTTGTTGACGTTGTTAACATTGTTAACGTTGTTGCTATTGTTGGCGTTGTTGACGTTGTTCGAATTGTTCGCGTTGTTGACATTATTGACGTTGTTCACGCCCATATCATCGCCAGCCGGCGCGTCATCCGCCGAGCAGCCCATCGCCAAAACAAGTCCCAGAATCACGATCCATCGATACATTTCAGATCCCTAAAGTGAGGCGGCGATGTGGTATGTAAATGGCCACCGCATGTCAACCGGACGAGGTCCCACGATGCAGAAAGTCGCCGACAATATCTACACGCTTGAAGCGGGCCTGCGATTCTTTGGGCTTCCCATCGATACTCGGATGACCGTGATCAACACGGCCGATGGCGTGCTCGTGCACTCGCCTGTTAAAGCCCCGGTCGACATCCTTGCGGGTATCGGAGAGCTACGTTGGGCCGTCGCGCCGAACAAGTTTCACCACCTCTATGTCGGCGACTGGATAGACGCTGGGGCCGAAGGTTGGGCGGCGCCGGGACTCCCGGACAAACGCAAAGACCTGACGTTCACCGGCGTGTTGAACGAAGTCGGCGAGCCGTTTGGAGACGAAATTCTGGCCATCCCGCTGACGTGTTTTCCCATGTCCAATGAAGTGGTCTTGTTCCACAAACCGAGCCGCACTTTGGTCGTCACCGACCTTGTTTTCAACCTCTCGAAACAAGCGAAGTTCTCGGCACGTGCCGCGTTCGCGATGGCAGGCGCTTACCCTGGCTGCAAGACGTCGAACCTGGAGCGCATCCTCATGAAACGCGACCTTGCCCGACAGGACTTCGAGACGATACTCGCCCAAGAGTTCGACCGAATAATAATGTCACATGGTGACATAGTTGAGACGGGTGGGAAGGATGCGCTGAAGCATGCATTCCGATGGCTGCTGTAGTCTTTCGCCCTTCGGGCGAAGATAACAGCCGATAGGCTAGTCTTTCGTTACTGCCGTCTTGCCTGGCAGCGTGTCTTTCTCGATGACCAATATCCGCAGCTGTCCCGACGCCATCAGTTTGCCGTTCGAGCCAAAGATATCCGTTCGCCACACCTGCGACCTTCGACCCAACTTCACGGGCGCGGCCTTCGCCGTCAGAGTGCCTTCACCGGTCGCTCGATAGAACGATGTGTTGTTGTCCAGACCGACGATAGCTTTGCCGGATTCCCAGACCTGAACCGATGCACCAACGGAACCCATCGTCTCGACAATCGTGGCGTACAAACCGCCGTGAACGATGCCGTGAGGCTGCAAATGTTGGGGTCCGATTTCGACTTCGGCGACCAATTCGCCGAGGCGCGCTTCAGTAAATTTGAGCCCAATTAGTTTATCGAAGCCACCGACAAATCCGTTGAGTATTTCGGCGAGTTCGGCTGGTGGGGGTACGTTTTCCATGGCGAATCCTGCAGCTAAAGACGCGCGCAATCTACTCCATCAGAACGCACTGCGCCACATAGGTCATGCCGTTTGGCACAACGTCCGAGCTCGTCGTTCGAATCGCGTAGCGCTCCTCGGAACCACTGATTCCGGTTCGGTACATAACGTCGTACGCGCCCTCGATGAACCGCTCACCGCGCGAGATATTGAGGCCGTTACTATTGTGATACCAATAGGCGGCTGGATGACGGGTGAGCGTTTCACGCGGCACAAAGAACAGGCCATTCTCGGTCCCGTCGGAGCCCGTCAACTGGCTGAGGGCGCCGCCGTTCACGGTGATATCGACCAGGTAGCCAACCTCGGGAATGTCCACGCTTACCGTCTGAACGCCTGCCGGAACGACAAAGTCCTTTTGCAACAGCACCATCGCGTTTGGCAGGGCATCTGAGCTGGTCGTCCGGATCGCATACCGTTCCGTGGAACCGCTGATTCCCGTCCGATACATGACGTCGTATGTGCCGGCGACCACGCGCTCTGACGGCTGAAAGTTCAGCCCGGAACTATTGAAGTACCAATACGCCAGCGGGTGTCTGGTGCCCGTCTCGCGGCTCACCAGGAAGACTCCATATTCGGTGCCGTCGGTCACCATCACCGACGACAATGGTTGCCCGTTCACGGTGATATCAGCCGTCACGGTGGTGGTTGGAATGTCGACGCTGATGGTCTGCGACGCGCCCCCGATAACGTAGTCTTTGGCGAGTATTACCATGCCGTTCGGTACGACATCCGAGCTGGTCGTCCGGATCGCATACCGTTCCGTAGAACCACTGATTCCGGTCCGGAACATGATGTCGTAGGTCCCGGAAACCAGACGCTCAGATGGGCTCAGGTTCAGTCCACCCGAGTTGTGGTACCAGTAGGCAATTGGATGGCGCGTTCCTGTATCGCGACTCACGGCGAAGATCGCATTTTCGGTCCCGTCGCTGCCGGATAAGGCTGCCAGCGCAGTTCCGTTCACGGTGATGTTTGGCGTGATCGTTGTTGTTGGCACATCGATGTTCAAGGTGGCATTGCCCGGCGCAATCGTGACATCTTTTTGCAGTATAACCATGCCGTTTGGAACCACGTCCGAGCTAGTCGTGCGGATGGCATAACGCTCGGTACTCCCGCTAATCCCCGTCCGATACATGATGTCATACGTGCCCGACACGATGCGCTCGCCAGGGCTGAAGTTCAGTCCGTTGGAGTTGTGATACCAGTACGCCAGCGGATGCCTCGTCCCGGTATCTCGATCCAAGGCAAAGATAGCGTTCTCGGACCCGTCGGAGCCCGACAGGTTGGCCAACGGCGTACCATTGACGGTGATGTTCGTGGTCAGCGTCGACACCGGGATATCGAAATTCAATGTCTGGCTTGCACCCGAGATGACGAAGTCCTTGGCGATGTAAGTCATCCCGTTTGGCACCACGTCCGAGCTGGTCGTCCGAATCGCGTACCGCTCCTCAGATCCGCTGATACCCGTGCGATACAAGATATCGTAGGTGCCCGACACAATGCGCTCACCTGGCGAGAAGTTGAGCCCATTGCTGTTGTGATACCAATACGCCAGCGGATGACGGGTGCCAGTATCTCGGTCGACCGCGAACAGGGCGTTTTCCGTTCCGTCTGAACCCGAAAGATTCGCCAACGGCTGACCTTGCACGGTGATATTCGTGGTGATTTGCGTGACCGGAACGTCGATGTTCAGCGTATGGTCACCCGCGCCAATCACGAACCCCTTCTGCAGATAGGTCATGCCGTTGGGCACCACATCCGAGCTCGTGGTTCGGATGGCGTAACGTTCCGTCGAGCCACTAATCCCGGTGCGATACATGATGTCATAAGCGCCCGAGACAATACGCTCGCCCGGTGAGAAATTCAGGCCGTTGCTGTTGTGATACCAATACGCAAGCGGGTGGCGTGTCTTGGTCGTTGGGTCGACCGCGAAGATCGCATTTTCCGTCCCATCTGAGCCCGAGAGATTTGCCAGCGGTTGCCCGTTGACCGTGATATTCGTGGTGATTGTCGACACTGGGATATCGATGGTTGGACCCAGTGGTGTCGTAGTCGTGCATTCCCCAGTGGCGGGATTTCCACAAGATACGGGAGTCCCAACGCACTGACCCGATACATTACAGGTGTCATTTGTAGTGCAAAGCACCCCGTCGTTGCAGGCCTGTCCAGCCCCAATCGTGTTCAGTGGGAAGTCGTCGGTAACCTCGTCGCACGCCCCATACGTCGCACAGGGACCAGGGTTTGGTGGTGCGACCGGAATGTTGGTTTGGACGCAACCTTGGGCGTCGGCCATCGCGTCGCCGGGTGCGCAAACCTCGTCGCCGTTGCAGAACTGACCGTCGTCGCAGTTTGCGTTGTCGTTGACGTTGCTGGCGAACCCTCCAGAGCAGGTGTCGGTCGTACAGCCAATTCCGTCGTCTGGGACGTTGGTGTCATCGTTGACGAACTCGCAGCCGGTCGTTGGATTACAGCTGTCATCTGTACATGGGTTGGCGTCATCACAAACCAACGCGCTGCCGCCGCCGCATACGCCTGCTGTACAGACCTCTCCGGTCTGGCAAAGTCCGGTCGAGCACGCGCTGCCATCCGTCACCGGCGTGTACACGCACGAGCCATTGACCAAGGTGTCATCGGTGCATGGGTTGTTGTCGTTGCAGGTTGGCGTGTAGCACTCCGGCATATTGTTGGTGACACGGCACGCTTGGTTTTGGGCCGCGCACAGGTCGGGAACGCAAGGGTCATCACTACATCCGCCCTGCCCGTCCGGGTGGTAGCCTGCTGCGCATTCACATTGGAACGCCATACCTTGCGTCACGCATTGGGTCTTGTTTGCGATCATCGTGCATGGATTGGGCAGGCAAGGGTCAGTGGTGCAGCCGCCCATCCCATCTGGGTGGTAGCCGTTGGCCGCATCGCAAACCGAGCAGTCATCGCCCATGTATCCAGGGTTGCAAGTGCAGTCGATAATCCCGCCAGCGTCGTCGCAGGTCCCCGCCATGCTGCAGGAGTCAGCCTGACACGTCTCGTCGATCACGCACGCGCCCTGCTCATCGTGGTAGCCCGGGTCGCATTCGCAGATATAGTTCGTGTTGTCCGCCACGCACTCGCTCTGATTCGCGGCGGTGCAGGGGTTGGGCAGACACGGGTCGGTTGTACATCCACCCATTCCATCTGGGTGGTAGCCGTTTGCCGCATCGCATGCCTGGCAGTTGGGTGCTTCCCAGCCTTGGTTGCAGGCACAGACCGGAGTATCTCCGCTGTCGTCGCAGGTGCCTTGCCCATTGCAGGTGGTTGGCGTGCATTCTTCATCGGGTTGGCAGCCGCCCATCCCGTCATCGTTGAAGCCTGCCGGGCAGACGCAAACCGGCGAGCCATCGTTGGGGTCGCAGACGCGCGAGCCGCAGTCGATGGTTGTGCATGGATCGTCGGTGCAACCGCCCTGCCCGTCTGGAATCCAGCCGTTGACCGCATCGCATTCGCCACAGAACTCGCCCGTCCAACCCAGGTCGCACGCGCATTCAGGGCCGTCATCCGTATTGGTGCATGTGCCCTGCTGATTGCAGGTTGTAGGCGTGCAGACGACGTCAGCTTCGCATGCTCCGTCGGTCGGTGTCGTTCCTGCCGGACAACCGCATTCCGCGGTACCTGTTGCTTGGGTCTGGCAGACTTGGTCAGCACGGCATTCGCCGCACGCATCGCCCTGGTCTGCCGACATATCGGCGCCGTTGTTCTGGTTGTTCGCGTTGACGTTGTTTTCCTCGCCAACCGTGTCTGAGCAATCGCAGCCCGGAATGGTCGAGAAGAACAAGGCGACAAAAAAGAGTGCAATCGTGCGTTTCATATTCATCAATCCAATAGGACACACTGTGCGACGTAGGTCACGCCGTTTGGCAGCGCGTCATTCGCATCGGTGACGTACACATAGGCGTCGGCTGAACCCGTGGACGCTCGGCGGTAGAGGACATCATAGACACCCTCGATGAATCGCTCGCCGTGCGTCAGGTTTAAGCCTGAGTTTGTGTGATACCAATACGCCGCAGTATGGCGAGTCCCGGTACTTCGAGGGACCAGGTACAGGTTGTTTTGCGTCGATTCGCTGCCTGTTATCTGACTCAACGCACCACCGTTGACCGTGATATCGACCAGATACCCAATCTCGGGCAGGTCCGCGTCGATCGACTGCGCCCCAGCTGGAACGACCACGTTTTGTTGCAGCACAATCACCGAGTTCGGTAGCGCGTCGTTACTGTCGGTCACATAAACATACGAATCTTCGCTCCCCGTCGACGCGCGCCGGTACAAAATATCGTAGGTTCCCGCAATGAGCCGGTCAGCGTAGGTGATGTTTAGCCCGGAATTGGTGTGGTACCAGTAGGCCAAGGTGTGTCGTGTTCCCGTTTCCGTGTGAACCGCGTAGATATTGTTCTGCGTCGATTCTGAGCCCGAGATAGAGCTCAATGGCGATCCGCTAACGGTAATGTTCACGGTCGGAGTTGCGACCGGAATATCGATGTTAACAGTGTCTGCCGCACCCGATATGTTGACATTTTCTTGCAATAATATGACGCCGTTGGGAAGGGCATCATTGGCATCCGTGACATAAACGTAAGCGTCCGCAGAGCCGGTTGACGCTCGGCGATACAAAATGTCGTAGTTCCCCGAAATCACCGAGTCTGCGTAGGTGATATTGAGCCCGGAATTGGTGTGATACCAGTAGGCCAACGTATGCCGAGTGCCGGTGTCACGGTTTACTGCGTAGATATTGTTCTGCGTAGACTCTGAGCCCGTGATATTCGCTAACGGCGCGCCATCGACGGTGATAACCGTGTTCACGGTGGTCGTTGGAATGTCGATATTCAAGGTCTGCGAACCCGCCGAGACGACCACATCCTTCTGGACGTAGTAGACGCCATTGGGCAGAGCATCGTTGACATCCGTCACATAGACGTACGCGTCCTCGCTTCCCGTCGAGGCGCGGCGATACAGAATATCGTACGTACCCGCGACCAACGCGTCCGCGTAGGTGATGTTGAGGCCTGAGTTGGTGTGGTACCAGTATGCGATCGTGTGCCGCGTGCCGGTATCCTTGTCGACCGCGTACAAGTTGTTCTGCGTAGATTCTGAGCCGGTAACCGTGCTCAACGCAGCACCGTTGACCGTTATGTTCGTGGAAAGTGTTGCCGTCGGAATGTCGATGTTCAGCGACTCCGCAGCCCCCGAAATTGTCACGTTCTTTTGCAGATACGTGACCCCGTTGGGAAGCGCATCATTCGCATCCGTCACGTAGACGTAAGCATCAGCCGACCCAGTGGAGGCACGACGGAACAGGATGTCATAGGTCCCGGAAACGATGGAGTCAGCGTACGTGATATTGAGGCCAGAACTGGTGTGATACCAGTAGGCTAGCGTATGCCGAGTACCGGTCTCTGGGTCCACCGCGTAGATGTTATTCTGCGTGGATTCCGAGCCTGTGACACTCGACAGGGGCTGACCATTGACAGTGATATTGGTGGTGAGGTCGGTCGTGGGGATGTCCAGGTCCAACGTCTGCGCGCCAGCGTTAATCACGCGCCCCTTCTCAAGGTAAGTGACGCCGTTTGGCAGCGCGTCATTCGCATCGGTCACATAAACATATGCATCAGCTGAACCCGTCGATGCCCGACGATAGAGAATGTCGTAGACACCCGCCACGACGCGGTCAGCGTACGTGATATTGAGGCCCGAGTTCGTGTGATACCAATAGGCCAACGTGTGGCGTGTACCCGTATTCACATCGACGGCGTAGATATTGTTTTGCGTTGATTCTGACCCCGTAATGCTCGACAGAGGTTGGCCGTTGACCGTGATATTGGTCGTTAATGTCGAGGTCGATATCTCAATCGTCGAGCCAATCGGCGTCGTCGTTGTACACTCGCCGGTAGACGGGTTTCCGCAGCTTGCGGTGGGCGTTCCAGCGCACTGACCGGATGCATTACAGGTGTCACCTATCGTGCACCAAACCCCGTCGTTGCATGACTGCCCGGCCCCCAATGTGTTCAATGGGAAGTTGTCGTTTACCTCGTCGCATGCGCCGTAGGTTGCACATGGTCCTGGGTTTGGTGGCGCCACTGGAACGCTTGTGACCAGGCAACCTTGTGCATCCGCATTGGGGTCACTTGGCGCGCAGACCTCGACGCCGGTGCAGAACTGCCCATCGTCGCAGTTAGCGTTGTCGTTCGTGTTGCTGGCGAACCCGCCAGAACAGGTGTCAGTTGTGCACGCGATGCCGTCGTCTGGGACGTTGGTGTCATCGTTTGTGAACACGCAACCCGTCGTTGGATTACAGCTGTCATCTGTACATGGATTGGCGTCATCGCAGGCCAACGCCATGCCGCCACCGCACACGCCCGACGTGCAGACCTCGCCCGTTTGGCAAAGCCCGGTCGAGCATGCACTTCCGTCCGTCACTGGCGTGTAGACACACGAGCCGTTTACCAGGGTGTCGTCGGTACATGGATTGTTGTCGTTGCAGGTCGGGGTGTAGCACTCGGGCATGTTGTTGGTGACGCGGCACGCCTGATTTTGCGCAGCGCAAAGGTCGGGCACGCATGGGTCGTCCGAGCAGCCGCCCTGGCCGTCCGGGTGGTACCCCGCCGCGCATTCACATTGGAACGCCATGCCTTGAGCCACACATTGCGTCTTGTTGGCGATGGTCGTGCAGGGATTCGGTAGGCAGGGGTCGGTCGTGCAACCGCCCATTCCGTCTGGGTGATAGCCAGCGACGGCATCACAGGCGGAACAATCGGGGCCAGTGTATCCAGGGTTGCACATGCACGCGATGACGCCCGTCGAGTCGTCACACGTTCCCTGCATGCTGCATGAGTCGGCGACGCAAACTTCGTCGATGACGCATGTGCCTTGCTCGTCGTGGTAGCCTGGGTCGCATGAGCAGACGAAGTCCGTCCCGTTGGCCGCGCAAACACTTGCGTTGGCGTCCGTGCATGGATTTGGAAGGCAGGGGTCGGTGGTGCATCCGCCCATTCCGTCTGCGTGATAGCCGTTTGCCTCGTCGCACATTTGGCAGTTCGGAGCCTCCCAGCCTTCGTTGCAGGTGCAGGTCGGAACGTCGCCTGAATCATCGCAGGTCCCCTGACCATTGCAGGTGGTTGGCGTGCACTCCTGGTCGTCTTCGCAGCCGCCCATTCCGTCGTCGTGCGTGCCTGCGGGGCATGCGCATTCGGGTGTTCCGTCGGTGACCTGGCAGACGCGTGGACCACAGTCGAGCGTTGAGCATGGGTCGTCTGTGCAGCCGCCCTGCCCGTCTGGAATCCACCCGTTGACTGCGTCGCATTCGCCGCAGAACCTGCCAGCCCAACCGAGCTCGCAGGCGCATTCAGGCCCGTCGTCGGCGTCCATGCAGCTGCCGTGCTCGTTGCAGGTGGTCGGCGTGCACCTCGTGTCTTGCGTGCAGACACCGTCTTCATCGCTGGTACCTGCAGGGCAGCGACATTCCGAGATTCCTGATGGTGTCTCGACACATTCCTGGTCGGTTCGGCATTGCGCGCAGCCTTCGTTCTGATCAGCTGGCATGTCGACGTCGATGTTGTTTTCGTTGTTGGCGCGGTTGTTACTCTCTTGTCCCGTCGTGTCCGAGCAATCACAGCCCGGAATGGTCGAGAAAAGGAGCGCTACAAAGAAGAGCAGAAACGTGCGTTTCATCGTTACACCTGGTCGGTTTCGTGAGCGTCGTTTCTATGCCTGATTTGCGTCCAAAGATCATCTGATAGCTTCTGAAAGCTGTGGGGAGGCTGGAAGAGGGGAACGAGATAATCGCCGAGGCTCCGGAGTTGACGGAGGCTCAGGAGAAAAACAATTTCTCTCGGCGTGCCTCTTGGACCTTCGGAGCCTCTGCGATAATCTCGGCGACCTCCTAAAACCTCCCCAGTCGACAGACACTCTGATGAATGAGTTTGATACATTCCTTCGCCAATCCCTCGACGACCTGCGGCTAAGCCGCGCTGAACGTAAGGCACTTCGCGGTCGCATCGACGACCTAAACCTAAGCGATGCTGACCGCACGACATTGCGGAGCCACGCATTTTCGATCGCACGTGAACACGCCGAGGTTCACGACGACGGGCTGCTGATCGACTGGTTGGAAGAAGTATCGAAGGCGCTGGATTCACCGCAGGCGACCTACAAATCCTCGGCCTACTTCAGTCCGGGCGAAAAGCCTCGCGATGCGATTATTGGTTTGATTGGCGGTGCGAATCAGCGCATCGATATCTGCGTGTTCACCATCACCGACAACCAGATTACCGACGCCATCATCGACGCGTACCGACGCGGTGTTCAGGTCCAGATTTTGACCGACAACGATAAGTCCGAGGACCGCGGTTCAGACATCGACCGACTCGCCGAGATTGGCATCACCGTATTCGTCGACCGGACGGACAAACACATGCACCACAAGTTCGCGATCTTCGACCGCACAACCTTGCTGACTGGCAGCTACAACTGGACGCGGTCTGCGGCGGAGTTCAATGAGGAGAACATCTTGGTGACTGACGACCCGCGATTGGTCGAACCCTTCATGAACGAATTCACAAAGCTATTGCGCGAGTTCTCGGCACCTTAGGATTCGGGTGTTCTTTCCACAGATTTCACAGATGGGATCAGATTTTCCCTGATTCGCTTAGGTCGGTTTTGTGGCAATTCGCCCGTATTTGACCCAAAAAAATCTGCGTGAATCTGTGTTCAAATCTGAGAAATCTGTGGAAGGAGACGCCAAATCAACACACGGCCCACACAATTCAACTTCCCAGATAGTCCAGCGCAATCAGGCGCCCTGGTTCCTCGGTCTTTCCGCGAACATCGATGCTGCCCTGCAAGTACCACTCGTTGTGGCCTTCCGGGTCGCATATCACCTGCGTCACCGACCATTCGCCAGGGGCAGAGTTGGTGATGTTCGTGAAGCGTTTTGAACGTGCGTCATGATTCCAGACGATATGGTCGTATTCCTCGAAGAACGGCGCGAGCTCGCGCTCCAACCGCATCGGCGTCCAGACATCGCCTGCAACCTGCCGCAACAAACCGGCCGCTTCTTCCAGCTCGTCCATTGCCAGTGCACCCAAAAGGCCACGGATTTCGGCTCGGATTCGCGAGATGAACGCCGGTTTGTCGGCGTCCACCGCTTCCGGCTCTTCCTCTTCGAACATCTCGCGAGGCAGGCCGTCGCGCATGCGCTCCCACTCGTCGACAAGGCTCGAATCAGCCCGTGCAATCACCTCGCGAAGGAACGCGATAATATCATGCACGGCTTCGGTTTTGAGCTGTTCCGGAACGTTCTGACGAAGCGTCTTGTAGGTTTGCGAGAGCTGCCGCATCAACACGCCTTCCGAGCGTTCTAGCCCGTACAAACCAACGTATTCGTTGAAGGTGTTGTAGCGCTCAAACATGTCGCGTGCGACCGACTTCGGCGCAACATTGAACCCGGAAACCCAGGGGTGGGTTTCGCGGAAGCGATTGAATAGCGCGTAGATCAGGTCAGCATCGGGTTTCGGATGCGTGACCTCCTCGAGCTTTTCTTTCAATTCTTCGTACTCGACACCTTCGGCCTTCAACTCCGCGTATTTCGCATCTCGCGCTTTGTCTTGTTGGCGTCGCAGGACAACCCACGGGTCTTCCAAAATGGCTTCGACAAAGCTCAACAAACGCAGATGAAAGTCTGGCGCCTCAGCATCCAACTCACCCGATGCAAACACCAGGAAGAGCGACAGCGAATGGTGGATCGAGAAGTCGCGCTGCAGGTCGCCATTCAGACGTACCAACGGAATCTCGTCGTCACTGACGACCTCAATAATGTCAGCTTCTTGCAGAGATTCTAAGAGCATCTTCGCCTTGTCGCGCAGGCGCTCTTTCTTGCCGTCCGAGCTATGGCTCTTGTCAATGAGGTCGAACAGCGTTTGGTAGCCCTGCTCGCCCAACTCCCCGGGTCGCTGCAACAAGTTGAGTAGCATCCCGTGATTGACATCGAACCGAGACTTTAGCTCTTCAGCATCGTCGTGGGTCAGACGATCGAAGACCTCTTCGTCCCAGTGCACGTACCCGCGGTCCGGCGGCGACTTCTTCTTGAGCTTCTTCGCCTTCCCCGGGTTCTCGGCAATCTTCTGGTCGATCTTGATGTTCTCGATGACGTGCTCGGGCGCCTGGCAAATCACCAGCCCCTGGTCGTCATAACCCTTTCGCCCCGCACGACCCGCAATCTGCTTAAAGTCGCGCACCTTCAACAGCCGGACCTTTTCACCGTCATACTTGCAGAGCTTCGTGAAGATGACGGTGCGCAGCGGAAGATTGATACCCACGCCGAGCGTATCCGTGCCCGTGATGACCTTGAGCATGCCAAGCTGCGCCAGGCGTTCGACCAAGAGGCGGTACTTCGGCAGCATGCCGCCGTGGTGCAGCGCAATCCCGTGCGACAGGTACTTACGGACCGTCTTGCCATAGGGCGTATCGAACTTCTGGCCTTTCAGCTCTTGTTTGATCGCCTCCTTCTCTTCCTTCGTGCAGAAGTTGATGCTGGTCAGCGACTGGGCTAGCTCGGCGCATTCACGCTGCGTGAAGTTGACGACGTAGACCGGGGCGAGGTTCTTCTCGACGACCTTTTTGATTCGCTCAAGGAGTGGCTCTTCGCTGTACTTGAACTCCAACGGAACCGGCCGTTGGTCGGACGTCACAAACGCCACGTCTCGATTCGTCAGGTCGTACAACTGGTCCGAGATATGCGTCGTATCTCCAAGCGTCGCCGACATCAGAAGGAACGCCGTGTCGGGCAGCAGCAACAGCGGAAGCTGCCACGCGATGCCGCGTTCACGGTCGCCGTAGTAGTGGAATTCATCCATGACAACATGCTGGATATCGGCGGACGAACCCTCGGTCAGCGACGTCGACGCCAGCACTTCTGCCGTGCAACACACAATCGGTGCGCCGTGGTTAATCGAGGCGTCGCCTGTGTACATGCCCACGTTTTCTGCGCCAAAAACACGGCACAGGTCGAAGAACTTCTCGCTCACCAGGGCCTTGATGGGGCTGGTGTAATACGAGCGACGACCCGTCGCGAAACTGAAGAAATGCATCGCCAACGCGACCAACGATTTCCCGCTGCCCGTAGGCGTATTCAGGATGACGTGGTTCTCGGCAAAGATCTCCAAGATGGCTTCTTCTTGAGCGTCATAAAGCTCGAAGCCTCGGTCGACCGTCCATTCCACGAAGATATCGAACAGCTCATCGGCGTCGGCTTCGTGGTCGGGAATTCGTTCTGTAAGTGTGGGTACGTCAGACATGCGCCGGTGCTACCACGATTGGGGCGCGGCGGCGAGTGCTCAACAGTCAGGCATGTTTTTGGCGAGCTTCTGGGCCATCGCTTCGACGTAGTCTTGGAATTCTTCAGTGGCCTCGCTCTGCTCGACGCGACTCGGTGGAAACCCGACGGCCGAGGTTTCGACCTCGCCAGACCACGCACCAACAGGACTCGAAAACGTCAGCTTCAGGTCCAACTTTCCAGGCCAGATATTATTGAGGTAGGCGGGATTTCCGACCTCACCATCAACCGCAACGACCTCGTCAAACTCGACGGGAACGGCATCGGTCGATTTGAACTTCGACGACGGACAACGGTCCGACAAGGCCTCCGCAAGCGACTCGCAGATATACGGGTCACCGTCCTTAATCTTGCACTTCAGACCGATGTAGTTTTCGGCAATCCAGGTGTCACGGTTGCCGATCGCAGAGTCGATCTCTTCGGTATAGTCAGGTGGCGCGCCGCCCTCAGTGCAGTTCATCCATAGGCCCTTCAGGTCGGTTGGATTCACGTCACCCTCAACAACTCCCTCGATAAGCGAGTCCCGATACGTCTGGAGCGAGTCTGCCATTGATTTCTGCAGGTCACGAAAATGCGTGCCGACAGGTTTATCATCGACCAATTCCGTCTCGTACGCGTCCGGGTCGTTTTGCCGCAAATCTCTCAGGTAGTTGAGCGACTCGCCGCACTTGGCCGTGGCAGTCCCCACGTCGCCGATTGCCACCGCAGCCGTCGCGTCGACCATCGCTTCACGCGCGTCGTTAACCGCGGACTTTGCCGCAGAACACCCAACCAAAAACAGGACGATGACAAGTAATCCAACTCGCATCATAGACTCCGATTACGTTTGCTTTTCCGCAGGATACTACACACCCTACGGACCGGACCAGTCAGGAGCAGCTATGCGACGCCGAATCACTCTTTGTCTATTCGCCATGTTGTTTGTTTTGGGATGTGGTGACGACGACCCGAAAGAGAACAATAGCGACTTCGGAGACTGCGGTGTCACGGTCGAGCTATCGGGGGCCATCGAAGGTAGCGTCACCCTGGATATCAGCGACGGTTGCGGTGGCGGAGGCATCAATGCGACCAGCGTGACGACCGGATTCGGGCTGACCGGCGATTACAATATTCGTGTTCAGCTCGACGAGTTGAACAAAGACGAACTGGCGACAGGCGTGCCCTCAACGGTCGTCGTGGTCCGGCGAAATGCCGATGACAGCGAAGACGAATGGGTGACGCCAGTGGGCAGTTGCGCGACAGACATGACGACGAATTCGCTTCGAGAAGAGACAATCGCTGGCCCAAGCTACAACCTTGCCGGGACGGGAGAATGCGACCCGTCGACGCCAGCGCAAGCCACCGACCAACCCGACCTCGTCGTCGGCGAATACCGGTTCAAATCCACCGCACTCTGGAACGACTAGAAACCCCAGCCCGCTAGCCCCCTAGCCCGCGAGCCGGTTAGAGACAGACTTCTGACTCCAAGACCACGCCACCGATGCTGGTCGATTCCTGCCCCGCCTGATCGAGTGTGACTTCAATCTCCTGAGTGAACTCGACGCCAGTCGCGTAGTCTTCGATGTACTCGAGGTAGTCTTCGTACTTGAGGTTGCGGAAGTTATCGCGATCCCAGCTGCTCCAGATATCGAGCTCGATATACGTCAGGTTGTAACTACCTGCGCGGACTTTCGGGAACCCGAACAGGTGGGACTGGGCGTTGAAGACAAACATGTTGCGCTTGATGTTCTCGTAGCGACCTTCGGCATTGACGCCCTCAATCTTCACAACCCAGGTCGTTTCAATGTCATCTTTTGACATCTGTTCGCCATCGCACGTTGAGTTGATCGCGCCAACGACTTCAGTGCACGCTTGGACCGCATCCGCTTCCGTGTTGAGGATGCGGAAGTTGCGCGCGCTCAGGTCAACGTCGCCGTCGTCCAACAGCGCGACTTCAATCTCAGCAGGGTTTCCTTTGATATCTCGGGCTTGCTCACCATCACGGCGCATCAGTTTTGCGACGTAGTTGCCTGTGGGCAGGTCCAAGTTTGAGAACCCGTCGCCGGTGTCCTGGATGCCGCCCCATGTCATGTGGTCGTTGATATAATCCGTTGCGACGACATTGCCGCGCTCGTCTTCAAGGCGAATTACGCCGCACTCCGCACCGCTATCGATTTCACCAAACAGGTCCTCGACGCAGAGGTCGGACTCGCAACGGTTGATACCAAGCCGGAAAGAATAACCGGTTGGCTCGTCACGATCGACGCTTGAGCCGCCGCCGCTAGACGTGCACGCCCACCAGAAGAACGGATTGCAGAAACCATCTGCGGCACCCGCTTGCGCATTTGCGATCGACTCAAGCTCACCACAATCTTGGGCGAGTATGGCCTCGGCCGAGCTGTCCGAGCAGCTATCAGGCATGCGGGCGTCTTGCTCAGGGAAGCACGCTTGAAGGTGCTCGACCGCTTGTTCACAAGGGGTAACTTCGGCCGTTTCACCACATGCAATCGAAGCGGTGGCGACCAATCCAAACATCAGATACTTCAGGTTTTTCATTTCAATACTCATCAAATCCAAGATTACGGATTCGACTAGAGCATCGTTCATGCCAAGATCCTGCGAAGCACCCACAACCCAATAAATACAACAACTTAAGACAAGAATCAGAGGTCACTGGTAAGTAGATACTTACTAATCGGCTTGTTTAGTATCCACTAACTTGGAGACTGTGATTCCCAGTGGCAATTCAAGTTTCCACTCGGCCCCACGCAATGGATATTGCAGCCGTTGTGAGCCCTAGGAAGTGTGTGACCCCAAACACCAGCAATGGGTATTCCGGCAGCGCGAACAAAAGGCCCGACCCGACGATATAGATTGGCACGACCGGATACAGACGTCGGTCGAAGATATTGCCGGCAAACAGCGAAAGAAGCGCGACCACCCCAAGGTCGTATGCAAACGCCGTTGAGACCGTCATCAGTTCGAAGAATGCGCCGACACGCGCGGCGAGTCCGAATACGCTGAGCACCCAGACCATTAGGGTGGCACCACGGTTGACGATGTTCACAAACAACTGCTCACGCAGGATGAACGCGGCAATCCCCAGAAAACATAGATAGGCGAGGTAAGAGACGAGCACCGTGGGAGGCGACTTGCCAGTGCCAGCCATCGACGGAATGATCTGCGCAAGCGCGACTGCGACCCCTATGCCAAAGGCCATCAGCGCTTTTTCCCGAACACCTTGCCCGGGGTCGATCTGAGACCGCAGGTTTTCAAGCTCAATCAGTTCGCTCTGACGCTGGCTTCGAAGGACCTCGCAACGCTTCTCCAAAACATCATTGGCGACGGGCAGTTCGCTGAGCATTACATCCGCGGCGCCATGATTTCCTCTATCTAGCTCCCATTCAATCATGCGCTCGAGCACCAACTGCAGAAACTGGCGTGTCAAGATAGTGTCGTCTTGCAGCTGCATGGCTTGGTTCACCGCTTGTCGAGCCGCACCGTACTCCTGATAGACCAGGCTGGCGGGCAGTTCGTCATCCATTGCTTTGGATAGTCGCTCCAGACCCTTCTCTGCTGCTTCGACGGCCTCCAATGCCGACCGACGGCGACGGAAGTCCACCAGCGCCTCACGCAACAGCTCCGCGTTTTCGTACCGGTCTGCTGGCTCTCGAGACAGCGCCCGACGGCAGATGGCTGTCAATGCAGCCGGAACCGCCTCCGGGTAGCGACGCTCCCTTCCTTCATAGGCAGCCCGCATGGCTTCGAAAGCATCCGAGCCCGCATTTGGCGGCTCACCGGTCAGCATCATGTAAAGGATGCCACCTAGTTGGTAGACATCCGTCGCGGGTGTCGGCGTCTCGCCGATGATCGTTTCAGGAGCAATGAACGCGGGGGTTCCGCGCGGTAAGCGGTCTTTCTGTGGTCGTGGGATGTTCTTTGGCACGTCGTCTCGTACCGCCAGCGCTAGCCCCCAGTCCAACACGTAGACCTCGCCAAACTGGCCAGCCATGATGTTCGCGGGTTTCAAGTCCAGGTGCGCGATTCCCTGCGCATGCGCAAACCCAATCGCGCTGCAAACCTGGATCAGAATGTCGATGTTTTCGTCCAGATGCTCCAGCAGGTCTGGGCCCTCCAACGCGGGCGCCAGGGTGGCACCCTGCACGCGTTTCATCCCGACAAGCAACTCATCGGAATCTCCCAAGCCAACAAAGTGCACCGGTGGGATGCTGGAGTGTTCCAAATACCCGATGACGGTGGCCTCCCGGAGAAGGCCCTGCTTCATGTCGTCGCGCTCCAAGTCCACCGGTCTTTTGACGGCCACGACGCGACCTGTTGGAGCCTGACGCGCCGAGAAGACCTGACCGTTTCCGCCTTCGCCAATCAGGTCATCAAGCTCAACCAGTTCCGCGACTTTCGGCATGGAACTGGTCTTTGGCTTGTACGGCTGCTTGAAGGCCGCGGTCGCAAGCGTGTCCAAGGTCGCGAGCTGGTCGCGATTGGGAATCCGATCCCACACCACTTCGAACCGGTCGGTGGTCAACGTATCGTCCATCTGCGGATCATACTCAGCCAGCCACCATTCGCGAAGGTTCGAAATTGAACGGGCTTCGATGATTCAATACCATCAAGGTGACTCTGATGGTTGTTTGATGAAGTTTCTTTTGTGTTCACTGCTGGTGGCCCTCGCCGTCGCCGCACCGTCCGTTGCAGCGGCCGAAGAAGACCGGCCTATGCATATTCGGCTGACGTTTCGCTACACCGATGTGACCGACGAAACTCCAGGACCGGACTACGAACGCTTCATGTACTTGGAGATGGGGCTGACGTTCACAAACGAATACCTTTGGGTCGACTTCAACACGCCGATGGGCGTCGTCATCATCGACGGAATCGGCGCGGTCATTTCGTTTTTGGGCGGTGGCAGCGGCGACCTCCCCATCATGGCGGGGCTCAATCCGTCGGACCAGGAGCCGGGGTGGATCACGATCTTCGAAATCTCCGGCGGTCCCCAGGTCTTCCACTTTGGCGACGTCCATCTTGGTTTCGGCCCGTTGTTTCAGTGGTCGTGGCAGTTCCCGTACTTTGACGGCGAACGCGTCAATATCCAGCCGTTGGACTTTGGTGTGGCGACCAACCTCTGGTGGAATGCCGACTTCATGGAAACCAATCTGCAGTTGGGCCTCGGCAATGGCTGGCATGCCTACGGAGACTGGAATCCATTTGTGCAGATTGTGCCCAGCTTCGACATTCCGATTTGGGAATGGTTGTCCTTACACCTGTCGGGGCGTCTGCAGTTTCGTCGGATCAGCTATGCCGATTACGAGGAGACCTTGCAGGTCGACGTCCCTACCGAAACCGTTCAGGGTGTGACATATCACCTGATGTGGGCCGCCGAGATAGGGCCCAGCATCAGTTTCTAGGTTTCTGGGATAACAAATGGACGCCTTCTTTCCGCCACCTGTCGATGGTTGGTTTACGCCCAATGAAAATGTGCGCGGCCCTTGGGACATCCGCTTCTGCCATGGTGGACCCATTGCGGCTTTGATTGCGTGGTCGTTGGAGGACCTGGCCCCAGACAAGCAACTCACGCGCTTGACGATCGACCTGATACGACCGGTTCCAATGGATGGGTTTCGCTTGGATACCGAGATAACTCGCCAAGGCCGCACGGTGACGACGACCGCATGCGTACTAACGGATCGACGCGACAAGGTCTGTGCAAAGGCTGCCGCGATGCACCTCGCCGAAGTCGATATCGGGGACGTGCCGAATGTGGAAATCTCCGGGCCGGTCGCTGAAGAGATGACCCCTGGTGTCTTTCCACTCGGCAACTACGCGCATGACCTGCCGAACTTTGCAAAGGGAGCCGAGATTGCCTACCCACCGGGCGAGGACTCGACGCCGGGACCCACGACCGTGTGGATGCGAACGGTCCCGCTGTTCGAGGGGCAGCCTCTATCGGCATTCCAGAAAATCTGCCCGCTCGCAGACTGTGGCAACGGCATCAGCCGCAACGAAGAAATCGGCGAACTTTCGTTCGTTAACCCCGATATCACGATTGTCATGCATCGAAAGCCAGTTGGAGACTGGATTGCCTCGCAGGCCGTTAGCCACTGGCATTCCAACGGCATCGGCGCAGCCGAGTCGACTTTGTTTGACGCCGAAGGGCCGGTTGGTGTCGCGACGCAGACGCTGGTCATACGCCGCGACCATGCAAGCTAGCGCTTGTTGAAGCTCGCGTCGGGTGTGCCTTTGTAACATCCCACAACCCAGGGGTAGCTGTCGGTCACATGGTAGCGGTAGACACCGTTGACCTCACGGCCGTTGCACTCGTCCAGGTCACCGTTGCCGGTGAACTCGTAGTCGTCGATGTAGGTGCCGTCATACTGCCCGCCGGGGAACGCGCCCTCCCCAGCTTGGCTAACACGGTCGCCGGACTTCAATTCCCAACCGGAGGTCGCCTTTCGGATGTTTCCGTTGTCGTCGATATACGGCCCAAAGATGGGGTGGCCGTCCGCCGCAAAACCAATCAGGCCTGATGCCGTGTCACCGGTGTCGTCGTACATGGAATTCGGGTCGCCATGATAGTGGTAGGCGCCGTCGGGCTGGGTGTGTGCGTTATTGCTGTCAGTCCCAAAGCTGTTGTTGGGCGACATGGGGTCGTAGCGCCAGGGCTGCCCTTCCTGCATGCAACCAATCTTCTCTTGTCCTAACGGCTCGTTTCCGACGCCGTAACAAGCAGCCGCCAATTGGTCGAGCTTCACGCCATTCAGGAAGATGGCATTGTCCGTCGCAAGCGACAGTGCGGTTGTTTGCGCGGCAATCTCTGGAACAGGCAGGTTGAAGGTCTCAGTAACTTCAGCAACCGCATTCGCAAACGCGCCTGCGTCATTGAAATCATGGTTCGGGATGGAGTTGCTCGTGATGGTGCACCCGTCGCCGTTGGCCGTGATTTCAACCGACGACACGAAGTCCGTCGAGTTTCCGATGTCGGTCACCATCGCGCTGTAGCTGCCGATGTAGGCCGAGCAGTCCGTCGCGTCGTTACTAAACACAGCGCGGTGATATCCGTCGTCATGTTGTTCGCGTTGTTGCTGTTATTGGCATTGTTAACGTTGTTGACGTTGTTGACGTTGTTCGCGTTGTTGCTGTTGTTGGCGTTGTTGGCGTTGTTGGCGTTGTTCGAATTATCGTCGTCCGAACAGCCAAGGGCCATCGAGAGGCATACGCCAGCTAACAGAAACCGAAAATTACTGCGGTGCATCCTATCTCCGTTGATGCGGGTCCCGTTTGGAAATGGGACCATGCATCGAACCAATCCAATACGCAAATGGAGCTTCAATGTTCGACGGAAAGGGAAAACACGTGCTCGTCGCTGGCGGAACCAGCGGCATCAATCTCGGCATCGCTGAGGGGTTCGCGAAGACCGGCGCGACCGTGTCGGTATTCAGCCGCAGCCAGGACAAGGTCGATGCCGCCGTAGAGAAGCTGATCGCACATGGAACCCAGGCGTGGGGCGGTACCGCAGATGTTCGTGACCCCGACGCGGTCCAAGCCGTGTTGCAAGGCGCGGTGGACGCAAATGGCCCCATCGATGTTCTGGTTTCAGGCGCAGCAGGTAACTTCCCTGCTCCCGCGCTGGGCATGTCTTCCAATGCCTTTGGGTCGGTTGTCGGCATCGACCTGTTGGGCTCATTCCATGTGTTGCGCTTCGCCTTCGAACACCTGAACAAACCCGGCGCCTCGATTATCAATATCTCGGCCCCGCAAGCCTGGCTGCCAATGGCGCTGCAGTCGCACGTTTGCGCTGCCAAAGCGGGTGTCGACATGCTGACCAAGACGCTCGCACTCGAGTGGGGACCGATGGGAGTCCGCGTGAACTCTTTGGTTCCAGGGCCCATCAAAGACACCGAAGGCATGGACCGCCTGCTGGTCGACAAATCCAAAGCGGGTGAGCTCATCAAGACCGTCCCTCTCCAACGAATGGGGACGGTTGAAGACTGCGCCGATGTCGCGCTATTCCTTGCGTCAGACTACGCACGTTACGTGAGCGGTGCCATCCTCCCTGTCGACGGCGGTTGGTCGCTTGCCGGCGCGCAGATCGCGATGAGCCACGCCATGATGGGAAGCTAATGAACTTCGATAACTCGTACCGACAGCTGCCTGAGCGCTTCTATACGTCGATGCTTCCTGAAGCGGTGATGAAGCCCGAGCTCGTGAAGCTGAATGAGCCTCTAGCTGCGTTCCTTGGCCTGCCGGTCGACCAGTTGACCGCCGAGGTGTTGGCAGGAAACGAACTCCTGGAAGGAAGCGACCCCATCGCAACCGTCTATGCAGGTCATCAGTTCGGAAACTGGAACCCACAGCTTGGTGATGGACGCGCCATTCTTCTGGGTGAGGTCATCGCGACGGATGGCGAACGCTACGACATCCAGCTGAAAGGTAGCGGCCGCACGCCCTACTCACGCGGCGGTGACGGTCGGTCTCCGCTTGGTCCTGTCCTGCGCGAGTACATTATCAGCGAAGCCATGTTTGCGCTTGGCGTGCCGACAACGCGGTCTCTAGCCGCCGTCACTACCGGCGAGCAAGTGCGACGTCAAACCGTCGAACCTGGGGCCGTTCTGACGCGCGTTGCGAAGAGCCATATCCGTGTCGGGACCTTCGAATTCTTCGCCTCGAAACGGGACACGGAAGGACTGCAGCTACTTCTGGACCACGTCATCGAACGCCACTACCCACACCTTTCGGACGCCGAGTCGCGACCGATTGCCTTCTTGGGTGCGGTCGCCGAAGCACAAGCCAAACTCATCGCAAAATGGCAGTTGTTGGGGTTCATTCACGGCGTGATGAACACGGACAATATGTTGGTGTCTGGCGAGACGATCGACTACGGGCCATGCGCCTTTCTGAACGAATACGACCCGACCACAGTCTACAGTTCCATCGACGTTTACGGTCGCTACGCCTACGGCAACCAACCCGGGATCGGACAGTGGAATATCATGGCGCTCGCACGTGCCCTGATGCCACTAATCGGAACCGAGCAAGCCGACGTCGACGAAGTCCAAGGCGTCATCGAGAGCTTTGAAGAGCACTTCGCAGGCTACTACTCCCTCGGGCTCGCGCAGAAACTCGGCATGTCGGGTCTCCGAACCGACGACGATATCGAACTGGTCGACCAGCTCCAGACCCTGATGGAACAGGCGAAAGCGGATTACACGCTGACCTTCCGTGCCCTTGCGAACCTTGTGGTGGGTGACACCACTGAGCTTGAGGATATCTTCGAACTCCCGCAGTCCATCTTGGAATGGGCAGACACCTGGCAACGACGTTTGGACCAAGAGGACGCCGACCAACGGGATGAACTAAAGTCACGCAACCCCGTCCTCATCCCACGAAACCACCGCGTCAACGCCGCCCTCCGCGCTGCGGATGCCGGAGGCTTCAAACCATTTCATACGCTGGTGGATTTGCTGGCTGACCCGTATACACTTCCGGATGAACATCGCGACTTTGCGAAACCACCCGAGGACTTCGAGAAGGTCCAAGCCACTTTCTGCGGAACATGATGCGACTTCAGCTCCTTGCCCTAACCATCGCCTTTCTATTCGTCACGGCCTGCAAACAAGGCCCTGCCCCGCCGACGCCTTCCGACGTCGCGAAGCCACCAGCAGATGCCATCAAGGTCGCCTCAGGGTTGTCCTACAAGGTCTTGAAGGAAGGCACCGGCACCAAGAGGCCGAGCCGAACCAGCGAGGTGACGGTTCACTACTCCGGCTGGACGACCGACGGGGAGCTCTTTGACAGCTCCGTACAACGCCAAGAACCGGCAACATTTCCGCTGAACAAAGTCATCCCAGGTTGGACCGAAGGTGTGCAGATGATGGTGGTCGGCGAAAAGCGTCGATTCTGGATTCCGGTGAATCTGGCCTACAACAACCAACCCGGCATGCCCAAGGGAATGCTCGTGTTCGACGTCGAACTGCTGGCTATCAAATGAAGAAGAAGATCGTCATCGGGTCAGCAGCTGTCCTGCTCCTGGCAATCGTTGGGTACGTACTACACCTGGTGCAGATGGCCGGCGAATTCAAAGACATCACGCCTCATTTCGATGGGCAGTGTAAGCACGTTAAAGGCGTCATTGGCGCAGAGGACATGGAGCGTGTGCCCAACACATCGCTCATTCTCATAAGCTCCGAAGACCGCCTTGCTGGCGTTCAAGGCAACCCAAAACGCGGTGCCATCTACCTATACGACTTGGAAACCGATGCCCCACCGATCGACATCACACCGAGTGTCCCGGAGCGGTTTCACCCGCATGGCGTAGGCATTTTCGCAACCGACGACGAAACTCGATTGTTTGTCGTCAGTCATCCCTTGAGCACTCTCAAAGGCGACCTGGATGCGGACGGTCCCAAACACACAGTCGAGATTTTCCGTTTCAAGGACCGCAAGCTAGAACACATCGAAACCGTGTCCCATCCTGAGTTCCTGAACACACCAAATGACGTTGCTCCGGTAGGCCCAACACAGTTCTATGCCACAAATGATCATGGTTCTGGCGACCGAACGATGCGCCAGATCGAAGACTATTTGCGGCTCGGACTATCCAACATCGTCTACTACGACGGAAAATCATTTCGGCGCTTTGACCCTCGCTACGAATACGCAAACGGCATCGTCGCATCCGGAGACTACTCCGAAATCTACATGGCCGCGCCGTCAGAGCAGGCAGCGTTTATCTTCAAACGGCAGCCAGATGACAGCCTTGACCTGATGAACAAGGTCGACATCGGCACCGGCCCCGACAACATCACCGTGGATGAAGCGGGAGACCTTTGGATTGGCGCACATCCCAAGCTACTGACACTGGTTGGGCACCTAAAAGACCCAACTAAGATTGCGCCGTCTCAAGTCATCCGAATCAATCGCAGTTCCAGAGCCTTCGACGAAGTCATGATGCATGACGGAACCGAGATCCCGGGTTCATCGGTTGCCTTGCACCACAAGGGTCGTCTACTCGTCGGAACGGTTATGGGCGACGGATTCTACGATTGCCGTATTCGCTAGCTCATGCTGCCAATTCCACATTCTGGTCCACTTCCCTGAACTTGTGCCTTTCGGTTTGAGGCTCCACGTCGAAGCCCATCAGTCGATATTTCACCGTCCCAGCGGGAAACACCGCAGGTAGGTTGTCTCGCTTTAAAGCCAGGGCGTCTGCGTACTTTCGTTTGAATTCCTTGGTTCGGGCCTTGGCCCATTCCCTGACCTTCTCGCACTGAGCCATAAAGCGGACGTTTCGCCGACGTCCTGCCGGCAGCGGTGCAATATCGATGTGTTTGGAGTCGTGGGGAATCGAGCGCACAAAGGCCATGCCAGTCCACGTCTTCATGTTCTTGTTTCCCTGTGCACGGCGCTCTCGACGCTTTCGCTTGTGAACTTTCTTGCCCAACTTAATGATTTTTCGAACTAATCGACGTGCTTCTTTGTCTGGGCACTCCTCCAATCGCATGTGGCGCGGCGGGGCCTCTGGGCAAAACTCGATTTCATCTGGGCCCACCGTCGACAAAACGCCCGGCGGGCGCTTTAGAATCTGGGTCTTGCCCCAATGCGCCTCGTGAACGAAGACTCCATCGTAGTGATGAAAGTGCTGCACCATGCCAGCCTCCACGGGATTCAAGCCAACGTAGACCAGCTGTTTCTCAACCGAAGCCTGGTCAAGCAGCGTGATATCTGACACCCCGAGGTGGTCCCAGATGAAGTCGTCGATCTTCTGTTTCCACTTGAGGTACCTGGCAATCTGTCCGTTTACAGAAGCGATAAACTGGCTGCGGTTCCCAGTGGTGTCTGTTCCCACGAAATGCTCATGATTCGACATGATCAAGAGCTTGTGGGTAATGATGCCATACTTCTTGGCATTGTACGCGTAAATGTATCGAATCGCCTCGTCCTGCTCCGGGTCAGTCCTAAGTGTGTTGCGCCCCTGAGCGCATCGACGGGTCATCGAGAAAGTATCTCCAACATAGTGTTCTTTGGCGGCCATTTTCTTTGTCCTTTAGTTACGAGTTTGGTTTTCGAATCACCCAAAAATGGGCTTCGAGTCCGTTCTCGTACGGCCGCAAAATTCGTTGCGAAAAATTCCCAGATTTCTGCAGCCCCCCGCCAATACAGAGGATCCGGCCATGGGGTCTTTCGTTTGACTTGGGGACTTCTGTCCCCGGGCATTTCCCCGCAGGGGACAAAAGACCCAATCCTCCTCCGGCGGCCAAGAACACCATAACCTTATGAAAAACTTGAGTTTCAAAAAGGCGCACATGTATTGGCATGTAGGATGCAATGCTACCTCACGTGTCGAGCGTGGAGCTCAGCGACTAACCCTGGAGACCCAATGAACAAGCGGCCAATGAACAAGCGATTGATGAAGCTGTTGACGGTGGCGTTTGCCCTCACCATTGCACAAGGTAGTGCATGTGATGATGACCCAGCCCTGTTGGACAGCAACGGAGTGAACGGGCTTCCGAGTGGTCACAACGGTCTTCCAAACACGTCGGGTGGTGACACGCTTCCCAACACGTCGGGTGACGGCTCGAATGGATCCACGGGTGACGACGTCACCGGACTTCAATCCGGCATGGCCTGCGAAAGCAACATGGATTGCGGCGAGGGTTCCTGTGTCTCGGGAACGTGTGAAACCCAAGCAGCGCTGATTGTCTCCATGACCTGGGATGCCGAAATCGACCTCGACCTTCACCTGGTCCAACCCAACGGAGAGGAAGTCTACTACCGAAACCGTGAAACCGCGGCGGGCGCCCGCTTCGCTCAAGATTCCTGCATCAGCACGCGTTGTGAAGCTGGCGAAGCTCGACGCGAGATGGTCCGCTACAACGCGCATGCTCCAGGCGGCACGTACCGCGTATTCGCCACAAACTACGATGGTGAGCAAGGCGCGACCGCAACCATCGAAGTCCACTACGACGGACAGGTTGAGACCCACACTGTCAGCGTCGGAGCCTCCGAAGGAGCGACGTCGAACGAAGTGACATTTGAAGTTCAAATGACGGATGCGCCATGCACCATCAACGTGCAGGGATACGGCGAAGTGGACCTCGAAAACGACTACATCCCGAACGTCATCGCATGCGAAAACGGGGATGCTCCACCCGAAGCACTTCGCGCAGCCGCAATCATGGCCCGCGGCTTCGCCTACTACAAAGTTCGCGTCGAGCGCGTCTCGTCAGTCCGAAACAGTGAAGCAGACCAGGTCTACCGATGCTCATACCGTCCGGGCGGCGCTGGCCCTGAACACTACGCAGCTGCACGTGCGACGACCGGGCAACACTTGCAATGGGAAGGCAATATCATCGCGCCGTTCTACGTCGCCGGGAACGTCCCGCCGAACCCCAGCGCTGCAGACCCCATCAACTCATGCAACGGCGCCGGTGGCTCCCGGGACGCTGGCACCGAGGGTCGCGTGACGTACAACTACGGGAAGTTCGGCTGCGACATCGAGATGACGACACTCGGCTTGGTTACGAACGACTGCCGTCGGAACCCACACAATCGCGGTGCCGCGTCACAAAACGGTCAGTCATGCCTGGCCAACTTCGGTTGGAACTCCACCCAAATGCTTGAGTACTACTTCGGCGCCGATATCGAAGTGGTGAACGCAGACTTCTGCATCTAATCCGCGGCCAGCGGCCACGTTTCTTCAAAGAACTTACGTCCTCGGACATACTTGCCTTCGAGCTCATGGTAGTCGAAGGCATCTTTGTACATACGGTACTTGAAAGCACGAACCCGAACAGAGGTCCCGCCTTCGGGAATCGCGATGTCCACGTGTTCCCCAGCGGGAATCCTGGTGTCCGACTCAAGCTCAATCTTCGGCCACCACTTGTATTTGGTTCCAAGACGTTTGTTGACGGTCTCAATCACGTTGCCCTCACCGTCGAGGACTTCGACTTCCACGTCGATATGTCGTTCCGGGTCACCGGAGGGCATGTGGTGACCTGCCTGGTCATTCGCCACTCGCACTGAGAACGTTTCACCGGAAACCAATGTAAGGGTAACTCCGTCTGGGTACACCTCACGTAGCGGCGCGATTTCGGCCTCGTATTCCGGCTTCTTGGGAATCAACGAACCTCCGAACCAATGGCGTCGAGTCTTGCGTTTGGGCACATCAAAGGCCTCCGCCACTTTCCGTTCGACTTCGGGCATGTGACAGGACTGGCAGGTCTGCCCAGCTTTGCCAGCGGGGGACTCCTTCCACTCGCGCCCCGTACTAAAGAAGCAACCGAGTTGCTGAACCTCGTACACCATCTCGGCCTGATGACAGCTTGTACATATATCGACCTTTAGAAGCGACTCATCCTTTTTGACGGGATGCGGCGCGTGGGTCCCGTCACCATGAGGACCTAAAATCACGCCGTCGCGAACGTGGCATGTGGCGCACGTAATGGCGTCCAACTGCAGCTTCTCATCAAACTTCGGATTGTCGACGTAAATGGGCTTTGCGATATCCCCATCCTCAAGCCCAACAACCAATTGCGGCAATTGATTCACAAGCGGCGTGTGACAGTTCACACACAACCATCCAACATCGCGTCGCGGGTCGCCTTCCTTGGCTAGCTCTCCTCGAGACTTCTTGAGTTCATGTTGAAACTGCGCGTCGTCTAGCCACGCACGTCGGTGTGTTGAGACCGCCCACTCGTTGTAGATTTCACGGTGGCAGCCACCGCAACTCTCGGCGCTCAAGCTGGCTAAGCCTTCGGGGACTTCCGTGTAGGGTCGCGGCCGCTCAAAGGGCGCACGGGAGGCATAAAACTCCTGCGCCTTTTCGATAGGTCCTGGTTCCATCTTGACCGGAGGCTCGGCCGGCGGTTGCGCCAAATAGACTGCCAACGCAACGGCCACAAGGGCGACCAAGAGCGCCAAGCTTATGTAGAACGGCTTCGACATGACGTGCTTTAGGTTTCGAGTTCTTCCCAACGCTCAAGCGCTAACATGAGTTCTTCCTCAATCGCTTCGAGCCTCGCATTGATCGCTGAGACCTTCTCCGGCGATTCCCGATAAAGGTCCGGATTGGAAAGTTCCTCGTGAAGCTTGGTTTGCTCCGTCTCCAACGATTCAATCAACTCTGGAATCTGCTCTAACTCCTGCTTCTCTTTGTATGTCAGCTTGCGAGGTTGGGTTTCGCGGTGTGTTTCCTGCTCTTTCTGACGCGCTGATTCTCGCTCAGCCTTTGCCTTTGCAGCTTCTTCGGCCAAGGCCTCTTGGCGAAGTCTGTCCCACTCAGAATACCCACCAACGACATGAACAATTTCCGCGTTGCCCCTGAAAACAAGACTTTCGGTCACCACGTTGTCCAAGAACTCACGGTCGTGGCTGACCAGCAGAACCGTCCCATCAAACTCCGTCAACAAGACCTCAAGCAGCTCCAAGGTCTCGATATCGAGATCATTTGTCGGCTCGTCCAAAACCAAGACGTTTGCAGGTTCAGAGAACAGTTTCGCCAGGACGACCCGAGCCCGTTCGCCGGCGGAAAGAACCGACACAGGCGTGCGCGCCTGCGATTCATTGAACAAGAATCGGCGCAGGTAACCAAACACGTGGATGGGTTTGTCGTTCACGATGACCTGGTCACCATCCGGTGCCACGATCTCGCGCACCGTCTGCGTCGGATCGAGCGAATCACGCAGCTGGTCGAAGTAGCGCACCTTCAGATTGGTACCTTGTGTCACCACTCCCGAATCAGCCTGCAATCGACCAAGCATCAATCGAATCAACGTGGTTTTGCCCACCCCATTGGGGCCGATGAAACCAATCCGGCTCTTACGCGATACAATCAACGACAAGTTCTGAATCAACGGCTCGTCGTATCCAAAACTCACGTCGTCCAATTCGAATACGATGTCGCCGGTTGCATCCGCGGATTGGACGCTAAACGTCGCCTGAGATTTCGCGGTTCGCCGCTGTCGGCGCTCCGATCGCATCGCTTTCAATGCACGCACACGACCTTCATTACGGGTTCTTCTGGCCTTGATACCCGTCCGAATCCAAGCCTCCTCCTCAGCGAGCTTCTTGTCGAACTGAGCGTTGTGCGACTCTTCGACTTCAAGGTCGTGGGATTTTCGTTCCAGATAGACATCGTAATCGCCGGGATACTCCGTCAACTGCCCGCGATCCAAGTCGACGATTCGAGTCGCGACCGCGCGCAGGAAAGCACGGTCGTGGGTGATGAAGACCACCGCCCCCTCGAAGCCAAGCAGTAAGTTCTCCAACCACTCGACAGCTTCCACGTCCAGGTGGTTTGTCGGTTCATCCAAGATCAAAACGGTGGGAGAAGACACCAAGGCGCGCGCCAGGAAAGCGCGGCGGCGCCAACCCCCGCTAAGCTCGGCGAACGGCTGGTCTGCGTTTAACCCCAGTCGAGAGATCGCGGTCTCTACTCTGGCCTGAATAGCCCATGCATCATGCTGGTCGACCGCGGTCTGCGCCCGCTCCAAAGCAGCAAGGTTCTGGTCGCTCGGGTCCTCAGCCACGTTGTGGGCCGCTGCATGAAATCGGTTCAAGGCATCAGAAGCATCACCCAATCCAGATGTCACGACCTCATACACGGAACCGGAATCGGCATCGGGGACAGCCTGCTCCAAATGCGCAATCGTAGCGCCGGCAACCTTGTCCACGTGTCCAGCATCCGGTTTCAGGGTGCCAGCGATAATCTTCAGCAGCGTTGATTTGCCCTCGCCGTTTCTGCCAACGATGCAGACGCGTTCGCCTTTCTCGACCCGGAATCCGGCACCATCAAGGACAGGCGGGCCCCCAAAACTATGTCTAATGTCACGTACAACGAGCGCGGTCATTTTGGTCTCGATCGAAGTCAGGCCTCCTTTTAATGCACACACGCGAGAATGGCTACATCGGCACCAAATCTTGTTGAACACTTGACAGCACGCCCTTAATCTTGATAGCTAATGCCTATCGACGACGCGCTTTCGATAACGAAGGCGAAACAAAAACCTCTTCCATTCAGGAATTGAGGTCGGTCCTAAATAGGGCCGAGGCCGTTCAAGGCCCGCGCGTCGCGTTCGTTTCGCACCTGAGTCCTTCAGGAAAGATGCAGGAGGCATCTATATGGAAACCACAGCTAAAGAAATCTCGACCAATGACTCGACCGATGCCCGTGTGGCGAAGTTCGACGAGCAACAGCGCAAGGCCCTGTACGTCGCGACGGCACGCAAGATGGCGACCGGGCTCGCAGACATCTACTCAGCGATGCTGACGACGCAGAATTATCATTGGAACGTTGAAGGAGCTTGGTTCAAGCAACTCCACGAGTTGTTCGAAGAACAGTATCGCGCGATGTTTGAATCAGTCGACGTCGTGGCCGAACGCCTGAGAGCCATCGGTTTCTACGCACCTGGCACATTCAGCGAGTTCCAAAAGATCTCCAGTGTTCCAGAGATGCAGGGAACCCAAGATGGAGAGACCATGATCCTCAATCTTATCCGCATCCATCAAAGCGTCGCGGAGACGTTCAAATCCGTCGCTGAGATCGCTAGCCATGCAGGTGACATCGGAACAGAAGACCTTGCGGTCGCACGCGTTCGTGAACACCAGAAGTTTGAATGGATGCTGAAAAGCACTCTTGGTGGACAATCGCGAATGGACACGCGGCCAAACTAGGTTTTAGAACTATCCGCGTATCTTACGACGTGAGCTAGGTTTTGGCCGACTGGAATCAATCGATATCGCTTGAGACTGGAAAATCTGTCCCAATCAACTTGGGAGATTTTGAGGCCAACCTTTCCAAAGAGCTCGGCCAGTGGAAGCTTACCGAACCGGAGCAACAGCACCGATTCGTAAGCGAAGCTACCGAGCTCTTTTTGCGTCCAAGGCTCGCCGACCGCCCCTTGGTTTTCCGAGCCAACGAACCGGTCGTCCTCGGTCCGGGCAACAGCTTCACAACCTATGTCCGGAGCGCGGTCTGGCTGACGGTCTGGCTCGAAGACATCTGCTATCTGGAAACGCCAACCATTCGCCCATCTGATACGTGGTTTGGGCCGCCAACTTCCGATGGTGAGCTTTGCTATGCAGCGCGTACGGGACTTCGATTGGGTCTCGAAGAACCAAACGCTCCCAAAAACTTCGCTGTGACTCCATTGGAGGTCGTCAACGAAGCCCACGAGAGCCTGACCATCGCGCAGCTGAAAATCCCTGCCCCTGAGTTGTCGACCTACATCGACGACGATTCAAACTTGTGGACAACCTCAATTGTCTTGAAGGCCAAGTCCGAGGAGTTTGCAGAAATCTCTGCGAAATCGGGTGCGCCACGAAAGGACGTTGAGCTCGTATCGCGCCCGCGCGCGACCTCAGCGTCAGGACTGGTCAGAAGTTTCATGAGTACGGTCGGGCTCGCGAGGAATCAGTAATGGAATCCGTGCTGAAAACCCTCAACGATACGCTCGCCACGCTGGATCCGACGAAGTGGCTCTCGGCCTTGTTCATCTTCCTGGTGGGCTTGCTGATTGCGAGACTGGTTCGGGTTGCACTGTCAAAGAGCACTTGGCTTCATCCGCAACACAGAATCGTCACGGCAAGGTTCGCAGGCTACGTCATTATGACCATCGCCGTTGCGGGCGTTCTGAACCAATTCGGGGTGTCGATCAGCGCACTACTCGGCGCGGCTGGAATTCTAACAGTCGCCCTTGGTTTTGCAGCACAGACCGTCGCTTCGAATATGTTGAGCGGGATATTCTTGATGGGCGAGCAGCCGTTCGTCATCGGAGATTACGTCGAGGTCGCTGGCACTGGTGGCGTCGTCACATCGATTGATCTGCTCTCGGTTCGACTCCAAACGCTAGATAATATTCTGGTTCGGATTCCCAACGAAACCATGCTCAAGTCAAACGTCTCGAACCGCACGCACTATCCGATTCGACGACTCGACCTCCCAGTGGAAGTTCACTACCGGTCAGACCTCGACGAGGTTGAGCGGGTCTTGATGGAGGTCACCCACAACCACCCATTGTGCATGGAATCGCCAGAGCCGTGGATACGATTCATGGAGTTCAAGGACTCCGGTATCTTGGTACAAATCCAGGTTTGGACCCTCACGACGAACTTCCTTCGGCTTCGAAGCGACCTGTTGAAGGCAGTCCACAAAGCGCTTGGTGAAGCGTCGATTGAAATCCCATTCCCACAGCGCACAATCACGTTTGCAAAGGACGAAAACGATGCCCCTTCGGACTAGACCGTACCGAGTCGTCAAAGGCCTGGTCAAAAGGCTGCCGTTCACCGAGAAACGCCAGTCTCTGGGCTCCGACCAACCCGCCGGTGAGTTGAATCCGGACATCGTGGGCGAAATCGGAATCGCAGGGATTCGGTACAGCAGCTCCGCCGCCGAAACGCTCGAAGTTGACACGAAAGCCCTTCCTACATTGGAAGGGAAATGCTGGTTTCGCGTCACCGGGCGCGACGCTGAGACGCTTACTCGAATCCGCGAGGAATGGGGAATCCATCGCCTGATCATTGAGGACGTTGCCAACCTCGGCCAACGGCCTAAGGTCGAGTTCTATGAGGACCAAGTCGCGGTTTTTCTAAAGATTCCAGTGGATGATGGCGACTCCCCCGCGCAACAGCTCTGCATCGTTCTCAAAGAAGACGACGTGTTTTCGTTCGCTGAAGTCGACGACAGCCTGCTCGAACCAATCTTCATGCGCCTGTCAGAAGGCCGGGGGAAAATCCGTGAGCGCTCGTCGAGTTACCTTCTGTATGCCATCGTGGACGCTGTAATCGACGCCTACCATCCGTTGGTCGCTCGCATCGCAAACGATGGTGTGACGCTCGAAGAGTTGTCGACTGGGGACCAACACAAGTTTCACGACGCGTACGTTGAGCTTCGGGGGCGCATTTTCGCAGTGAAGCGATTGCTCAAGCCAACCGTCGATGCCATCAACGAATTGAAACGCACCACATCGCCCTTGGTCGACTCGGTTTCGAAGAACTTCCTGAACGATGCCCACGACCACGCCCTAACCTACCTCGAGAATGTCGAGGATGTTCGGGAGGTTGCAACGTCGGTGGTCGAGTTCGAGATGAACCGCCTTTCGTTTGAACTGAACGAGGTCATGCGAATCCTGACCATTTTCTCGACGGTTTTTATCCCGTTGGGATTCCTAGCAGGCCTGTGGGGGATGAACTTCGACCAAGGCTCTCCCTACAATATGCCCGAGCTGAAGCTGGCATTTGGATACCCAGTTGCCTTGTCCTTGATGGCGCTACTCGCCGTTACCTTGCTCGCCTACTATCGCCGCAAAGGTTGGATCTGACCCGAGCTCGCGAACGGACTTCAGACATTTCGAATCGCCGATAACAACGAGACGGTCACCAATCGACAATACAGTGTCGGCATTCGGGTCCGACACGATCTCATCGTGTCGGTGAATCGCGACCACGGTTGCCCCCGTCTGCGCGCGAAAATCGAGCGCGCTCAAGGTTTGCCCGACCGCGCGCGAACCCTCACTGATTTGCACAGTCGCCATGTCCAATGCGGCGAGCAGCTCGTCCATCGAGGCATGAGTGCCCTGAAATGCCGCGTCCGTAAGCGACTTGTATCGCTCATCGCGCATAGCGCGTCGTTCGCGCTGAATTGCGACCTCAGACGCACCGTAGGCCTGCATGACTCGCGACGCCAATTCGATGGAGGTCTCAAATTCTTCCGGCACGACAACGTCAGCGCCAAGCTCAATAAGCGGGTCGATTTCGGCGACGTAACGGGTCCGGGCGATGATGAGCATTTCTGGGTTGGCATGGTGCGCGGACGCGATGATCTCCCGGGTGGAGGCGGCGCCAGCAATAGCGGACACCAACGCGCGGGCCTTGCCCACGTGCAGGTGCTCAAGCAGCGTCGGCCGTGTGGCATCACCAAACACAATAGGTTCGCCCGTGGCCTTTTGTTGCGCGACGGTCGCCTGGTTCATCTCGACGACGACATATGGCACGCCCAGACGTTTCAGCACCTTGGTGACATTCTGCCCGTTAAGGCCAAAGCCCACGACGATGACGTGGTCTGTGAGGTGAAACTCCTCGTCCGGCAGTTCAGCCGAAGATTTATCGGTGGACCAACGCGAGGTCGCCCACGGAAGAATGATCGACGTTGCCCCCATCGTCACGACAGCGGCGGTGATGATGATGCTTCGTTCTTCGCCGGATAGAAGCTCTAGACTCGCAGCCTGTTGCGCTAGGACGAGGCCGAATTCCCCAAGTTGGCTGAGGGCAAATGCGCTCAAAATTGCCGAGGCGGTCGAGAGCTTGAACAGTTTGGCGGTGCCAAAAAAGATGATGCCCTTTCCTACCCAAATCAGCGCAAGGAAGGCGAGCAACATGCCGATGTTGTTCATCACGGCTTCTGGATCGATCAACAGTCCAACCGACGCAAAGAACAATCCGTTGAAGATGTCTCGGAAAGGCAGAACCTCAGCGAACATCTGGTGTGAGAAGTCGGACTCGGAGACAACGATGCCGGCCAGGAACGCACCAAGAGCCAGCGACAGACCCAGTAGCTCTCCGACAAACGCCGTTCCGAAGACTGTTGCGAAGGTTGCCAACATGAAGACTTCGCGACTACGAAGCTCGACAACCTTGGCAAGTATCCACGGGAAGATCGTCCGCGCGACCACAACGATTAACCCCGCCAGCACAACACCTTCGCCCAGGCCAAACGCCAATACGCCGATCGAGAAGCCACCATCAGCCAACATTGGCAAGACAAGCATCAACGCCACGACGGCGAAGTCCTGAGCCAGCAAAATGGCGAGCGAAAACTGGCCATGTGGCATCGCCAATTCCCCGCGGTCACCCAGCATACGAAGGACCAACGCAGTGGAGCTAGCGCTGCACAGCAGTCCAATCGAGATGGCCGTGGTAACCGAAACGCCGGACAGCAAGGCGACACCTGCAAACAAGGCTGAGGTGACCGCAATCTGGAATGTTCCGCCGCCCAGCACCAACCGCCCCATCCGCATCAAATCACGAATCGAAACTTCAAGGCCGATGGTGAACATGAGCAAGACGATTCCGACCTCGGCCATGATGTCAATGGCCTGCTCATTCTGGACGACACCCAGACCCACTGGCCCAAGAATCACGCCCGTGAGTAAGAACCCCAAGATGGACGGCAGCTTGCGAGAGTGCAGGAACGCGACCAATACGGACGCGAGGCCAAACACCCAAAGGAACGGAACCAATAGATGAGCGGTCGGAAGTGCAGAGGCCGCCAACAAGCTGGGAGGTACAGAAATCATCGCGACAGGTTTTAGTGGAGCGCCCGGGAAAGGTCTAGCGCACCTTTAAGCTGTTGTCCCTTTTCTGCTGGTTTTTGTGCGCTTCGCGCCCCGGCAGGTAACCAGGCCGTTTGGTCATGTTATCAGGCCCATTGACCACACAATCGATGTACCAATCATCGATGAACTCTGATTGGTACTTTCCCGTATGTTGCTCAGACAGCGGCAGACAAAACGGATGTCGCTCTTCAACCAAGACCTTGCAGCCGGCGGGGTCATCCTGCTCGTCGCAGAGCGCCAACGCAGCAGCGTTTGCGTCACGGGCCCGCCATTCATCGCCTAACGCGACGATGACCATTGCGATTGCGAGGCCTGCGATAATCAAAGGCGCAGCTGTTCGAAGTTCAAATTGCATGCCTCGATTGTGCCTATTCACGAACGTTGGAAACAGTAGAAAATCTAGCAACCATCATTCGTATGCATGCAATGATGGTGCGACTTGTAGGGACCGAAAACATGGCAGAACGGCGGAAAGTGGGTTATCAGTGTTCCCTGGAGTGTCATGACCTCAACCACCCATACAACGCCGTTTGGGCGACTTCGGCTCGGAGAAAGCTCAGCGAGCTTCGACAGCGCGTTTGCCGCACGGATTCAGCTGTACTTCAAGGTGACGTTCCTGGTGAACGTCGTGTTGGCGGTTGCCGTCAACGTCATGTTCGGATCGGCAGAATCACGCCAGTACTACGACTTAGTGGTCGTTAACGGCATCACGTTCCTCAATGGTCTTCTTTGGTATGTGAGCACACGGCATCCGCTGAAATTCCATACTTCCGTGCTCATGGGGGCGACACTTACCCTCCTTCTTAGCGCTTCATATACGTTTGTTTCCTGGGACTCGGATGCGACGGACCCCAATGCAATCGCGGTCAGTACGCTGTTTTCCATCATTATCGTTTCGGTGGTTCTCACACTTCGTGCGTCTCTGATTCCAAGTCCGGCTGTGGGCACGGCGTTAGCCGGAGTCGTCTGCATGCTGTTTCCAGTAATGTTGGGCTATCCGACATACGAGGCTTTCCCTAGTTTCATGGTTTGGACGTTGGTTGCTGCCTTTCTGATCGTCGGCATCACAACCTTCACTTCGCACACCATCTACGGAATGGAACGCCAGATGTTTGCCGCCAAACAACTGGGCCAGTACCAGATCGACCGCCTTCTTGGCCGCGGGGGGATGGGAGAAGTCTACCTTGCCAAGCATGCCCTTCTGCAACGACCGACAGCCATCAAACTGCTTCGAGACGCGACGGGAGAAGCGGCGAGGGCTCGGTTTCGACAAGAGGTGCAGACGGCCAGCAGCCTGACGCACCCGAACACCGTTGAGATCTATGATTATGGGCGCACGCCTGAGGGCATGTTCTATTTCGCAATGGAGTATGTTGAAGGAGCTACCCTGCAAGACGTCGTTGTCGCCACGGGCGCCATGTCTGTCAGCCGAGTCGTCCACCTTTTGGCTCAAGCCTCCTCCGCACTCGCCGAGGCCCACGACCGAGGCCTCGTCCATCGCGATATCAAACCTTCAAACTTGATGCTTTGCGAGCGCGGCGGAGTCCCCGACACACTGAAGATTATGGACTTCGGATTGGTCCGAGACCTTTCAGACCGGCCCGACTCAAACGAAGGGCTTGCGGGGACGCCATTGTACCTGGCACCCGAGACCATCCTCTCCTCCGACGGTTCCAGCGCGGCGAGCGATATCTACGCTCTAGGCGCAACCGCGTATTTTCTTATCGCGGGCCGTCCACCCTTCGCGGCGGCCAACCTCGTTGAGGTTCTAAGCGACCACCTGGCCGCAGACATCCCGAGTCTGGAAAGCGGTAACGCTTCGTTGGATGCCCTTGTAGCCGCGTGCCTTCAGAAAGACCCGCTCGACCGCCCTCAGGACGCGAACGCGTTTCATACAATGCTGGAAGAATGCGAAGGGTTTGGGGAATGGTCGAAGACCGACGCGAGGATTTGGTGGTCGGAACACACCGAAGTGCTGAACGCCCGTAAGTCGCAATTGGAAGCCTCTATGAAATCGGCCGGTAGCGCGTCACGCTGAGTGCGTGGCTTCTCGGTATTGCTTCCTTCTGGCGCGCCGAAATCGTTTGCGCAGCTCCCTCAGATCAATCTCACCATCGCGCAACTTCTCGGCAAGGTCTTGAACGACGTCTTGCGGCAAGCGACGCACCGCACGCGTGAGTTCGGGGCTCTCGACCAACGCCAAAACACGCGCCCGAAGGTCGGCGGGTAACAGGTTGTCGAGGTACTCCAGCCCGGTTCCGCGCGAACGCTCGTCCTCGGACGTGACAGCATACAACGCCAACCGAAGCTGCTCTTGGTCACCAATCATCGACAAGAGCAACATCACGAGCTCCAAACTCGGGGAAAGCTCGTTGCCCATCGCGTCTTGGACAAAGGGAGACCGACATTCAAACTCCGTTCGGTCGTAGCGTTGCCGATTGGGCTTTCTAAGCTCGCGACTGCAAAGCTCGATGATGATTGTCCGCGGCGGGGCAAGCGATGGAGACAACCCAACGATGTTGAGCAACCCGCATGCGGCTGCGCGACGCAGTCTGAAACTCCCACTCCGAAGGACCTCCAAGTATGCGGCGGCGGCACGGGGGCTTGGGACTGACGCAAGCAATTCTGCAGCTCTGATACGCGTTTCCAAATCCTCGCGGTCAGACAATAGGATGTCGCCCAATTGACCAATCAAGCCTGGGGCGCTTTGTCTCAAGTTCTGCCAATCTGATTCTCGAACCTCGGGGTCCCGTAGCTGCTTGCGAAGCGGTGTCTCGAACAACGTCACATCGATGTTCGACACGTGTTTCAATCGAGACATCGACGCCGATTGGGAAGATACCTTCTGGGCCGCACGCTCCTGGACTCGTCGCAGCAACTCATCCCGTGACATCGTGAGGTTCGACTTCTCGGTCTCTGTAACTTCGTCAACGTGGTCGGCGTAGAAGCTGACGTCGTCTAAGAACGTGTTCCCCAACAGATGAGGCTCATCCAAGGTCGGCATGTTTTGAACGAGTTGGCGCCCAAGCGACGCCACGTATTCTCGCCTGACAAACGCAAGCGTCGCCAGCATGACAACCGTCACGATTAGGGCGAGCCCGAGTAACACCCGGTTGACGTGCACCGTCGTGATGGCGATGACGATGAGCGCAACACCACTGGCCGCGGCGGTACCCAACCTGTCGCCGCCCAAATCGATGAGCAGTTTTGCCGCGCGTTTTTGTTGCTGTGGGACCGATGTATAGAGCAGCTCATACCCGGAACGATAGACGGAGTTCTCGGCCACCATCGCACCACCACGCAGGATGACGAACGCGAAGTACCCCGGAAAGACCAGCGCTACGCCCATTAACACCAGCGCGACGAATGGCAGGGAGGCGACCGCAGGGACGACACCCAGATAACGCAGAATTCGCTGCGACCCCATCGCTTGTACGCCAAACGTAATCACGCCAACGACCGTGTAGAATGCAGCGAAGAACCCGACCAGTGAGCCGGTGGTATGTTCGGTTACGCCCGCCTTGAATACGTAGTCGATAAACCCGGAAACGATCGCGGCGCAAACGACAATCACCGCAATCGAACGCGGGTAACGCTGCGTCGCGATTGTCACAAACCCGGCAGTGATTGGCGATGGCGTGGACCGTCGTTGTTGAAGTCCTTTCCCTACGTAGGACAACGCAAATCCGCACAGAATGCTGCCGACACCAAAAACGGCCAACAAGCCTCGAGTGCTCCAGTCGGCGAAAATCCACGTGAGTACGCCACCCACCAAACCGCCAAACGTAGCGCCGCCAGCGATACGCCCCATGACCTGCCGGGCTG